>NZ_JACXWY010000002.1:0-540062 GCF_014764685.1 Allobosea spartocytisi
GTCGAGGAAGTTCTGGAATGAGATGACGTTCCAGGAGCTGCGTTCGACCCCGGAATCGGAACTCGCCTTGTTGAGCACGACGAGGTCGACATAGCCGTAGATTTTCGCCACCGCGTCGGGATCGAGCAGGAGAAGCAGGACGACCGCCAGCCCGACGACCGGCGCGCCGAGTGCGAAGATGGCTGTCAGCTGCACCCCATTGCCCAGCACGAGCCGGGCGATGGCGAAGGCATAGAGCAGGAGGAGCATCACCGGCGCGCCGACCAATCCGGTCGAGGACGTCGACAGCACGATCAGGACGAGCGAGAGCCCGGCGAGGATGCCGGTGAGCCGCGGGCGCACGCCGCAGAGCCACAAGGTGCCGGTGAAGCCGAGGACGCCGAGCGTCGAGCGCGCGAAGACCGAAGCCTCCGTATACGAGCCGACGATCCGCTTCATCCCGGCGATCTCGGAGTCGGTGTGCAGCGTGTAGCGGGCATTGCGGATGAAGCCGAGCAGCTCCTGCGTGCCGGTGGAGTAGGTCGCGATGTCGAGGATGGCGAAGACGGTGTTGGCGATGCAGCAGGCGAGCAGCCCGTTGAAGACGGCCGAGAAGCCCTCGCGCGTCGCGGCAATGGCGGTCAGCGTGATCAGGCAGAGCAGGGTGGTCGAAAGATAGAGGCTCTGCGTGACATTGCTCGAGACCGGCGCCAGCGGCACCGTCGAGCCGGTATCATCGAAGGCCGTGGTCCCGAGCGGGATGATCTCGGTGAGGCCCGCGAACACGCGCGGCATCAGGAAGGCGCTGGCGATGCCATAGACGACGAGGCAGGTGAACCAGAATGCGGGCTCGTCCGGATGCAGGGTCCGAATGGCGGCCGCGGCCTCGCGGCGGCGGCTCAGCACGCCGCAGACCAGGAAAACCAGCATCACATGCCCGGGCTGGATGTTGGCGGCGCCGATCAGCATGGCCGCGGCCGCTCCGAGGACCGCCATGATCGCGAGCCCATGGACGAGCGCGCCCGTGCCGAGCATCAGGCAGACCAGGCCGATCAGGATCGTCAGCACGCCGATCGGCTCGATGCTCATCGCAGCCGAGCCTTCCGCGATGGCGACGGCGCGCCTCCAGCCTGATCGTGCCCGCACGCCATGGTCATTCGGCCAGCACCATCAGCGAGTAGCCGCCCAGCACCCGGACCGCCAGGTCCGGATTGAGCGAGAAGCAGAGCCGGCGCGGCAGGCGCATCAGCCGGCTGCTCAGCGCCTGGTTGGGCAGCTCCAGCCGACTCGCGGTGTAGGCGTGATCGATGACCCGGTAGCCGCAATCCGCCAGGGTCGCGAGTGCCGTCTCCTTGAAGAAATAATGCAGGTGGCCGACATTCTCGCGCAGCTTGGTGATCGGCCAGCCGCGCAGCAGCGACTGGACGGAAAGATCGAGCGGGATGTGGAAGACCTTGTAGCGGCCCTTGCCGCGCAGCGCCTTGATGAAGGCGATGTAGTCCTCGACATGCTCGATCACGTCGGCGATGACGAGCAGTTCATAGTCCGACGGGCCCTCGGTCGTGAAATCGCCGAGCGAGAACGTGACCGTGTCGGTCTCCTTGTACTTGGCGCGCTGATAGGCGTGCGGCGAGATCTCGTAGCCATGGAAGCGCGCCGCCGGGAACGCCTTCGCCAGGTTGAACAGGATCTCGCCGGTGCCGCAGCCGACCTCGCAGGCCTTGTCGAAGACGATCGCGTTCTTGCGCAGGATGGCCTCGACCTGCCGCGCCTTCCAGGGCGAATCCTCCTCATGCCAGGTCGGGTTCAAATCGGCATAGACTTCGCTCTGGTAGATCGTCTGCATCAGGTTCTTCCTCGATATCGCGAAGGGCCGGCCTCGTTCAGGCCAGGCTCTGGACCAGGGCCGGGCGTGGCTGAGCCGGCGGCATGGCCATCGAGAATGTCCCGGCGAGCGGCTTGAGCAGCTGGTTGATGTGGAGGGCCATCTGCTTCTCGAAGACGGCGGTCGAGAAATTGCGGGCATAGGCCGCGATCTCGCGCGGCTGCCAGGTGATCGCCCTGGCCCGCTCCTCGGCGGCGATGAGCGCATCGACGCTCTGCTCGTCGAAGAAGACGCCGCTCATGCCGTCGATCACGGTCTCGGTCGCACCGCCGCGGCGGAACGCGATCACCGGCCGCCCGCTCGCCATGGCCTCGACGGGCACGATCCCGAAATCCTCCTCGCCCGGGAAGATCAGGGCGCGGCAGCGCGAGTAATGATGGCGCAGGGCGCTGAAGGGCTGCGGCCCGAGCACCTGGACGTTCGGCTTGGCGATCCGGCGCAACTCGGCGAGCATTTCGCCCCCGCCGATCACGACCAGGCGTCGGCCGGTGCGATTGAAGGCTTCGACGGCGAGCTCGGGCCGTTTGTAGCCGACGAGCTCGCCGACCATCAGGCAGTAATCCTCGACGAGATCGTTCGGCAGCACCTCGAAAGCGTCGACATCGACCGGCGGATGGATCACCGTCGAGGCGCGGCGATAATAGCGGTGCAGCCGCGTGGCGACCGTCTCGGAGTTGGCGACGAAGTGATCGACGCGATTGGCCGTGACGCTGTCCCAGTTGCGGATGTAATGGGCCAAGGCCGGCATCATCAGGCGCGTGATCGGCCCGGCACGTTCCCTGTATTCGTGGAACATGTTCCAGATATAGCGCATCGGCGAATGGCAATAGCAGATGTGCATCGCGCCGGGCGGCGGCACGATCCCCTTGGCCGGCCCGGACTCGCTGGAGATGACCAGGTCATAGCCGCGCAAGTCGAGCTGTTCGAGCGCCAGCGGCATCAGCGGCAGATAGCGCTGGTAGAACTTCGCAGCGCGCGGCAGCCTGCCGACGAAACTCGTCGTGACCTTGTGGCGGCGGATCTCGTCGGAGACCGCGTCGGGCACATAGACATGGGTGAAGACATCCGCGTCGGGATACATCCGGCACAGCGCCTCGATGACCTTCTCGCCGCCGCGCATGCCGACGAGCCAGTAGTGGACGATCGCTATTTTCATGGGCCGAGGAACTCCATGGAACTCTCGTGGTCCGGGCGTGGCACGTCCGGCACCGTCGTCCTGCGGCTGCCTTATCGGCTGCCGCGCTGCATCAGCACCGCCGGCACTGTCTTCACCAGGATCTTGGCGTCGAGCAGGAGGTGCCATTCCGAGGCGTACTGGCTGTCGAGCGAGACGCGGGTGGCATAGGAGCAATCGCTGCGGCCGCTGATCTGCCAGAGGCCTGTCAGCCCGGGCGGAACCGAGAAACAGTGGCTGAAGGCTTCGCCATAGCGTTCGCGCTCGGCTGCCACGATCGGGCGCGGCCCGACGAAGCTCATCTCGCCGGCTATGATGTTGAAGAGCTGCGGCAGCTCGTCCAGGCTCGAGCGCCGGAGGAAGGCGCCGACCGGTGTAATCCGTGGATCGTATGTGAGTTTCTGGCTTTCGGCCCATTCCTGCGCGGCGACCGCATCGGAGGCCAGCAGATGCTGCAGCGCCTCATCGGCATTGATGGCCATGGTGCGGAACTTCAAGCAGCGGAAACCCTTACCGCTGCGGCCGATCCTCGGCTGCTTGAAGAGGGCCGGGCCGCCGTCGCCCGCCCGGATCAAGGCGGCGATGAGCAGCATCAGCGGCGCAAGCAGGAGAACGAGAGCAACACCTGCCGCAATGTCGATGGCTCTTTTTACTATGCTCCGCATCGAGCTGTATTCGCTTCGCGATGCACGCATGTGCAAAGCTAAGGACGCCGGCAAATTTTGCGAGTCCGGAAAGCGGCTCATTGCAGCACCCTACTCATAATCTGCATATTAACAGATTATTAACGAGCATCGAATACATCGCAATAGGATTTTGTGCGTTGCAGCATATTTGCTCAGGCCGATTGCGGGCTGGCTACAAACTGAACGTTGTCAGTAAAATGCCTGACAGATTTGATGCAATTCCGCCGCTTTCTGCGCCAACGGCGAGCCGGCCGTCATGGCATGCGAGCCTTCGCTGGGCGGCGGTGACGCAGCTGGAAGGCAGCGCCATCGATGTCGGGTTCGCTCGACGGCAGTCTAAATTCTTTAGTCGTGGGACTGAAACCATCCCTGGGTAATCGCGTATTGCACGATCTGCTGGCGGCTCTCGATGCTCAGCTTGCTGCTGGCGCGCGCCTTGTAGGTTTCCGCCGATTTCTTGGTAATCCCGATCCGCGCGGCCGCCTCGCGAATACTGAATCCGAGAGCGATCAGGCGGAGGATTTCTTTCTCCCTCTCGGTCAGGACCGAGCCGCGCCGCGTTCCCCCGACCGTCAGAAGGGGGTGGGGGGAATCGAGGAAGGAGCCGCCGCGGAGGACCGTGGTGATCGCCTTGCACACGACTGAAACGGGCGACTGCTTGAGGACGTAGCCGCGCACGCCGAAAGCGAGCAGGCGGTGGGCGCGGGCATTGTCGAGTTCCTCGGCCACGACGAGGATCCGCTGCGATGGCAGATCGTTCAGCAGGCTTTCGACGACTGAAATCCCGTTGAAATCATCGCCGACGACCGCGACGTCTGGAGCTGCCTTCTCGATGACTTTCGCGAGGTCGGCGGAGGAATGGGCCTCGCCGACAACAGCGATGTTCGGTTGCTCGGCCAGGCAGAACCGCAGTCCCGCCAGGAAGATCGGGTGTTCGTCTGCGAGGAAAATGCGAGCGGGGCGCTCGGATGACAGCATAGGCTTGCCTCCGCATGGACGGGAGCCTGGTTGAGCCGATCGCAAATCGGCTCGGATGTGCCAGCGATAGCTAGTTCTGCGCCCCGGCCGGTCCGGCAGGGGGCAGCGCCGAGATGATCGATTGCAACGAGGCTCGCTCGACCCTGACGATATCCCCGGGCAGGATTGGCGAGGTCTCCTCGACCGCGATCTCGTTGACCGTGTCGCCCTGGCGCCTCTGGACGCTGAAGCGCATGCGGGCGAGCTGCTTTTCCTGCTGGCTCTGCAGCCTTGGCGCGAGCGCGGTCGATTCATGGATGAGCGCGCGCAGCGACGCGATCCGGTCTTCCGACTGCTTGAGCGAGAGCTGGGTCTCGCGCAACTCGCGCCCGATATCGATCTCGCGCTGGTTCTGCACATCAGCGCGCATGCGGTCGATGCGGCTGATCTCCTGTTTCGCACGCGCCGTCGCCAGCATCAGATCGAGTCCCTGGCTCTCGGATTGCGCCAGGTTTTGCTCGACCGCGAGCTGGCGCGGACTCACGGCCAGCCCTTTGCTCATCAAGCTGTTGATGTTGTCGAGTTCGCGGCGGATCAGATCCTGCTGGCGCTGCTGGGTCACCGCCTTGGCGCCGAGCGTACGCAGCTCCTCCTCGATCAGGCCGCGCGATTGCTGCAGGAGGTCGAGTTGCGAGCGGATGGCATTGCGACGCGAGGCGAACAATGCGCTCTCCTCGCGCATCGCCTGGGCGGCTCCCTCATCGAGGTTCCCGCGCACATCCTCGGAGAACATGATCGTTTCTGCCTGTCGCGTTTCGGCCAGCAACCTGTCGCGACGCATCTGCAGGGCCAGCAACTGCGTCTGCTGAACACGAATCTCGCCCTCGGCGACGATCGTCTCGCGCTCGAAACGGCCCAGCGCCAGCTCCATGCGCTGGAACCCGCCTGCGATCGCGACCGCCTGCAAGGTGGTCATCGTCGGCCGGAAGGCATATTCGCCGGGTTTTTCGACGGCGCCGACCACGTAGATCGGCCGATACTGCGCGATCTCGACGGCCGCAGCCGGCGCATTGACCAGCCCGGCGGTCTCCTTCAGCCGCTCCGAAATCAGCGCCGCGATCTCGGCCGGCGCCTTGCCGTCGACCGAGAAGGTGCCGACCACCGGCAGCGAGAGCATGCCGGTGGAGCTGACGGCGAACTCGCCGCTGAGAGCCGACCATTCGAAGAGCTCGCGCGAGTTCGGCCGCCATTCCGATACCTTGATCTTCAGCCGATCCTGCGCGGCGACACGGTATTCGAACTCGTTTGCGCCCGCTCGCGTGCCGTCGGCAAGGACCGTTGTCAGCGCCGCGACAAGCAGCGCAAGCATGCGGACCGCGGCCCAGGCGCATTGCGGGACAAGGCAGGCAGAGAGAGTGAGGTATCTCACAAAACACTCCACGGCAGACCACTCTGGCAAACCCCCAAGCAAATCCGTTGCCAGTCCCTCGAGGGCCGTTAGCGTGCCCTTAACCATGAGGGTCCAGGCTGGTGGAAATCCCACGCGCGCCCGAAGCCTTTCTCGGGACGGCGAGCAAAGCTATAGTCACTGGCCGATAGCGAGCCGCGAAAGCACGAGCGATGCTGATCGTCTTCTTCCTGGCTGCCATCGCCAGCGGTGCGCTGACCCTCTGGTTGATGTGGCCGCATGGCCTGCTGGTCGCGTTCATCGCCACCGCCGTGGTCGCCAGTGCGATCGTCGCCGTTTGCGCCGTGCTCGTCGCCGTCCTCAGGTCGCGCAGCGCGACCGGTGATGAACCGCGTCCGCGTGGCGTCCTCGATCTCCTCGGGCCGCGCCAGCCTCGCTGAGCGCTTGCGCCGCGGGCCTTCTGGCACATGAATTGCTCTTCTGGCACATGAATTGCTGATGATCCCCGCAACAGCGGCTTGCGCGATCGCGCCTCTTGCCGCGGCCTGCCATTGCGATGGGAGAGGGGGCGATGACGTTGCCTGTCCGGTTTCGGAGTTCGGATCGAGACCGCGACACGGATCTCGACAGGCTGGGACCGCTCTACGGGCAGCTCGAGCAGGCGCTCGCCGCGATCGAGCGCGAAAGTTCCGGGCTGTCGCGCCGGCTCGACGAGGCTCGCACCCGCGCGGCAGCGCTGCTCGGCAATGAGGACGGCATCTATTTCGAGCGCGAGCCGACCGACGAGGCCAGGCTGGTCGAGGCGGAAGCGCAGATGATGGCGGCCTTCCGCCGGCTCGAACAGTTGCGGGAGCAGCAATCGATGATCGCCGCCTGGCGCACGGAGATCGACGACACCGATCTCGGGCGCATGCTGCGCAGCGGGCCCAGATCGAACCGTTGGGCCGCCCGCCTCCTGCGCTGGGTGCGGGCGCGGATGGCCGCCATCCGCCGCCTCGCCCGCTTCTCCGGCTGGGCGCTGATGCTCGTGATCGTCCACGCGACATTGTCCGGCATCGAGCAGCGGCCATCCGTCGCCTGGCTGATGCCGGATTTCGAGCGAGGCCTCGCTTTCCTCGCCGCGGCCGCCGCCTTCGCGATCGGCTATCCTCGGCAGCGCCTTCTCATCTTCGCCGCTGGCCTTGCCGCGGTGATCTCGCTCGAACTCGCCCAGAACTGGTCGCCGACGCGGCACGGCACCATCCACGACGTCTGGATCAAGGCCGCCGGCCTTGGGCTGGGTTTTGCGCTGGTATGGGGCGTGGAGCGGCTCAAACCAGCGGCGAGGAGCTGGTGAAGATCGCCCCGACGACACGGGCTTCGACGATCCGGCTCCCATCCGGGCGAGGATGACACCGTCCGCTACGAAAACGTTGATCGCCGGGCATGAGCGCGGCCGCCATGGGCTCAGGATGCGCCGGCTGGCGCGGCTGTCAGGCTGCCTCCGGCGACGGCTGACCGTGGCTGGGCGCGCCCATCGGCGGCGAGCAGGGCCTGTGCATGGGCATGCACGACCTTGTCGAGGCTGAAACGATCGATGTAGTCGATGCGGTATTGCGCATCGCGGCGCTGCGACACGACATGGTCGTGATAATGCACCATCGCCTCGACGAAACCGGCCATGTCGCCCAGCGGCACGAGCCGGCCGAGCCGGTTGTCGACAAGGATGTCGCTGGGTCCGAATTCGCAATCGAAGGCGATCACCGGCAGGCCGAAGCGCAGCGCCTCGCAGATGGCCAGAGACCAGCCTTCCCAGCGTGCGCCCGACAGGTAGACGTCGCTGTTCGACAACGGAATGGCCGGGCTGTCAGGATAGTGCTCGATCCTGACCCGGTCGGCGAGGCCGAGTTCGTCGATCAGGGCGCGGATCGCCGCCTCCTCCTCGCCATAGCCGACGAGCGCAAGCTCGGCACCCCTGCGCGTCTCGCAGAAGGCGGCAAAGGCGCGCAGAAGGACGTCGTAGCCCTTCTGATAGGCGAACCGACCCACCGTGACGAAGCGGATCGGACGGTCGATCGCGGGCGCCGGCATAGGCACGGCTGTATCGAAGGAGCGCACGGGATTTGGCACCCAGACATGTTCGACCTTGCTGGGATAATCGTGTCGGAAGGCGTCGAGCTGGCGCGGCGACGTCCCGAAGACGCGCGCCAGCCGCGGCAGGACCAGAAACCGCATGGCCTCGAACAGGACGGTTGCCTTGAATGAGCGCCGCTCGAGCCTGGGATTGCCGTGAAGGTAGAGGATGAAGCGGCGCCTGATGCCGAGGCAGGCGAGCCAGAACACCGCCGTCGGCTCGACCTGCGGCACCACGACGAGGTCGAACCGGCCGTCGGCAATCGTCTTCCGAACCCGCCGCAGCAGGTCCAGCCGCCCGTTCGAGAAGCTGAGAAGGACGTCGTATGGCCGCGGCTGGCCGACGATCTGCTCGAAGGGCGACGTGTAGAGGACGGAGATCTCGAGATCGCCTCTGTACTCGCTCGCCAGCGCCGAGCAGATCGAATCGGTGACGCGCTCGATGCCGGCAAACGACCGCGTCGGCGGCACGATGTAGAGGACCCTGGTCTTCCCGTCCGGCATCGCGCGCTCGACCATCGCTCCGGAGCCGCCGATCGGCCCGGTACGGCTCTTGCAATGTCCGCGCCAAATGGGGCGCTTCGTCGCCGCTGGCGCGGGCCCTGCGCCATGGTGGATGCGCCGCAGGCTTTAGATTTCAGCGGAGCGGCGCATGACCGGTTCGACTCCCAGGCTCGCGGTAATCATCAACTGCTTCAACTATGCGGAATATGTCGAGCGCGCGATCCGCAGCGTGCTCGCACAGGGCCGCGACGACTGTGAATTGATTGTCGTCGACGACGGCTCGACCGACGCCTCCTGGGACGTCATCGGCAGGACGGGAGTAACGGCCCACCGGACCGAGAACGGCGGCCAGCGCCGTGCCTGCATCTTCGGCCTCGACCGGACCACGGCGCCCTTCGTGCTGTTCCTCGATGCCGACGACGAGCTCGCCCCCGGCGCACTCGATGTGATCATCCCGCGGCTCGATCCGTCGGTCGCCAAGCTGCAATTCTGCCTCAGCCGCATCGACCGCGACGGCAACAGGCTGGGCTCGGCCGTTCCCGAGCCCGACCAGATTCGCATGACGAGCGATCTGAGCGAGCGTGTCCGCCGGACCGGCGTCTATGTCAGCCCGCCGACCTCCGGGAACGTGTTCAGGCGCGACCTCTGCGAATTGCTGCGCGACGCCGATTATGACGACGCGGTCGACGGGATCATCGTCCTCGCGGCCCCCTTCTTTGGCGAGGTCGTCTCCCTGCCACAGGAGCTCGGGCTCTATCGCGTTCACGATCGCAACATCTCCGGTGTCGGTCGAGCCATCGACGGCGCCAGGATCGAGCAGCACATGCAGCGCTTCCGAAACCTCATAGGCCATCTCAATCGGGTCATGCCGGCGGGGAGCGCGAGGCCGCAGCTCGATGCCGAACAGACCTTCTTCTACCTCGAGAAGAAGTCGGTCCTTGCGTCGATCGACAGGCGCATGGATCGCTTTCGGCAACTTCCCATGCTGATCAGGGTCATCAGCGGGGACTATTTTTCAGCGAAGCGGAAGCTCGCCCTTTCGCTGTTCCATATCCTGATCGCCTTCCTGCCGGTCGGGATATCGCGCCGTCTCATCGAGTTCCGTTATCGGTCCGAGCAACGCACGCCGATCGCGCTGGCCAAGGCGCTGATCGGTAACGGGAGCGATGTTCGGCCCCGGTCGCTGTGACCTGCGATCGACGGCCCTTGCGTCGTGGAACAGCTATTGGATACCGCAGCTCAACGAAGCCCCGCGGCCAGCCATCATGCCGCTTTCGATCAGCCTCCCAGAATGCGGACGTTGCCAGCGTCCGGGATGGGCCACCCTTGGCTGCTCGACTGCCAGCCTCAGCAGGCTGCCCTGAAGCAGACGTTCCAGACGTCGGCTAGGGGTCACAAACGTCAGACGTTCGTCCGGACGAAATGCGCCAATAGCGGAAGTTGGCGCTTTGCCCGGAAGCGGACATCACCAATCGGTAACAATGAAGGCTTGAGGATGAGCCGCGTTGCCCTGGGAAGGTTCGTGGCAGAGGTCCTCTTTCCGGCTCTCGAACCGATCTTGCCAGATTGTTTCAAGATTTAGCGGCGCGCTCGCCCCAAAAGACTAGATTTTTCTGCGAGGAATGGCGGTCGCATAGGTGTTCAGCGAGAGCAGGTGGCGGTCGGCGCGATGGAGCGCGGCGAGCGCCGCATTGCGATCCTTGTTGGCCAGTAATCCGCAGAGCACCTCGGAGATCGCCAGCGCCGGCGCCAGCGTGTGAAAGAAGCTCTGGCTCTCGGTGGAGCAGAGGATGGCCTGATCGGCGACGCCGACCAGCGGCGAGACCTCGCTGTCGGTGATCGCGATGATGCCGAGCCCCTTTTCGCGAGCGAGCTCGGCGAGCTCCAGGCTGTGGCGCGCGTAAGGATTGATCGAGATGGCGAGCAGCACGTCCTCGGCGCCGGCGCGGATCAACCCGTCGCCCACCGTGTCGGCCGGCCCGTCGAGATGGATCGTCTTCTCCCCGAGCAGCGCCATCACATAGTGGAAATGCCAGGCGACCGAATGGCAGGAGCGCAGGCCCAGCACATAGATCCGGCGCGCCTGCGCCAGCCGGTCGGCCGCCGCCGAGAGACGTTCCAGCGAGGCCGGTTCCGACAGGCGCGCGATCTGGGCGGCGAGCCCTTGCAGCATGCGCCGCGACAATTGCGCGGCGGCCATGTCCTGCTCGCTCTCGTCGGTCTTCATCGCGCGTGCCGCGAAGCCGTCGACGCGGAAGCGGATCGCCTCGGCATGATGGGCGCGGATATCGTCATAGCCGGCGAGGCCCAGGAACTTCGCGAGCCGCGTCATCGTCGAGGGCTGCACACCGGCATTGCGCGCCAGCTCGCGCATCGAGACCAGCGCCACCTCCTGCGGATGCTCGATGATGTAACGCGCCGCCTGCTGCAATTGCGGGGACATGCCGTCGAAGAGGCTGACGATGCGCTCGCGCAAGGGATCCGCCTGCAACATTTGAATCGCACCCTCTTTGCCCCGTCGCGACCATTCCCGCGCGCCGGTCGGATTTCAAACGGTTTCTCGGCTTTCCCTCAGCCTTTGAGGGCGTTGCGCTGGACTGTTCCGTCGCGACGGTTTTAGCGTCAATCGTTTCCGATTTGTATCATATAAAACAAATGTTGCATCACTCGATGAGGCGTGTCATGAGGCTGCGCGTCGCGGCGGCCTGTCCGCGCCAATCCGGGAAGCTTGAGATGACCAGGATTCTCCATCGCTCGATCGGCGGCCGGTTGCCGCAAGCGGTTGCGGGGCAGGGCGTCACGATCACCGACGCGGATGGCCGCAGCTATATCGACGGATCGGGCGGCGCCGCCGTCTCCTGTCTTGGCCACGGCCATCCCGAGGTCATGGCGGCGATGCGCGCGCAGATGGACCGCATCGCCTACGCCCACACCTCCTTCTTCACCACCGATGTCGCCGAGGAGCTGGCCGAGCGCCTGGTCGGGCTGGCGCCGGAGGGGCTCGATTACGTCTATCTCGTCTCCGGCGGCTCCGAGGCCGTCGAGGCCGCCATGAAGATGGCGCGGCAGTATTTCGTCGAGATCGGCCAGCCGCAGCGCCGCCATTTCATCGCGCGCCGGCAGAGCTACCACGGCAATACGCTGGGCGCGCTGGCCGCCGGCGGCAATGCCTGGCGGCGGGCGCAGTTCCAGCCGATCCTGCCGCAGACACACCATGTCTCGCCCTGCTACGCCTATCGTGGCCAGAAGGCCGGCGAGACGCCCGAGGCGTATGCCGCCCGTCTTGCCGACGAGCTGGAGGCCAAGATCCTCGAGCTCGGCGCGGAAGAGGTCATCGCCTTCATCGCCGAGCCGGTGGTTGGCGCGACGCTCGGCGCTGTCGGGCCGGTCGCGGACTACTTCGCCCGCATCCGCCGCATCTGCGACAAATATGGCGTCCTGCTGATCCTTGACGAGGTGATGTGCGGCATGGGCCGCACCGGCACGATGTTCGCCTGCGAGCAGGAGGGCATCTCGCCCGATCTCGTCACCATCGCCAAGGGGCTGGGGGGCGGCTACCAGCCGATCGGCGCGGTGCTGCTCTCGGACAGGATCTACCGCGCCTTCGCCGAAGGTTCCGGCCTGTTCCAGCACGGCCACACCTATATCTGCCATCCGATGGCGGCGGCGGCGGCCAACAAGGTCGTCGAGCTGATCTCGCAGCCGGAGATGCTGGAAAACGTCCGCCTGATGGGCGAGCGCCTTCAGGCCGGGCTCGACGCTCGCCTCGGCCAGTCGCCCCATGTCGGCGATATCCGCGGCCGCGGCCTGTTCCGAGGCATCGAGATCGTTGCTGACAAGGAGACCAAGACGCCCTTCGCCCCGGCGCTGAAGGTGCATGCCCGGATCAAGAAGGAGGCGATGGCGCGCGGCCTGATGAGCTACCCGATGGGCGGCACCATCGACGGGCGGATCGGCGATCATGTCCTGCTGGCGCCGCCCTATATCATCACGCCCGAGGAAATCGATCTGATCGTCGAACGGATCGGCGGCGCGATCGACGCGGCGGTCAGGGTCTGACCGCTGCCATGGCGTTCCGCATCGCCTTCGCCGGCTTCAATCTCGAATCGGTCACGGCCGTTCCGCAGATCGTGGAGCTGGCGGAGTTCGAGCGCGTCTGCGTGCGCGGGGCTGAGCTGACGGAACGGTTCCGCGGTACCAACACTGTACCCGGCGGCTGCCTGAAGATCTGCGAGGCCGAAGCCGCGGAGTTCGTGCCGCTGTTCCACACGCTGCTCGGCGCGCTCGGGCCGACTGCGGTTGAGGCGGTTGCGCACTACACCGGCGAGATCGCCGAGGGCCTCCGCAAGAATGGCCCGCTCGACGGCGCCATCCTGTTCCTGCACGGTGCCTGCTGGGCGCCCGGCTATGCCGATGTCGAGCGGCACGTCATCGATGCGGTGCGCGCGGCCTTTCCGGCGCTGCCGATCGCCGTCGCGCTCGACTATCACGGCAATATCGACCGCGAGACGCTGCGCGGCGCCGATATCGCCGTCGCCTATCGCCATTCCCCGCATATCGACATGGGCGAGACCGGCGAGCGGGCGACCCGCGCGCTGCTCAGGTTCCTGCGCGAGGGCCGTCGGCCGGGTCTCGCGGTGGCGCGGCCGGATGTCGTCATCCCCTCGATCATGTCGGCGACGGCGCTGGCACCGCTGGCCTCGATCATCGCCGAGGCGCGGGCCGCCGAGCAGGACGGCGATTGCGACATCTCGATCATGGCCGGCTTCTCCTATGCCGACAGTGCCAATACCGGCATGTCGGTGATCTGCCTGGACTGGGACGGGCAGGAGGCGGCCGAGGCCAAGGCGCAGGCCTTCTCAGGCCGGTTGCGCTCGGCGCGCAAGGCCATCGCCAACGCCATCCCGATCCTGAGCGTCGAGGACGCCCTGGCCGATATCGAGCGCAGTCCCGCGACGGGCCGGCCGATCGTGCTGCTCGAGCATGCCGACCGGATGAACGATTCCACCCATCTGCTGCGGGCTTTGCTCGGCCGCGATGTCGGGAGGGTCAACGTGCCTTTCCTGCTCGACCCCGAGACGGCCGCGCAGGCCAATGCAGCGGGCGAGGGCGCCGAGATCCCGGTCGCGCTCGCCGGCAAGACGGCGCCGGAGACTGGTGGGCCGGTCGAGGCAGTGGCACGCGTCCTCTGGTCGGGGCCGAAATCCTTCAACGTCTCCGGCCGCTACCAGCGCGGTTCCTTCGTCGATCTCGGGCTGACGGCACTGCTCCAGATTGGCGCGGTCCGGATCTCCGTGGTCTCGCATTTCGCCTTCGCCGTCGATGGCGACCCGTTCTTCATCTTTGGCGAGCGACCAGAAGATTACGACGTCATCCTGCTGCGCTCGAAGACGCATTTCCGCGACTACTACGAGCCGCTGGCCGACCGCATCCTCGTGGTCGACACGCCCGATCTGGGCCCTGCCAATGTCAGGCTGATCCCGTACCGCCAGCTCGACACGGCACGCGCCTATCCGTGGAGCGACGCTCCCGCCTGACGACACGCGCCAATCCAAGCAACCAAAAACGAGGGGATAACAATGACGTTTCGGTTCAGGACTTTCGGGGCTGCGGCGCTGCTCGCCGGCTCTCTTCACGCATTGCCGGCTTTTGCCGAGACGACGCTCAATGTCGTCATGCAGGCGCCGCTCAGGTCGCTCGATCCGATCCTGAGCACCGCCCAGATCGTGCGCACGCATGGCTTCATGGTGTTCGACACGCTGCTCGGCATGGATGCCAAGTACAACCCGCAGCCGCAGATGGCCGACTACGCCGTCTCAGCCGACAAGATGACCTATACCTTCACCTTGCGCGACGGCTTGAAATGGCATGACGGCACGCCGGTGACCGCGGCCGATTGCGTCGCCTCGCTGAAGCGCTGGGCCGCCAATGACGGCGCCGGGCGCACGATGATGGGCTCGGTCGCCTCGATCGAGGCGACCTCTGACAAGGTGCTCGTCGTCAAGCTGGCGAAGCCTTTCGGCCAGGTGCTGGAACTGCTGGCGAAGCCCTCGCCGGTGCCGCCCTTCATGATGCCGAAGCGTCTCGCCGAGACGCCCGCCGGCCAGCAGGTGACGGAGATGGTCGGCTCCGGCCCGTTCAAGTTCGTCGCGGCCCAGTATCGTCCCGGCGATCAGGCCGTCTATGTCAAGAACACCGACTACAAGCCGCGCGCCGAGCCGATGAGCTGGACCGCCGGCGGCAAGACCGTGAATGTCGACAAGGTCGTGTGGAAGGCGATGCCGGACATGCAGACCTCGATCAATGCATTGCAGTCCGGCGATGTCGACCTGATCGAGCAGGTGACGATCGACCTGCTGCCGCTGCTCAAGGCCAATGACGAGATCAAGACGGGCGCCATCAACGCGCTCGGCAGCCAGGTCACCGGCCGCTTCAATCATCGCCTGCCGCCCTTCGACAATCCCAAGGTCCGCCAGGCGGCGATGTATGCGCTCGACCAAGAGCAGCTGATGCAGACCGCGATCGGCGACAGCCAGTATTACAAGCTCTGCGCCTCGGTCTATGGCTGCGACGTGCCGCTCGCCTCGGATGCCGGCTCGGAATATCTCAAAGGCAGCGCCAAGGAGCGCATGGCCAAGGCGAAGGAGCTGCTGAAGGCCTCCGGCTATGACGGCACGCCGGTGCTGATGATGCAGCCGACGGACCTGACGATCCTCTCGACCCAGCCGATCGTCGCGGCCGAGCGCCTGCGCGAGGCCGGTTTCAAGGTCGATGTCGCCGCGATGGATTGGGCGACGCTGCAGTCGCGCAAGAACAGCACGCAACCCGTGGCACAGGGCGGCTGGAACATGCTGTTCACCTATTGGGGCGTCTCCGGCATCTGGAACCCGACCGTGCATGCCCTGCTCGACGGCTCGGGCGCGGAGACGGCGTGGTCGGGCTGGCCGAAAAG
Source organism: Allobosea spartocytisi (assembly GCF_014764685.1). Lineage (NCBI taxonomy): Bacteria > Pseudomonadati > Pseudomonadota > Alphaproteobacteria > Hyphomicrobiales > Alloboseaceae > Allobosea > Allobosea spartocytisi. The sequence continues at coordinate 15,658 of NZ_JACXWY010000002.1, forward strand.
CGCCCGCGTCGAGGAACTGCGCGCTGCCTTCCTCACCGCGCCGACGCTCGACGAACAGAAGACAATCGCCCGCGAGATCCAGCAGATCGCCTATGACGAGGGCTTCTATTTCAATGCCGGCGAGTTCCAGTCCGTCGCCGCCTGGACCGCCAAGCTGAAGAACCTCCAGCCCGGCCCGCTCACCCTGTTCTGGGGCGTGAGCAAGTAACCTCGCGAACCGGGCGGCATTGCCGCCCGGCTGGCTTGACCGAGCACTGGCTGTCCGGCCAGCGCCCAGGCGCGGAGCACCACATGGCTTCCTACTTCCTGCGCAGGCTGCTGATGGCGATCCCCGTCATGTTCTTCGTGGCGCTGTTCGTCTTCCTGTTGCTGCGCCTGACGCCGGGCGATCCGGCCCAGGCCATTGCCGGCGATCAGGCGACGCCGGCCCAGCTTGCCGCGATCCGTGAGAATCTCGGCCTCGACAAGCCGCTCGCCGGCCAGTTCGCCACCTGGCTTGGCGGCATGGCGCAGGGCGATTTCGGGCATTCGCTGATCTCGCAACGCCCGGTTCTGGAGATGATCGGCCAGCGCATCGGCCCGACGCTGGCGCTCGCGGTGATGGCGATGATCTTCACGGTCGTCATCTCGCTGCCGCTCGGCGTGCTCGCCGCCTGGCGCCATGGCGGCATGGTCGACCGCTTCGTCATGGCGCTCTCGGTCGTCGGCTTCTCCGTCCCGATCTTCGTGATCGGCTATGTGCTGATCGCGGTCTTCGCGGTGGACCTGAAATGGTTCCCGGTGCAGGGCTACAAGCCGCTCGCCGAGGGCTTCGGCCAGTTCCTCCACCGCATCCTGCTGCCGGGGCTGGCACTTTCCTTCTTCTACATCGCGCTGGTCTCGCGGATGACGCGAGCCTCGATGCTGGAAGTGCTGCGCGAGGATTATGTCCGCACGGCGCGGGCGAAAGGGTTGGGCGAGCGCATCGTCCTGTTCCGCCACGCCCTGCGCAACGCCGCAATCCCGATCCTCACCGTGGTCGGAACCGGCTTTGCCATGATGGTCTCCGGCGTCGTCGTCACCGAGACGGTCTTCAACATCCCCGGTCTCGGACGGCTGGTCGTCGACGGCGTGCTCGCCCGCGACTACCCGCTGATCCAGGCGATCATCCTGCTGACGGCCGGAACCTATGTGCTGATCAACCTGCTGATCGATCTCTCCTACGCGCTGAGCGACCCGAGGATCCGCTACCAATGAGCGCTGCATCGAACCCCGCGCAAGGCGGCCTCCCGCGCCGCCGCCTGCTCAGAAACCCGCCGCACTGGACGACGGTGCTCGCCATTCTCGTCCTCATCATCGTCGTTGCGATGGCTGTCTTCGCGCCGTTCATCGCGAATTTCGAGCCGACCAAGCTCAACGCGGCGATGCGGCTCAAGCCTTCCTCGAACCTCTACTGGCTGGGCACCGACAGCTTCGGCCGCGACCTCTTTTCGCGCGTGGTCTATGGCGCGCGGGTCTCGCTGCTGGTGGGGGCCGGCGTCGCCATCGGCGCCATCGTGATCGGCCTTCCGCTCGGTCTGATCGCTGGCTGGTACCGCAGCGTCGACGGCGTGCTGATGCGGATGATGGACGGGCTGATGGCGATCCCTGGCATCCTGCTCGCCATCGCCATCGTCGCGCTGGTCCGCGGCGGGCTCACCACCGTCATCATCGCGATCATGATCCCGGCGATTCCGCAGGTCGTCCGGCTGGTCCGCGCGCGCGTCATCGCCGCCCGCGAGGAGACCTATGTCGATGCGGCGATGCTGCTCGGCACGCCGCCTGCCAAGCTGATCTGGAAGCATCTGCTGCCGACGACGATCGCCCCGCTGATCGTGCAGGGGACCTATATGTATGCCTCCGCCATCCTGACGGAGGCGGCTTTGTCCTTCCTCGGCGTCGGCATCGGCACGGAGATCCCGAGCTGGGGCAACATCATGGCTGAGGGGCGGCTCTATTTCGCGATCAACCACTGGCTGGTGTTCTGGCCGGCGATCGTGCTGTCGGCCTGCATCCTGTCGATCAACCTGCTGGGCGACGCGCTGCGCGACCGGCTCGACCCGAAGATGCAGGGGAGAGCCCCGTGACGACGACATCCTCCAGCCAGCCGGTGCTCTCGATCCGCGACCTCAAGGTCGCGACGCGCGGCCGCGAGCCCAGCGAGATTCTGAAGGGCATCAGCTTCGACATCATGCCGGGCGAGACGCTTTGCCTCGTCGGCGAATCCGGCTCCGGCAAGTCGGTGACCTCGCTGGTGACGATGGACCTGCTGCCGCGCGACGAGTTGCGGGCCACGGGCGGCGCGGTGCTGCTTAACGGCGAGGACATTCTGACCGCGACGCCGTCCCGCACAAAGGCGCTGCGCGGCGCCGAGATGGCGATGATCTTCCAGGAGCCGATGACCGCGCTGAATCCGGTGCTGACCATCGGCCTCCAGATGGACGAAGTCTATTGGGCGCACACGACAATGCGTCCTAAGGAACGCAAGGAAGCCGCGCTCGCCGCCTTCGAGGCCGTGCATCTGCCCGATCCGGCGCGGATTTATGACAGCTATCCGCACCAGCTCTCGGGCGGACAGCGCCAGCGCGTGATGATCGCGATGGCGCTTGCCTTGAAGCCGAAGCTCCTGATCGCCGATGAGCCGACCACCGCGCTCGACGTCACCACGCAGAAGCAGATCCTCAGCCTGATCCGCGAGTTGCAGGACAAGCAGAACACCGCCGTCCTGTTCATCACCCATGACATGGGCGTCGTCGTCGACATCGCCGACCGGGTCTGCGTGATGCGTCGCGGCGAGATCGTCGAGACCGGTCCCGTCGAGCAGGTGCTGAGCCGGCCGCGCGAGGATTACACGCGCGACCTGCTGCGGGCCGTGCCGTCGCTGGTGCCGCGTGCTCCACGTATTGCACCGAAAGCGGCCGAGGCCGTGGTCGAGATCCGCAATCTCGAAAAGACCTTCAGCTTCGGTTCTTTGCTTGGGAAGCTGATGGGGCGCGACATCCGCACTGTCCGTGCCGTGAACGATGTCAGCTTCAGGCTGGAGCGTGGGCGCACGCTCGGCATCGTCGGCGAAAGCGGCTCGGGCAAGTCGACGGTCGCGCGCTGCCTGATGCGCCTGGAACATCCGACCGGCGGCGAGATCCGGGTCAACGGCCAGGACATCGCCCCGCTCCAGGGCCAGAAGGCGCTGGCCCCGGCGCGGCGGCGCGTGCAGATGGTGTTCCAGGATCCCAATCGCTCGCTCAATCCGCGCCTGCGCATCGGTGAGAGCCTGATCGAGGGGCCGCTCAATCTCGGCGAGGAGCGCGGCTCTGCGCTGAAGCGCGCGGGCGAATTGCTCGAGGTGGTCGGCCTGCCCAGCACAAGCCTCGAACGCTTTCCCCATCAGTTCTCCGGCGGCCAACGCCAGCGCATCGCCATCGCGCGCGCCCTGATGATGGAGCCCGAGGTGATCGTCGCGGACGAGGCCGTCTCTGCCCTCGACGTCTCCGTGCAGGCGCAGGTGCTCGCGCTGCTGGCGGAGATCCAGGAGCGGCGCAATCTCGCCGTGCTGTTCATCACCCATGATCTGCGCGTCGCCGCGCAGATCTGCGACGAGGTGATGGTGATGCAGCGCGGCCGCGTCGTCGAGGACGGGCCGGCCGCCGAAGTGCTGGCGCGGCCGCGCCATGAGTATACACGGGCCTTGATCAACGCGGCGCCGGGGCGAGACTGGGATTTCGCCACCGGGCGCCGCATCGCCGGAGCCGACGCATGATTGCCGCCAGCCTCGTCCAGCTCGACGTCCAGTCTTTGGCGCCGGCCGAGAACTTCCGCCGCATCCACGACTTCGTCGCGGCCGAGGCGGCGAAAGGCGCCCAGCTCATCCTGTTCCCCGAACTCGCCAACACCGGCTATGTCGAGCCACTGGTGCCGGGCGGGGCGCTCGTCAGCGACGTCCCTCATTTCGGAGCGGCGCTCTACGAGGCCTGCGCCGCGCCGGATGGCGAGGAGGTGAGGGCGCTCGTCGCACTCGCCGCGCGGCACCGCGTACATATCGTCATCGGCCTCGGCCTGCGCGATCGCCTGCGCGCCGGCGTGATGCGCAATGCCTCGCTGTTGATCGGCCCGGAGGGCGTGCTCGGCGACTACACCAAGATCCACCAATGGCAGAACGAGAAGCTGTTCTTCAGCGGCGGGGACAGCATCGACACTTATCCCGTCTTCGGCACGCGGCTCGGCATGCAGGTCTGCTACGATATCCGCTTCCCCGAGATCACCCGCATCCTCGCGCTTCAGGGTGCGAGCATCGTGACCTCGGTCTGGGCTTCGTTCGGGGGGGAGAATGCGCCGGTGACCGACGAGGGGCTCTTCATCCACCGCGCCTATACGCGGGCGACCGAGAACGGCGTCTTCTTCCTGAGCTGCAACCGCAGCGGCAGCCGCGGCGGGCAGCGCTTCTTCGGCCGCTCCTGCGCGGTGGCGCCGGATGGCCGCGTGCTCGGCGCGCTCGATCATGATCGCGAGGACGTGCTGCGGGTCGAGGTCGACCTCGCCGAGGTCGCGCGCTATCGCAGCTTCACCGGTATCTGGGCTGATCGCGTGCCGGCCCTCTACGCCAAATACCTCAACGCTTGACCTCCGCGAGATAGCCGATGACGATCTCTCCTTGTCCGCCGATCAGCGATGCCGACTGGCCCGAGACGATCGCCGAGATGAAGATCGGCTTTGCCGGCGCGCTCAACGTCTATCGGACGATGGCGCATCATCCGGCCTTGCTGAAGGCCTGGGCGCCCTTGCGCCAGCATATCGTCAAGGACAGCGCGCTCGGGCCGGTGCGTTCGGAGGTGGTGATCCTGCGCGCGGCGCATCGCATGGGCTCGCCCTATGAATGGGCGCATCATGTCAGCAGGGCGCGGGCGCTCGGCATGAGCGATGCCCGCATCGCGGCGCTGCGGGGCCAGCCGGAAGGCGAGGACGGGCTGATCGTACGCGCGGTCGATGCGCTCTTCGACGACAAGCGTCTGTCACTCGCGCTTGAAGCTGAATTGGCTGCTGCGATCGGACGCGAGGCGGTGTTCGACCTGATCGCGACGGTCGGCTTCTATTCGGTGCTCGGCTACATGCTGATGACCTATGAGACGCCGATCGATGAGGGGATCACGACCGAGATGTCCGAAAAGCCGCTGGCCGCCACTGCCGACCGCTAAACGCAGAAGATTGCCGCTTAATGCAAGCGGGATTCGTTCCGCCGAGAAGCGCCAGCAGCGGACATTGGACCATCGCCGCGAAGCGGACTTTTGCCAGACCACAAAGCGGAGGTCCTTCTCAACCCAAGTCTGACTTCGTCCTCGACGACTGATCCGCTACTTGGCCCATGCCACGATCCGTTCCGCGATCCCCTCGGGGCCTCGACGAGCCGATCAGTGCCCTGGACGTCCGGCATCAACTGGGGGGCATGCAGATCGTTCGCCGCCCAACGCGCGAGCGCGCGCTGACCACCGTCGTCGTCCTCCACGATCTGAACATCGCCACCCGCTTTTCCGACAGGATCGCGGTAAAGCGCGGCGGCCGACTGATCTGCCACGGTGGGCCGGACGTGGTGATCAGGACTGACATGAGCGCGGATGTTTTCGGCGTCGAGGCCGCGTTAGCCTCGGCGCCGGACGGCTCGGCCACGGTTACGCCGCCGAGGGCGGTCTGACAGTGTGCTTCACCGGAAGGGCGGCGAATACTGTAGGCCGCCATTCGTCCAGAGGGCATTGGGGCCACGCTCCAGCTTGAGCTGCGATCCCTTGCCGAGATGGCGCTCGAAGCTCTCGCCGTAATTGCCGACCGTTGTAATCATGCGCACGGTCCAATCATTGGTGAGGCCCAGCCCTTCGCCAAACTTTCCTTCCAGGCCGAGGAAGCGCTTGATCTCAGGGTTGTCGGATTTGAGCATTTCCTTGACGTTGGCCTTCGTCACACCGAGTTCTTCGGCATTGATCAAAGCGAAGACGGTGAAGCGCACCAGGTTGAACCAGCCTTCGTCTCCCGTTCGAACCCATGGGCCGAGCGGCTCTTTCGAAATCACCTCGGGCAGGATGACGTGATTGTCCATGTCCTGCAATTTGAGCCGGACCGCGGAGAGGGCCGAGATGTCAGTGGTGTAGGCGTCACAGCGACCTGACTCGTAGGCCTTCAGCGCTTCCTCCGAGGTCCCGAAGGCGGCAACCTCGTATTTCATCTTGTTGCGCCGGAAATAGTCCGCGAGATTGAGTTCGCTCGTCGTGCCCTGTGCTACGCAGATCGAAGCGCCGTCCAGCTTGCTGGCGCTGGTGACACCGAGCTTCTTCGCGACCATGAAGCCTTGCCCGTCATAGTAGTTGACGGTGGTGAAGGTGACGCCCTGACTAAGGTTGCGCGACAAGGTCCAGGTCGTGGTGCGCGGCAACACGTCGATCTCGCCCGCTTGCAGCGCGATCAATCGATCCTTGGAACTCAGCGGAATGAATTTGACCTTGTTCTGGTCGTTGAAGATGGCAACTGCGAGCGCACGACAGATGTCGGTGTCGAAGCCGTTCCATCGTCCGTTGCCATCCTGGATCGAAAAGCCGGCGACACCGGGACTGCTGCCGCAGATCAATTCGCCACGCTCCCGGATCTTCGCCAGGGTTTGGCTGGACTGAGCTGTAGCGGGTCCGCAGAACGGAGCCAGAAGAGCCAGCACCGTTGCCGCCTGGAGCAGTTTCATCATCGATTTCCCCTTCCTTTTTGGTGTTTGATAGGCCGTCTTCGGGCAAAGCCTCCCCATCACGGCGCGAGGCTCGCGCCGTGTTCGTGTCATCGCAGTCTTGATGCTGCCTCCTGTCAGGCCGCCCTGTTCGCGGGGGCCTGTCCGAGCACCGAAAGCAGCCGGCTCAGATCGGTCCACAACTCATCAGGCTCTTCGAGGCCGATGCTGACCCGCAGGAGGGGGCCTTTCGCGGTCCATGCCGTCGCGGTCCTGTCCGGCCCGACCGCTTGCGGCGCGACGAGGCTGCGCGTGCCGCCCCAGGAAGCACCGATCGCGAAGACGCGCAGCGCGCTCAGCGCGGCGCTCATGGCCTCGTCGTCGACCGGTTTCAGCACGAGGCTGAACAGGCCCGAGGAGCGTCCCATGTCGCGCTTCCAGATGTCGTGCCCCGGGCAGGAGGGCAAAGCCGGATGCAGCACGCGCTCGACCATCGGATGACCCATCAGTCGGCGGGCGAAGTCCTCCGAGACCTTGCCCATATGGGTGACGCGCAGGCCCATGGTCTCGATGCCGCGCAAGGCGAGCTGGCACTCGTCCGGTGAGACGCCGATGCCGAAGCCGCGCAGGATCTCCTTCATCTTCTGGCGCAGTGCCATGTCCTTGACGGTAATGGAGCCGAGCAGCAGATCGGAATGTCCGCCGACATATTTGGTCAGCGCCTCGCAGGCGAAATCAGCGCCGTGCTCAAGCGGCTTGAAGATCAGCGGGGTCGCCCAGGTGTTGTCGCAGCCGACCAGTGTGCCCTTGGCCTTGGCGGCGGCGACGATGGCGGGCACATCCTGCACCTCCATCGTGTTCGAGCCGGGCGACTCGACCCAGACCAGCTTGACGGTCTCGTCGATGAGATCAGCGATGCCGGCACCGATGAGCGGGTCGTAGACGTCATAAGCGATGCCGCGCGGCGCCAGATACTCGGCGCAGAAGCTTCGCACAGGGGGATAGACATGATCCGGGACCAAGACCTTGTCGCCCGGCATCAGCACCGACAGCATGACGACGGTGACGGCGGCCTGGCCGGAGGGGACGAGCACTGTGCGAATCCCGTCGTGCAACTGTGTCAGTTGCGCTTCCAGCGTGCGGGTCGTCGGCGTGCCGTGCAGCCCGTAGGTATAGCCGTCGAAACCGCGATATTTGCGGGCCATGAAGCTCGCCCCATCGGGATAGACGATGGTGGAAGCGCGGTGTGTCGGCACGGCGAGCGAGGCGTAACCCTCCTCATTGACCGCCGGATGATGAACGCAGAGCGTGAGGTCGTGCATGGTCGTTTTTCCTTGCTGCCGTCATAGTCGGGACGGGCGGCGAGGCAGGCAATCATGCAGCGGGCATGGAACGATGCCTCATCGTTATGCCTCTCAGCGTGCTGCCATCAGGCAGTCGATGAAGTCGCGTACCAGCTGCGACTTCGGCTTGTCCGGCGGCAGGATCAGCAGGCTGCGGCTCTGAACGGCGGGCTCGAAGGGGCGCAGCACAAGCTGGCTCTGATCGTGGCCGGCAATCGCATAAGGGCTGATCAGCCCGACGCCGACGCCCTGGGCCACCAGTGCGCAGACCGTTGCGGCATAGATCGTTTCGACCACCACGCGCGGCGGGGCCGCGCCGGCCTCGGACAGGATCATGTCGAAACGTTGTCGCGCGCGATCCTCCGGCACATAGGCGACGAAATCCACGCCCGAGAGGTCGTGTGGGCCGATCGTTTCGCGCGTCGCCAGCGGATGGCCGAGCGGCATAGCGCACAACGCTCGCGGTTGCACGAACACCTGGTGGACCACGCCAGTGACATCGATCTCGTCGGCGGCCAGGCCGATGTCGTAGATCCCGGACGCTACTCCATCCCGGACATCGCGTGACGGCAGCACCATAAGGGTTACCGTCGCGTCGGGGCGCAGGTTGCGGAACCGCAGCACGGCATTGGGAACGATCGAGGAGCTCAGCGCCGACAGCGTGGCGACCCGGAGCTGGCCGGCACCATAGTCGCGAATCCGGGCCGCGCTGGCACGCAGGCGATCCATCCCCCGGAAATTGGCCTCAACCTCCGCGAAAAACGTTCGTCCTTCAGGCGTGGGGACGATGCGATTGCGCACCCGGTCGAACAAGGCGAAGCCGAGGGATCGTTCGAGCTCCGCGATCAGGCGGCTGACGCCAGGCTGCGTCACCCCAAGGATTTCTGCCGCCCGAGAAACCGTTCCAGCTTTCATGACAGCGGCGAACACTTCGATTTGACGGCTGTTCAAGTTGGGTTCGCCCCGCGCTCCGATGCGTCGCTGCTACTGCATAGCTTCCTCAAGCGGACACTCAAAATGACGACCGGGGTGGCAAGCGCCGGAGGCCGGTCTGGGTGCGTTGCGCCATAAGCGAACAGCAAGCCTGGCGCGTCACCCGAGAATAATCATGCGGGCGCCTCTGGATGGCAAAACCGACTTTCCGGGTCAGGCGCTCATCGCAGCCCGAGAGATGGCAATTGACGCTACCAGCCCTGTCGGTTGCCAATCACGCTCCACCGTCGCGTTCAGTGCGCTGGCAAGTCCTCCTTCGAGGCGACTGCCGAATCCGGCCCTGCCAGGCGCGGGCAGGGGACCACCTGTTTCTCGCCAAAGGATGCGTGTCCGATCATCGTCGGCGGAGACCTCAACCTCAAGCCGCCCCGTCTCGGTTGAAAGCGATCCGTGCTTGGCAGCGTTCGTCGCCAACTCGTGCAGCAGCAACGCCAGATTGGTGACTGACTTTCCGTCGACATCGCAATCGTCGCCGCGAACGCTGATGCGGTCGTCCGTGGCATAGGGTTCGAGGATCGTCCGGACGAGTGTCAGCAGCCCCACATGCTGCTCGTTTTCCGGACCGAGCAATCGGTCCGACATGATCAGATCATGCGCGCGCGCTAACGAGGACAATCTGGCTTGCACGTCCGCGATGATGTCGCCCTGGTTCGCCGACGTCTTCGCGCTGATCGCAACAATGGCCTTGGCCAGTGCGAACAGGTTCTTCACCCGATGGCGCATCTCGCCCATCAGAAGCTGCTGCTGCTCCTGTGCCGCGCGCTTCTCGGTGATGTCGCGCGCAATTTTGGATGCGCCGACGATGACGCCGTTCTCGTTGCGAATGGGCGAGATGGTCAGCGAAATGTCCACCAGCGAGCCATCCTTCCGGCGGCGCCTGGTCTCGAAATGCTCCACGCGCTTGCCGCTCTGGATTTTAGCAAGGATCAACGGCTCCTCATCGAGGCGATCCTGCGGGATCAGAATCGTGATCGACTTGCCGATGACCTCGTCGGCGGCATAGCCGAAGAGCCGTGTTGCGCCCGGGTTCCAGCTCTGGATGATCCCATTGAGATTCTTGCTGACGATAGCGTCTTCGGAACCGTCGATGATGGCCGCGAGCCAATCGCGAGGATCCGGCGCATTTGCGATGTCGGGCATCCCCTGCATCAGGTGTGTCCGGCTCGCTTCTGACCTGGGCCTATCTTCCGGGTTTCTTTCAGTTGTCGACGAAGGTGAAGTTCCAGCGCCGCATTTTTGAAGCTCGCCCAAGCCGGCCATGCGCTCAGCCTCTCTCAAACCGCCATCTGCTTCGCAGAGTGCGTAGCCTTTGGCTCTATATCCTGTCCCCCGCGCGCGCCAAGCGCGCCACTGAGGCGCGAAGGCTGCTCCGCCGATTGGGTCTGTTCTGCTGTGGCAAGTCAAGCGATGGCGCAGCCGATGCCGCCCTCAAATGCTCTTCGGCCTCTCTGCCAAGGACAAGCTGGCTACCGATGCGGCGTGCCATACGTCGCGCCATCTCGACGACCTCTTCAATGCCGGCCTAGAGGCCGTAAGCCTGACCGTTACATCGCGAAAGCCCCACTCCGCGTCGATACGAAGCACAGTCAATTCTTGCGCCATTATCGTTTTCCAAATCGGACGACTACGAACGCTGAAAGTCGGCGGCGGTTCCTGATGCGACGCTTGTCAGCCGGCTGATTGTTGTCACCGCAGGGCGCTGCGAGGGGATCGCAGCATGAAGGACCGCGCCATCCTCCATATGCAGTAAGACGCGACAAGGCGAAGGCGCTAGCCTCGATCGCAGAGGATTGGGAGGCTCAATCATGCGCTGGCTCGCCCTTTTCGCATTGCTGATTGCCTCTGCTGCGGTCGCTCCGGCGCAAGCGGCGGAGAACCCTCTCTGCAAATTGTTCACACAGAAAGAGGCCTCGGCTTACGTGGGCGCAACTGTAGGGGAGGGCGAAAGCAGCCTCATTCCCGGTGCTTCTGGCTGTTCTTGGTCCAATGAAGACGCTGATAACAAGATGAGCGTCAGTGTTTTCCCGGCGGGTAACGCCCTCCAGCTAAAGGCCTGGGGCTTCGAAAGCTGGGAAGGATTTCGATCGGTCCCCGGAATCGGTGCTAAGGCCTATGTCGCTCGCTCACCTGTCATGGAGATCATGGGGAGGAAGATGGGCGGCGAGTGGCAAGCCGGAGCGATAGTAGGGAACGACTATATCGCCGTTGGAATGAAGGGACCAAAAGCCAACGCCGACGCTGTGCAGAGCCTCTTGAAGGACGCGATCGGACGGCGCCGCTAAATCTGTCGCCGCATTTGGATAAGACGCCTTAGGGCGACGGACGGGGTTTGCCCTGTTCCAAAGCTTGTCCCGCTGCATCGGTTTCCCGTCCATAGCTCTTGTTGTCCTGGCTCTCAGTCGTCGATGGCACCGATCTGTTTTGGTCTATTGAGGGGGAGCGACCTGTCGGGCTGGACCCCGTGCCTTCTTGCGTGACGGATCCCGGGCCTGGCTCTTCTTTCGGCGGGCTCGGGCGGGTTTGCGCGTCAGCCTCGAGCGGTCCCGGCCCAAGGATCGCAAACACGCCAAGGGCGAGAAGCGGGAGTTTCATCTTGGCCTCGCATCGCGTGGATCGAATGGACAGGCAACGCGAGCGCTTCAAAACCTGTTCCGTCCTCCGGCCGGCACGCCTGCGCGCTCAGATCGATCGGTACGCTGCGCTGAAGGCTGGGGCTTAGAAGGCGCGGAACAATCGAGCTGAAGACAGATTACCAGGACATGCAGCGCCGCCGTCGCCCCCCTCTCGAGTTCTGGATATGGCTTGCCGTCATCGGAATTGTGGTCATTTTGGCAGCCTATGCCGCCATGACACCGGCAATCGTCCCGGCGTCTCGACCTCCTATCGATGTCGGTTGATGTGCCTTTCGACAGCTGCGGGCTTCAATCCTCGGGCTGGCCGGCCTCGCCTTGGCTTTTCGAGGAGCTGCGGGTCACGCCATATTCGCTCGAAGCTCTTCGCTTGCCATCGAGGTCGTAGCCCGTCGCGGCCAAACCCCGGCGCAGGAGCTCCCTGATCGCCGCGGCACGGCTGGGCATCCGATTGTCAAAGCGGAAATCCTCCAGAGCCTGCAGCTCTTCTTGATCGATCATGATCTGAAGGCGCTCGCCGCGCGTCAGTTCATTGCCCTTGCTCGTGGTCTCCGTCATGGCGGTTACTCATTCACCTCAACCGTCGCGATATGGGTAAAATGCACAACCTGCCATTTTGTTTCAAAGACCTTGTTTCGCGGCCCTGTCTCGAACAGCGCCAATTGAGCGGGTTAACATGCTGATTAATCTCGTTTTTCCTGGATCACGCCCGACGGGCGGGGTAGCCTGCTGGCATTGACTTCCTGCACGTGAGTCACGCGGAGACCGATCCCGGAGCTTGGAGGGGACATGAAACCGACATTTGAGGCCTACACGGTTGCATTGCCCTGGTATGAGCGAGAGGACTTCCATCGCCTCTGGGACTTGGCACATGACCGCGATCAAATGCCGGCCGATTACGAGGAATGGCACCGCAATGCTGTTGCCGTGATGAATGCCTGGCTGGCTCGCGGCAGGGCTCTGGAGATCGTCACCATTCGACCCGATGATTTTCTCGCCTGGCTCGAAGAGCGATCCCTTCCCAACACCGCCGAGATGCGCCGGCAATATGTCGAGGAGCTGGCGCGGCACTGCCACGACGTCGCCTGAAACAAAAAGCCTAGTATCACCAAGGCAAGTCTCTCGACCGACGCGCTTTTCACCGGGCAGCATGTGAGAGCTGCCAATCACGCCTGCCTTGCTGGCGATTTTACCAGGCGGCGACGTCCGCCTTCGGGGTCGACATCCCGGCATCACTTCCGCAGGGACCTTTCTCGCCAGCTTGCGAGCGCGCCCCGGTCCTGCCCCTTGGAACGTAAATCGAGCCTGGTCGTTTCAGCCATGCCTTGGGCAGGATCTTGGGGCGCGAGGGGGAGAGTTCCCAGATTATGGCCGATGTGCCCGTGAGATCCCGTTTCAGGGAGTTCTTCTCCGTCGCGTTCCGGTTCTGGACCGGCGAGACCCGCGGGCGGGCATGGATACTGACCATAGCCGTGTTAGCGTTCGTGGCAGCGCAGACGGCTGCAGCGTTCGCGATGAACCTGTGGAATCGTTGGTTCTTCGACGCGCTGGGCCAGCGCGACGTCGCGCTGGTGTGGAGCACCGCAGCCTGGCTGCCCGTGCTTCTTGCCGCGACGTCCCTGTCGATGTCAGCGCTGGTCGTCAGTCGCATGTTGCTTCAGGTCCGGTGGCGCGAGCATCTGACGCGGCTCATTTCAGGCTGGTGGATCGCCGACCAGCGCTATTATCGGCTCAGCCTCCTCAGCCAGATCAAATCCGCGCCGGAATACCGGATCGCCGAGGATGTGCGCCTCGCGATAGAGCCACTCGTCGAGATGACGATCGGTTTGCTCACGGCATTCGTCACCGCCGCCACTTTTGCAACCGTGCTCTGGCAAGTCGCGGGCTCTGCCGAATTGACGATCATGGGCCATACCGTTTTCGTGCCGTTCTACATGGCCCTGGCTGCAATCCTCTATGCGGGGCTTGCAACGCTCGCAGCCTATGTCGCGGGCCACCCTCTGGTGCGGCGGGTTGCGGCAAAGAACGAGATGGAAGCCCGCTTTCGGGCCGATATGACGCGGCTTCGCGAGAATGCCGAAAGTATCGCCTTGATCGGCGGAGATGCCGACGAGCTGACGGCAATTCACAAGGGCTATGGGCGGGTCGTCCGAACCTGGCTGAGGATCGTGAGGCAGCAGGGGCTGATCGCGCTGGTGCTGAATACGAACAGCGCGCTTTTTCCAGTCGTTCCCCTGCTGTTGATCGCACCGAAATACCTCTCTGGTTCAGTGTCGCTGGGGGCCGTCGTGCAGGTCGTTGCCGCGTTCAGCGCGGTTCAGGCGGCGCTCATCTGGTTCGTCGACAACATCGTGCGACTCGCCGAATGGTTTGCCTCCGTGACGCGGGTGGACGAACTGGTCGAGGAGTTGCAGGGCCTCGATGTCGGGGCGGAAATGGAGGATGGAAAGCACATCTCCATCACCGAAAGTGGCGATGACAGCATTCACATCGAAAATCTGTCGGTAGCGCATAGCAATGGGCGGATCGTCATCGCTGATGCAACAGTCGCCATCGCCCCGGGCGACAAGGTGCTCATCGCCGGCGAAAGCGGATCCGGGAAGAGCACCCTCATCCGGGCGCTGGCAGGGCTGTGGCCGTGGGGCGCTGGCTCGATCGCGGTGCCTCCCGACAAGTCGATCGCGTTTCTGCCGCAGAAGCCATATCTGCCGAAGGGCTCATTGCGGTCGGTCCTGCTCTATCCCGCCGCCGACGCGTCGATCGAGGACAATGTCATCCTGGCAGCGCTCGAACGCTGCGGCTTGCCACATCTCGCTCGCAGGCTTGGAGCGGTCGAAGACTGGGACCGGATCCTGTCCGGCGGCGAACGCCAGCGGATAGCCTTCGCGCGCCTTCTGATCCAGAAGCCGGACATCATCGTGATGGATGAAGCCACGTCCGCGCTCGACGATGAGAGCCAGGACTCGCTACTCGCGCTTTTCGAGAGCGAACTTGCTTATGCCACCATCATCAGCGTGGGCCATCGCGCAGAGCTCGAGGAATTTCACGATCGCAAGGTGCTGCTCGAGCGACGGGAGGCCGGCGCCCGCGTGACGACGCGCCGCATATCGAAATCCCTGTGGCGACTGTTGCGTGGCCGAAAAGCTGGCAATGACGATCGGACTTCGACCACGGATCCAAACTAAATCGCTTGGTCTTCATGATCGCTGGCAAGGTCGAAGTTGTCAGCCGGCGCGCGCAGCATTGAGACGAGCCGATATGATCTGACCGACTTCGAATGGCGCGTCGTCGAGCCGCTCTTGCTCCAGGCGGTTGGCGAGGTGGCCCGAGTATCGGTCATGGCGGCGGGTGAATGGCCGATCTGGTCCCGCGTCGAACCACCCGCTACCGCCACTGTGCCAGGACCTCGCTGGTGGTGGCGGCCTCGATTTGCTGGCTGAAGCGGGAAAGGTACAGTTCCATCAGTGCGTCGTGCGTTGCGTCAGATGAGCTGCACAAGGCGTCGGTGACCAGCACGACCCGCAGGCCTCGATCGACGGCTCCGAGCACGGTCGCGAGAACGCAGACATCGGTCTCGCCGCCGGTGACGATGACCGTATCGATTTCACGCTCCGCCATGAAGTGATCGAGGCGGCCTTCGCTCCAGGGTGAGTAGACCTTCTTGTCCAGCACATGCGCGGGCGGAACGAACCGCTCCAGAGAGGGCAGGAGCTGGACGGCTTCGACGCCGGCCCTTTCCAAGGTGACCTCCGGCCATCTCCGATAATAGCGCTGCCATGTGCCGCGCCCGTCACCCTCGCGCTCGGCCGGGATGAAGCGGGTGAAGAGAGTCCGTTCCGGGTGAGATCCGCATAATTCCTCGACCGCCGGCAGAACCTTCTGGAGCCAAGGGAAGGCCCAAGGGTAACCCGGGCCGAAAAGTCGCTGCATGTCGACGCAAAGGTGAATGCAGTTCAGGCCGAGCTCGCCATGCACCAGCCCATGGGCCGCCATTACTCATCCCTTCAAGAAAATCTCCAGCGATCAGGTCTTGTGGATCGAACGGATCATTCCGCCGCGTCGATCGTCCACCGTCCTGTTTTCCGTAGCGCCCGATTCCCTCAGAGGAGATCGGGCGCTTTGGCAGGCTCACTCGATCACTTGGATGATCTTGCGCGAAGTCGGCTCCACCAGGACCGTCTTGTCGTTGACGATGGCATAGCGGTACTGGACGCCGACATCTGCCGGGAGCGTATGCAACGTCACCGATGACGGCAGAGCCGCGCCGACGGCGACAGTTTCAGTCACTTTCACCGAAGCCGGCTTTTCCTTCATCACGTAGGTCTTCACTTTGCTCTGCTGGTCCGTCGTGATGGTGGTGGTCGACGTCTGCGCAATTGCCGTTGAGCAGACGAGGCATGCAGCGAGCGATGTTGCGATAAGAGTGCGCATTGAGGTTCTCCCCTTTGGTCCCCCCGCTGGTCCGCTAACCTCGCTGCGTCTCACTTGTTCCGGCTCGCTGTGACGGGCTTGGCCAGGTCGGGAATTCACCCGTACGGATCGCCGCGCTGCGCGTTGGGAAGGTCGCGATCGAATCTGCGAATCCGGTGTGCCGCGGCAGGAAACCCCTCGGAGTAACCGCCAGCTCGGCAACATCGTCGATCTGGTTGCCAGAGCATATTCCGTCCAAGGCGGTAGCCGCGTCGAGAGTGCTGCGATTCTATAAGCGGCGGGCAGCTCATCGCTGTCACGCCGCATCGCGTTTTGCCCCTTCCGGCCGGTTGAGCTTCAGCATGTGCATCAAAGTGGCGGCGTCCTGCGGCGCATGACGTTTGTCGGTGTTGTCGAAGAACAGAAAGACGTCGCGCGGCTGATCGGTGGCGTTTTTCGGATCGCCCGCGAAATCGCCGTCTCGCATCGCTTGCCCTGAACGCCAGGCCCGAATGCGCGCAGCCCAGCGCTCGAGGTCAGGTTCGTCGTAACGGGATCGATAGAGTTCCTTGGAGCCGTGCAGCCGGCAATAGACGAAATCAGCGGTCAGATCCATGAGGCGCGGCCAGTCGGCCGTGTCCGCGCAGACCAGCGCAACCCCGTAGCGGCGCAACAGATCGACGAAGACGGGATCGCGAAAGCTGTCATGCCTGATCTCGATCGCATGTCGCAGCGGACGTTTCGCATCGGTTTCGACCCAGGCTCGGCCATCGAGATGCGTGTCGTGCCGACGGGCGAGCGCGGCTGCTTCCTGTGTGTTCTTCGGGAGCAGCTTCAGGAAATCCTCCATGACTGCGGCGTCGAAACCAAAGCTTGGCGGGAATTGCCAGAGTAGCGGCCCGAGTTTGGGGCCGAGACGAAGCAGGCCGGATGCCATGAAGTTGCTCAGCGGCGTTGCGATCTGTCTCAGGCGCAGGACATGGGTGATGTAGCGTGAGCCTTTGATCGCGAACAGGAAATCGTCCGGTACGGCCTGCGCCCAACGCTCGAACACCTCAGGCTTCTGCAGACCGTAGAAGGTGCCGTTGACCTCCAGCGCCGGAAACCGATCGGCCGCGAAGGACAGCTCCCGCTTCTGCACCAGTCCCTTCGGATAGAAATGCCCGCGCCAGGGAGCATAGGTCCAGCCGGACAGTCCGATCCGGATATTCTTCTCCTGCCGGTCCTTCTTCCGCATCGAACGCTGCTCCCGCTGGTGCTGGTTTCCAGCCAACGTCGCGGCGACGGTTTCGTTCGCGGCCAATCAGGGACTGGATTCCGGCACCCTGTGAAGACGGGCGGTTCGCGACATGATCCGGGATGATGGCGGCAGCCGGCCGATCGGCGTCTCGGTCCGCAACCCGCACGGAAAGACTGTCTATGCGCTTCGCCTGGACCTATCCGAAAGCTTCGACCGGACGATTGAACCTATTCGTTTCGCGCTGCGTTTATTCTGCATCGCGAAGCCGCCGGGATGAGCGGCCGAACCGGTTTTGCTACCTAACCCATGTGAGTGCCACCGGGTCTCGTTCCGGTGACGCTGCCGCTTCCCAACGGAGGCGCCTATGAATGCCCGCGATCGGGAAAGCTCCCGAAGCGCCGAGATCGATGAGACGCGGCAACGAAGCCTGGATGTTCTGCTGGCGCCGGTGGCGCGACGTGTCCGCTTCGAGGCCGGTGCTGAGCTTCCGCTCGACGATGCCGTCTATTTCCCGATCGACGGCATCACGACCCTGATGCTTCAGCGCGGGCAGACGAGATTTCAGATCGGCTTCGGCAGCCGCGGCGATGCTATCGGCATCCAGAGGCTGTTCGTTCCGGAGTTCGCGGATATGTCCGCGAAGGTCCTGAAATCCGGCAACTTCATCTGTGTGGCTCCCCAGACCTTGCGGCGTCTCCTGCGCGAGGATGGCGGGTTACGCGCACGGTTGATGTTTCATGCCCTGCGCGCCGCTGGCCGTTACCTCGACGAAGCGGCTCGCACGGTGGCGCTGTCGCTGGAGCGGCGCGTGGCGCATTGGATCAACCGCTGCGGCGAGACCCTGGCCAGCGACATCATTCCGATCACTCATCACGATCTCGCCCATACGCTGGGCGTGCGCCGGTCCGGTGTGACGGTCGCGCTCCATGTCATCGAGGGTGAGCGCCTGATCCGCTTGTCGCGAGCGCGCATCCAGATCATCGACAGCAGGGGGCTTGCCGCCTTTTCACAGTCACGCTCTCCTGACCGGCACCATTCGGCAAATGGCGGATTTCAAGCGGATGCGAGTTTTCGGATCTGACGGAGATCAGCGACAAATGCGTCGTAAGCCTGTGTTCGATCCTTTTCTTGCGGCAGTCGCAACAGGGAGGAGGGGTGAACCGTGATGAAGCCCAGCCGCTCCCCGAAATGGGTCGCGCCGCGATTGCGCGAGATCGGCAAGGCCTTCCCGGCCAAGGCCAGGACGGCGGTTGCACCCAAGGCGACGACGAGATGCGGGTTCACGAAATCCAGCTCCCGCTCGAGCCACCAGCGATAGTGCCTGACCTCGCCGGTTGTCGGCCGCTGGTGTATCCGCCGCTTGCCGCGCTGCTCGAACTTGAAGTGCTTGACGGCATTGGTCAGGTAGCTGGAGCGCCGGTCGATACCGGCTTCGTTGAGGGCCCGGTCGAGCAGTTGGCCGGCAGGGCCGACGAAAGGGCGGCCCTGCCGGTCCTCCTGATCGCCGGGCGGCTCGCCGACGAAGGCGATGGCCGCGCCCTGGAGGCCTTCTCCGAGGACGGCCCGGGTTGCGCCGGGAACGAGCGGGCCGGACGCCGTGATGGCAGCGTTGAGTTCTTCCAGACTCGTAACGTTCCGGATGGTTTCGGAGATTGCTTCATCGGTAGGGGGCATGGGCGATCTCCTGCATCGTGAGGGAAACGCGCCGGGAGCGAAAAGGATCGTCGTCCTCGATCACTCGGGGCCGAGCCGCGATGGACGGGTCGCGATTCCACCAAAGGAGATCGTCATGATGTTCATCGAACAAATTCGGGAGGGTCTTGAGAGCGTGGGGCCGTCCGGAGCAACGCTGACCTGCTGCGATCAGGGTGAGGTGAAAAAGCTTCGGCCCGCCGAGGCGGGCCGAACAAGAGAAATTCCATGATCCAGGGGCCGATCACGGCGTCGGCTCGATCCGAAGGTTCTCGTCCCGATGTTCCCCGCCCAATGTGGCGGCCCACGAGGCGGCTGCAGCTCCGACGAGCAATGCGGCGGCCGTCAGGAACGCCGTCAGAACCGCGATCTTGCGTGCGCGCTCGGCCGCTTGCTTGGCGGTTTCCTTGGCTTGCGACAGCCGGGCATAGGCGTCATCGATGCGCTTCTGCGCATCCTGTTCGCTGATGCCGGAACGCGCGGCCAGCCGCGAGGCGAGATAATCCCGATCGCCCTGTTCGATCTTGCCGTTCGCGAGGGCGCTGACGAAGATCCGGGACGCCTCGTCGCGTTCCTGGGCGGTGGGCGGCTGCTGGCCGTTGGCGCGCATGACGTTGTCGAGCGCCATCGCGAGCGGGTCGGCATTCTGCGACACCAGCGACGCCACGCCCGAGCCGGCGTTCGCGACACCGTTGGCCGCCGTCTTCGCGGCGCCGAACAGCGATGACGTCGCGACGATGGTGATCAGGAGCGCTCCGGTCGCCCAGACGAGGAGGCCATGGATTGCATCGCGCACCCTGCGCTCCTCGCCATTGGCATCGAAGCTCGGCTGGCGCATGCGGCCTGCAAGATAGCCGCCGGCCATCGTGGCGGAGGCCATGACCCAGAGCGCCCAGAGGGCGCCGGCGATTGCCAGCGCCGTGGCGCTGGAGCTCCTTTCGAAATCGGCTGAGACCATCGACAGGCCGATCGCCGAGCCGAAGACCGTCATGATGGTTGAGATGGCGGTCGCGATCACCGCGCCGCCGATGATCGGTCCCCATTGCACATAGGAGCGGTTCTCCTTGTTGACGGTCACGGGAGCGACGACGACGTCCGTTCCAGACATGGACATGGCGAACTCCTATCGAAGGCCGAGGAACGACAGGATGGCCATGATGACCACCACGAGACCGACGAGATAAATGATACTGTCCATGAGCCCCTCCTGCTGATGAGCGAAAGTGACAGGCAAACAGCCGTCGCAGCGGATTGGTTCCTGACGGGCGTACCCGGCCATCCCGCGTCGAGTCGTGAGCGGGCCGGAACTCCCGTGATGGAGGCCCGTTCTCCTTTGGGGGCATTCCAGACAGGAGGCACCCATGCGAGACGGCCAAGGCAACAAGCTCAGCCTTGAAGAACAGCAGCGCGTGAAATCGATCCAGGGCGATCCGGGGACGGAGGCGACCGCGAAGGTCTCGATCAATCCCGATCCCGAAAAAGATACTGGCGATGCCGACAAACCGCGTGTGAAGCCGGACGACAAGCCGGCGGCGGGCGCCGGCGAATAGCTGGTCTTACCGAGCGTCTCGCAAAGCCCGGCGAGCACTGCCCTGTCCTCCGGCGACAGCTCGATACCAAGGCTGAGCTTCCGCAAGAAAAATTCATGCCTTTCCGACGTCAGCCTCAAAACGATCGAGCGCTCAAGTCGTTCCGCCACTGTACGGACCGTACAGTGGCGTCATTGCAGCAGGATCCCTCAGGCCGCTTTTCGATTGATCCCACTGAGCGCAAGTTTCGACAGCTTCTGGTCGGTTGCATCCTCCTCCTCGAGGGTCTGCTGCAGCAGGGAAGCACAATCGTCGCGGCCGAGTTGCTTGGCCCAGGCGACGAGGGTGCCGTAGCGCGTGATCTCGTAGTGCTCGACGGCTTGGGCAGCGGCGATCAGCGCGGCATCCAGTACCTGCTTGTCGGCCACGTCGCCGGCGATATCGCTCGCCTCCTCGAGGATGCCGTCGATTGCGGGGCAGGTGATGCCCTTCTCCTCGACGCCGTGCAGCCGGAAGACCTGCTTCAGACGATCGATATGGCCGTCGGTCTGGCGAAGATGCATCTCGAACCCGCTTTTCAGCTCTGGGCTTGTCGCCTTCTCGATCATGTCGGGAAGCGACTTCCTGATCTGATTTTCGGCATAGTAGACGTCCCGAAGCGTATGGACGAAGAGATCGTCCATCGTGGCGATGTCCTTGGAAAACCAACCCATCATCATCTCCTGATCTGGCGTTGCGTGTCTCCGCCCAACCGGGCTGCGCAGCGCGCGTTCCTGCGCTCCCATCGATTGTTCGATGCCGTACAGAGAGTGCAAAAGGCCAGCGAAACCGAGATTGGGACCGCAATATCGGATTGTTCACGCAGCCGATCTCCTGCGTCGGGCTGCCGGTGGCGGCCGTGCCCGTCTTCGGGGGCTTATTGCCGATCGGCGTTCAGCTCATCGCGGCGCCCTGGCGCGAGGATATTTGCCTGCGCGCAGCCTATGCCGTCGCCCGCGCCCAGGTCGCTTCCGCCCAGCCTCCGCGGCTGGACCATGACTGAATCGCCTGCGCAAGGGATGATCTGACGGCAGCGGATTTTGCAACGGATACTTTGGGTCGCACCGCGGATCGTCGAGCTTGCCGCCGCGAAGCGGACGTTCGCAATGTCCGCAACCGGCCAAAATCGTCGGTCGCTCGTCCGGGCGAGTTGCGCCAATAGCAGACTCTCGCTCTCTGCCGAAAAGCGGACCTCCAGCATAAGTGCGGATGATCTCAGCATCGGGATTATGAATTTCGCTTGGCAATGGGCCTTTGGGATCATCCCTCACGAAAAAGAGGGCATGAATGATGAGCCGCCAGCAGACGTCCGCGATCCTCCTCCTCCTCGTCCTGGCGCTTCAGATCCTGCCTGTCTCGGACGCATTGGCGAAGTCCATGTCCGCGTCCCTTCCGCTGCTGCAGGTGGTCTGGGCCCGGTTTTTCTTTCATTGTCTCGCAACCGGCGCTTATGCCGCATGGCGTTACGGTCCTGAAACGCTCCGGCCCACGGTCTCGACACGTCTCCTGGCACGCAGCGCGTCGCTCTTCGTCGCCGTCGGCCTCTTCTATGTCGCGATCCATTTCATGCCGTTGACCGCGGCGCTGACCTTGTGGTTCGTTGCTCCCTTCCTGCTCACGCTGATGGCGCGGTTCCTTTTCAAGGAAGAGGTGGACGCGGCCCAGTGGCTTGCCATCGCGGCGGGCTTCGCCGGCATCATCATTGCGATCCGGCCGTCGCCCGAGACATGGGAATGGACCTATCTCGTCGGCTTGCTGGCAGGCTTCGGCTATGCGGTCTGAATAGCATTTATTGCACCCGATCGTGAGATCTCCCCGCAACCACACCGATGGCAAGGACGGGATGCGCTACGTCCCGACTGCTGAACGCGTCGCTCAAGCGTGTGCGGACCGATAAGTATAGGCGCTCACCGCGCCTTCCGCGTGCGAGCGGATGGTCACCGCTCCTGTCACGACAAACGCCGAACGGCCATGTCGTAAGCTTAGGCGCCCCACCTCCGGCAGCGTGAGGTCACGAAAAATGTCGTAGCCATTCGACCATTTGAATGGAGGGCTACAGCCCGGCCGACATTACGGCCAGCACAAATTGAAGGCGTCCGGTGCGCTCCATCCCATTGACGGACACCGCACGAATACACACGGCTGGCGCCTTGGCTGTGCTGCGAAGGCACCCACGCCACTTGGACGTTCAGCACAATTTGTTCGCAGATGCGCCGCACAAAACGGTGAGTGCCCACTTTTGCACATTGCGAGAGCCGCGCTTGAGCGCATCCTGTCGATCAATAGCAGATGCTGATTCGCAGTTGACGTGCGCCGTGTTTCGACGATGGGCGTAGCCGATTCTCTGATGCCTGCGTCGAGCCACGGCATAACCATATGCAGAGGGCTCATGTACAACGACTCTTTGTTCAACGCCTTCGCTCGCTCCTACGAGGCGCGCCGCGAAACGGACATGCCGATCGCCGACTACTTGGAAGCCTGCAGAGGCGATCCGATGCTATACGCTAACGCAGCGGAACGCCTGCTGGCGGCCATTGGCGAGCCTCAGATGATCGACACGGCCAAGGATCCTCGCCTTGGCCGTATTTTTTTGAACCGAACCATCCGGACCTATCCGGCCTTTGCCGGCTTCTACGGCATGGAAGAGACGATCGAGCGTATCGTCTCCTTCTTCCGTCACGCCGCGCAGGGCCTGGAGGAACGCAAGCAGATTCTCTACCTGCTCGGCCCGGTCGGCGGCGGCAAGTCGTCCCTCGCCGAACGGCTCAAATCATTGATGGAGGTCCATCCCATCTATGTGCTGAAGGCCGGCGACGAGATCAGCCCGGTCTTCGAAAGTCCCCTGAACCTCTTCGACCCCGGGACGATGGGGCCCATCCTCGAACAGCGCTATGGCATCCCGCAGCGGCGATTGACGGGCCTGATGAGCCCCTGGTGCCTCAAGCGGCTCGAGACGTTCGGCGGCGATATTTCCCGCTTCCAGGTCGTCAAGCTGCAGCCCTCGCGCCTGCGCCAGATCGCCATCGCCAAGACCGAGCCCGGCGACGAGAACAACCAGGACATCTCGTCGCTCGTCGGCAAGGTCGACATCCGCAAGCTCGAGAACTTCTCCCAGAACGACCCCGACGCCTACAGCTATTCGGGCGGCCTCAACCGCGCCAATCAGGGCGTCCTCGAATTCGTCGAGATGTTCAAGGCGCCGATCAAGATGCTGCATCCGCTGCTGACGGCGACGCAGGAGGGCAACTACATCGGCACCGAGAACATCGGCGCCATTCCCTTCTCCGGCGTCATCCTCGCGCACTCCAACGAGGCGGAGTGGCAGAGCTTCAAGAGCAACAAGAACAACGAGGCCTTCATCGACCGAATCTGCGTCATCAAGGTGCCCTACTGTCTGCGGCCAACCGAAGAGCAGAAGATCTATGAGAAGCTGATCGAGGGCTCGGCGCTCAGCAAAGCGCCTTGCGCGCCAGGAACTCTGTCGATGCTCGCGCGGTTCTCGGTTCTCTCGCGGCTGCGCAACCACGAGAACTCGACCTTGTTCGCCAAGATGCGCGCCTATGACGGCGAGAGCCTGCGGGAGACCGACCCGAAAGCCCGCAGCGTCCAGGAATATCGTGACGCCGCCGGCATGGACGAAGGCATGGACGGCATCTCGACGCGCTTTGCCTTCAAGGTCCTGGCGGCAACCTTCAACCACGACACGATCGAGCTCGGCGCCGACCCGGTGCATCTGATGTATGTGCTGGAACAGGCCATCCGCCGCGAGCAGCTGCCCGACGAGACCGAGAAGCGCTATCTCGAATTCATCAAGGCCGAGCTTGCTCCGCGCTATGCGGAGTTCATCGGGCACGAGGTTCAGAAAGCCTATCTCGAATCCTATGCGGATTACGGGCAGAACCTGTTCGACCGCTATGTCGACTATGCCGACGCCTGGATCGAGGATGTCGACTTCAAGGATTCCGACACCGGCCAGTTGCTCGACCGCGAACTCCTCAACCAGGAGCTGACCAAGATCGAGAAGCCGGCGGGAATCGCCAATCCGAAGGATTTCCGCAACGAGATCGTCAAGTTCTGCCTGCGCTCGCGGGCGAGCAATGGCGGCAAGAATCCATCCTGGACCGGCTATGAGAAGATCCGCGAAGTCATCGAGAAGCGGATGTTCTCACAGGTCGAGGACCTGCTGCCAGTCATCTCCTTCGGCTCGAAGAAGGACGGCGAGAGCGAGAAGAAACATGGCGAGTTCGTCTCGCGCATGGTGGAGCGTGGTTATACCGAACGCCAGGTCCGGCGTTTGATCGAATGGTACATGCGCGTGAAGCAGGCTGGCTGAGCCAGGCGCGGGAGCCATCATGAACATTGTCGACCGACGCCTGAACCCACGCGGCAAGGCTCTCGAGAATCGTCAGCGTTTTCTGCGCCGGGCCAAGGGCGTCGTACAACAGGCGGTGAAGCAGTCGCTGCAGAGCCGCAATATCCGGGACGTGCTGGACGGCGGAGAAGTCAGCATCCCGCTGGACGGGATGGAGGAGCCAAGCCTTCGTCGGGGGAGCGGGGGCACGCATGACCGTGTGCTGCCCGGCAACAAGACCTTCATCGAAGGCGATGTGCTGCCGCGCTCGGGAGGAGGCGGCAGCGGCAAGCCCGACAAGGCCGGCGAGGGAACAGGCGAGGACGCCTTCCGCTTCGTCCTGACCCGCGAGGAGTTTCTCAACGTCTTCCTCGACGACCTGGAGCTGCCCGATCT
The DNA here is from genome assembly GCF_014764685.1 of Allobosea spartocytisi. Classification (NCBI taxonomy): domain Bacteria; kingdom Pseudomonadati; phylum Pseudomonadota; class Alphaproteobacteria; order Hyphomicrobiales; family Alloboseaceae; genus Allobosea; species Allobosea spartocytisi. Next base: position 40,993 of record NZ_JACXWY010000002.1, read on the forward strand.
CGCCAAGCGGCGGCTCACCGAGACCGAGCATGAAAGCCCCGTTCGCGCCGGCTACTCGGTCTCGGGCTCGCCGGCCAATATCGCGGTCAACCGCACGACGCGGCTTGCGATGATGCGCCGGATGGCGCTTCGCCGCCCGAACCCCGAGGCGATCGCGCGGCTGGAGGCGGAGATCGCCGCCTGTGAAGAGGACGGGTTGCGCCTGGTGCTCGAAGACAAGGTCAAGGCGCTCGAAGCCAAGGTGCGGCGCATTCCCTATATCGACCCCGTCGATGTCCGCTACCGCCGCTACGAGAACGAGCCGAAGCCGGTCGCGCAGGCCGTGATGTTTTGCCTGATGGATGTGTCCAGCTCCATGACGGAGCACATGAAGGACCTCGCCAAGCGGTTCTACATGCTGCTCTACATCTTCCTGTCGCAGCGCTACCGCCATGTCGACCTTGTCTTCATCCGTCACACGGACCGGGCCGAGGAGGTGGATGAGGAGACCTTCTTCCACAGCCCCGCGACGGGCGGGACGCTGGTCTCGAGCGCGCTCGAGGCGATGCGCTCGGTCATCGCGAAGCGCTATTCGCCGGAGGACTGGAACATCTACGCCGCCCAGGCCTCGGACGGCGACAATTCCTATTCAGACGAGGCGGCCACCGAGCGCTTGCTGACGGAGGCGATCCTGCCGGTCAGCCAGTATTTCGCCTATCTGGAGGTCGGCGACGCCGATCGCGGGTCTTCGTCCCAATCTGCGTTGTGGAAGCTCTACGACAAGCTGCGCACGGAGGGCGCGCCGCTCTCGATCCGCAGGGTCGGCCATCGCGGCGAGATCTTCCCGGTCTTTCGCGAGCTCTTTCAACGCGGTCAGGGACGCGAAAGGGTCGCGTCATGAGCGTTGCCCCGATGGAGCGGCTCTTCGACGGGGCGGACTGGAACTTCGCCACGCTGCAGCGCATCCACGACGCCTGCGAGCAGATCGCGCTCGGCGAGCTCGGCCTCGACGTCTACCCCAACCAGATCGAGGTGATTACGGCCGAGCAGATGCTCGACGCCTATTCGTCGACCGGCATGCCGCTGTTCTACAAGCACTGGTCGTTCGGCAAACATTTCGCCCATCACGAGGCGTTGTACCGCAAGGGACTGAGGGATCTCGCCTACGAGATCGTTATCAACAGTTCGCCCTGCGTCTCCTACCTGATGGAGGAGAACACGGCGACGATGCAGACGCTCGTCATCGCGCATGCCGCCTTCGGCCATAACCACTTCTTCAAGAACAACTACCTGTTCAAGACCTGGACCGATGCCGAGGGCATTCTCGACTATCTCGACTTCGCCAAAGGCTATATCGCGCGTTGCGAGGAGCGCTACGGTCAGGTCGCCGTCGAGCGGACGCTGGACGCGGCCCATGCCCTGATGTCCCACGGCGTCCACCGCCATCCCGGCAAGAGCAAGCTCGACCTGCGCCAAGAGGAACAGCGCGAGCGGGACCGCCGCGCCCATGAGGAGCAGATCTTCAACGACCTCTGGCGTACCGTGCCGGCGGGCCCGAGCAAGAGCATCTCCAATATCAGTCTCGAGCGACGGCGCACCGCGCTCGGCCTGCCGCAGGATAACCTTCTGTACTTCCTAGAAAAATCGGCTCCGCGGCTGCATGCTTGGCAGCGCGAAATCCTGCGGATCGTTCGCCAAATCGCGCAGTATTTTCACCCTCAGCGCCAAACCAAGGTGATGAACGAGGGCACCGCGACCTATGTCCACTACCGCATCATGACGCGGCTCCATGAGCTCGGGGCAATCAGCGACGGGAACTTCCTCGAGTTCCTCAGGTCGCATTCCAACGTCGTGTTCCAGCCGGCCTATGACGATCCGAGATTCCCGGGCTTCAACCCCTACGCGCTCGGCTTCGCGATGATGCAGGACATCGAGAGGATCGTCACCGCGCCCGAGCAGGAGGATCGCGAGTGGTTTCCGGAGATTGCCGGGAACGGCGACGCGATGGCCGTCCTGCGCGACGTCTGGGCAAATTACCGCGACGAGAGCTTCATCAGCCAGTTCCTCAGCCCGCATTTAATGCGGCAGATGCGGGTGTTCAGCCTCTGCGACGACCCGGCTCAAACCGAGGGCGTGGTGATCTCGGCGATCCATGACGAGCGCGGCTATCGCCGCATTCGGCGCCAGCTCGCCCGCGAATACGATGTCAGCTGGACCGATCCCAATATTGAGATCGTCGATGTCGACCTCGCCGGCGATCGGCGCCTGCTCCTGCGCCACAGCGTCGTGAACGGCTGCCTGCTCCAGGACAAGGCCGCTGCGCAGGTGCTACAGTCTATCGCGGATCTGTGGAGCTACGATGTGCGGCTTCAGGAGGTCGATTCCTTGGAAACGGTGCTCAAAGAGCATGTGGCCAGCCCGCGCGCGATGGTCCGTGCAGCTTGACGAATTCGCATGCCGAATTCTTGAGAGACCAGAAGTCTAATGTCGATGCTCGCGCGGACTATGTCAATGCAGACGCAGGCGGCCGGGGCCAACCGCGGCAGCGCGCAAATGCCAGAAGAATTTCTTCGAGAGGCAGCTCTGGCTCTGAGGCTCGATCATTCAGCCCAGCGCCAAGTTCATTGTTTTCAAACGCGGAAACCGGCGCTGTGCCCAGGAACGGACCTCCGGAACGCCGCAACGACACGACCGAGAGCAAGCTGACCTCATCACGCCCCTGTGAACATGTGATGCGGCACGGACGGGAATAAACCCGCCGCTCTGCCGATCTCCTCAGCATCTGCCACTGGCGGCGACGCAGGAGATCGACATGACCCAGCACGGTAACGATGACGAGCGTATCGGCCGCCGGCACGCCCTCGAGTGCATGATCTGGGCGGGTACCGGCGTCCTCTGGAAGGTTTCGGGCGGCGTGCCCGTGTCGCTCGGTCTGCTCGGCGAGGCCAGCGCAGCCGAGGCGGCGACGGGGTTCACGTTCCTGCAGATCTCGGACAGCCATATCGGTTTCGACAAGGCAGCCAACCCGCACGCCATCGACACGTTGAAGGAAGCCGTCGGCAAGGTTCGAGCCTTGCCCGAAAAGCCCTCCTTCATGATCCACACCGGCGACATCACCCATCTGTCTACGGCTGCGCAGTTCGACACAGCCGGGCAGATCATCGGCGGCGCCGGATACGACGTGCACTATGTGCCCGGAGAGCACGATATCATCGACGAGAACAACGGGCGCGCCTATCTCGATCGCTACGGCGCGGGTACCAAGGGCGCGGGCTGGTATTCCTTCGACCAGAACGGCGTGCATTTCATCGGCTTGGTCAATGTCGTCAATCTCAAGGCCGGGGGCCTCGGCAATCTCGGGGCAGACCAGCTCGCTTGGCTGGCCGACGACCTCAAAGCCGTCGGCGCCTCGACGCCGATCGTCGTCTTCGCCCATATCCCGCTCTGGGCGGTCTACCCGGAATGGGGCTGGGGCACCGACGATGCGGCGCAGGCGTTGGCTCTGCTCAAGCGCTTCGGCTCGGTCACCGTGCTCAACGGCCACATTCACCAGATCATGCAGAAGGTGGAGGGCAACGTTACTTTCCACACGGCCCTTTCGACCGCTTTCCCGCAGCCTGCACCCGGCACCGCGCCATCACCGGGACCGATGACCGTGCCGGCTGGCCAGCTGCGCTCTCTTCTCGGCATCACCCAGGTCGCGGTGAAGCGAGGTAAGGAGGAGCTCGCGATCATCGACAGCACCCTCTCAGGCCCCTGAACCGCGCGGCGCATAGAAGGATGCCTCCCATGATCCGCATAAACGTCAGCCCCCGACCGCTTGCCCTAGCCCTTGTCTGTCTCGGCATCGTCGTTATGGCGCAGGCCCCTCTGCGGGCCGCGGATGCCGCGCGCGTCAAGATCGACAACTTCACCTTTGCCCCTAAGGTGCTCACGGTGAAGGCCGGGGCGACTGTGACCTTCCAGAACGACGACGACATTCCCCATGTCGTCGTGGCGAATGACGGCTCGTTCCGGTCCAAGGCGCTCGACACCGGGGATTCCTACGTCTTTACCTTCACGAAACCGGGTGATTTTCCGTATTTCTGCGCGCTTCATCCGCATATGCAAGGTACCATCACCGTCACTCCGTGAGATGCGTTGTGCCCGGAGAAGCGGATGATGTCGCGGTGTTGACCGGCAAGACCTCGGCGGAACGCTTCAGCGAGGTGGTTCTTCCCCATCTCTCCGATGCGCTGGCGCTTGCCCGCTGGTTGACCGGCAATGCCGATGACGCTGAGGACGTGGTTCAGGAGGCTTGCCTGAAGGCCTATAAGGGACTGGCGACCTATGCGGGCGGTAATGCGCGTGCCTGGCTGCTGACGATCGTGCGCAATGCCTCCTATGCCTGGCTCGCGCGAAATCACCCGCGCCGCATCGTCGCCGTCGGCGACCTCGCCGATCTCGACGCATTGGCCGCCAACGCCGACACGGATGCCGGCACGCCGGAGGCGGCCTTGATCGCCAAGGCGGACGCGGCCGCGTTTGAAACTGCGATCACGCTGCTGCCGCACCCGTTTCGCGAGGTTCTCGTGCTGCGGGACGTCAACGGCCTCGGCTACCGGGAGATCGCGGCGATGCTCCATGTGCCGCTGGGCACCGTGATGTCGCGGCTGTCGCGGGCGCGCGCACTGCTCGCGGCGCAGCTCGGGGGGAGCCGATGAGAAAAAATATGGAATTGCCGTCGGATCCTGCGGACCTTCAGTTGCTGCTTCATGCCCTGGTCGATGGCGAGCTCGACGCCGCCACGACCTTGGCTCTGGAGCGACGACTGGTGGATGATCCGGCGCTCGCGGCCGAGCACGCTCGCATTGCCGCCCTGCAAACTGCCGTTCGCAACCTGCCTCGCCCCGGCGTCAGCGATGCGTTCCAGGCCCGCATCGCTGCGCTGGGCGTTGCCCCCCAAGCGGCGGCACGGCCAGCATCTGCCCACTCCGCTTGGCTTGGCTGGCGCGCCATGGCGGCCTCGATCCTCGTCACCGCTGTTCTGACGAGCGGGCTGACCCAATGGGCGATGACACGCAACGCGCCGGACAGCTTCGCTGCCGCCGTCGCCAGCAGCCATCGCCGCAGCCTGCTGGCCGCAAGCCCGGTGGATGTCGCCTCGTCGGACCGACATACGGTCAAGCCTTGGCTCGACGCCCGCATCGGCCTGTCGCCCGCGGCGCCCGACCTCGCAAAGGATGGCTTTTCGCTCCTGGGCGGCCGTGTCGAGGTGATCACGGACAAGCCGGTTCCGGCTCTCGTCTATAAGCACCGTGAGCATCTGATCACCCTCGTGGCCGCACCACAGGACGGCAGAACCGCCTCCATACCGGCTGGGGCCGAGCGGGCCGCCGGCGGCTTTTCCCTGATCCGCTGGGCCGACGGGGCATTCACTTATTGGGCGATCTCGGACACGGATCGCGCCACTCTTGAAGATTTCGTCAACCGCTTCCGGGAAGCTGCCGCGGCGGGCTGACTTCCGACCCTGAGGATTGTCGCCAGAGGCGGGCGGAAATCGGCGCGGCGATTACTGAATCTTCCCCCAAATTATGTCGCGCTGCGACTCTCAGTCCCAACTAGCGGCCTGCTCTCAAACCTTGGGATTCATATGACTTGTGTCGAGACGGCGATGAATAACGTCACCACCGATTCATATCCGACAGCGCGGCCCGGTCTCTGAGCTAGAACGCCCGAAACCTGACGTTGGCAGAGTCCGGTAAGGGCCAGTTCCGGCTATCCGGCTGTCGGCCTTCGTGGAGCGCCGGAAGCAGACATTTTGGCCTCTCGTGCCTGTGTATCGACATGAGAACGGTATGCTTCGGCGATTGCGATGTCATCGAAAGTCACGAACGATCCCCCCTGCGTTCGGATCGGGCTAACTCAGCCTTAGCTTCTTCGAAGAGTCAGTGATGAAGCTCGTCGTCTTCGACCTCACATTTAGCTCAGGCCTGACGGATGCCGGCCGGCCGGCGCGCCGCGTTCCGGCCGTTGGAAGCCAGCGACGCCGAGTGCCCATTCTGATCGGCTGAAAAGCAAAGCGCCGCCCGGCTTGATGGCCGGGCGGCGCAAATCTGATTGCGGAACTTTTTCTAAAATCGAGGCAAGGTTATGCCTCTCTCTTCACAATCAATACACGGAGTAACTAGCTACAGCCGGTCGTGCTCCCGCACGTGTTGCACTTCAGGCAGGTGCCGTTGCGGACCAGGGTGAAGTTGCCGCATTCGCCGCACGAGTCGCCGACATAACCCTTCATGATCGCTTCGGCGCGCCGCTCGGAGGCCGTCGGCTGGGCTGCCGGAGCGGCGAAGCCGAGCTTGGCCATTTCCGCCTCGCCATAGGTTTCCGGCTCCTCCTTCAGAGCCGTGGCGCCGGCGGTGGCGAGGCCGGTCGTGGAGGCAACCGAGCGGGCGACCGCGTCGTTCGCAGCATGGCTTCCCTGGCCGCCGCCCTGGATGGCGAGCAGGTTCATCGGCTTGCCGCGGCGGAAGCCGGTCGAGGCGAGGGGGGTCGAGGTGATCGGAGCCGCGTCCGGCGCCTTGTCCTGGCCGACGCCGCCGCCCATCACGTCATGGCCGATCTCGCTCGGGTCGACATGGGCGAGGTCGTTGCGGCCGAGATAGGAGATCGCGAGCTCCCGGAAGACATAGTCGAGGATCGAGGTCGCGTTCTTGATCGACTGGTTGCCGGCGACGAAGCCCGAGGGCTCGAAGCGGGTGAAGGTGAAGGCCTCGACATACTCCTCCAGCGGCACGCCGTATTGCAGGCCGAGCGAGACCGCGATGGCGAAGTTGTTCATCATCGCCCGGAAGGCCGCGCCCTCCTTGTGCATGTCGATGAAGATCTCGCCGAGGCGCCCGTCCGAATACTCGCCGGTATGGACATAGACCTTGTGGCCGCCGACGGTGGCCTTCTGGATGTAGCCGGTGCGGCGGTCGGGCAGCTTCTCGCGCTCGCGCTTGCGCTCGATCCGCTCGACGATGCGCTCGACGATCTTCTCCGAGATCTGGGTGGCGCGCGCCGCCATCGGCGCCGCGACCAGCGTCTCGACGGCGTCATCGGCCTCGTCGTCATCGTCCGAGATCAGCGCCGAGTTCAGCGGCTGCGAGAGCTTGGAACCGTCGCGGTAGAGGGCGTTCGCCTTCAGCGCCAGCTTCCACGAGAGCATATAGGCGCTCTTGCAGTCCTCGACCGTGGCCTCGTTCGGCATGTTGATGGTCTTGGAGATCGCGCCCGAGATGAAGGGCTGGGCCGCCGCCATCATGCGGATATGGCTCTCGACCGAGAGATAGCGCTTGCCGATGCGCCCGCAGGGGTTGGCGCAATCGAAGACGTTGTAGTGCTCGGTCTTGAGATGCGGGGCGCCTTCCAGGGTCATCGCGCCGCAGACATGGACGTTGGCGGCCTCGATCTCGGCCTTGGTGAAGCCGAGGAAGGGCAGGAGCTCGAACGACATGTCGTTCAGCTTCTCGGCCGGGACCTTGAGCGTGCCGGTGAGGAAATCCTCGCCCAGCGTCCACTTGTTGAAGACGAACTTGATGTCGAAGGCGCTCTTCAAGCCCTTCTCGACCGCCTCGATCTTCTCGTCGGTGAAGCCCTTGCTGCGCAGCGTCGAGGGGTTGACGCCCGGCGCCTGCTTCATCGAGCCGTGGCCGACAGCATAGGCCTCGATCTCGGCGATATCGGCCTCGCGGTAGCCGAGCGCGCGCAGTGCATCCGGAACGGCGCGGTTGATGATCTTGAAGTAGCCGCCGCCGGCGAGCTTCTTGAACTTCACCAGGGCGAAGTCGGGCTCGATGCCAGTGGTGTCGCAATCCATGACGAGGCCGATCGTGCCGGTCGGCGCGATCACGGTCGCCTGGGCGTTGCGGTAGCCGTAGCGCTTGCCCTGCTCCAGCGCTTCGTCCCAGACGATGCGCGAGCGCTCCGCCATGGTGACGGCCGAGCCGCCGAGACGGGCGAGGGTCGCGTGGTCGAGCGGGACGGGAGTGACGCTCAGGCCCTCATAGCCGTCGGCCAGGCCGTGGGCCGCCGTGCGGTGGTTGCGGATGACGCGCAGCATGTGGCTGGCGTTCTTCTTGTAGCCGGGGAAGGGGCCGAGCTCGCCCGCCATCTCGGCCGAGGTCGCATAGGCGACGCCGGTCATGATCGCGGTGAGCGCACCGGCGAGAGCGCGGCCCTCGTCCGAGTCGTAGCCGAGGCCCATGGTCATCAGCAGGCCGCCGATATTGGCGTAGCCGAGGCCGAGCGTGCGGTACTCGTAGGAGAGCTCGGCGATCTCGCGGCTCGGGAACTGCGCCATCGTCACCGAGATTTCGAGCACGACGGTCCAGAGCCGGCAGAGATGCTCATAGGCCGCGACGTCGAAGGCCTTGGTTTGCGTATCGTAGAACTGCAGCAGGTTGGCCGAGGCCAGGTTGCAGGCGGTGTCGTCGAGGAACATGTACTCGGAGCACGGATTGGACGCCCGGATCCGGCCGGAAGCCGGGCAGGTGTGCCAGTCGTTCATCGTCGAGTTGAAGTGCAGGCCGGGATCGGCCGAGGCCCAGGCGGCGTAGCCGATCTTCTCCCAGAGGTCGCGCGCCTTCAGCGTCTTGTGGACCTTGCCGGTGGTACGGGCGGTCAGGTTCCAGTCATTGTCGTTCTCGACGGCGCGCAGGAAGTCGTCGGTCAGCGAGACCGAGTTGTTCGAGTTCTGGCCGGAGACGGTGAGATAGGCGTCGGAATCCCAATCGGTGTCATAGGTGTCGAAGGAGATGTCCTTGTAGCCCTGCTTGGCGAACTGGATGACGCGCTTGATGTAGTTGTCCGGCACCAGCGCCTTGCGGGCGAGCTTGATCTCGCGCTTCAGGGCCGGGTTCTGCTCGGGATCGAAGCAGCTGTCGCCGTCGCCTTCGCAGTTCACGCAGGCCTTGAGCACGGCCTTCATATGCTTCTTGACGGTCTTGGAGCCGGTGACGAGGGCGGCGACCTTCTGCTCCTCCTTCACCTTCCAGTCGATATAGGCCTCGATATCCGGATGGTCGGCATCGACCACGACCATCTTGGCGGCGCGGCGGGTGGTGCCGCCCGACTTGATCGCGCCGGCGGCGCGGTCGCCGATCTTGAGGAAGGACATCAGGCCGGAGGACTTGCCGCCGCCGGCGAGCTTCTCGCCTTCGCCGCGCAGCATCGAGAAGTTCGAGCCGGTGCCGGAGCCGTATTTGAACAGGCGGGCTTCACGGACCCAGAGATCCATGATGCCGCCCTCGTTGACGAGGTCGTCCTGCACGCCCTGGATGAAGCAGGCATGCGGCTGCGGATGCTCGTAGCTCGACTTCGACTTCACCAGCTTGCCGGTCTTGAAGTCGACGTAGAAATGGCCCTGGCTGGGGCCGTCGATGCCATAGGCCCAATGCAGGCCGGTGTTGAACCATTGCGGCGAGTTCGGCGCGACGCGCTGGGTCGCGAGCATGAAGCGCAGCTCGTCATGGAAGGCCGCGGCATCCTCCTCGGAGGAGAAATAGCCGCCCTTCCAGCCCCAATAGGTCCAGCAGCCGGCGAGACGGTCGAAGACCTGCTTGGAGGAGATTTCGGAGCCGTAACGCTCGCCCTCGGGCAATTCGGCGAGAGCGGCCTCGTCGGCGACTGAGCGCCAGAGGAAGGAGGGAACGTCGTTCTCCTCGAACTTCTTCAGGCGCGCCGGCACGCCGGCCTTGCGGAAATATTTCTGCGCGAGCACGTCGCTCGCCACTTGCGACCAGGTCTCGGGGACCTCGATGCCTTCCAGCCGGAAGACGACGGAGCCGTCCGGGTTCTTGATCTCGCTGACGGCCGATCGGAACGGGATCGCGGCATAGGGCGACTGTCCGGCGGTGGTATAGCGGCGCTCGATGCGCATGATCTTCGTCCCTTGATCTGCCGCGGGTGGATGCCCGCGCGGCCGGTTGATCACCGGCTCCTGATGTCGGCCAACTCGGTTTGATGCCCCGTGGGTCCTGGCGGTGTCGTCCCGCCTGTGGGCCCGGTCGCGGCCAGAGCCGTCCGCGCATATCCGTTCGCTTCCACGATCTCTCGCGGATGCGGCGGCAGGCCCGGACAACTCTGGGAAACTATGGTCTCGCCGTTTCCAGAGGCGTCGCCGCCAGCCGTCATGCGATAGTCAAAATCTAGTCCCGTCACACCCCTCTCGTCAAGGAATAGTGCGGGTCGATCCTTGTGGACACGACATCTGGTATGAATGTGTGAGTTGTGGGGATAAGTTTCAAGGCGCTGGCTAAGCCTTGGAAATGGCGGGAAGAATCACCGCCGCGCGGCAAGATTGCCACAGCGCCGCATGAAGCGCAGTCCCTAAAATCCCCGCTATTCATGGTTGACGAGGCGTAAATGCGCGTTCGTCCGAGCGGTCTTGCAGATGCCGGTTGCGTGGACCGTCGCAAGTGCTTGAAGTCGGGGCATTTCGGCTGCCCGATTGTGGCGCTGACTGAGTCGAATCAAGGCGAAAATCCGGCAAGGTGGTTTCGAGGGCTGCTGACAGAATCAGGTGCCGGCTTGCACAGATTGCGCCCACCACTGTCTTCCCAGGCTGGCCTTCAATGAACCGACCGATCCCGAACGCTGGCGCCGATTCTGCCGTCGACACCGTTTTCGAGCTTAGGCGCTACACGCTGAAGCTGGGCCAGCGCGAGACGCTGATCGCGCTCTTCGATGCCGAATTCGTCGAGACGCAGGAGGCGGTCGGCATGAGCGTCGTCGGCCAATTCCGCGATCCGGCGCAGCCGGAGCATTTCGTCTGGCTCCGCGGCTTCGCCGATCAGGCGGCACGGACGACGGCGCTGCCGCGCTTCTATGGCGGCCCGGTCTGGGCCGCGCATGGGCCCGCCGCCAATGCCACCATGATCGATTCCGACGATGTGCTGATGCTGAAGCCGGCGGGGGCAGGGCGCGCCTTCGCCCATCGGCCGGAGCGGCCAGTGGGCGCCTTTGCCGATGCGGGCGGTCCGATCATCGTCGCGACACATCATTTTCCGGCAGATTTCGCCGAGGATGGATTGCGGCAGGAGGCGGCGCGCATCGCGGGCGCGGCCGGCGCTGCCGGTGCGACGGTCCTGGCGAGCCTGGTCAGCGACCACAGCCCGAACGGGTTTTCGCGATTGCCGGTGCGGACGGAGGCGAATGTGGTGGTGACTGTCGCTCGCCTGCCGCAGGGCCAGGGGGCGGCCGTCTCTGCCGTGCTGGCAGGGCCGGATGCCTCCTCCGCTGCATCCTCCGTCGAGATTGCGGCATTGCAGCCGACGAGCCGCTCGCGCCTTCGCTAGAGCATCGGCCCGAAAAGTGGCATGCGGTTTTCGGGAAAAGCCGATGCGAAAACAAGGCTCTGCGGCATCGGGCTGAATACGATATTCGGTTCGATGCTGTCACGCGGGGCGGCCACGTCGCTGCGGACTGGACAGGGGCGGGCGCTGCCGCCATAAGTCCGCGACAGACGCGCACGCATTTGCGAGCGCGCGAGTGCATGGACTGAGGACGATGAAGAACTGGCTGCTGCAGATCTTCACCTGGTGGAACGGCCAGACGATCGGCACGCGCTTCCACACCTGGCGCTTCGGCGAGAGGGTGGGCGAGGACGAATTCGGCAATGTCTATTACCGCACCAAGGGTGGGGTGAAGGACAAGGCGCTCGGCTTCCAGCGCCGCTGGGTGGTCTATAACGGCCCGATCGAGGCGTCGAACATCCCCGCCGGCTGGAATGGCTGGCTGCATCACACGGTCGATGTCGCTCCCTCCGAGGAGAGCTACCAGCCGCGCGAGTGGCAAGAGCCGCATCAGCAGAACTGGACCGGCACGGCGCTGGCCTATCGGCCCCAGGGCTCGACGCTGGCCGAGGGCGAGCGCCCGGCCGCGACCGGGGATTACGAGGCCTGGACGCCGGGTCGCTGAGGCGCTGAGGCTCCCGCTATCGGGCCGCTCCTGCCGGGGCGGCCTTTTTGATGGGCGCATGCTTCCTTCCCGGCGCGCATGATGGTTCTTCTGCGCGGCGGCGTGGGGCGGCGGCGCGGTTTCCGATGCAACGCCCTTTTTCCGCTGCCTTCGCCGTGTTACTGCGCCTCGTCGCGCCATGTCCGCGATGCCGGAGAGATTCGCGCCAGCATGCCGTCCTTGTCCCGTTTCCCGATTCTGGCTGGTCTCGCCGCGAGCGCTCTGACGATGACGGTTGCCGCCGGCCCGGCGCTGGCCGACCGCATCAAGAACCCGACGGCGATTTTCGCCGGCCTCGACAAGATCACCGGCCGCATCATCTCCTTCGAGGTCTCGATCAACGAGACGGTGCAGTTCGGCGCCCTCCAGATCACGCCGCGCGTCTGCTGGACGCGCCCGCCGACCGAGGCGCCGCGCACCGATGCCTTCGTCGAGGTCGATGAAGTCACCTTCAACAACGAATATCGCCGCATCTTCTCCGGCTGGATGTTCGCCGACAGCCCCGGCCTGCACGGCGTCGAGCACGCGATCTACGACGTGTGGCTGACGGACTGCAAAGGCGGGACCGAGGTGATCGTCGATCCGAAGGAGCCCGAGCCGCCTCCGCCGACGGACGACCAGCGCAAGCCGCGCACGACCCCGCCGCGCGACGTCAACCAGCCGCCGCCGGGCGGCGGCCGCATCGATGTCGAGCCGCCGCGCGGCGTGCCCGTGCAGCCGCAGCGGCCGAGCCAGCGCTTCTTCCCGACCAATCCCGTCCCCGGCCGCGATCCCACCGGCGGCGGCTGAGGCGTGGAGCCCGCGCCTGCCGACAAGGGAGCGGGGCGCGAGAGCAGGCGCATCCGGCGCCTGCGCGGATATCTGGCCGAGCTGCGCAAGCGCCTCCCGGTCAGGCGGCGCCTCGCGGACGGTCTCGAGCACGCGCTGATGTCGACGGTCGCGGCGCTCGCGGCCTATCTGCCGACGCAGGCGCTGGGGCTGCGCGAAGGCTTCTGGGCCGCGATCACCGCCATGGCTGTCGTCCAGACCGAGTTTGGCGCGACGCGCACGACAGCCCGCGACCAGTTCGTCGGCGCGGCCATCGGTGGCGTGATCGGCGTCGCGGTGGTCCTGACGACCGGGCAGCACATCGTCAGCTATGCCATTGCGGCGGGGCTTTCGGTGCTGGCGGCTTGGCTGCTCAATGTCGCGACGGCGGCACGCCTCGCCGGCATCACGGCCACCATCATCCTGCTGGTTCCGCATCCCGGCACGACCGCGCAGGTGATGATGCTGTCGCGCGTCTTCGAGGTCGGCTGGGGCGTCAGCGTCGCCATCGTCATCGTCTGGCTGGCGGAGCGGCTCGATCCGCGCCGGCCGGACTGATCAGCCGCGCAGCACGGCCAGCGCGTCCGCTCCCCTGATCTGCGCCGCAGCCGGCCAGGCGAACCAGTTGCCGCGCTGCTGCAGGGCCTCTTCGAGCCTCAGGCGATAGGCATCGCGCGGAATCTCGATGGTGCCGAACTGGGCGAGATGGCCGGTCTGGAACTGGGTGTCGAGCAAGCGGTAGCCGCCATGGCGCAGCCGCGCGACGAGATGGACGAGCGCCACCTTGGAGGCGTCGGTCTCGCGGTGGAACATGCTCTCGCCGAAGAAGGCGGCACCGATCGACAGCCCGTAAAGCCCGCCGACGAGCCGGCCCTCGCGCCAGCACTCGACCGTGTGGGCATGGCCGAGAGCGAAGAGCGCGCCGAAGATCTCGCGGATGCGCCCGTTGATCCAGGTCTCCGGCCGGTCCGGCAATGCCTCGGCGCAGGCGGCGATCACCGCCGCGAAATCGCTGTCGACACGGATCTCGAAGCGGTCGGAGCGCACTGTGCGCGCAAGCCGCGCGGAGAGGTGGAAGCCGTCGAGCGGGATGACGCCACGCCATTCCGGCTCGACCCAGAACAGGCCTGGATCGTCGGCGGTCTCGGCCATCGGGAAGATGCCGGCCGCATAGGCGCGCAGCATGATGTCCGGCGTGATGGCGGGCGTGCGCACGGGGACGGAACGGGCTTTCATCCAGGGATGGGAGCGCGGGGCGCTCGGCGAGTCAAACGCGTTCGCGGCTCTGCTCGGTATGGAGCTGCCGGCGGGGGCGCGTCATCCCGGACAAGCGGCGCAGCCGCGCCGACCCGGGATCCATGCCGGAGCGGTGCCGAAGAACGTTCGGGCATGGATCCCGGGTCTCCCTTCGGTCGCCCAGGATAACATGCGCGAGAGATGGAAACATCAGACAGCACTTGCAGATGTTTCCATAGAAGGCTGATCTCTCAGCCTTCCGTCGGCTCCGCACCCGGCATTTCGTCGCCGGTTTCCTCGTCGCCTTCGCTCTCGCCATCGTCGTTGATGCACTCGACCGAGACGACCTTCTCGTCCTTGGCGGTGTTGAACACGGTCACGCCCTGCGTCGAACGGCCGGCGATGCGGATGCGGTTGTCCGGGCCGGCATCGACCGGCACGCGGATGAGCTGGCCGCCATCGGTGACGAGCATGAGCTGGTCTGAGTCCACCGCCGGGAAGGAGGCGACGAGCTTGCCGTTGCGGTCGTTGACGACCATGGCGACGATGCCCTTGCCGCCGCGCCCGGTCACCCGGTACTCGAAGGAGGAGGTGCGCTTGCCGTAGCCCCTCTCCGAGATCGTCAGGATGAACTGCTCGGCCGCGCCCATGGCGGCGTATTTCTCCTGCCCGAGCTCGATATCGCCCGAGGCGCTCTCCTCGGCATCGGCCTCGGCTACAGGAACGGCCTCCGTCGCCTCGTCGGCCTCGCCGTTGAGAGCACGGCGGTTGGCTGCGGCGCGCTTGAGATAGGCGGCGCGCTCGTCCGGGGTGGCGTCGAGATGGCGCAGGATCGCCAGCGAGATGACCTCGTCGTCCTTGGCCAGGTTGATGCCGCGCACGCCGGTCGAGTCGCGACCCTTGAAGACGCGCACCTCCGGCACCGCGAAGCGGATGCACTGGCCGTTGGCCGTGGTCAGCAGCACGTCGTCATTCTCGGTGCAGATCTGCACGTCGACGATGTGGTCGCCCTCGTCGAGCTTCATCGCGATCTTGCCGGCGCGATTGACGTTGACGAAGTCGGAGAGCTTGTTGCGGCGCACCCCGCCCGAGGCGGTGGCGAACATCACATCGAGCGTCTCCCAGCTCGCCTCGTCCTCCGGGAGCGGCATGATCGTGGTGATGCGCTCGCCGGCCTCGATCGGCAGCATGTTGACCAGCGCCTTGCCGCGGGCGTTCGGCGCCGAGAGCGGCAGCCGCCAGACCTTCTCCTTGTAGACCTGGCCTTCGGAGGAGAAGAACAGCACCGGCGTATGGGTGTTGGCGACGAACAGCCGCGCGACGAAATCCTCGTCCTTGGTCGCCATGCCGGAGCGGCCCTTGCCGCCGCGCCGCTGCGCCCGGTAGGTCGAGAGCGGCACGCGCTTGATGTAGCCGCCATGCGAGACGGTGACGACCATGTCCTCGCGGGCGATCAGGTCCTCGTCGTCGAGGTCGGAGCCCCAATCCTCGATGGTGGTGCGCCGCGGCGTGGCGAAGGCGGCCCTCACCTCGGCGAGCTCGGTCTTGACGATCTCCTGGATGCGGGCGCGCGAGCGCAGGATGTCGAGATAATCCGCGATCTCCTTGGCGAGCTTTTCCAGCTCGTCGCCGATCTCGTCACGACCCAGGGCGGTCAGGCGTGCGAGGCGCAATTCGAGGATCGCCTTGGCCTGCGCGTCGGAGAGGCGATAGGTGCCATCCGGGTTCATCGGGTGGCGGGGATCGTCGACCAGCGCGATCAGCGGCGCGATGTCTTCGGCCGGCCAGTCGCGCGCCATCAGCGATTCATGCGCTGCGGCCGGGGTCGGCGCGGTGCGGATCAGGCGGATGACCTCGTCGATGTTCGCGACGGCGGTGGCGAGGCCGCAGAGCACATGGGCACGCTCGCGGGCCTTGTTGAGCAAATAGCGCGTGCGCCGGGAGACGACCTCCTCGCGGAACTCGACGAAGGCCGAGATGAAGTCCTTGAGGTTGAGCACCTCGGGGCGGCCACCGTTCAGCGCCACCATATTGGCGCCGAAGGAGGTCTGCAGCGGGGTGAAGCGGTAGAGCTGGTTCAGCACCACGTCGGCGACCGCGTCGCGCTTGACCTCGATGACGACGCGCACGCCCTCGCGGCTCGACTCGTCGCGCAGGTCCGAGATGCCCTCGATGCGCTTCTCGCGCACGAGATCGGCGATCTTCTCGACCATCGTCGCCTTGTTCACCTGATAGGGAATCTCGGTGACGATGATCGCCTCGCGCTCCTTGCGCAGCTCCTCGATATGCGTCTTCGAGCGCATCACGATCGAGCCGCGCCCGGTGTGGTAGGCGGAATGGATGCCGCTGCGGCCCATGATCGAGGCGCCGGTCGGGAAGTCCGGGCCGGGAACGATCTCGATCAGGTCGTCGATCGAGATCTCGGGGTCGTTGATATAGGCGACGCAGGCGTCGATGACCTCGCCGAGGTTATGCGGCGGGATGTTGGTCGCCATGCCGACCGCGATGCCGCCGGCACCGTTGACGAGCAGGTTGGGATAGCGCGCCGGCAGGACGGTCGGCTCATGTTCCTTGCCGTCATAGTTCGGCTGGAAGCTGACGGTGTCGAGGTCGAGGTCTTCCAGCAGCGGCATCGCCGCCTTGTCGAGGCGCGCCTCGGTGTAACGGTCGGCGGCCGGGCTGTCGCCGTCCATCGAGCCGAAATTGCCCTGGCCGTCGATCAGCGGCAGGCGCAGCGAGAAGTCCTGCGCCATGCGCACCAGCGCGTCATAGACCGCGAGGTTGCCGTGCGGATGGTATTTACCCATCGTGTCGCCGACGATGCGGGCGCATTTGGTGTAGGGGCGGTCCGGCAGGTTCTTGTTCTCGTGCATCGAGAACAGGATGCGGCGATGAACAGGCTTCAGGCCGTCGCGGACATCGGGCAGAGCGCGGCTCACGATCACGCTCATGGCGTAATCGAGATAGCTCTTTTTCATCTCGTCGGTGATCGCGATCGGCTTGATGTCGCCGCCGAAACCCGGGGCGTCGTCGCGCTTGTCGTCGTTGTCGTCGCTCAAGAGGGAATATCCCGATTTCCAGTCGTTTTCAGGCTTCTGGCTACCCGATTCCGCGCCTTGGCGCCAGCAAAAGCCGACGCTGTCCAAGCAAAAATTTCATGAATGATTTCATATTGTTATGGCTTGTTTTTCGGGCGTCCGGCGCGCCCCGCCACAATCCCGCCTTTGTTCACGGATGACGCGGGCCGAAACTCGTGGTCAAGTCGCCGCCATGTTCACCGAATTCGCTACCGCCGCGCTCGTCACCATGCTGGTGACGCTCGATCCGCCGGGTCTCGCCCCGATCTTCCTGTCGCTGACGCGCGGCATGTCGGCGGCGGAGCGGCGCCAGGTGGCGGTGCGCGCCTCGATCATCGCCTTCTGCATCATCGGCTTCTTCGGAGTGGCGGGGGACGTCGTGCTCAAGGCGCTCGGCGTGTCGCTGCCGGCCTTCCGCATCGCCGGCGGTTTGCTGCTGTTCTGGATCGCCTTCGAGATGGTGTTCGAGCGCCGCACCGAGCGCAAGCAGCAGACGGCCGATACGGCGATCACCAAGGACCATATCCGCAACGTCGCGGCCTTCCCGCTGGCGATCCCGCTGATGGCCGGGCCGGGCGCGCTGACCGCAACGATCCTGCTGGCGGGCCGGGCTCATGGCGACGCGGTGCTGCTGATTACCCTGGCGGTGATCTGCGGGCTGGTGATCCTGTGCTGCCTGGCGGTGTTCCTCGCGGCCAGTTCGATCTCGAAGCTGCTCGGCATCACCGGCAATGTCGTGCTGACGCGCCTGCTTGGCGTGATCCTGGCGGCGCTGGCCGTGCAGTTCGTGATCGACGGCGTGAAGGCGGCGATGGCGGGGTAGGGGCGGCGGATATGGAAGGCACTTTGGCTCTGACTGAGTTGATCGATGATCTCTCACGAGAGCCGTTGCGCAACGTCGTCCTGCTGAAACACCTCGCGGCTTTCCCTGATCACGTCACCGGATATCGGGCCGCGGATCACACTGGAGCAGCGGCCCATCTCGTCGTCCTGGATGCACAGGCGAGCACCTACGATCGGGAGACATATCCCGCTGCAACCAGTGTTGCGCTGCTGAGTAGCAACGACCCTGCAATGACCGCTCGGGTGATCGGCTTCATGTCACGGGATCGCGGAATAGTCTTTAAGCTCATGAGCGCCGCTGACCGTGAGACGGTCGCGTCGCGATTTCTCATCGAACTCAAGGCCGTCTTCCATTCCTACACCGCAGGTTCGAAGTTCGGGCGCGACGAGACTGTCCAAATCGGCAATGATCCGGGTGATACGGCGATCGGATTGCTGGAAACCCAAGGACATTCCCGCGACTGGCTGCTGCCGTTGCTCCGCTCCGGCAAGGCATTTGTCTGCAGCGCCGACGTCGCCGGCAAGCTGGCCTCCGTATGCATAGCCTTTGAAAGCTATGGCCGTGTTTGGGAGGTTGGAGGCGTCGTGACTCCGGAACCATTTCGCGGCCGTGGTTTCGCTGGGCGGGTTGTGCGCACCGCGCTGGCGGTGCTGAGCGAACGAGGGCTGATCGCGCGATACCAAGTCAATGCCGACAACCATGCGTCGCTCTCAGTGGCCCGAAAAACAGGCCTCAAGCATATCCTTACGCTTGAGCACCACCTCTACGATCCATCTCAGCAATAGGTATTTGTCGGCGCGCCTCGTATGCTTCCGACCCATAGCCAAGCACCCGCCACCCTTAGGCCGCCCGGACTTATCCCCGCCACCCGCCGCACGCCTATCCTCCCAGCCATCCCGCCCGACCAAGGGGGCTGTCGCGAGGCATCGTGCGGCCGGGTGGGATGCGGTGTTCGGGCTTGCGCCATCATGCGGATGGCCGGGCCCGGAGGTTCCCCTCGCCGCCGGGCCGAACAGGCAGGCCCGGTGAGCGCTTGAGGCGGGGAAAACCAAAGAGAACCGCGCGCGGGGTTCGGGCGGAGCCGGCAGGCGCCGCATCGACTTCGACATTCGACATCGACATTCGGCACGCGGTCAAAGCCGCGCGCCGCCCGGACCCCGCGCATCCCCTCGGGAGCCAGACGGAAAACCCCGCAGGCCGAGCCTGGACGGGGCTTTCGGCGCGGGCGTTCTCCATGACCCGTTGCGAATCATATAAGTACGTGCTTATGTGATGGCATGATCGAGAACGAGATCTTCAAGGCGCTGGCCGACCCGACGCGGCGGGCGATCTTCGAGAAGCTGGCGGCGGGCGGCATGAACGCCAGCGCCTTGCGCGAGGGCATCGCCATCAGCCAGCCGGCGATGTCGCAGCATCTTTCGGTCCTGCGGGGGGCCGGCCTCGTTCGCGAGGAGCGGCAGGGCCGCTTCGTCAACTACGAGGTCGATCCCGAGGGTCTTGCGCTGATCGCGCAATGGCTGGCGAAGTATCGCGCCTACTGGCCGCAGCGCATCGAGGCTCTCAAGGGCTTGCTCAAGGAGATGGACCAATGAGCGCAGGTGATCTGGAAGAGCCCTCCGGCGCTCTCGTCCTGGAATATCGGCTCGACGAGCCGCCGGAAAAGGTCTGGCGTGCGATCAGCATCCCGGCCCTCCGGGAAGCCTGGCTTCCGGGCGCGGCGCTGGCCGATCCGCAGCCGACCGTGCTCGCGCCGGGGGAGGCGATCTCCTATCGCATGCGCGAGGACGAGCCGCCCTTTCTGGAAAGCGTCGTCACGTTCCGGGTCGCCTTCGACGCGGCCGGCGGAACCCGCCTGCATGTGATTCACGAGCTTGCGGAGCGCGGCACCTGCCAGATCCCGCGGGCGGCCAACGGCAACGCGCCGCCGATGCTGCACGCGGCCTGACGCCCGCCACCCTCCGATCCAACTTCGAGCCTTTGGAGTTCGCCGATGCGCGAAGCGATGCAACTCGTCCCTATGGTCGTCGAGCAATCGAGCCGCGGGGAGCGCTCTTTCGACATCTATTCAAGGCTGCTGCGCGAGCGGATCGTCTTCGTCAACGGCGAGGTCAACGATGCCATGAGCGCGCTGGTCTGTGCGCAACTCCTGTTCCTGGAGGCGGAAAATCCGAAGCGGCCGATCCATCTCTACATCAACTCGCCGGGCGGCGTCGTCACCAGCGGCTTCGCGATGTACGATACGATGCGCTACATCCGCGCGCCCGTGCATACGCTGTGCATGGGCACGGCCCGCTCGATGGGCTCCTTCCTGCTGATGGCCGGCGAGCCCGGCGAGCGCGCCGCCTTGCCCAATGCCAGCCTGCATGTCCACCAGCCGCTCGGCGGCTTCCAGGGGCAGGCCTCGGATTTCCTGATCCATGCCGAGGAGATCCAGCAGACCAAGCGCCGCCTCACGCGCCTCTATGCCGAGCATTGCGGGCGCAGCTACGAGGAGGTGGAGCGCACGCTCGACCGCGACCGCTTCATGACCGCCGAGGAGGGGCTGGAATGGGGGCTGATCGACCGGATCGTCCACCGGATGGATGAGCGGCCGGACGCGACCATGCAACCATAACCGGCCGAGAAAAAACCTTGCAGATCGAAGGGGCAATTGCAGCGCCTCTCTCGCGGGCGCTGGGCTATCGTCCCGGCGCGCGACCGAAGCGCACCGCCTGGAGCGAGGGACAAGCCGTGACGATCGATCTCGACCATCTGGTGCAGGAGATGACCGCCTGGCGGCGCGACCTGCACGCTCACCCGGAATTCGGTTTCGAGGAGCAGCGCACCGGTGCCTTCGTCGCCGCCAAACTGCGCGAGTTCGGCCTCGACGAGGTCGTTGCCGGCGTCGGCGGCACGGGGGTCGTCGGAACCCTGAAGCGCGGCAGCGGCAACCGGGCGATCGCGCTCCGGGCCGATATGGACGCCTTGCGCATCCCCGAGCAGAGCGAGGCGCCGTATCGCTCGCGCAATCCCGGCGTCATGCATGCCTGCGGCCATGACGGCCATACCGCGATGCTGCTCGGCGCCGCGAAGCTGCTGGCGGCGGAAGGCGGCTTCGACGGCACGGTGCGCTTCATCTTCCAGCCGGCCGAGGAATGGGGGCGCGGAGCGCTGGCCATGCTCGATGACGGCGTGATGAAGCGCTTTCCCTTCACCGAGATCTACGGGCTGCACAATGCGCCGGGCCTGGGCATCGGCCGCTTCCAGACCCGCCCCGGCGCGATCATGTCGGCGGAGGATAATTTCGAGATCGTCCTGCGCGGCGTCGGCGGCCACGCCGCGCGTCCCCATGCCGGCAATGAGACGCTCGTCGCCGCCTGCGCCCTCGTCACGAGCCTGCAGACCATCGTTTCGCGACGCCTGAGCCCGACGGATATCGCCGTGGTCTCGGTGACGGAGCTGATCACCGACGGAACGCGCAACGCCTTGCCGGGGGAAGCGCGCATCCTCGGCGATGCCCGCAGCTTCAGCCCCGCCGTCAGCGCCGATATCGAGGCGCAGATGCGCGTGATCGCGGACGGGATTTCGCGGGCCTACAATGTCGAGCACGCGGTGACCTATACGCGCGAATTCGTGCCGCTCCTGAACGATCCGGCGCTGACGGAGGAAGCCCTCGGCGTGGCGAGGAGCCTGCTCGGCACGGAGAATGCCTCGGTCGTGTCCGAGCCCTTCACCGGATCGGAGGATTTCGCCCGCTTTCTCGACCATGTGCCGGGCTGCTTCGTCTTCCTCGGCAATGGCGACAGCGCGCCGCTTCACAACCCGCATTACGATTTCGACGATGCGGGATTGCTCCATGGCGCGCGCTTCCACGCCGGGATCGCGCGCAAGCGTTTGCCGGCCGCCTGAGCCCGGAGGCGAGTGGTCATTCCGGACAAGCCGCCTTGGCGGCGCCGATCCGGAATCCATCATGGGGCTTGAGCGCTCTCCGATGGATTCCGGGTCAAGCCCGGAATGACGTGTTTCGCGTCAAGCGAACCTACTTCTCCAGGAAGGCCCGGATCGCGCCCTCCGCCTGCTTCATCGAGATGACGCCGTCGAGATGGCCGCGAACGCCGTCGATGGTGACATGGGTGATGTCGCGCCCGGCATCCTTCGCGGCCTTCAGGGTGCGCTCCACCGCATCCGGCGTGAAGACGAGGTCCTTCGGCTGGGTGATGTAGAGCATCGGCGCCCTGATCTTGGCCATGCCGTCGGCCAGCGAAGTGCCGCCGGTGGTGAAGAGCTGGTTCGCCTTGACCAGATAGAGGAAGTGGTTGGCGTCGGAGAGCTTGGCGCGGGCCATGCCGGCATTGTCGAGCACGCTCTGGACCTGGAACTTGTCGGTGAGGGTCTTGCCCGGATTCTCGCTTTCCTTGGCCGGGCGGCGGCCGAAGGTGGCGTTGGCCCAGTCCTGATGGTTGGCATGGAGCGTCACCGCCGTCAGCGCCTTGGCGAGCCCGGCGAGCGGCGGGGCCTTGCCGTAATAATCGCCATTGTTCCAGTTGGCATCGGCCAGGATCGGCGCCGCCCAGACGTCGAGCCAGCCGATCAGTATCGCGTCGGCCTCGGCCGCGCCGATCACCGGCATCGCCTTGGCGACCATCTCGGGATGGCTCGCCGCCCATTCGAAGGTCTGGAGCGACCCCATCGAGGGGCCGGCGACCAGCGCGAGCTTCTTGATGCCGAGGCTTTCGACCAGCGCTTTCTGGACCTCGACGAAGTCGCGGACGCCGACGATCGGGAAATCGAGGCCGTAAGGCTTGCCGGTATCCGGATCGATGGAGGCCGGGCCGGTGGTCGTCGTCTTCGGGTCGCCGGTGTTGAGGTTGACCAGCGTGTCGGAGGCGATGACGAAATATGTGTTGGTGTCGATCGCCTTGCCGGGGCCGATGATCGCGTCCCAATAGCCCGGCGCGGCGTCCGCGGCGTCGTATTTGCCGGCGGCGTGCGAATTGCCGGAGAAGAAGTGGCAGATCAGCACGGCGTTGGATTTGTCGGCATTGAGCGTGCCGTAGCTCTCCCAGCCGACGCGGACCTGCTTCAGCGTGCGTCCCGATTGGGTCGTGAAGCTCGGCAGCTCGAAGACCTTCTTCTCGACGATCGTCTCCTGCGCCCCGGCCATTCCCGTCACCATCATCGCTGCGAGCGCAAGCGCGCCCGTGATCCCTATCCGCATGTCGTTCCCTCCACCTCCCGCGGCCTTCGTGAGGCCACGCGGCATCAGACCGGATTTTCGCGGGAGGGGAAAGTGAGAGCCTTTTCGGGCGAAGCGGATACCTGTTCGCGTGAAGACGATGCGACGCGAGGCGGAATGGCGCGAGGCCCCGAAACGATCAGCGCCCGAGCAAGGCCGGAACCGCCGCGGTGCCGGTGCTGCCGGTCGGGCTGAGGAAGGCCTCGCTCTCCAGATCGAGGTCGGGGGCGTCGATGGGGCCGGTGAGGAGGAGCGGCAGCCTGAGCGAGCCGTTGAGGGAGGCGAGCGAGGCGCGCATGTCGAGCAGGCGCGAGCGCAGCGAGGCATTGCCGGAGAGATTGAGCCGATAATTCGATCCGCTCACCTGCGCATCGGTCAGCACGAGCAGCCCGTTGGCGATGCCGGCATTGGCGGCCAGCGTGTCGAAAGGCGTCTTGCCCTGGCGCCAGTCGCGCAGGAGAAGCGACGGGTTTCGCTCCGCCCGGCGCAGGAGCTCGGAGAGGGCGACGCCGCCGATCTCGCCCTGCTTCAGGTTGATGCCGGCGCGCCCGGTCATCGCGCCGAGCAACTCGTCGAAGGTCCGGCCTGCGCCGTCCAGAGCGAGCTGGAAGCCGCCGGTGCCGGTGAGCCGCGCCAGCCGGGGCACATCCGCCGCGGCGCGGCCGAAATCGACCTTGTCGACCCCCGCCTGGACCTTCACATCCACGCCGGTCGGTGCGCTCACCGCGAGAAGGCGGCCCTTGACCGTGCCGCCATAGGCCGAGGCGCGCAGGAGGCCGGTCTCGAAGCGGCCCTTCTTGACCAGGACATAGGTCGCGACATCGGCAAGGCGGGCGCCGTTCAGCCGGGCGGCATCGACCGAGATCCGCAGGTCGATATCGCGCCCCGTCCAGCCGTCGAGATTGAACGGGCTGGTGTCGCGGGCATCGATCGCAGGCAGCGGCAGCCGGTCGATCAGACGCCCGAGGTCGAGGCTGGCGCCGGCCAGCGTGCCCGACAGCGCGAAGCGGCCGTCGACATCCGTCAGCTTCACGACGCCGTCGAGGCGGTCGCCGTCGAGGCTTGCCACGGCATTGTTGAACGAGGCTTCCCGCGGTTTCAATTGAAGGTCGGCATTGAGCGTCAGGGCGCCGAGCGCGGCCGACAGCCGCGACTTCTCGCCGAACCAGTCGAGCAGGCCGGGGACGGAAGGCGTGGAGAGGGCGAGCATGCCCGTCACGACCGGCTCGCCGGGGCCGGAGCGCGTGCCCTCGAAGCGCAGCTTCAGCAGGGGCGAGGCGGCGGAGAGGGCGGCCTTGGCGCTGCCGCCGACGACCGGCCAGAGAAGGCTGACATCGGTCGGCACCCCCCGCCATTTGAACGAGCCGGCGAGGCTGAAGGGCTCGTTCTGCTCGCGCTCGTCGATGACCAGGTTGACGTCGCGCACGATGCTCTGGATCGCGGTGCCGCTGCGCAGGAACACGGAGCCGGAGCGGATGACGATGCGGCCCTGGCTCCGCAGCTTCTCCAGCTCGGCCAAAGGCGGGGCCAGCCAGTCGGTCAGCCCGTCGCTCTCGGCCGAGACGGCGACGTCGATCTGCGGCGCGAGGAGATCGACGCGGTCGAAGCTGAGCCGGCCCGTGAGCAGCGGCAGCAGGCGCAGATAGCCCCTGACCCGGAGGGCCTCGCCGGCGACGGTGCCATCACGCTGTGAGAAGACCACTTTGGACAGGCTGATGCGCGGCAGCGGCAGGAAGGCGATCTCGGCGCGCTCGAGCGACCTGACGACGAAGCCGGTCCGCTCCTCGATCGCCACGATGGCGCGCCGCTCGACCCGGCCGAGCGCGAGGTTCCAGGACTGCACTCCGAGCAGGCCGATCGCGACAACGAGGCTGAAGGCGAGAAACGCGGCGCGTCTGGTCATGGACTTCCGAATCGGTACGGGCCGAAAGTCAGCCAGCCCCCTGGCGGCACAGGGTTTAGGCCGATCCATGCCGCTTGTCGAGCCGGCAGAACCGGCTATCCCCTTTGACTTGCACCGGTTCTCGCCAGAATCATGGCGGGATAGAGGCCGGCGAGGATGATGAGCAAAGCCGCGAGCGCGCCTTCCTCGAAGACGCCGCGGGAGGCGTGCCCATAGACGACCGTCGCCAGCGTGTCGAGGTTGAGCGGCCGCAGCAGCAGCGTCGCGGGGAGTTCCTTGAGCCCGTCGACGAAGACGAGCAGGGCGGCCGCGGCAATGGCGGGGCGGGCGAGGGGCCAGTGCAGGCGCTGCAGGATTTCCGCGCCGCCGGCACCGAGTCCGCGCGCCGCATCGTCGATGCGCGGCGAGACGCGGGCGAGCCCGCTCTCCACGCCGGAGATGCCGATGGCGAGGAAGCGCACGACATAGGCGATGACGAGCGCCGCGCCCGAGCCGATCAGGATCAGCCCGGGATTCAGCCCGAGAAACTGCCGCGACGCGTTGGCGACGGCATTGTCGAAGCCGGCGAGCGGCACCAGCAGGCCGAGCGCCAGCACCGTGCCCGGAACCGCGTAGCCGAGGGCGGCAAGGCGCGCGAGCGGCTTCAGCCAGGCTTCGCGGCCACGCCGCCCCGCCGTGACGATCCCGATCCCGAGCCCGACGACCAGCAGCGCCGCGGTGCCCGCAAGCAGCAGCGCGTTGCCGAGCAGGCGCAGGAGGCCGATGTCGAGCTGGCTCGACAGGTCACGCTGCAGCACCTCGACCAGCAGATATCCGATCGGCAGCGCCGCGCCGAACAGCACCGGCAGCGCGCAGGCCAGCACGGCGAACAGGGCGTCGCGGCCATGCAGCCGCTTGCGGGCAAGCGCGCGCGGCTGGCGCGCGGAAAGGGCGAAGCGACGCTGGCCGCGCAGTTTCGCCTCGACGGCGATCAGGGCGAAGACGACGAGCAGCATGACGCAGGCGATCTGGGCGGCGCCCGCCAGCGAGCCGCGATTGAGCCAGGTCGTGTAGATCGAGAGCGTCAGCGAGCGGACGCCGAGATATTCGGTCGCGCCGATGTCGTTCAGCGTCTCGAGCAGGACGAGGGTGAGCCCGGCCGCCAGCGCCGGCCGCGCAAGCGGCAGGCCGATGCGCCAGAACAGCCGGGCCCGGCCGGCGCCGAGCGTGCGGGCCGCCTCGACGATGGAGGCGCCCTGGATGCCGAAGAGCGCGCGGGTGCTCAGATAGACATAAGGGTAGAGCACGAGCGCCATGATGACGACCGCGCCGGCCAGGTTGCGCGGGTCCGGAAACCAGTAGTCGCGCAGCGAGCGCCAGCCCGTCAGGGCGCGCAGCGCGGCCTGCAGCGGGCCGTTGAAGCCGAGGAATTCGACGTAGATATAGGCGGTGATGTAGGTCGGCAGCGCCAGCGGCAAGGCGAGCAGCCATTCGAGCGAGCGCCGGCCGGGGAACTCGTACTGGGTCACCAGCCAGGCGGTGCCCGTGCCGATCACGGCGCACAGGATCCCGACGCCGGCGAGCAGCAGCGCGGTCTGGCCGAGCGCGGCCGGCAGCACATTGGCGGCGAGATGCGGCCAGATCTCCGCCGCCTCGCGCGAGGACAGGGCGGTCGCGACCAGCGCCGCCAGCGGCATCAGCACGAGCGCCGCGCCGAGAAGCGAGACGAAGGCAAAACGCGTCGACGGCCGCCAAGCGAATGGCGGCCGTCGCGAAAGCGCGAGCGTCGTGCCCGGGCTCAACTGTCGAAACCGACCTTGTCGACGAGATCGGCCGCGGATTTGCGCTGCTTGGCGACCTCCGAGAGCGGCAACTTGTCCGGCGTGACCGGGCCGAGCAGCTTCACGGCGGCACTGTCGGTGACGGCGGCGTTGACCGGGAACTCGAAATTGCCGTTGGCATAGAGGGCCTGGGCCTTCTCGCCGAGCATGTAGTCGACGAGCTTCACGGCGTTGTCCTTGTTCGGCGCGTTCTTCGCCAGCGCGACGGCCGAGACGTTCACATGCGTGCCGCCATTGGCGAAGGTGGTCTTGAGCGGCTTGATCGCGTCGAACCAGCCCTTCTGCTCGTTCTTCGCCTGGCTCATCAGGCCGATATAGTAGGTGTTGATGATGGCCACGTCGCAGAGGCCGGACTGGATGTCGCGGGCGACGTCGCGGTCGCCGCCGCCGGGCTTGCGGGCCGCGTTGGCGCGCAGGGCCTTCAGATAGCCCTCGGCCTTGTCCGGGCCGTTATGGGCGACATAGGCGGCGAAGAAGGCGTTGTTGTAAGGGTGCTGGCCGGCGCGGATGCAGAACTTGCCCTTCCACTTCGGATCCGCCAGCTCCTCATAGGTGATGGCGTCCTGCGCCACGCGCTCCTTCGAGGCCACGACGATGCGCGCGCGCTTGGTCAGTGTGACCCAGTTGTCGTCGGGGCGAAGCTGCGCCGGCACGACCTTGTCGATGGTGGCCGACTTGAGCGGCTGGGTGATGCCGGCCTCGACGGCGGCGTTGATCTCGCCGACATCGACGAGGAGCATCAGATCGGCCGGGCTGTTGGCGCCCTCGGCGCGGATGCGCTCCTGCAAGCCGTCCTTCAGGAAGACCGCATTGACCTTGATGCCGGTGTCGGCGGTGAAGGCTTCCAGCACCGGGTTGAGGAGGGCGGGCTCGCGCGTCGTGTAGAGATTGACGCTCTGGGCGAAGGCCGGCGCCCCGAGCAGGCAGGACGACAGGGCCAGCAGGCCAAGATGCTTCTTTCCGATCATTCTTGTGTTCCCTCGGTTGGGCAAGTCGATGCGTTGGGCGAGGGATAAAGGCCCCGCGACGTCTCCGTCAACAGGATAGCCTTTTAAAATCAATGTCTTATACGGTTTCTAGAGTGGTTCTTATTTTGACTGGTTCTAAGAAGGCGAGCATCACACGGAAAAGCTTCGCGAATTTCCGGCGCTGCTAGTCGTACGGCTTTCGTCGAATGGGCCGCGCTGCCGTTATCGTGAACTTGGAATGATCCGCACCGCGCCGCGCGTGCCGGAATCGAGCGATCCGCGCAGGACGGCGTCGCTCATCACCGTGTCGCCCTCGAGGCTGGCTTCGCGAACCCGCATCTGCCGGCGCAGGGTGCGCGCCTCCGCCTCCATCCGCGAGATGCCGACCTGCTCGTCGATCTGGCGGCGCTGGGCCTTGGTGAGCTCCGACGCCGAGCGGAAATCGCGGAAGTCGCGGCGGCTATAGGGCCAGCTCGATCCGCCCGTGAAGGTCGAGACCTTGCCGTCCAGCACGACACTGTCGCCGGGCCGCAAGGTGATATCGCGCAGCAGCGAGACGCGCTGCTCGCCAGCCTGCACGATCGCGGGGCGGCAGGCGGGGTTGGCGGATGTCTCGTGCCTGTAGGCAGTCGGCAGGGCGCCGTAGCGCTGACCATCGGCCGCGACGGCATTGTCGATGGAGGCGGCCCCGGCAGCGACGGTGAAGACCTTGACCGGCAGGCCGGGGTTCATCGCCTCGCAGAGAGCCTGATGCGCCTTCAGGTCGGAGGAGGCGCGCAGATGGCCGATCGGCGCGTGGAAGCCGTCGCAAAGCCGGACGCAGATCGTCTGGGCGGTCCTCGCCGTGGCCGACAGCGTGTCGGTCCGGGTGATTTTGGGGGCGGGTTTGTTCGGCCGCTGCGCGACCTTGCGGGCATTGCGGCGAAACGGATTGAGGTCGAGCACGGGCTGCGCGAGCCGTCCATCCGCGCCACTCCGGAACAGGGGCAGGCGCCAGCCATTGCCGGTCGGCGCATAGGCGTTCGCCTGCGGCGAGGCATCGGCCTGGCGCTGGGCCTTGCGGGCGGCTTCCTCGATGAAGAAAGAGCGGATGCCGGCATCGTCCTCGGCCTGGACCAGGGACGCCGTCAGGATCGCGCCGCCGGCGCCGAGCGCGAGGCCGGCGGCGGTCATCGCGATGAGACGCCGGCTCCGCGACGGCTTGCGCGCGGGCAGGGGGGCGGCGGGATGCGACTGGCGGAATGCCGCGACAACAGCTTGCCCGCCGCAGGCGGAAGCCTGCTCGAACCCATCACGGACACGCAACATGCGCCACTCCAAACCACGCTTGTTTCACCGTCCGCCGCGCGATTTGTGTAGTTTACCTTTTGTTAAGACTCAACGTCGCCGTCTGAAGAATTCATGGTAAATGGCGGGAATGCTTAACGGATCGGCCGCGACAGCACGGCCGGGCGCCGCCTCTCAGAGCACCGCCACCAGCACGCCGGCCCACATGCACAGCAGCGCGATGGCGCCCACGCCATAGACCGCGCCGCGCAGCGGCAGCTGGTTCGGGCCGATATGGATGAGGGTGTGGACGACGCGGGAGGCGACGAACAGCCAGGCCAGCGCCGCCATGACATAGCTCGTCGCCGCGACCTGAATCGCCAGCATGATCAGCGCGAAGAAGACGACCGGCAGCTCGAACTGGTTCGAGAAGTTTGCCGAGGCGAGGCGGGCCGGGACGGGGTAGCGCTCGGTCGAAACCGAGACCTCGTCGGGCCGCACCTCGCCCGAGGTGAAGGCGTTCTTGCGGCGAACGCACAGGATGACGCCGACCACGAAGATCCAGAAGATCATCGCGAGCGCCGGGTAGACCAGCTTCAGGGCCATGTGTTGCTCTCCGCCTTCGTCGCAGTCCGGCTCGTCCGGGCGAGCCAGACTGCACGAAGGCGCGAAAGGCTCAAGAGCGGGTCGGGTAGTTCGGGCTCTCGCGCACGATCGTCACGTCGTGGACATGGCTCTCGCGCAGGCCGGCGCTGGTGATGCGGATGAAGCGCGCCTTGGCCTGGTAATCCGACAGATCCTTGCCGCCGACATAGCCCATCGCGGCGCGCAGGCCCCCGGCGAGCTGATGCAGAACGCCCGAGACCGGGCCCTTATAGGCGACCTGGCCCTCGATGCCCTCGGGCACCAGCTTCAGCGAATCCTTGATGTCCTGCTGGAAGTAGCGATCCGCCGAGCCGCGCGCCATGGCGCCGACCGAGCCCATGCCGCGATAGGATTTGTAGGAGCGGCCCTGGTAGAGGAAGGTGTCGCCCGGCGTCTCGTCGGTGCCGGCGAGCAGCGAGCCGACCATGGCGCAGGAGGCGCCGGCCGCGAGCGCCTTGGCGAGGTCGCCCGAATATTTGATGCCGCCATCGGCGATGATCGGAACGCCGGCCTTCGCGCCTGCCGAGGCCGCGTCCATGATCGCGGTGAGCTGGGGCACGCCGACGCCCGCGACGATGCGGGTGGTGCAGATCGAGCCCGGCCCGATGCCGACCTTGATCGCGTCGGCGCCGGCGTCGATCAGCGCCTGGGCGCCGCCGGCGGTGGCGACGTTGCCGGCGATGACCTGCACGGCGTTGGAGAGCTTCTTCACGCGGCTGACCGCGTCGAGCACCTTGGCCGAATGGCCGTGGGCGGTGTCGACGACGATGAGGTCGACGCCGGCGTCGATCAGCATCTCCGAGCGCTCGAAGCCCTGCTCGCCGGTCGTGGTCGCGGCGGCGACGAGCAGGCGGCCCTGCGAATCCTTCGCGGCGTGGGGATGGGCGACCTGCTTCTCCATGTCCTTGACGGTGATCAGGCCGATGCAGCGAAAGTGATCGTCGACGACGAGCAGCTTCTCGATGCGGAACTGGTGGAGCAGGCGGCGCGCCTCTTCCTGGTTCACGCCTTCGCGGACGGTGATGAGCCGCTCCTTGGTCATCAGCTCGGAAACCGGCTGGTCCGGGTTGGCGGCGAAGCGGACGTCGCGGTTGGTCAGGATGCCGACGAGCTTGCCCTTGTGGCCTTGCGGCCCGCGCTCGACGACCGGGATGCCGGAGATGCCGTTCTGCTTCATCAGTGACAGCGCATCGGCCAGCGTCTCGTCGGGATGGATCGTGATCGGGTTCGCGATCATGCCCGATTCGAACTTCTTGACGAGGCGGACCTGCGCGGCCTGCTGATCGGCCTCGAGATTGCGATGGATGACGCCAAGCCCGCCGGCCTGCGCCATGGCGATCGCCATGCGGGCCTCGGTGACCGTGTCCATCGCCGAGGCGATGATCGGCAGGTTCAGCGAGATCGAGCGGGTGAGCTGCGTGCGGATGTCGACATCGGCCGGCATGACCTCCGACGGACCCGGCTCCAGGAGCACGTCGTCGAAGGTGAGGCCGTCACGAATCAGACCGTCGAGGG
Organism: Allobosea spartocytisi; assembly: GCF_014764685.1. Taxonomy (NCBI): domain Bacteria; kingdom Pseudomonadati; phylum Pseudomonadota; class Alphaproteobacteria; order Hyphomicrobiales; family Alloboseaceae; genus Allobosea; species Allobosea spartocytisi. The sequence continues at coordinate 72,247 of NZ_JACXWY010000002.1, forward strand.
AAAGCGTCATCGTCAACTCCGACGCCGGCCGAGCCGGCTTTTCTAAGGGGCCGGGCAGATGCGCCCATGGCCGAGTTGACGAGGCCCGTTAGCACGCGTCCGGCTGGTCCGCTAGAGCGCGTGCCAATTTATTTTGCAGTGCAGAAGCGGCCCCGGCGCATGGCCGTGCCGCTTTGCCGTTTGCCGGGGCCGGATTCAGCGTGCCGGCCGGCGGAAATCGGACGCCACCGGCGCCTCGGGCGAGACCCAGAAACAACCGGCCGCGAAGACCGTGGTGCCCGTCGCATTGGCGAGTTGCTGGCAGTCCCTCTGCCTCACGCAGTTGTTATACCGGATCATCTCGCCATAGCCCTGCGGCGCAGCCTTGTCCTGGCAGCCGCCGCGCCAGTCCGAGGGGGCTGCGGAAGCGGGCGCGGGCACCGCCATGCCATAGGCCAGGCCTGCCAGCGCGCCGAGAGCCGCAAGGCGCAGGCTCGAGCGGTTACGACGGAGAACGGGGGAAATTCTTGAAATATCGAACATGTCAGCCTCCAAGGTCAGCGACGCGCGCCCCTCGCGACGGTTCGGCTTAGCCGAACGAATCTTGAGGTGGGGCGGTGCCGGGTCTTGTTGCAGGGCGAAAAACGCATGGCGGCATTGTGTTCGGTGCCGGGTTATAATCTCAGGGCATAGCGGAGGCGCGCAAGGGGCGACCAAAACCGTGATTTCGACCTCGTCACGGGCGAATTGTCGCGTTAATAGCCGAGCTTATGATTTCAAGCGCGCCGGTTTCGTGCCGGCGCGGAGGTTCGGACCTTGCAACGCGCCAAACTGCTTCCCCTGATCGTCGCCTGCGCCCTGTTCATGGAGAACACCGACTCCACCGTCATCGCCACCTCGCTGCCGATGATCGCGAAGTCGCTGGGGGAGGATCCGATCGCGCTGAAGCTGGCGCTGACCTCCTATCTCGTCAGTCTCGCGGTCTTCATCCCGATCTCCGGCTGGATGGCGGACAAGTTCGGCGCCCGCAGCGTGTTCCGCGCGGCGCTCTGCATCTTCATGCTCGGCTCGGTGCTCTGCGCGGTGTCGAATTCGCTCGCCGCCTTCGTCGGCGCGCGCTTCATCCAGGGCATGGGCGGGGCGATGATGGTGCCGGTCGGGCGCCTCGTCATCCTGCGCAGCGTCAGCAAGGCCGAGATGGTCAGCGCGCTCGCCTATCTCACCGTCCCGGCGCTGGTCGGGCCCGTGGTCGGCCCGCCGCTCGGCGGCTTCATCACCACCTATTTCGATTGGCGCTGGATCTTCTTCATCAACATCCCGATCGGCCTCATCGGCATCGTGCTGTCGAGCATCTTCTTCGAGGACATCCGGGAGGAGGACGTGGCGCCGCTCGATGTGCGCGGCTTCGTCCTCTCGGCTTTCGGCTTCGCCGCGCTGATGCTCGGGCTGGCGACCGGCGGTCGGCACATGGTGCCGGAATATATCTCCTATGGCTGCGTGCTGGGCGGGGCGGCGGCGCTCGTCGCCTACTGGTTCCATGCGCGCCGCGTGCCTTATCCGGTCCTCGATCTCGCGCTCTTCCGCATCCCGACCTTCCGCATCGGCGTCGTCGGTGGCTCGATCTTCCGCACCGGCATCGGCGCAATCCCCTTCCTGCTGCCGCTGATGCTGCAGCTCGGATTCGGGCTCGATCCGTTGCAATCGGGCCTGATCACCTTCGCCTCGGCCGCCGGCGCGATGATCATGAAGACGCTGGCGCGGACCATCCTGGCGCAATACGGCTTCCGGCGCGTGCTGATCTTCAACGCGCTCGTCGGCTCCGCCTTCCTCGCGGCCTCCGGCCTCTTCACCCCGACGACGCCGCACGCGATCATGCTGTCGGTCCTGCTGATCGGCGGCTGCTTCCGCTCGCTGCAGTTCACCGGCATCAACGCGCTGAGCTATTCCGACGTCTCCAACCGCGAGATGTCGAGCGCGACCAGCCTGTCCAGCGTCGCGCAGCAATTGTCGCTCAGCATGGGCGTGACGATCGGCGCTTTCGCGCTGGAGGCGGCCAACGCCTTCAACGGCGGCAAGGCGCTCGCGGCCGGCGACTTCTGGCCAGCCTTCGTCATCGTCGGGCTGATTTCGGCCTCCTCGGCGCTCTGGATGGCGCAGCTCGCGCCCGATGCCGGCGCCGAGGTCTCCGGCCACGCGCCGGTCAGCAAGCGCAAGCTGACGGCCGAGGCGATCGCCGAGCAGAAGCCGCTGGATTGAGCGGCTGCGATCTCGGCAAAGCCGCGATCATATCCCGTCTTGGGGGGGCGGGCGCGAGGCCGGCTCGGGACGTGCGGTCTACGGGCCGAGGCCGGCTTCCCCGATCTGGCGCGCGATGGCGCCGGTCACCTGATCCATGCCGCTGCGGCTCGTATCCGGCATCCAGCGTTGTTTCGCCGACCCCGCGGTCACATCCATCTCCGTCGAAACCCGGCGTGTCAGCGGAGCTCTCTCGAAGGCCTCTATGACGCCCTTCAGCAGGCGCGGGGAGGGATTGACCATATTCGACCGCCCTTGCTCGTGCTCCTTCGTCTGGCGCAAACCCGCCACGGCATCCGGCACGGCGCATTCAAGCTTGATGGTCGCGCGAAAGCGCTCGCCCGTCGGCTGGGCGCTGATTTCGTGACCGAGGGCCCGGCAGCGAACGCGTTTGCTTCCGGCGATGATGAATTTCGCCATCAGCCGTCTGATCTCGGGGGCCGACGGGTCTCCCCGAGCGCTCAAGCTTGCGATTCGCCTGAGTTGCCATGCGACGGGATCGGCGATCATCCCGAGATCGACGAGATCCCGTCCGCCGGTTTCCGGGCGCAGCGCCGTGTTGAGCTGAACGGCAGCGGCGCGGTCGTAGTTGAGCCAGGCGCGGTAATAGAGCTCCGCCACTTGCTCGGGTGTCCGGTCGGAGGCCTGTGCAGGCAAGGATCCGAGGACGAGAACGGCAAGGGTTGAAAGAATCGAAACCAGACGCGTCTTGGTCATCTCGGAGATCTCGGCGCTCGGATGCGGCGATGCTGGGTTGCGGCCAGGGACATCTCTGCCGATTCTCAAACGGCCGTCTCGGCCGCATCCGGCTTGCGCCTGTACCCCGTCGCCAGCACGTAGAGCTCCGAGGAATCGGCGCGGCTGGCCGCCGGCTTGACGTTGCGCACGAGCGTGAAGTCGCGCTTCAGGCCCGCGAGCAGTTCGGCGCTGTCGCCACCCTGGAACAGCTTGGCGAGGAAGAAGCCGCCCGGTGCCAGCACGTCATGCGCGAATTCGAGCGCAGCCTCGGCCAGCGCGATGATCTTGAGGTGGTCGGTCTTCTTGTGGCCGGTGGTGTTGGCTGCCATGTCCGACATCACGCCGTCGGCCCGGCCGCCGAGCCGTTCGGTCAGCAGGGCCGGGGCCTCCTCGGCCATGAAATCCATCTGGATCAGGTCGACGGCCGGGATCGGGTCGACCGGCAGCAGGTCGATGCCGACGATATAGCCCTTGCCCTGTTCCAGCCCGATGCGCTTGGCCGCGATCTGGCACCAGCCGCCCGGCGCGCAGCCGAGATCGACCAGGCGCTGGCCTGTCTTGAGGAATTTGTAGCGGTCGTCCATCTCCTCGAGCTTGAAGGCCGCGCGTGAGCGATAGCCCAGCTCTCTCGCCCGCTTCACATAGGGGTCGTTGAGCTGGCGCTCGAGCCAGAGCTGCGAGGAATGCTTGAGCTTGCCGGCCTTCTTGACCTTGACGCGCATGTCGCGCGCGCCTGCCGACGCCTTGCCACCGGCGCCGCCTCCCGATTTTCCGCTGCTCATCGCCGTCCAAGCCTATCTGCGCCGCCACCAGGCGCGATCCTCATGCATCATCCGCAGCAGGATGCCTTCGCGCAGGCCGCGATCGGCGATCCGGACCCGCTCGCTCGGAAAGGCGCGGCGGATCGCCTCGAAGATCGCGCAGCCGGCCAGCACGAGATCGGCGCGCTCGCGGCCGATGCAGGCATTCGCTGCTCGTGCGGCATAGTCCATCGCGATCAGCCGGTCGATGACCGCGAGGATATCGTCCTGGCGCATCCACAGCCCGTCGACCTCGCGGCGGTCGTATCGGAGCAGGCCGAGATGGATGCCGGCGACGGTGGTGACCGTGCCGGAGGTGCCGAGCAGATGGAAGGCGCGCGCCTGACGGGCGGGCGCGGCCCGCTTCACGAAGGGCTCGAGCGCCTGCGCGCAATCATCGACCATGCGCTCGAACAGCTCGCGGCTGACCTCGACGCCGCCATAGCGTTCCGCCACCGTGACGACGCCGATCGGCAGCGAGGCCCATTCGCGGATCCGGGCGGCGGGGTCGCGCGCCTCGCTGCGATTGCCGAGCCAGACGATCTCTGTGGAGCCGCCGCCGATGTCGAAGACGATGACCCCTTCGGCCGCCGGGTCCGCCAGCGCGGCGCAGCCCGAGACGGCCAGGGAGGCCTCGGTACGCTGGTCGATGATCTCCAGCGCCAATTCGGCCTCGGCCGCGACGCGTCGGACGAAGTCGAGCCCGTTCGTGGCGGCGCGGCAGGCTTCCGTGGTGACGAGCCGGGCGCGGGTGACGCCGCGATTCGCCATCTTGCCCCGGCAGATCTTCAGCGCCTCGACGGCCCGGTCCATGGCGGCATCGCCGAGGCGGCTGCTCGCCGCCAGCCCTTCGCCCAGGCGCACGATCCGCGAGAAGGCATCGACGACCCGGAAACCGTGCTGGGCCGGGCGGGCGATCAGCAGCCGGCAATTGTTCGTGCCGAGATCGAGGGCCGCATAGGTCGCGGGCGCGGGGAAGAGCCGATGTCCGTTATGGGAACGGGCCGTGGCACCAACGGCGGCGCCGCCGGCCCTGAGCGGATCGGCGTCATGTCGATGTGGCGGCGCCGCGGATGCGACGCCTCCCTGCTGCCGGTCCTCGACCGCCGCCATTCCAATCCCCCGACCTGCCGCACCCGCATGAAGCGATCCGGCAGGGGCCGCGCAAGGCGCAGCCATTTGCTTCGTCAGCAAGCTAACTACAGCGCAAGCCGCGTGCCAAGCAGAACCTTGCCATGGGGACAGGCAAACAGGCCCTCGCGCGGCAGGCCGGGAACCGAAATCCGGACCATGCCCTTGCGCGGAAGCCGCGGCTTCGGCAAGTCTCCGCCCGCTGCGCCGCAGAGCGCGGGATGGGTTATCGCATCGGCTTCTTCCGGAAAGGGGATTTCGCTTTTCGGTCCGATGCTCATGGGACAGGGCAGGAAGCAGAGCATGGCCGCCAGACATCTCCTCGCGATCGACCAGGGTACGACCTCTTCGCGGGCGATCCTGTTCGATGCTTCGCTCGCTCCGGTGGCCAGTGCCCAAAGGGAGTTCCCGCAGCATTTTCCCGCCTCGGGCTGGGTCGAGCACGAGCCGGAGGATATCTGGGACACCGTGCTTGAGACGGCGCGCGAGGCTCTCGCCAAGGCGGGGCTCGGCGCGCGGGATATCGCCGGAATCGGCATCACCAACCAGCGCGAGACCACGCTGATCTGGGACCGCCAGACGGGCAGGGCGATCCACCGCGCCATCGTCTGGCAGGACAGGCGCACCGCCGAGGCCTGCGCGCAGCTCGTCGCTGCCGGCCATGAGGAGCTCGTCGCCAGCCGCACCGGCCTGCGCATCGACCCCTATTTCTCCGGCACCAAGATCGCCTGGCTGCTCGATAATGTTCCCGGTGCCCGCCGCCGTGCGGAAGCGGGCGAGCTCGCCTTCGGCACCGTCGATTCCTTCCTGCTCTGGCGGCTGACGGGCGGTGCGGTGCATGCGACCGACGCGACCAATGCGGCGCGCACCATGCTGTTCGATATCGGCCGTGGCGTCTGGGACAAGGACCTACTCGCGCTGCTCGACATTCCCGAGGCGATCCTGCCGGAGGTCCGCGATTGCGCAGCCCATTTCGGCGACACCGCGCCGGAGCTGTTCGGCGGCCCGATTGCGGTGCGCGGCATCGCCGGCGACCAGCAGGCCGCGACGATCGGGCAGGCCTGCTTCGATCCGGGCATGGTCAAGTCGACCTACGGCACGGGCTGCTTCGCGCTGCTCAACACCGGCGACACGCCGGTCCGCTCCAGGAACCGGCTGCTCGGCACCATCGCTTATCAGCTTGGCGGCAAGCGCTCCTACGCGCTGGAAGGCTCGATCTTCATCGCGGGCGCCGCGGTGCAATGGCTGCGCGACGGTCTCGGCATCATCGAGAAGGCGAGCGATACCGGCCCGCTCGCGGAAGCGGCCGATCCGGCGCAGGACGTCTATCTCGTGCCGGCCTTCGTCGGGCTCGGCGCCCCGCATTGGGATGCCAATGCGCGCGGCGCCCTGTTCGGGCTGACGCGCGGCACGGGCCCGCGCGAATTCGCCCGCGCCACGCTGGAAAGCGTCTGCTACCAGACGCTCGACCTGATCGAGGCCATGCATGCCGACTGGCCCGAAGCCGGGCAGGGCGGCCGCTCGGTCCTGCGCGTCGATGGCGGCATGGTCGCCTCCGACTGGACGATGCAGCGTCTCGCCGACATTCTCGACCTGCCCGTCGACCGTCCGACCGTGCTGGAGACGACGGCGCTGGGCGCGGCCTATCTCGCCGGGCTCGATGCCGGGCTGCTGCCCGAGCCAGATCGCTTCGCCGATCTCTGGCGGCTGGAGCGGCGCTTCCTGCCGGCGATGGCGGCAAGCCAGCGCACGCGCAAGGTCGCCGGCTGGCGCGACGCCGTGCGGCGGACGCTGAGCGACGCATAGAGCCTGCCGATTTCGCACGGCTCCACCTCGGTCATCCCGGGCCTGACCCGGGATCCATGCCAGAGCGCTTCCGATGCAGGCTCAGGCATGAACCCCGGATCTTCGCTTCGCCGCGTCCGGGATGACCTGCGTTTCCGTGGAAATGCAGCAAGCTCTCGAAGAGCCTTCCATGGGGCTTCGGAAGGCAAGCGCGCCGCTGTCACCGTCGCTCGGGACGTGGCGTGTCATCGACGAGACCGGCCTCCATCCGTTCGAGAGCCGCGAGCAGGGGCGCGGCATGCGGGCCGAGCTCGGCCAGAAGAACAGCTTCGAAGGCGAGTGCGCGCGGCACGATCTCGGCATAGCTGCGCAGGCCCGCGGCCGTGAGCGTGAGGCCCTCTTCCCGCCGGTCGAGTTCGCTCCGGCTACGCACCAGCCAGCGCCGCTCCTCCAGCGCCCGCACGGCCCGGCTGACCTTGGTCTTGTGCATGGCCGAATGGGCGCCGATGGCCTTCGCGGTCATCGTCCCGAATTGCGCGAGCGTCGCCAGCACGCGCCATTCCGGCACGGTCAGATCGTGATGCGGGCCGTAGACCGCACGGAATTTCAGCGAAACCACCGAAGCGAGCCGGTTGAGCCGATAGGGCAGGAAGCTTTCGAGGGCGAGAGTGGCCATGCCTTGTTAGTTACAAAATGGACAGTTACCAAAGCAACTATCCTGTGGCGCGTCCGCGTCCCCTGGCGCGCCGCGCGTTTCGGCCGGCTTGCGGGGGCAGGGCAGTTTGGTGTGCGGCCGGCGCGGGCCGGGCGCGGCCGCGGAAAGGCTCCAGATCATGAACGTTCAGAAACCGGGCGGCGCCAAGACAGACGACGGCAAGACGAATGACGGCAAGCTCCGGAGCGCGATCGCGGCCGGTTACATGTCCGGCTTCGGCAACGGCTTCGAGACCGAGGCGCTGCCCGGCGCGCTGCCGCTCGGGCGCAATTCGCCGCAGAAATGCGCCTATGGCCTCTATGCCGAGCAGCTCTCCGGCTCGCCCTTCACCGCGCCGCGCACCACCAATGAGCGCTCCTGGCTCTACCGCATTCGGCCGACCGTGGCGCATTGGAATACGTTCCGGAAGGTCGATGCCGGGTTCTGGCGCACGGCGCCGGCCCGCGAGGTCGACATGCCGATCGCGCCGCTGCGCTGGAGCCCGCTCCCGATTCCGGCGGAGCCTCTCTCCTTCATCGAGGGCATCCGCAGCATGACCACGGCCGGCGATGCCGGCAGCCTGGGCGGCATGGGCGCGCATGTCTATCTGATCACGCGCTCGATGGTGGACGCGTATTTCTACAATGCCGATGGCGAGATGCTGTTCGTGCCGCAGCAGGGCAGCCTCAGGCTCTGGACCGAGTTCGGGATCATCGACATCGAGCCGGGCGAGATCGCGGTGATCCCGCGCGGCGTGAAGATCCGCGTCGAGCTCCGCGACGGCCCGGCCCGCGGCTATATCTGCGAGAACTATGGCGGCGCCTTCACCTTGCCGGAGCGCGGGCCGATCGGCGCGAACTGCCTCGCCAATCCCCGCGATTTCCTCACCCCCGTCGCGGCCTATGAGGACCGCGACGCGCCCTCGAAGATGTATGTGAAATGGGGCGGCAACCTCTGGGTCGCCGATATCGCGCATTCGCCGCTCGACGTCGTCGCCTGGCACGGCAATTACGCGCCCTACAAATACGACCTCAGGCGCTTCTCGCCGGTCGGCCCGGTCCTCTACGACCACGCCGACCCCTCGATCTTCACGGTGCTGACCTCGCCTTCGGAGACGCCCGGCACCGCCAATGTCGATTTCGTCGTCTTCTCCGATCGCTGGCTGGTGGCGGAGAACACCTTCCGTCCCCCGTGGTACCACATGAACGTGATGAGCGAGTTCATGGGGCTGGTCTATGGCGTCTACGACGCCAAGACGGGTGGCGGCTTCGTGCCTGGCGGCATCTCGCTGCATAATTCGATGCTGCCGCACGGCCCCGATGTCGACGCTTTCGAGCGGGCCTCCACTGTCGAGCTGAAGCCGCACAAGCTCGAGGGCACGCTCGCCTTCATGTTCGAGACGCGCTTTCCTCAAGCCGTCACGGCCTTCGCCGCGCGGACGGAGGCGCTGCAGAGCGACTATGGCGGCTATGGCCACAAGCTGACGAAGCACTTCGATCCGACCAGGCCCTGATCTCTCGCGGCCAGTTCCTGCTGCTTGCGGGTTCAAGGGGGGCTCGCGCGATATGCGGGCGGCGGGCGTGGCGAGGGCGTTGCGTCCGAGCGCGCAAGGGGGAGCTGGACGATGGCGCCGCGACATCGCGGCGTCATCACATCATGAGAGCTTCCACCGCTCTTGCGCATTTCTGCTCTTGCCAAGGCGAGAAGCATTGATTAGACCGCCGCTCACCAACGCGAACGCACAGGCCGCGCCGTTGGGGGATCGTCTAACGGTAGGACCCCAGACTCTGACTCTGGTTGTCTAGGTTCGAATCCTAGTCCCCCAGCCACTCCTTGGTGGCGCCGCAAAACAAGCTCAATCATCGACAGAGAGTAGAGGTCGCTCCCTTAGCCTCGCAGTGGCGCGTTTTGGTATCCATCCGTCCGGAAGGAAACCGATGAGCGCCTGTCTTGGGATGCTTGAACGGACGCGTCATCGAAAGACCATTCGGATTACCCGTCGCATCGTACGGTAATCTTCAGGCCTTTGATCTTGCTGATTTCTCTGGCTGATCGACCGCTTAGCGGAAGAATGGTGCCCAGGGGCGGAATCGAACCACCGACACTGCGATTTTCAGTCGCATGCTCTACCAACTGAGCTACCTGGGCGCCCCGGTGGCGCGCGGCGCCTTCCGTGTTGGTCGGGGCGATATAGAGGCTGGCGCCAAGCCTGTCCAGTCACTTCAGCCGGCTTTCTACAACTCGCCTTGCCAAGCTCCGCGATAGACCGCCAAGAGGCGAGTTTAAGGGCCTTTGGCGCCGCTGCCATCGCTCGATCGCCACCGTCCTGCCGGACGCGACGATGGTGATCGATGGATGTCGCATCGCATCGGAGGGTTTCGAAGAGGGGATTCCGCTGTCGGGCCGATGCTGGAGAGGCAGGTGCGATCCGGCTGATTCGACCTGATCGGGTCAGGCGTGCTCCGGCCTCGCCCGGGCGAGGAGCTGCGCCAGCCGGTCGATGCTTGCCAGGGCCTGCCGCCGGGCCGCTTCCAATTCGGCGATCGGGGCCTGGCCATAGAGCGACCGCGCGAAGGCGATGATGCTGGTGAGCGTCTGAAACGAGGCCTCGTCGAGCTCCGGCGAGGGCGGCAGGACGCAGCCGAGATTCGCGACATGGTTCTCGGCGCTTGCCTGCAGCGCCTTGGCGTTCAGCACGCCGGCCTTCAGGACGTCGCTTCGCAGCGTTTCGATGTCGTCGAAAGGCCGGAATTCTACCGATTCAACCATGTTCTTCTCGGGAGCGAGGCGAGGTCTCCGATCTGAGAAAGACTATCTCCGAACAGGATCGAAGGCAGCATGGTCATCGCATCGTGGTTACGCAGGCGTCTACGTGACGGAGTGCTGCATGTCTCAGCGGAAGGTGGCGGTTCTCACTCCTCCATATCCTGCTCGATCGGTGTATCGACAGGCCGGAATTGCCGGCCACTGAGAGAACGCACCAAGGTCCTGACCAAAGCCGCGACGACCACGACCAGCGGCAAGGCCATGACGGCATTGCCATCCAGCGCCATCCAGATCGCCAGGCCGCAGCTGATGGCGATCCCCAGGACGAGCAGCAGCTTCATGCCGCGATGCTGACGCCGACGGGCGCTTTCGGCAAGGGTCGGCTGCTGATGCGGCTGATCTTTCATCGCCGGCTTTCCTGGCCGGCTGCGTGTTGCTCACAAAAACGCGCATTGACGGCAGGAGGATGGCGGGAAAGGATGCGGACGTGCTCGCCATGGTTGCTCCCGAGTTTCGGGGCGCATCAGGATCGGTTCGGGGGCCGAAGCGTCGTCTTCGGGCGCTGGCGGTCGGGCTGGTCCTCGCTCTCCTGCCCGGCGCTGGCAAGGCCGGTGACCTCCAGCCCTGGTCCAGCCCCGCTCCGCCGGAGCTGGCGCTCACGCGCCTCGATGCGGCAGCGCTCGATCTTGCCGATATGCGCGGCGAGCCCGTCATCGTCCACTTCTTCGCGACCTGGTGCGGCCCCTGCATCGAGGAGATGGCCTCGCTGAACGCGCTGGCGCAGCGTCGCGACCCGGCCGTCGCGATCCTCGCGGTCAATGTCGGCGAGGTTCCGGCGCGGCTGCGCAGCTTCTTCAAGGCGCGTCCCGTCGATTTCCCGGTGCTGCTCGACGAGGACCGTGCGGCGATGAAGCGCTGGCAGGTGCTCGGCCTGCCGACGAGCTTCGTGCTCGACGGGCAACTGCGCCCGGCGTTCAAGACGGAGGAGCCGCTCGACTGGACGAGCCCGGCCGTTCTGCGCGCCCTCGCCGCCGTCGCGAAACCGGGTGGAGAGAACCCTTCGGAAGAACGCCCCGAGGAAGAAAGACCCAAGCAAGACCTGTCCAGGACAATCGCTGATAAAAACGAGGGAGGAGCCATCCGATGATCAATCGCCGCGACATGCTCAAGACAGGGGCCGCCGCTGCCGGCGCGGCCCTGCTGATGCCGCATCAGGCTTTCGCGCAGGCTCCGGCCTTCGCGCCGAGGCCCGGCAAATGGCGGGATTTCGAAGTGGTGACGCGGCTTGACCTGGCCGGGCAGGGTAAGGCGCAGGCCTGGATTCCGCTGCCTTCCGTGGATCAGCCGGAATGGATCAGGCCCGGCAAGAGCGACTGGACGACCAATGCCGCCTCAGTGGAGGTGGTGCGGGATCCGAAATACGGCGCGCAGATGCTGCATGTCGTCTTCAAGGAGGGTGAGGCCGCGCCTTCGGTCGAGCTCCGCAGCCGCTTTTCGTTGCGCGATCGGGCGGAGGATTTCGCGGCGGGCGGCAAGCCCGCCCTCAGTGAGGCCGAGCGCAAGCTCTATCTCGAGGCGACCGAGTTGATGCCGACCGATGGCATCGTCCGGGAGACCGCCGAGAAGGCGGCCGCCGGCAAGACCGGCGACGTCGAGAAGGCTCGCGCCATCTATGAATGGGTGGTGGCCAACACCTTCCGCGATGCGAAGACGCGGGGCTGCGGCACGGGCGATGTCGCCTCGATGCTGCGCACCGGCAATCTCGGCGGCAAATGCGCCGATCTCAATGCCCTCTATGTCGCGCTGGTGCGCTCCATCGGCATTCCCGCCCGCGACATCTACGGCATCCGCGTGGCGCCCTCGCAATTCGGCTATGCCAGCCTCGGCGCCGGCTCGGCGACGATCACCAAGTCGCAGCATTGCCGCGCGGAGGTCTGGCTCGAAGGCCATGGCTGGGTCGCGACCGACCCTGCCGATGTCCGCAAGGTCGTGCTGGAGGAGCCGCCCGGCAACAACGCCATCGACAACCCCAAGGTGGTCGCAGCGCGCGAGACGCTGTTCGGCGCCTGGGAAGGCAACTGGCTCGGCTACAACATGGCGCATGACCTCGAATTGTCGGGCTCGCGGCACAAGGTCGGCTTCCTGATGTATCCGCAGGCCGAGGTCGCCGGCGCGCTGCTCGACTGCCTCGACCCGGACACGTTCCGATACATGATCAGGTCTGCCGAGATCACGGCCTGATCCAGATGGCCGGGCAGGGAGCCCGGCCGCCGCTTTCCGGAGATGAGACGATGAGCGAGACAATCGAGCGCGAGGCCCCGGCGCGGGCGGCCGCTCCGCGCCTGACCAGCCTCGCCCATGGCGGCGGCTGCGGCTGCAAGCTTGCCCCTTCGGTGCTCCAGCAATTGCTGGCCGAGCACCCGGCGGCGGGGCCGTACAAACAATTGCTGGTGGGAACCGAAACCGGCGACGACGCCGCCGTCTGGCAGATCGACGATGAGACCTGCGTCGTCGCCACGACCGATTTCTTCATGCCGATGGTCGATGATCCCCGTGATTTCGGCCGCATCGCCGCGACCAACGCGATCTCCGACGTCTACGCCATGGGGGGCAAGCCGATCATGGCGCTCGCCATCCTCGGCATGCCGCTCGACAAGCTGCCGGTGGAGATGACCCGCGAGATCCTGAAGGGCGGCGCCTCGATCTGTGCGGAGGCCGGCATTCCCGTCGCCGGCGGCCATTCCATCGACGCGCCCGAGCCGATCTATGGGCTTGCCGTCATCGGCCTGCTCAATCCGAAGACCCTGCGGCGCAACAGCGGCGCGCGGCCGGGCGACGCACTGATCCTGACCAAGGCGCTCGGCGTCGGCATCTATTCGGCCGCCTTCAAGAAGGGCGAGCTTTCGCCGGCCGCCTATGACGAGATGATTGCCTCGGTGACGCTGCTCAACCGCGTCGGCGCCGAATTGGCGAAGGACGAGGACGTGCACGCCATCACCGACGTCACCGGCTTCGGCATCCTCGGCCATGGGCTGGAGATGGCGCGCGGCTCTGGCGCGACGCTGAAGCTTCGCCTTGCCGATCTGCCGTTGCTGTCGCAGGCGGAAAGGCTGGTGCAGGCAGGCCGGGTGACCGGAGCCTCGCATCGCAACTGGGCGAGCTATGGCGAGGGCGTCGTTCTGCCGGCCGGGTTGCCGGAGTGGCGCCGGCACCTGCTCACCGATCCGCAGACCTCCGGCGGGTTGCTGGTCTCCTGCAAGGCGGAACGGGCAGGAGATGTGCTCGCGCAGATCAAGGCGGCGGGGTGCCCGGCCGCGCGGATCATCGGCGCCGTGGAGGCAGGAGCGGGTCGCGTCGTGGTGGTTTGACGGGCCTCACGCCGCCTCGACCTTGAGGTTACGGCCCCAGACGTCGAAGAAGGCGCCTTCGTTCAGCACCAGCCGGTTCTCCCTGAGCGCGCCTTCCAGCTCCCGCAGCCGGGCGCGGGCGGTTTCGTCGGGCACGAGTCCGCCATCCGCGTCGCGGGTGGGGAAGAAGGCGGCGCCGTCCCAGCTCGTGCCCGCGCCGCGCAGCATCAGCACGATGTCGCCCCAGTCGATCTCGTCGCCGACGACATGGACGAAGGTCGAGCGCAGCGGCTCCACCTTCGGCGGGGCGATCCTGACCAGCACGATCAGCGCCGTGAACGGGCCCTTGCGGAAGAGCTTGCCGAGCCAGCGATCGAAATCGGTGCCGAGCCCTCTAGAAGTCGACACGCGGCGTCTCCGGCATGTAGCGCTCGAACAGCGCGTAGAAGTCGCTGCCGATCTCGGCGCGATACCAATCCTCGAAGCCGCGCAGCGCCTCCGCGGCGCTTTCGGTGGTGGAGGCGGCTTCCGTCGACAATTCGGTCCGTAGCGCCTCGAGGAAGGGCGTCAATCGATCGAGGACGAGCTCCTGCCGGGGCCCGATCTCCTCCCAGCCGAGCGTTTGCGCGATGACGAAGCGGGCGCGTGCAACGGCTTTCTCGGGCTCGTCGGCTTCGCTGATGGCCCTGACGGCACCGCGCACGAGATTGAGCCGCCGGAAGGCCGTGGCGCGTTCGAGAGCGAGCGCGGCGATCCGTGCCGCCGCCTCCTTGCGATAGGCGTCCTCGGCCTCCCCAGCGGCTTCGGCGGCGTGCTCGAAGCCGGCGATCAGATCGAGGGCGGGGGCTTCGCTGTCGGTCATGCGGCCTCTCGAGCTTTGCCCGGACAATGACGTTCGATACTCAGAAAATCTAATAAAAACAAATCATTGCGGCATCGGTTTGAATCAGAAGCTCAGTTCGATGCCGTAGAAACTGGCGGAAGAGAATGGGAGTCGAACCCACCAGAGACCGTCTGACGGCCCCTCCCGGATTTGAAGTCCGGACGCCCCACCGGGGACGTTTCTCCTCCATCGGGTGCCACCGGCAGCGGCCCGAACAGGTCGAGCCGCTGCCGGTTGATGCGCCGGAGATCGCCGCGGCGGATGGTGACGCCGTGGCGGTCGAAGAATTCGAGAATCTGGATAGCGACCTTTCGGCCGTTGTCGAGCCTGTCGCGGAATTGCGCGGCGTTGAAGCCGGCCGGATGTTGTGCGGCAAGCGCGCTCGCGATGCCGACCATCTCGACCACCGTCTGGCGCAGGAAAAAGTGATCGAGCGCGATTTCGTGCACGTCGCCGCGCCGTCCGATCAGCCGGAACAGCCGACGGATTTCCTCCTCGCGACGGCCGAGCATCTGGCCGATGTCGCGCACGCGCGGCGGGCGGAAGCGCTCATCGCCGCCGATCAGCGGTGCGATGCGGCCCCACAGGGTCTCGTCCTCCGGCGAGAGCCGGACTTCATGACCGGGCCGCCTGATCCAGGAGCCGGAGGCGGCGACCACGCCGTCCTCCGTGAGCCGCGCCAGCGCCTGGCGGAACAAGGGCGCCGGCTGGCGCGGCGCCACAGCGAGCCGCAAACGCTCCAGCCCCATGCCGGGCAGGTCGGGATGTTCAGCGTGATAGGCGTCGAGCGTGTCGGCCACGGCTTTAGCCAGCGCCTGCCAATGCTCGGGCAGCATCGCAAGGGCGCCGATCCTGACGAGGTGGAGCCGTGCGGTCAGTTGCTCCGCGGCGTCAGCGCCCAGCGCGCGGTCGCGGACGAAGCTGTCGATCTCGACATGGTAGGGCGCGACCCCCAGCAGCGCACGCAAAGCCTCGGCCGGATCGGCGAGGCCGAGGGCGGCAAGCTGCGCCAGCCGCTCCGGGCTGCGGCGCCTGCGCTCCGGAGCGCGCAGGTCGAGGAAGCGGCCGCCGCCGATGCTGCGCGAGGCCGAGATGTCGCGCAGCACGAAGCGGTCAAGCGCAGCCGCGGCAAGCGGGCTGTCGAGAACGAGCTGGACCGGGGCGGTCGCGCCCGGCGCGATCTCCTCGCCCAGCAGCACGATGCGGGCGCCGACTTCCGCCGCGGCGTGATGGAGCCGCACCGGCTGCCACATGGCGAGGGGCCTGGTTTCGGAGGCGAGCAGCGTGATCTCGGCGTCGATCCGGCTTGCCGGTGCGTGCAGGGTCGGCACCAGCACCATGTCGCCATGCCGGATCGCCTCCTTCGCGATGCCGGGTCCGGCAAGGTTGAGCGCGCAGCGGTCGCCGGCATGGCCGGTCTCGGCCGGACGGTTCTGGGCATGGATCGAGCGGATGCGCGCCGGCAGGCCGGCCGGCGAGACGATGACGCTGTCGCCGACGTGGACGGAGCCCGACAGCACCGTGCCTGTCACCACCGTGCCGGTGCCCTGCAAGGTGAAGCAGCGATCGACAGCGAGGCGGAAAGCGCCGTCACCCCGCCTGCCTTGCGCCTGACGCGCCTTGGCCGCGAGCAATTCGCTCAATTCCGGGAGCCCGTCGCCGATCACGGTCGAGACCGGCAGCATCGGTGCGTCGGCGAAGGGCGTGTCCGCGAGCAGGTTGGCGACCTCGTTGCGCACGGTGGCGATCCGCTCCGCACCGACGAGATCGGTCTTGGTGAGCGCGACCACGGCGTCGCGGATGCCGAGCAGGCGGGCGATGGCGACATGCTCGCGCGTCTGCGGCATCACCCCGTCATCGGCCGCGACGACGAGCAGGATGAGGTCGATGCCGGAAGCGCCGGCCAGCATCGTATGGACCAGCTTCTCATGGCCGGGAACGTCGATGAAGCCGATCACGGAGCCATCGGCCTGCGGCCAATAGGCGAAGCCGAGCGCGATCGAGATGCCGCGCGCCTTCTCCTCCTTCAGCCGGTCGGTATCGACGCCGGTGAGGCGCTTCACCAGCGAGGTCTTGCCATGGTCGATATGGCCGGCCGTGCCGATGATCATGGCGCGGCCTCGATCGGGGAGGCGGCGCGCGCGGCCTTGATGAAGGGCGCGGCGAGACGGCTGCCCTTGGCCTCGGCCGAGAGCAGCAGGGAAAGCGCGCGCGCGGAATCCTGAGCCACGCCCTGGCCGAGCAGGGTCGCGGCGCCGAGCATGGCCTCGGAATCGGGATCGTCGGCCGCCATGCCGCGCTGCCACCATTCGGCCGCCACGGCGGGATCGCGCTCCACGCCAAGAGCGTCATGGAACATCATGCCGAGCCGGGTCATGCTGGTCGCGATGCCGGCCTCGGCGGCGGCTTTCGCCCAGCGCAGGGCTTCCGCCCGCGCCTCGGGCAGGCCGCTTTCGAGCAGCATCCAGGACAGCATGTCCTGCGCCGGGGCATCGTCCTGTTCTGCCGCCAGCCGGTAGAGCCGCATCGCCTCGTCATCGCTCTGCGCGACGCCGTCGCCCCTGAAATGGAGCGCTGCGAGATTGCGCTGCCCGACCGGATCACCGCTATTCGCGGCCAGCGTCAGCCAGCGCAGGGCAAGCGTGAGATCGCGCTCCACCCCGAGCCCTTCGGCGAAACAGGCGCCGATATTGTTCTGGGCCCGCGCGATGCCGGCATGGGCGAGCGGCCCCCAGAGCGCCAGCGCGGCGCGATGGTCGCCGCGCTCGACGGCATCAGTGGCGCGCGTCATGACGGCAGCCACATCCTCTGCGCCGGAGTTGTCCTTGCGGCGCAGCCGGTCAAGCCAGCCCATCGCCGCCTCCGGGCTTCAGCCTCGCGAGCTGCGCGGCGAAGAGCGCCTCGTCTTCGAGGCAACGCAGGTCGAGGACGAGCGCGCCTTGTGCGATGCGCCCGATCACCGGCACCGGTACGGCCCGGAAGGCGGCGGCCAAGGCCTCGACGGCGCCGCCGCTGGCCTTGCCGGCCGGCGCGATCGCCAGCCCCGCGCTCGGCAGCGTCTCCAGCGGCAACGCGCCGGAGCCGATCTGGCTGGCGCAGTCGATCGTCTCGACGGTCCAGCCGGCACCGAGCGCGGCCGCCATTTGCGGCTGCAACCGCTCGGCCAGCGCGCGCAACTCCGCGGCCTTGCGTGTGAACAGGCGCAGCGTCGGCAGGCGCTCGGCCAGCCGGTCGGGATCGCGATAGAGCCGGAGCGTCGCCTCCAGCGCCGCGAGGCGGAGCTTGTCGAGCCGGAGCGCGCGCTTCAGCGGATTCTTGGCGAGCCTGGCGATCAGATCCTTCCGCCCGGCGACGATGCCGGCCTGCGGGCCCCCGAGCAGCTTGTCGCCGGAGAAGGTGACGAGATCGGCGCCGCCCTTCAGCGCGTCCTGCACGGTCTTTTCGTGCCGCAGCCCCCAGCGGGCGAGGTCGATCAGCGTGCCCGAGCCGAGATCGTCGACGAAAGGCAGGTCGTGCGTGCGGGCGAGCTTCGCCAGCTCTGCCGGCTCGACCTCCGCCGTGAAGCCCTGCACGACATAGTTCGAGGTGTGGACCTTCAGCAGCAATCCGGTCTCAGGGCCGATGGCCTCGGCATAGTCCTTGAGATGCGTGCGATTGGTGGTGCCGACCTCGCGCAGGATCGCGCCGGCGCGGCCCATGATATCCGGCATGCGGAAGGCGCCGCCGATCTCGATCAGTTCGCCGCGCGAGACGATGGCCTCGCGATCCCGGGCGAGGGTGTTGAGCACGAGCAGAACCGCCGAGGCATTGTTGTTGACCAGCACCGCATCCTCGGCGCCGGTCAATTCCCGGATCAGGCCGCGCACATGCGCGTCGCGCTCGCCGCGCTGCCCGGCCTCGATCTCATATTCGAGATTGGTCGGTGCGCGCATCGCGGTGACGACGGCTTGAACCGCCTCCTCGGCCAGCAGGGCGCGGCCGAGATTGGTGTGCAGCACCGTGCCGGTGAGGTTGATCACCGGGCGCTGCGACGGCCGCCCGCGCTCCTCCAGCACATCGAGCGCCATGCGCGCGATGGCATGGGCCGAGGCGGCGTGAGAGGTCTCGCTCTGCCGCATCCGCTCCAGCACCTGCCGCACTGCTTGCGTCGTCTCGCTGCGGCCATGGCGGGTGATGGCGAGGGCGCCTTCGCCGCTGCGCAGGATCTCGTCGACCGATGGCGGGCGGAAGCGTTCGGGTCTGTTCATCAGGCTCCCTCCGGGAGACGCATGATCGTCAATAGCCGAGCAGGAACGGGTTCACCCCCGCCCGTTTCCAGCCGGCCTCCGTCACCAGCAGATCGAGGCCGAGGCTCGCGATATCGTCGGCGACGGGTTCCAGCTCCGTATCCTTGCGGCGGTTCAGGATCTTCACATAGGTCCGGCATTCGTCGCAGGTCTCGGCCTTGATCGTGTCGGCGATGCCCTCGATCGCCTGATAGGCGATGCCCTTGGTCGAGCCGCAAGTGACGCACTTCACCCGGACGTGGTTCCATTGCGCCGCGCAGAGCGAGCACTGGACATAGCGCACACCCTCGACATTGACGTCGGCGACGATCGAACTCGTTACCGGCGGCCCGCCGCAACAAGGGCAGACGCCATCCGCGACCGGCTGCGGCAGGAGCGGGTCGAGCTGCGCCACGCAGCGGGCCGCGACGACCTGCAAGGCCGCGGCGGCGAAGATGTGCTCGGCTACCGCCTCGACCGGGATCGCATCGGCCAGCACCGCGGCGAACATCGCGCGGCGGCCTTCGTCATCGACCGCCATGGCCCGTTCGAGGGCCGCGCGGGCAAGGTCCGGCATGGCGACGCCTGCCAGCAGCTTCGCCAGCCCGTCGAGCGCGGCCGAGGCGGCCGGATCGTCGGCAAGATCTTCGCGGGGCAGGAGCGGCATGGCATTGGCGGCCCGCATCCGAAGCTCGCCCAAGGCGGGCAGGGCAGGGGGCGGCAAGGTGCGCGCGAGCTCGTCCTGCGCCTTCGACAGCGCGGCCAGGAAGCTCAGATAGGGCTCGAGCTGGTGGCCGGGCGCGAGCGCTGCGAAGCGCATGGCGCGCAGCCCGAACAGCGTCTCCGGCAAGGGCAGGCGGATGAAGGGCGGCTTGTCGCGCTCGGCGATGCCGACTTCCTCGAAGGGCGCGAAGCCCGGAGCATCACTCATTCTGGTCCTCTCGAACCGCACGGGTCACGGGAGGCGGAGCGGCCCGGCCGCCCCGCATGCAAGGATATTGCTACTCGGCCGGGCCGACAGTGTGGCGGCGCGGTGGTGTCTGGCGTTCGTCGATCACGCCCTCGCGCGCCTCCTGGCGCAGCCAGAGCCGATGGTGGCGGAAAGCCCAGCCGCCCGTCACCTTACCCTCCGTCATCGCGTTCATCGTGCCGCGCACATAGAAGCCGGCATAGATATGGACGATGACGACCAGCAGCATCGCGATCGCCGCCAGCGCATGCAGGATATGGCCGAAGCGCTGCTGCTCGATGGTGAAGCTCGCGCCGAAATATTCGTACCAGATCATGATCCCCGTGCCGAACAGGACGAGGATCAGCAGCGTCATCAGCCAGAAGACGATCTTCTGGGCGCCGTTGTACTTGCCGATCTCGGGCAGGTTCTCCTCATGGCCGGACATCACCTCGCCGATATGGCGCATCCATTGTGTGTCGACCTTCTGCCAGAAATTGTATCTGACCATCTGGACGAAGAGGATGGCGAAGCTCGCCAGCAGCACGACGCCGATCCAGGGATGCAGGGCGCGGGTGTTCGCGCCGCCGCCGAACAGGCCCGACAGGAAGAACAGCGAGGGGTGGAACAGCGCCGCCCCGCTGAGAGCGAGCAGGATCAGCGAGATCGCGGTGACCCAGTGATTGACGCGCACGCGGCCGGGATAACGGTCGACGGTCGTGCGCTCCTCTTCACGCCTGACGACCACGGGCTGCCTCCTCGTCGATCACATGCTCGGCCTCGCGGTCCTCGGCGCGGCTGACATCGTTGCGCCGGGCCACGATGCCATGGACGAAGGCGAAGGCGGCGGCGAAGCCGATCGCCGCCATGCCGGCATATTTGGTCAGCCCCTTCCATAATTCGACGACCTGGCTGATCCGCGGATTGTTCGGCAGCCCGGCATAGAGCTGCGGCTGGTCGGCATGGTGGAGCACATACATCACATGCGTGCCGCCGACGCCCGGCGGGTCGTAGATGCCGGCATTCTGGAAGCCGCGCGACTTGAGATCCGCCACACGCGTCTGCGCGAAGGTGAGCTGCGCCTGCTTGGTGCCGAAGGTGATCGCCCCCGTCGGGCAGGCCTTGGCGCAGGCCGGCGCCTGGCCGACCGAGACCCGATCCGAGCAGAGCGTGCACTTATAGGCCTTGTGATCGGTCTGGCTGATGCGCGGGATGTTGAAGGGGCAGCCCTTCACGCAATAGCCGCAGCCGATGCAGTTCTCCGAGACGAAATCGACGATGCCGTTGTTGTACTGCACGATCGCGCCGGGCGAGGGGCAGGCCTTGAGGCAGCCCGGATCGGCGCAATGCATGCAGCCATCCTTGCGGATCAGCCATTCGAGATTGCCGCTCTGCGGGTTCTCCCATTCGGTGAACCGCATCAGCGTCCAGCTGTTCGGCGTCAGATCGTGCGGATTGTCATAGGAGCCGGTGTTGAAGCCGACCTCCTCGCGCAGATTGTTCCATTCCAGGCAGGCCGACTGGCATGCCTTGCAGCCGATGCATTTCGAGACGTCGATGAGCTTCGCCACCTCGAAATCGTGGCGGACATCCGGCGGCCGCATATTGGTCGCCGAGATGCGGGCGAAGTCCTGGCTCTGCAATCCCATGGTCTTCGCCTCCCTAGCTCGTCGCCGGCCCGTTGGACGGCTCGACATTCACGAGGAACGCCTTGAACTCGGGCGTCTCGATATTGGCGTCGCCGACGAACGGGGTGAGGCTGTTCGGGCCGAAGCCCTTGCGCGCCGCACCGGTGAAGCCCCAATGGAGCGGGATGCCGACGATATGGACGGTCTTGCCGTCGCAGATCAGCGGCTTGATGCGCTTGGTCACCATCGCCTTGGCATAGACCGAGCCGCGGTTGGACGAGACCTTCACCCAGCCGCCCTTCTGGATGTTCTTCTCCGCGGCGAGCTGCTCGCTGATCTCGACGAAGAACTCCGGCTGCAGCACCGCATTGACCCAGACATGCTTGGTCCAGAAGTGGAAATGCTCGGTCAGGCGGTAGGAGGTCGCGGCATAGGGGAACTTGTCCGAGGTTCCGAGCGCCGCGAGATCGTCCTTGAAGATGCGCGCGGCCGGGTTGCCGCGGATCTTCGGGGCGAGCACGTTGGCGACCGGGCTCTCGAAGGGCTCGTAATGGGCCGGGAAGGGGCCGTCCTTCATCATCGCCCGGGCGAAGAGCCGTGCGGTTCCCTCCGGATTCATGATGAAGGGGCCGACATCCTGCGGCTTGGCGCCGGGCGCGATATCCGGCACGTCGAAGCCCGCCCAGGCCGTGCCGTTCCACTCGATCAGCTTGCGCTTCGGATCCCAGGCCTTGCCGTCGAGATCGGCCGAGGCGCGGTTGTAGAGAATCCGGCGGTTCGCCGGCCAGGAGAAGGCCCAGTTCGAATAGGCGCCGGTATTGCCGGGGTCGCTGGTGTCCCGGCGGGCCATCATGTTGCCCTTCTCGGTCCAGCAGCCGGAATAGATCCAGCAGCCGCAGGCGGTCGAGCCGTCGTCGCGCAATTGCCCGAAGGTGTCGATCTGCTTGCCCTTCTCCAGGATGACCTTGCTCGGATCGACCGGGTCGGTCACCGTCGAGACGACATAGCCGTTCATCTCCTTGGCCATCTCGTCCGGCTCGGGCTCGCCCGGGTCGCGATAGGGCCAGTGGAGATTGACGATCGGGTCCGGGAAGGCCCCGCCCTCCTTCTGGTAGAGCGCGCGCAGGCGCATATGGAGCTGCGCCATGATCCAGTTGTCGTGCTTGGCCTCGCCCGGAGGCTCGGCCCCCGGCCAGTGCCATTGCAGCCAGCGGCCGGAATTGACCAGTGAACCCTCGTCCTCGGCGAAGCAGCTCGTCGGCAGCTCGAAGACCTCGGTCTTGATGTCCTCGGGCTTGACGTCGTTATGGACGCCCTCGTCCTTCCAGAACCGTGCCGTCTCGGTCTGCAGCGGGTCCATCACCACGAGGAATTTCAGCTTCGACAGCGAGGCCGTGACCTTGCCCCGGTTGGGGAAGGAGAGCAGCGGGTTGAAGCCCTGGCAGAAATAGCCGTTGACCTTGCCCTGGCTCATCAGCTCGAAGGTGCGCAGCACGTCGTAGCCGGGCACGTCGAGCTTCGGCAGCCACTGATAGGCGAAGTCGTTCTCCGCCGTCGCCGCCGGGCCCCACATCGACTTCAGGAAGCTCACCATGAACTTCTTGTAGTTCTGCCAGTAGCTCATCTGGTTGGGCCTGAGCGGCTTGAAGCCGCGCGTCGACATATAGGTCGAAAAATCGACCTCCTTGTCGGTCCCGAGCGTCAGATAGCCCGGGATCAGGTTCGACATCAGGCCGATGTCGGTGAGCCCCTGGATGTTGGAGTGCCCGCGCAGCGCATTCATGCCACCGCCGCGCATACCGATATTGCCGAGCATGAGCTGCAGCATCGCCATGGAGCGGATGTTCTGCGAGCCCTTGGAGTGCTGCGTCCAGCCGAGCGCGTACATCGAGGTCATGACCTTGTCGCGCGCCGAGGTCTCCGCGATCATCTTGCAGATCGTGAGGTACTTGTCCTTTGGCGTGCCGCAGATGCGCTCGACCATCTCCGGCGTGTAGACCGCGATATGCTTCTTCAGGAGCTGGTAGACGCAGCGCGGATGCTGCAGCGTCTCGTCGATCTGGACATAGCCGTCCGGCCCGAGCTCGTATTCCCAGCTCGAGCGGTCATAGTCGCGCTTGGCCTCGTCGTAGCCGGTGAACAAACCGTCCTGATAGCCGAAGCCCTCCTTCACGATATAGGGCGCGTTGGTGAAGGCGCGCACATAGTCGTGTTGGATCTTGTCGTTATCGATGCAGTACTTGATCACCCCGAGCAGGAAAGCGATGTCGGTGCCTTGCCGGATCGGCGCGTAGAAATCCGCGACCGAGGCCGTGCGCGTGAAGCGCGGATCGACGACGATCAGCTTGGCGCCGCGCTGGGCCTTCGCCTCAGTGACCCATTTGAAGCCGCAAGGGTGCGCTTCGGCGGCGTTGCCGCCCATGACGACGATGAGGTCGGTGTTCTTGATGTCCGTCCAGGAGTTGGTCATCGCACCGCGACCGAATGTTGGGGCCAGACTGGCCACCGTCGGTCCGTGTCAAACGCGCGCCTGGTTGTCGAACGCCAATATCCCGAGACTTCGGACGACCTTGTAGGTCAGGAACGCCGTTTCGTTGGTGGTCGCCGATGCCGCGAGGAAGCCCGTCGTCAGCCAGCGATTGACCGTGACGCCGTCCTGGTTGGTCTTGATGAAGTTCTTGTCGCGATCGTCCTTCATCAGTCGCGCGATGCGGTCGAGCGCCTCGCCCCAGCTGATCTGCCGGAATTCGCGCTCGCCGGGCCCGCGATATTGCGGGACCTTGGTGCGCGTCTCGGAATGGACGAAGTCGAGAAGGGCGGAACCCTTCGGGCAGAGCGTGCCGCGATTGGTCGGATGGTCGGGGTCGCCCTCGATATGGATGATCGCGGGATGGGCGTTCTTGGACCCGTCGCCGAGGCCGTACATGATGACGCCGCAGGCGACGGAGCAGTACGGACAGGTGTTTCGGGTTTCCGTCGTGCCCGTCAGCTTGAAAGGTCGCACGGCCTGGGCGAGGGCTTCCTCAGCCCCGCCGAATCCGAGCGCGGCGACGGCAGATCCGCCGATCCCCGCCCCTGCGGCTTTCATGAACTGGCGGCGCGAGAGCTCATGCAGCATCTCAACCTCCCAGGCGAACAATCACGTATCGTTCAATTTGGAATAGTGAAACTCTGGCCAGGGGGCGTCAAGCTGCCTCTTGCTTGGGCATTGCGTCGCATGGCTAGACTTTTGTCGTAGTCCGTTGCCGGCGAAGCCCGCGGTTCGCGCTCGCGGTGAAGGCCCGTCGCGACGGGCGCGTTATGCCGATTCCCTGCGTTTGGCCGGCTGCATCGCTCCGCTCGATGGGATGGTCGCGCTGCTGCGCCGCGCCCGCTGCCAGGCGGCGGGCGTCTCGCCGGCGATGCGGCGGAAGACGCGGGTGAAATGCGCCTGATCGGAAAAGCCGATCTCGGCCGCGATCTCCGTCAGGGTGCGGTCGCCGGCAGCCAGCATCTCCTGGCCCTTCCGCACGCGCGCCTGCAATTGCCATTGATGCGGCGGCAGGCCGGTCGCCGCCTTGAAGGCATGGCTGAAATGCGACTGCGAGAGATCGACCAGCGCAGCCAGCTCCTGCAGGCGGATGTTGTCGCCGCAATGATCGGCGATGAAATCGGTGATGCGCCGCAATTGCTCGCCGGTCAGCGACGAGCGCCGGCGCGGCTCGCGGCGCCGGACCTGGAAGAGATCGATCAGCAGGGCGAGCACGAGCCCGTCGCCATAGAGGTCGTGCCGCCGCTCCGGCTCCGCGCATTCGGCTGCGATCATCCGCGCCAGCGCCATGATGCGCTCGTCGCTGAACATGATGCGGGGTTGCGCGAGGATGGCCCGGTCGAGCGGCTCGGCGAGCCGTTCCGCGATCTCCTGCGCGTCGAAATGCAGGTCGAGATGCTTCAGCCGCAGCCGCTCGTCGATGCGCGTCCAGACCGGCATCCCGGCCGGCATGTAGCTGATCGATGATCCCCCGGGTGCACTCGCAATGCCGGGCCCGCCGGGCGAGAGCCGCGTCTCGAACGATCCGCCCTCCGTCTCGAGCACGATGAACAGCCGCGGATGCTGCGAGACATATTCGCCGCGCGCGCCCTTCTCGCAGCGCGCCTGCCAGAGATCGGCGATCACGCCGTTGAAGGCGCGCCATTTCAGCGTGCCGATGACGCTGATGCCTTCCCGGACGGAATTCATGCTCGGCTGGAGCGACATCGACTTCTTCCGTCGGTGGCGATGGAAAGGTGGCGAGAATGCAACACCGTGGCCGCATGATACGGGACAGAACAAAAACGTTCAATGCATAGCAGAAACGATCAATCCGGCTGCTGGTGTGAGTGTTAGGGAAAATTGTCCCGAGATAAGTGTCGTTTTGAATTATTCTAAATATCGAATATTCGAACGCGACATCACTCATTCTGGTAGAAGCGAATTATGCGCTATACTGATCGTATGAAGATTAGATTTATTCTTGGATCGGCCACTTCGCTTCTAGCGATCGCTGGCCCGGCCTTCGCCCAGGCCCGGCAAGATCGGCAGGCCCAGACTCAGCCGGCAACGGTGCAGCTCGACACGATCACGGTCGAAGGCCAGGCCGAGACCGCGACCGGCCCGGTCAACGGCTATGTGCCGCAGCGCACGGGGACGGGCTCGAAGACCAATACGCCGATCACGGCGATCCCCCAGGCCGTCTCGGTGATTGGCCGGCGGGAGCTCGAGGACCGCAACGTCCAGAAGGTCGACGAAGCCCTGCGCTACACCGCCGGCGTCACGGCCCAGCCCTTCGGCCCGGACCCGGATACCGACTGGGTCTTCATCCGCGGTTTCCAGGCGACGCAGACCGGCATGTATCTCGACGGGCTGTCGAACTATGCCTTCGGCTTCGGCGGCTTCCAGATCGACCCGTTCATGCTCGAGCGGGTGGAGGTGCTGAAGGGACCGGCCTCTGTCCTCTACGGCGGCGGCAATCCCGGCGGCATCGTTAACATGATCAGCAAGCGCCCGAACGGCAGGAATTTCGGCCTGGTCGAGACCGGCATCAACAATTTCGGCAACGCCTACACCAACATCGACATTGGGGTCAGCGACAAGCAGGGGATCTGGAGCACGCGCCTCACGGGCCGCATCTCCGGCGGCGACCAGTACACCGACGTCGCCAAGGATTTCCGTGGCTTCATCCTGCCGCAGATCACCTACAAGCCGAACGGGGCGACCAGCTTCACGGCCTATGGCTATTATTCGGCGCTCGACCAGATCCATGTCGGCGGCGGCTTCCTGCCCTATGTCGGCACGGTGGTGAACGCGCCCTTCGGCCGCATTCCGCGCAAGGCCTTCCTCGGCGAGCCGGATATCGACAGCCAGAAGCGCGTCCAGACCATGCTGGGCTGGGAGTTCAAGCATGAGTTCGACAATGGCTGGACCTTCAGCCAGAACGCCCGCTACGGCCATATGCGCGGCTCGCAGCTCGGCCCCTATGGCTACGGTTATTCCGGGCCGGACGCGCCGTTCGGGAACGGCTTCCAGCCGCTGGCGCCCGATTACCAGCTCTACCGCATCGGCTTCCAGGAACGCACGCAGGTCAACACTTTCCTGCTCGACAACCGGCTGGAGCGGAGCTTCCGCACCGGGCCGGTCGAGCATTCGCTGCTGCTCGGCGCCGACTACAAATACTTCAACATCGACCAGACGCAGGCATCGGGCGGCGCGACGCCGATCAGCGTGACCAACCCGGTCTACGGCGCGCCGCAGGGCATGCCCTCGGTCTATCTGAACCAGGAGCTGGACCACCACCAGTTCGGGCTCTACCTCCAGGACCAGCTCCGCTTCGGCGATGGCTGGCTCGTCACGCTGAACGGCCGCTACGACTACACCAAGAAGAAATCCGTCAGCGCGCCCGGCCTGCTGTTCTCGCCGAGCTACAGCAAGAACGAGGCGGCCTTCTCCGGCCGCGCCGGCCTGGCCTATGAGTTCGCCAATGGCGTGACGCCCTATGTCAGTGCCGCGACCTTCTTCAACCCGGTCTTCGATGCCGTGCCCAACCTGACGGGCGGCCCGGCGACGCCGTTCCAGCCGGAGAAGGGCCATCAATACGAGGCCGGCGTGAAGTACAAGCCGGGCTTCATGGACGCGCTGATCACGGCCTCGGTCTTCCGGCTGGTGAAGCAGAACGTCGTCACCCCGTCGCCGACGGCGCTCAACCCCTTCGCCTCGACCCAGCTCGGCGAGGTCACCTCGACCGGCTTCGAGCTCGAGGCCAAGGCCAATCTCGACGAGAACTGGAAGGTGCTGGCGAGCTTCACCGCCTTCGACCTCAAGACGACGAAGGACACCCGCGCTGCCTATATCGGCAAGACGCCCTTCATCGTGCCGGAGGTGACCGCCTCGGGCTGGCTCGACTACACCGTCACCGAGGGGCCGCTGAGAGGCCTCGGCCTCGGCGCCGGCCTGCGCTATGTCGGCAAGTCCTGGGCCGACAACGAGAACACGCTGAAGGTGCCGGCCGTGACGCTGGTCGATGCCGCGATCCGCTACAAGATCGACGACTGGTCCTTCGCGGTGAACGTCACCAATCTCCTCGACAAGGTCTATGTGAAGAGCTGCCAGGGCTATTCCGGCTGCGGCTATGGCGATGCCCGCACCGTCACGGTCTCGGCCAGCTACAAATGGTAGGTCGCGCGCGGCGAGAGCATCGGCCCGAAAAAGCGGAATGCGGTTTTCGGAAAAAGCCGATGCAATGAACCAAATACCGCATGATGCGAGGCCGGGGCAAAAGCCGCGGCCTCTTCGCCGTTCCCGAACACTGGACCACGTATCGTCTTGCCGCCGACCCTATCCAGCGAACAGGCCATTCGAGCCGCCGGCATGACCCGGCGCGCGATGCTTGCTCTGCCCGCGCTGCTCGGCCTGGCATCGCCAGGGCGGGGGCAGGCGCCGCTGCGTGTCGCGACGATCGACTGGGCGGTGCTGGAGACGTTGCTGGCGCTCGGCCGCCCGCCGGTGGCTGCGACCGAGCTTGTCCAGTTCCGCGAGGTCGCGGTCGAGCCGCCGGTGCCGGAGAGCGTTGCCGATCTCGGCCTGCGCGGCACGGTCAATTACGAGGTGCTGCAGCTCGCCCGGCCGGAGCTGATCTACATCTCGCATTTCTATGAATCCTCAGTGCCGCGCCTGCGCCTGATCGCGCCGGTGGAGAGCTTCACGCTCTATGCGCCGGGCGTCGATCCATTCCCGGCGGCGGAGGCGATGACGCGTGCGATCGGTGCCCGTCTCGGCATCGCCGAACGGGCCGGGCGCTATATCGCCGAGACCCAGGCCGAGCTCGATGCCTGCCGGCAGCGGCTCCAGGCTCTCGACGCCCTGCCGGTCATCCCGATCAATCTCGGCGATGCCCGCCATTTCCGCGTCTTTGGCGCCGACAGCATGTTCGGCGCGGTGCTGGCCCGGATCGGCATCGCCAATGCCTGGACCGAGCCGACCAATTATTCCGCCATGGCGCCGGTAGGGCTGGAGGAACTGGCGCGAGTGCCCGAGGCCTGGATCGTGATGATCCCGCCCGTGCCGGCCGATGCCTCGCGCCTGCTCGGACGCAGCGCCTTCTGGAACGCCTTGCCGAATGTCCGGGCCGGCCGCGTCCTGACGCTGGGCTCGATCGACCCCTATGGCGGCCTGCCGGCGGCGCGTCGCTTCGCCCGCCTGCTGACGGCGGCCCTCGAACGGGCGGGAGCGGCGAAGCGTGATTAGGCCGCTCTTCCTGCATCGGCCCTTCGCGGCCGCGCTGGCGGCGCTCGCGCTCGTCGCGCTGCCCTTCGCCGCCGTGCTCGCCACCCACGCGCCGCTGCCGGGCGATCCGGCCATCGTCGCGCCGCTGGAGCAGATCCTGCTCTGGCACAGCTTGCTGCCGCGCTTCGTCACGGCGCTGCTTTGCGGCGCGGCGCTGGGCCTTGCCGGCCTGCTCCTGCAGCAGGTGCTGCGCAACCCCATCGCCGATCCCTCGACGCTCGGCCTCGCCGCGGGCGCCCAGCTCGCGCTCACCATGGCCACGGCCTTCGCGCCGGCGCTGATCGCCTTCTCGCGCGAGGCGACGGCCTTCGCGGGCGGGGCGGCGGCCGTGGCGCTCGTGCTGGCGCTGAGCTGGCGGCGCAAGCTCGACCCGGTCACCGTCATCCTCTCCGGCATGGTGGTTTCGCTGGTGGCGGCGGCGCTGGGCGCGGCCGTGGTGCTGGCCAAGGGCGATTATCTCTTCTCCCTCTTCATCTGGGGCGCGGGCTCGCTCAACCAGCAGAGCTGGGACGTCCCGCTCGCGCTGGCTCCGCGTCTCCTCCTCGGCTTTGCCGCTTCCTTCGCCCTGCTGCGGCCCCTGACCCTGCTCGCGCTCGACGACGCCAGCGCCCGCAGTCTCGGCGTCGCGCTGCTGGCGGCGCGGCTGGCCGTCCTCGTCGTCGCGGTCTGGCTCGGGGCGACGGTGGTCGCGCAAATCGGCATCATCGGTTTCGTCGGGCTCGCCGCTCCGATCCTGGCGCGGGCGCTCGGGGCGCGGCGCCTGCGCGATCGCCTGATCGCGGCGCCATTGGCCGGCGCCGTCCTGGTCTCCTTCACCGACAGCGCCGTGCAGATCCTCGGTTCGGCTACGGCCGATCTCGCCCCGACCGGCGCGGCGACAGCGCTGCTCGGTGGCCCGCTGCTGCTCTGGATGCTCGGGCGCATCCCGCCGACCGTGCCGCCGCAGATGACATCCGGCTGGCGCGAGTCGAGCCGCGTCCGCCGGCCCGTGCTGGCCGTGTCCACCCTCATGGCCGTGGCGGCCATCGTTACCCTCGGCGCGCTCGTGCTCGGGCGCGGTCCGAATGGCTGGAGCCTCGCGACCGGCACGCTCTTCACCGATCTTTTGCCCTTCAGGGGCCCGCGTATCGTCGCCGCGGGTTTCGCCGGCGCGATGCTGGCGGCGGCCGGCACGCTGATGCAGCGCCTCACCGCCAATCCGCTCGCCGGGCCGGATGTGCTCGGCGTCAGCGCGGGCGGCGGCGTCGGTCTGGCGCTGGTGCTGTTTCTGAGCAGCACCGTCACGCCATGGACGATGGCGCTCGGAGCCGGCGGCGGCTCGCTCGCCGTGCTCCTCGCCATGCTGCTGATCGCCGGCCGGGCCGGGACGGGGCCGTCGCGCCTGCTGCTGGCCGGCGTCGCACTCGGAGCGCTGTCGATGGCGGTCGTCTCGACGGTGCTCGCCCAGGGCGATAGGCGCGGCTACCTGCTGCTGGTCTGGATGTCCGGCTCGACCAACCGGGTCGGCGCCGCCGAGGCCTGGATCGCGGTCGCGAGCTGCGCCGCCCTCTGCCTGCCGCTGTTCCTGTTCTCGCGCTGGCTCGACATCCTGCCGCTGGGGGAGGGGGTGAGCCTTGCGGTCGGCCTGCCGCGCCGCGTTGGAAGGCTGGTGCTGGCGACCTTCGCCGCCTCGCTTACCGGCATCGCCTCGCTGCTGATCGGGCCCTTGAGCCTGATCGGCCTCGTCGCTCCGCATCTGGCGCGGCTCTCCGGCTTCGCCCAGGGCCGTCATCAGCTTGCCGCGGCGATGGCGCTGGGCGCAGGCGTCATGGTGCTGGCCGACTGGCTCTCGCGCGTCGTCATCTACCCCTACCAGATCCCGGTCGGGCTCTTCGCCGCCCTGATCGGCGGCCCCTACCTGATCTGGCTCTTGAGCCGCGGAGCGGAAAGCCATGACTGAGACGATCCTTTTCACCGCATCGACCTCGATCGCGCTGCCCGATCCGCACGCGCTGCTGGATCATCTCTGCGAGCGTCTCACGGAGCGCGGAACCGTGACGCGGGACGGACCCCGCGGCCGCTTCGAGAGCCGGATGGGCGCCGTCGAGATGGAGGCCGGGGCGCAGGCGCTGCACCTGCATGCCGCGTCGGATCAGCTGAATTACCTGTTCATCGCCCGCTCCTTGCTGGCCGAACACATCGCCGAATGCACTGAAGGGTCGGCACCCGCTTTCCTCTGGAGCGGCGATGGCTGCGACCTCACCGCGATTCCGTATTTCCATCAGGCGACCGTGCGTGCGAGCCGCCCGGTCACCCCACGCATGCGGCGCGTCACGCTTGCGGTCGCGGATGTCGGCCAGCTCGAGACGGGTGGCCTGCATG
Organism: Allobosea spartocytisi; assembly: GCF_014764685.1. Taxonomy (NCBI): domain Bacteria; kingdom Pseudomonadati; phylum Pseudomonadota; class Alphaproteobacteria; order Hyphomicrobiales; family Alloboseaceae; genus Allobosea; species Allobosea spartocytisi. The sequence goes on from NZ_JACXWY010000002.1 coordinate 103,666, forward strand.
TCCGGGTGCTGATCCCGCCGCAGGGCAGGGCGCCCGTCTGGCCGTCGCTGGCGCCCGATGGCCGCGTGCTCTGGCCGAAGGGCGAGGACGAGCTGACGACGCGCGTCTACACCATCCGCAGCCTCGACCATGCCCGCGGCGAGGTCGATATCGATGTCGTGCTGCATGAGGACACGCCCGGCTCCGTCTGGGCGCGTACGGCCGGGCCGGGCGACACCGTCGGCCTGATGGGGCCGGGCGGCGGCGAGATCGTCCCGGCCGATTGCTACCTGCTCGGCGGCGACGAAACTGCGCTTCCGGTGATCGCGCGTTTCGCGGAAAGCCTGCCGGCTGGTGCGAAGGCGATCTTGCGTATCGAGGTCGCCGATGCGCGGGAGGAGCAACCGATCGCTTCCGCCGCCACGCTCGATCTGCGCTGGCTGCATCGCAACGGCGCCGAAGCGGGTTCGACCGATCTGCTCGAACGGGCCATCCGGGCGGTGGAATGGCCGCAAGGCGGGGCGCATTATGCCCTGATCGGCAGCGAGCAGGCCTCCGCCCGTGCGATCAGGACCTATCTGCGCAAGGAGCGCGGCATGGCCAGGGATCGCCACCTCGTTGCGGCGTATTGGCGCCGGGGCCACGCCGCGGTCGAGCGCGAGCGCGACTGAACCGGGTTCGACCGCCTACGGCATCGGACCGAATATCGTATTCAGCCCGATGCCGTAGATCTTTGTTTTTGCATCGGATTTTTCCGGAAACCGCATGCCAGTTTTCGGGCCGATGCTCCAGAAGGAACGATGACGCACATGCTCGAGACAGCCTCTCCTTCCGCCGCGCTCCAGCCGGCCGTGCCGCAGCCGCTCTTTGCGCTGGACGCGGTGAGCTTCGCGATCCCCGGCCGCGTGCTGCTGGAGCCGCTGAGCCTGACCTTGCCCGGCCACCGCGTCGTCGGGCTCATCGGCCATAACGGCTCGGGCAAATCGACCCTGCTCAAGCTTCTGGCCCGCCAGCAGCCGGTGTCCGGCGGAACCATCCGCTTCGAGGGCAGGGCGCTGCCGGATTGGGGTGACCGCGCCTTCGCCCGCAAGGTCGCCTATCTGCCGCAGCAGACGCCGCCGGCCTCCGGCATGCTGGTAAAGGAGCTCGTCGCGCTCGGCCGCTATCCCTGGCACGGCGCGCTCGGCCGGTTCGGTGAGCGGGACCGCGAGAAGGTCAGGGAGGCGATGGCGCTGACCGATGTCGCGCGTTTCGCCGACCGGCTCGTCGACACCTTGTCGGGCGGCGAGCGCCAGCGCGTCTGGCTCGCCATGCTGGTGGCGCAGGATGCGGAATATCTCCTGCTCGACGAGCCGATCTCGGCGCTCGATGTCGCGCATCAGATCGAGGTGCTCGCGCTGGTGCGGCGCCTCTCGCAGGAGCGCAATATCGGCGTGGTCGTCGTGCTGCACGACGTCAACATGGCGGCGAACTATTGCGACGAGATCGTCGCCCTGCATTCGGGGCGCATGATCGCGCGCGGAGCGCCCGACGCGATCATGCGTCCCGCCGAGCTCGAGGCGATCTACGGCGTGCGGATGACGGTGCTGCAGCATCCGCAGACGGGTCGCCCGCTCGCCTTCGCGCCCTGAGAGCGCTGTCGGCGGCGCGAGCTGGCGTAAGTGAGTGCAGGACGATTTCAGATGGAATCACAAGTGTTTCCGTCTGAAATCTGAATCCGTCTCTCATCAAAAAGTGAGAGCAGGATGCACGCTGTCATTCCAGACAAGCCGCGAGAGCGGCGCCCGGAATGACGGAGTGGTTTCGGCCAAGGGCAGAGCCTCAGGCCGCCGTCTCGGCTTCCTTGGTATCCTTGCCCTGACCGCGCATCCGCCGGACGAGGCGGACCACGGCGACATAGAGCAACGGCACGAAGAAGACGCCGATGGCGGTGGCCGCGATCATGCCGCCCATCACGCCGATGCCGATCGCGTTCTGGCTGCCGGAGCCGGCGCCGGTCGCAACCGCGAGCGGCAGCACGCCGAGGATGAAGGCGAAGGAGGTCATCAGGATCGGGCGCAGGCGCTGGCGTGCCGCTTCGAGCGTCGCCTCGATCAGCCCCTTGCCGGACGCCTCCTGCTCGATCGCGAACTCGACGATCAGGATGGCGTTCTTCGCCGCCAGCCCGATCGTGGTGAGCAGGCCGACCTTGAAGTAGACGTCGTTGCTCTGGCCGAACAGCGTCGCCGCCGCGAGCGCGCCGAAGATGCCGATCGGCACGCACAGCATCACCGCGAAGGGGATCGACCAGCTCTCATAGAGCGCGGCCAGGCACAGGAAGACGACGAGCATCGACAGCGCGTAGAGCGCGACGGCCTGGCTGCCCGACAGCCGCTCCTGATAGGACAACCCCGTCCATTCATGCCCGAAGCCGGTCGGAAGCTGGCTCGCGATCCGGTCGATCTCGTCCATCGCCGCGCCCGAGCTGACGCCGGCCGCGGCCGCCCCCTGGATCTCGACCGCCGAGGCGCCGTTATAGCGTTCGAGGCGTGGCGAGCCATAGCTCCACTGGCCGGAGGCGAAGGCCGAGAACGGCACCATGCCTCCCTCCTGGTTGCGGACATACCAGCGCCCGACATCCAGAGGCTGCATGCGGAAGGGCGCATCCGACTGGACATAGACCGATTTCACGCGGCCGCGATCGATGAAGTCGTTGACATAGGCCGAACCCCAGGCGGCCGAGAGCGTCGTGTTGACGTCCGCGAGCGACAGGGTCAGCGCGCTCGCCTTCTCCTGGTCGATGGTGACGGAGTATTGCGGCTGGTCCTCCTGCCCGTTCGGCCGGGTGCCGGTGAGCAGCTTGCTCTGCCCGGCGAGGCCGAGGAGCTGGTTGCGGACCTGCATCAGCCGCTCATGGCCGGCGCCGGCGACGTCCTGCAGGTAGAAATCGAAGCCCGACGTGTTGCCGAAGCCCTGCAGGGCGGGCGGTGCCAGCGCGAAGGCGAAGCCGTCCTTCAGCGTGCGGAACGCGCCCATCGCGCGCCCGGCGATGGCCTGCGCCGTCGCCTGCTTGCCGGGCCGCTGCTCGAAGGGCTTGAGCCGCACGAAGGCGAGGCCGACATTCTGCCCCTGGCCGCTGAAGCTGAAGCCGCCGACCGTCAGGACGCCCTCGACCAGATCCTTCTCCTTGGTCAGGTAGTGCTCGCGCACCTCGTCGAGCACCTTGAGCGTCCGGTCCTGTGTCGCTCCGACCGGAAGCTGCACGAGCGTGAACAGCACGCCCTGGTCTTCATCGGGCAGGAAGGAACTGGGCAGCCGCGCGAACAGATAGCCCATGCCGCCGCCGATCAGCAGGAAGACGAGCAGGAAGCGCATCGGTCGCTTGATCATCCCGCCGACACCGTTGCGGTAGCCATTGGTGGTGCGGTCGAAATTGCGGTTGAACCAGGCGAAGGGAGCCCATGTCTTGCTGTGCTCGCCGGGCGCCTTGAGGAGCGTGGCGCAGAGCGCCGGCGTCAGGATCATGGCGACGAGGACCGACAGGATCATGGCGGTGACGATCGTCACCGAGAACTGCCGGTAGATCACGCCGACCGACCCGCCGAAGAAGGCCATCGGCACGAACACCGCCGAGAGCACCGTGGCGATGCCGACGAGCGCGCCGGTGATCTCGCCCATCGAGCGGATCGTCGCTTCCTTGGGGCCGAGTTTTTCCTCGTGCATCACGCGCTCGACATTCTCGACCACGACGATCGCGTCGTCGACGAGCAGGCCGATCGCCAGCACCATGGCGAACATGGTGAGGGTGTTCACCGAATAGCCGGCGACGGCGAGCACGCCGAAGGTGCCGAGCAGGACGACCGGCACGGCGAGCATCGGGATCACCGTCGCGCGCAGGCTCTGAAGGAAGACGAACATCACCACGAAGACGAGCAGGATCGCCTCGAACAGCGTGTGCACCACCTTCTCGATGGAGAGCTGGACGAAGGGCGTGGTGTCGTAGGGATAGACGACCTCGACCCCCTCCGGCAGCGTCGGCGCCAGCCGCTCGATGGTGGCCTTGACCTTGGCCGCCGTGTCGAGCGCGTTCGCGCCGGTGGCGAGGCTGATCGCGAGGCCGGTCGTCGGCTTGCCGTTGTAGAAGCTGACCGTGTCGTAGCTCTTGGCGCCGAGCTCGACGCGCGCGACATCGTTGATCCGGACGATCGAGCCCGAGGTGCCGCTCTTGAGGATGATGTTCTCGAACTGCTGCGGCGTCTGCAGGCGGCTGAGCGCGGTCACGGTCGCGTTGAGCTGCTGGCCCTTGACCTGCGGCAGCCCGCCGAGCTGGCCGGCCGAGATCTGCACGTTCTGGGCCTGGATCGCGTTGATCACGTCGCCCGGCATCAGCGCGTATTTCTGCAGCTTGTCGGGGTCGAGCCAGATGCGCATCGCGTAGCCGGCGCCGAAGAGCTGGGTCGTGCCGACGCCTTCGACGCGCTTCAGCGTGTCGTTGAGCGTCGAGTCGACATAGTCGGCGAGGTCCGTGGTCGAGAGCCGCCCGTCGCTGGAGACGAAGGCTGCGACCATGAGGAAGCCGGTCGCGGCCTTGGCGACGGTGACGCCGGTGCTCTGCACGACCTGGGGCAACTGGCGCGTCACGAGCGCGAGCTTGTTCTGCACCTGCATCTGCGCCACGTCCGGATCGGCCGCGTTCGTGAAGGTCAGCGTGATCGTGGCGTTGCCGGTCGAGGTCGAGGTCGCCGTCATGTATTGCAGGTTGTCGACGCCGGTCATGCCTTGCTCGATGACCTTGGTCACCGAGTTCTCGACGGTCTGGGCGTCGGCGCCCGGATAATTGGCACTGATCTGCACGGTCGTCGGCGCGATCTGCGGATATTGCGAGACCGGCAGGGTCCGCAGGGCGAGCACGCCCGCCAGCATGATCACGATGGCGACGACCCAGGCGAAGATCGGCCTCTCGATGAAGAAGCGCGACATGGTCAGTTCTTGACCGTGCTGGGGCTGGCTTCCGCCCGCCGGTTGGCCGATTTGAGCTCACCCGTCGCTTCGTCGATGGAGACCTCGCTGACGGTCACGGTCTGGCCGGACCGGACGAGCTGGCCGCCCTCGACGATGAGCTGCTCGCCGTCCTTGACGCCGCTGTCCACCAGCCAGTTGTTGCCGATGTTGCGGCGGGTGGCCAGCACGCGCTCCTCGACCTTGCCGTCCGGCCCGACGAACTTGCCCGTCGCCTCGCCCTTGGTGTTGCGGCCCACGCCGCGCTGCGGCAGCAGGAAGCTGTTCTCGGCGACGCCTTCCTGGATCACGGCCCGCACGAACATGCCCGGCAGCAGGATGCGGTCGGGATTGGGGAACTCGGCGCGCACCGAGAACGTCCCGGTCGTCGGGTCGATATTGGCCTCGGCGAATTCGAGCTTGCCGGACTGGTTGTATTCGGTGCCGGTATCGAGCTTCAGCTTCACCGCCACGTTGAGGCCCGTGAAGCGCAGCTTCCCCGAAGCGATGTCGTCGCGGAAGCGCAGCAGGTTGGTGCTCGACTGCGTGACGTCGACATTGATCGGCTCGAGCTTCCGGATCGTCGTCAATGCGGTGGCCTGGTTTGCGGTGACGAGCGCGCCGGGCGTCAGCGCCGACTTGTCGATGCGTCCGTCGATCGGCGCCGTGACCTTCGTGTAGGCGAGATTGATCCGGGCGGTCTCCACATTCGCCTTGGCGGAGGCGACATCGGCCTGGGCCTGCGCCAGCGTGGCGTTGGCGTCGTCCATGTCCTGGCGGCTGCCGGCGTTGCGCTGGAACAGCTCCTGATAGCGGTTGGCCCGGATCTGGGCGTTGGCGACGGCCGCCTCCGCCTTCTGCTGGGCCGCGACCGCGCTGTCGAGGGTGGCCTGGTAGGGCGCAGGGTCGATCTCGTAGAGGACGTCCCCGGTCTTGACCTCGCTACCCTCCTTGAAGAGGCGCGATTTGATGATGCCGTTGACCTGCGGCCTGACCTCGGCGACGAGATTGGCCGAGACGCGTCCGGGCAGTTCCGCGGTGATCGCGACCGGCTGCGGATGCAGCACGACGACGCTGACCTGGACCTGAGGCTGCACCGGAGGCGCCGCCGCCTTTTCCTGATTGCAGCCGGCCAGGGCCGTGGCGCACAGCAGAAGACCGGGCAGGGCGAAACGCGACGGGGAGCGGGCGCGCTGGGCCGACATGGACAGTCCTTCTTGCAGGCGGTCGATAACGTTCAATTCCCGATTGCGCCTATCGCGTCAATACGGCGGAATACGGGTGAGACGATACGACCCGCACCTTGCGGAGAGGCGAGCACCCCATGCAAAGCGAGCCTGGAGCGCGACAGAACGCGCACGGTGCCGCTGGCGCAAGGGCCCCGAGGCAAGCCGATCGTGATGGATCGACTCGTTCCGGCATCGGAACCATCGCCCGGACTGGGCCGTTCCTTCCTCGCAATCATTGCTCTGATGTCGAGGCTGGAGACATGGCGCCGCGCGCAATCTGGAAGGGTGTCTTCAAAGTCGCCGAAATCACCTGCCCGGTGGCGCTCTACACGGCGGCCTCGACCAGTGAGCGCATCTCCTTCCATATGTTGAACCGCAAGACCGGGAACAGGGTCCACCGCCAGTTCGTCGACGAGGTCACGGGAAAGCCGGTCGAGAAGGAAGACCAGGTCAAGGGCTATGACCGCGGCGACGGCGACTACATCGTCCTGGAGCCGGAGGAGATCGCCGAGGCCATTCCCGACAGCGACAAGGTTCTCGACGTCGCGACCTTCCTGCCTTGCGGCGAGATCGACGATTTGTACCTCGATCGGCCCTATTACGTGACGCCGAGCACGCCGGTCGCCGCCGAAGCCTTCGGCCTGATCCGCGACGCCATGGCGCGCCGGGATGCGGCCGCCCTGGCGCGCACCGTGATCTTCCGGCGCATGCGATCGATTCTCATCCGCCCGCATGAGGCCGGCATGGTCGCGACGACCCTTCATTTCGACTATGAGGTCCGGCCGGCGCAGAGCGCCTTCGACGACATTCCGAAGCTGAAGATCGAGGGCGAGATGCTGGAGCTCGCCGAGCACATCATCCGCACCAAGGCAGGTCGCTTCGACCCCAAGGCCTTCGACGATCGCTACGAAAGCGCGCTGGCCGAGCTGGTCAAGGCGAAGATCGAGGGGCGGACAATCAAGCCGGCGAAGCGCCCCGAGCCGGCGAAGGTCGTCAATCTGCTCGACGCCCTCCGGCAGAGCGCCAAGGCCGGCCAGACATCCGGCGTCAAATCGACCGCGAAACGCAAACCCGCCAAGGCCGAGCCGCGGCGCAAGGCGAGCTGATCACTTCCGTGGTTCGAGGCTGCGCTTGAGCGCATCCATGATGCTGACGACGTTGCCCTCGCTGGCCACCGGCGTGGCTTTCCGGGCCGGCCTGCGGCCCTTCTGCTTGGCCTTGATGATGCTCAACAATTCGTCCTGGACAGGATCCTGCACCAGATCGGGCGACCAGTCCCTGGTGCGAGACGTGATCAGCTTTTCCATGAGCGCGCGCATGTCGGGCTCGGGCTTGGCTGTCTTCACATCGGCGAAATAGTCCTTCTCGTCGCGGACCTCGTCGCCATAGCGCAGCGTCCACAGCACGATGCCTTTGTCGCGCGGCTCCAGCAGCACGGCCCGCTCGCGCCGATAGAGCACGACGCGGGAGATGCCGACGGTCTTCGTCGACTTCATCGCCTCGCGGATGACAGAGAAGGCCTCGTCGCCGATCTTGCCGTCGGGCACGAGGTAATGCGGCGTGTCGTACCAGATCCAGCCGACGGAAGAGCGCGGCGCGAAAACCTCGATATCGATGGTGCGCGTGCTCTCCAGCGCGACGGCGTCGAGCTCGTCATCCTCCAGCATGACATAGTCGTCATCGCCCTTGGGATAGCCCTTGACCTCGTCGTCCTCGGCGACCGGCTTGCCGGTGACGGCGTCGACGAAGCGGCTCTGGATGCGATGCCCGGTCTTGCGGTTGAGCGTGTGAAAGCGGACCTTCTCGCTCTCCGAATGCGCCGGCATCATCGCGACCGGACAGGTCACGAGCGAGAGCTTGAGATAGCCTTTCCAGAATGTCCGCTGGGCCATGTTTGCTCACTCCAGTCCGACGCGAAACGCATCGTCTCCCGATCCGTTCCGCCCGGCATCAGGAGCGACCGAGCTTCCTGATCGCCTCGGCGAGAGGCCGCTCGGATTCGTCGTAATCGTCCCAGGCCTTGCTCGTGGTCAGGAGCTTCGGAACCGTGCGGATCGTGTAGCGGGCGGGGTCGAGCCCCGCCTTCACTTGCGTCCAGGTCAGCGGCATCGAGACATGGGCGCCGGGCCTTGCGCGCGGCGAGAGCGGCGCCACCGCCGTCGCCATGCGATCGTTGCGGAGATAATCGAGGAAGATCCGCTCCTTGCGCAGGCGCTTGGCCATGTTGACGACATAGCGCTCGGGCTCATCGGCAGCGATCGCCGCGCAGAGGCGGCGGGCGAAGTCCTTGGCGGCCGGCCAGTCCAGGCCGCCGCGGCCGGGCTTCGCCAGCGGTGTCACGACATGGAGGCCCTTGCCGCCGGTGGTCTTGCAGAAGCTGACGAGGCCGAGCGCTTCGAGCCGTTCCTTCATGGTCCTGGCCGCCGCGATCACCGCATCGAAGGATACGCCCGGCCCCGGGTCGAGATCGAAGACCAGCCGCCCCGGCACCTCCGGCTCGCCGGGCCGGCAGTTCCACGGATGCAGTTCGATTCCGCCGATCTGGGCGGTCGCGATCAGGGCCTCGATCCGGTCGATCTGGAGATAGGATTTCTTGTCGCCGAAGATCTTCACCAGCTCGAACAGGTTCGATGTGCCGAGCCCCGCATGGCGCTGGAAGAAGACCTCGCCCTCGATCCCGTCAGGTGCTCTGAGCAGCGAGCACGGCCGGCCCTGGATATGCGGCAGCAGCCAGGCGCCGACAGCCTCGAAATAACGGGCGAGGTCGAGCTTCGTGACGGGCCTGCCGTCCTCGGCATCCGGCCAGAGCGGCTTGTCGGGCTTGGACAGCGGCACGCCGAGAATATCGACCCGCCCGCCGCGTCTCGATACGGGCTTCGGCGGCGCGGTTTCCGTGGGTGGCGCCGGCAATTCGGTCTCGACCTCCGCTGCCGGCTTGTCCTCGCGCAGCCCCTTGAAGGCGGCCTGCCGGACCATGCCGTCGCCGGTCCAGCCCGCGAATTCGATCTCGGCGACGAGGACCGGCTCGACCCAATGCACGCCCGGAGCTCGTCGCGGTGCGCCCTTGCCGGTGAAGGGCGAGGCCTTGGCTGCGTGCTCCTTCAGCCGCGGCAGCAGCGCGTCGACCTTGGCCGCGCCATAGCCGGTGCCAACCCGGCCGATATAGATGAAATGCGGACCGCGATGGATGCCGACGAGCAGCGAGCGGAACTGGCCTGCCGTCGTCGCCCAGCCGCCGATGACGACCTCGTGGCCGGCCCGGCATTTCGCCTTGGCCCAGCTGTCGCTACGGCCGGAGACATAAGGCGCGTCGCCCCGCTTCGAGACGATGCCTTCGAGCGAAAGGCGGCAGGCGGATTTCAGGACGGCGTCGCCACCGGTCTCGAAATGCTCGACATAGCGCAGGGTGACGCCGTCGGCCGCGTCGCGCAGCAGCGCCTCCAGCCTCTCCTTGCGGGCGAGAAGCGGCTGCTCGCGCCAATCCTCGCCATCCAGAAAGAGCAGGTCAAAGGCGAAGAAAACGAGATTCTCGGTCTTCTCTTCGGAGAGTGCGGCTTGGAGCGCCGCGAAATCAGGCGCGCCATGGTCATCGAGCGCGACGACCTCGCCATCGATGATGCAATCCGGCAGGTCCTTGAAGGCCTTGGCCACGGCGCCGAACTTCTTCGTCCAGTCGAGGCCCTTGCGCGTCTTCAGCGTGGCCTTGCCCCCGGTGACGCGCGCCTGGATGCGATAGCCGTCGAACTTGATCTCATGGATCCAGCCGCTCCCCGCCGGCGGCCGCTCGACGCTCTGGCAGAGCTGCGGCGGAACGAAATCGGGCAGGGCGGCCGGAGCGGTGCACCCCGCTTTTGGAGTTCGGCTGGCCGGCTCGGTCCGTGCCGGCTTGCCCGCGCGCGCATCCGCCGCCGATCCCTCGGTGCTGTCCCAGACGGCGCCCGCATCGATGGCCTGTTCGGCCAGCAGGAAAGGTTTGGGCGAGCGTCCACGCCCGGCCGCGATGGCATCCATCGTCCGGCCCGAGGCCACCGAGGTCTCGGCCTTCAGGACGGCGTCGCCGCCGGAGTCGACCGCGTGTGCGTCGCGGTGCTTGATCAGCAACCAGTTGGTACGCTTGCCGCCATCGCGGTCATGCTTCATCCGCACCAGAACGAAGCTGCCCTTCAGCCGCTTGCCGTCGAGCGTGAATTTGAGATCGCCCTTTTCGAGCTGGCGCTGCGGACTCAGCTTGCCTTCCGGCTCCCAGTAGCCGCGATCCCAGAGCTGGACCGTGCCGCCGCCATATTGCCCTTTCGGGATCGTCCCCTCGAAATCGCCATAGGCGAGCGGGTGATCCTCGACCTCGACGGCGAGGCGCTTGTCGGCGGGGTCGAGCGACGGGCCCCGGGTCACCGCCCAGGACTTGAACACCCCGTCCAGCTCCAGCCGGAGATCGTAATGAAGCCGCGTCGCGTCGTGCTTCTGGATGACGAAGCGCAGGCGGTTGGAGGGAGCCACCGCGCTCGCATCGCTCGGCTCCTTCGTCTTCCGGAAATCGCGCTTGGCGCGATAGGCTTGCAGCTTTCCGGCCAAGGCTTCGCCCTCGTCTTTCGGATGTGCCTCAGATGATCGGGTGGCCGCCGGTCACGGCGATGGTCGCGCCCGATACGTAGCTGGAGAGCGGATCGGCCAGCATGACATAGGCCGTCGCGAGTTCGGCCGGCTGGCCGGGGCGCTGCATCGGCACCTGCTTGCCGAATTGGCTCACGCTCTCCGCCGGCAGCGTCGAGGGGATGAGCGGCGTCCAGATCGGCCCCGGCGCCACCGCATTGGCGCGGATGCCCTTCCCTGCGAGCATTTGCGCCAGGCCTCCGGTGAAATTCTGGATGGCGCCCTTGGTCGCCGCATAGGCGAGCAGGCTCGGATTCGGCTTGTCCGCATTCACCGAGGCCGTGTTGATGATCGAGGAGCCCGGCCTCATGTGAGGCACGGCGGCCTTGGTCAGGTAGAACATCGCGTGGATGTTCACGGCGAAGGTGAGCTGCCATTCCTCGTCGGAAATCTCCTCGATCGCATCGAAGCTCGCCTGATGCGCGGCGTTGTTGACGAGGATGTCGAGCCCGCCGAGCTCATCTGCCGCCCGCTCGACGATGGCCCGGCAATGGGCGGGGTGCTGGATATCTCCGGGCATCAGCACCGCCTTCTGCCCGGCCTCCTCGATCCAGCGGGCGGTCTCGGCCGCATCGTCGTCCTCGCTGAGATAGGAGATCAGGAGATCGGCTCCTTCCCGCGCGAAGGCGATGGCGACGGCCCGGCCGATGCCGCTGTCGCCGCCGGTGATGATGGCCCGCTTGCCCTTGAGACGCCCCGAGCCGACATAGCTCGTTTCGCCATGGTCGGGCCGCGGCGTCATCGCGTCGGTTCTGCCCGGCGTCGGTTGCTTCTGCTCTGGAAAGGGCGGTTCGAAACGGACGGTCATCACGGCTCTCCTGCTTGGCGGAGCCCGGCTCGGCTTCCGCGCCTAGGCGGTCAGTGCTCGGAAGCGTGTTCTTTCTTCCCCTTGCGCTTGGTCGAGGCCATCTTTTCCAGCTCGGCCTCGCTCATCGATGCCTCCATCGATTTCGATGCGCCCTTGAGCCCGCTCTTCTTCATGGCGCCGCGCTTGGCCGCCAGAGCGGCGCCGGCGGCTTTCTGCTGCGCAGCCGATTTTGCAGGCATGATCTCCTCCTTCACAGGGGCGTCGATTGCCATTCCGACTGGTCAAAGCGCCCGAATTGGCGAATCACATCCGGATATGGCTGATGTGAAGACGAACACGCCGGGGGGCAGCAGGTTCCCGCTGCACTCGACTCTGGCGCACACCCTGCGCCGCGCTGTTCGCAATGGGGAAGTTCGAGGAATTTGAGCGAGCGGGGCGGCGAGCCATAGCCCCGAACCCGGGATCCGCCGGGCAATCGCCTCTACGTCATGGAGCGCTATGAAGAGGGCGTCGAATTCGTCCAGCGTGCGAATGCTGCCGTCCTGCAATGGCATATGGCGTCCCGATTCTGGAATAGTATCGCAAGTGTGATTACGAAGATGATTTTAAGATTTCTATAAATAAAAGCATTGATGAGAAGCGCTATTTCGTACGCGTTATGATTACGGACGTCTGAGGGTATCTCGGTGTCAGAGCCAGAGCGGAGACGAATATCCCAATTATGCGCCATTTGAGGTCAATATGCGCCATTGAAATCTATGTCGATTGGCGCTGGCGCACGTTCCAGGAAGATTAGATCGCCCATATCGTGGAGGGCCTGGACAAGGCCGGGTTCGCGCTGACCGATACTCGTACCGATCCTTGAAAGAGCCGGAAAGCCGCGAATCTTTCCGTGCCCGACGCACGGCTTAAAATAGACATCCCGTCAAGAGGAGTCAGGAGCAGATACTGTCGCTGCTCTGGTCAGACGCCCGAAATGTGTTCCGCTCCGGCAGAGGTCGCGGTGTGACTACTGCGATCAGGGGGGGCGAACATGCTCGATCACGGCATCAAGGGTAAGACGGCTCTCATCGCCGGTAGCGAGAAGAATTTGCGAGCCGGGTGCTCTGCGCTGGCTATTGCCTGTGCCGTCTGGTCGATCACACCAGCGCAGGCGCAGGGCGTCTCCAATGAGCAATTGTTCAGGCTCGTCACCGAGCTTCAGGCCAAGCAGAGGTCGCTTGAAATCAAGCTGAAGGCCGCCGATGCCGAAATCTCGCGGTTGAAGGGTCCGTCTGGCAGTAGAGGTGCTCCTCAGCCGCGGCACCTCGTCACGAAAGGCGACGGCGTTATGCCGGGCGCCCAGCGCGGAACCGGCCCCCAGGCCGTCAGCGCCACCAATGTCCGGCTCGAAGCGGGCGGCGGCTACAATGGCCGTTCCGGATTTGGCGAGATCAGTGGCCTGCTCGCATTGCCGCTTGGCTCCGCCTTCGGGTTTCAGGTCGACACCATAGGCGGCATGGCCTCCAACACAGCCCTGGGCGGCGCTGCGGCGCATCTGTTCTGGCGCGACCCTGGGGTCGGCGCGCTTGGGCTTTACGGCAGCTATCTGTATGGCACCGGGAGCTGGGGAGCGAATATCTCCGGCGCTGGCAATACCGGCATGTACAACGCCAAGGGCGGCATCGAAGGCCAGCTCTATTTCGGCCGCTTCACTCTGGAGGGCCTCGCGGGCGTCGAGTGGAACAATTATAGCGGCGTCGGCAATAGCTTCCTGGTGGCCAGCAACGACAAAACCAGATTCTTCGATGATGTGCGCCTTGCCTGGTACGTGACCGATAACCTCAAACTGAACATCGGCCACCGCTACACCAGCGGTCGCAACCAGCTCGTGGGCGGCGCGGAGTATCTCACCAATTTCGGCAATACCGCCGCCTCGCTGTTCGCAGACGCCGCCTATGGCAAGAAGTCGGATGGCGGCTTCGGCCGTTCCTCCGGAAACGAGTTCAGCTTCCTAGCGGGCTTGCGCGTCTATTTCGGCTCCAGTGGCACCAACGACGTGTCGCCGTGGCTCGGCGAAAAGACCCTCATTCGGCGCGACCGCGAAGACTATATGCCGACCTATATCGGCCGCGATGCGGGCGACCTGCCGAGGGCGCGCAAGAACACGGCAACTGGGCAGCCCGGTGCTCCTGGCGCTCCCGGTGCTCCTGGCGCTGCCGGTACTCCTGGCGCTCCCGGTGCTCCTGGCGCTGCCGGTACTCCTGGCGCTGCCGGTACTCCTGGCGCTCCCGGCGCTCCTGGCACTGCCGGTACTCCTGGCCCTGTCGGCCCTGCCGGCCCTGTCGGCCCTGAAGGCCCTTCCGGCCCTGCTGGCCCTTCCGGCCCCGTCGGCCCTGCTGGCCCTGTCGGCCCTGTCGGCCCTGAAGGCCCTTCCGGCCCTGAAGGCCCTACCGGTCCTGTCGGCCCTGTCGGTCCTTCCGGCTGAGATCTCGAAGGGGCCGGAGCTCGGCAACGAGGTCCCCGATGACGCAGTTCGTTCCGAAAGCCCAATGATGACAGGACCGAGACTTGACTGTTACGTGTTGATCGATCGGGCACCACAGCTCGTCGCGGCTCCGACCGGCCGCGATTGGATGGATGCCACGAGCGAGCACTTCGCAAACCGGTGCACGCCGCTTTTAATTGCCAACGCCAATGGTTGGGAGTTGCTCAACCCGGCTGGCTTCTCTGCCACCTGGAACGGCTGGAATGGCAAGGAGGACATCACCCTTCGTCCTCACGAGCCAGGTACCCATTTGCACCAAGCCGGGGTGTTCTTCGGACACGGCATCCTGAGTTTCCATCCGGGCTACCTGTTCAGGACAGATCCGGATTGGATGATGTCGGTCCGCGGCTCGCCCAACCGCATCAAAGACGGCATCCACCCGCTCGACGGGCTGGTGGAGACCGGCTGGCTACCCTTCAGCTTTACCATGAACTGGAAATTCACCCGGCCTGGCACAGTGCATTTCGAAAAGGATGAGCCGTTCTGCTTCGTCACCATGGTGCCAGCTGTCACCATCGAGAGCGTACAGCCGGTAATTCGACCCATTACCGAGGATCCAGCCCTGCACCGGGAATATAAATCCTGGAACAGCGAGCGGGTTAGATTCAACGCTGCTATCGGTCTCGGCGACCCCCTTACGGTGGAGCAGAAATGGCAGAAGAACTACCTCGTGGGCAAATCACCGACCGGGCAGTCCGTCGCAGGCGAGAATCACCGGGTGAAGCGAAGTCTCAAGGCGCCGACTTGGTCCGACGCACCGCCGATATCGAAGATATGAGGTGTTTGCGGTGTCCGGTGGAGACTGAAGGCGTCTGAAGGTCGGGTCTCTCGCGCCATGGGGCCGCTGCATCGGCTGGCCGGGACATGCCGCTCAAGGTTGAACTCGTAGAACAGTGCCTCCTGCGCAACCGTCCGCTCGCCCATCATCACGCCGCCCTCCGCAAGGACGACGGAAACAGAACCTCAAGCCCACAGCAACACCGACTTCTTCAACACAAACCACCCCTTGCTGACATCAGGAAGGTCTGCGTCCGGACCGTGCGAAGAGGTCGGCGGCCTCAGCCGGAGATGACGGCAACCCTGTGAGGCGTTCCTTCTGCAACTCCCTGAACCAGCTCTCGGCGATACCGGCGAGTCGGCGGGCATAACGCGACGCGTCCCGATAATCGTCACAGGGCAGAGGTAGTCGAACGGGAGTGCTCCCGAACGCTCCCCGGAGATCTATCGGAATAGCGATCTGGAACCAGAATCGGGCCCCGCGACGCCAGAGATAGCCAGCCATGTGTATGCCGCCGTCTATCGTGCCCGGCTGCGCTTGGAACTGTCTTTACTAATCAAGGGGGTAGGAGTGGCGGAGACGGAGGGATTCGAACCCTCGATACCCTTGTGGGGTATGCTCATTTAGCAAACGAGTGCCTTCAGCCTCTCGGCCACGTCTCCAGCGCAAGGCTCTATGCCCGATCGTGACGCCGTTTGACAAGTCTCCACTTTGCACCAAGGATAATTCTCCCGGTCGACAGGGGCGGGCGATCACTCCCTTCACACGGGAGGGGATATGGCTGCGCAGGAGCGACGGAAGCACTCCCTTGGTAAGGGAGACGTCAAGCCGGGCGATCTCCCGGAAAGGCCGGTATGCATCGGCTCGCCTTGCTCTCCGAGGCCCAGCTCACTAGATTAGGCGCGTCCGTTGGGGTGCCGAGAGGCTGAGAGGCGTGGCTCACGCCAACCCATCGTACCTGATCCGGGTAATGCCGGCGAAGGGAACGGTCCTCGGCTCGCAGTTCTCTGCATCGCGCCTCCGGCCGTTGCCTTCCCGGGAGCATGGGAAGCGCATGGCACAATTGCCGCATCGGCCAAGCCAGACCACCGTCGCGATCGTCGGCGCCGGCGTCGTCGGCCTCGCCTGCGCCGTCGAGTTGCTCGACAGGGGCGCGGCCGTCGTCATCCATGAGCGCGGTCCGCGCATCGGCGCCGAGGCCTGCTCCTGGTATGCCGGCGGCATGCTGGCGCCCTGGTGCGAGGGCGAGAGCGCCGAGGAGCCGGTGGTGCGGCTCGGGCAGGAGGCGGCCGGCTGGTGGGAGCGGCATACGGGTGAGGTCGCGCGACAGGGCACGCTCGTCGTCGCGCCGAGCCGGGATCGTTCGGAGCTGCGCCGCTTCGGCCAGCGCACCAGCCATTTCGAGGAGATCGACGGCGAGGCGATCGCGCGGCTGGAGCCCGATCTCGTCGGGCGCTTCGGGCGCGGGCTGTTCTTCGCAGCGGAGGCGCATCTCGATCCGCGCCGGGCGATCAAGGCCCTGGGCGACAAGGTTCTCGCGCAAGGCGGGACGATCCATTTCGAGAGCCCGGTCGAGCCGGCCGAGCTCGACGCCGACATCGTGCTCGATTGCCGCGGGCTTGCGGCCCGCGACGTCCTGCCCGATCTGCGCGGCGTCAAGGGCGAGATGCTGATCCTGAAGAGCGACGAGATTGCGCTGTCGCGTCCGGTCCGGCTGCTGCACCCGCGCATTCCGCTGTATATCGTGCCGCGTGCGGACGGGCATTTCATGGTCGGCGCGACGATGATCGAGAGCGGCGCGCGCCGGCGCATCTCGGCCCGGTCCATGCTCGAGCTGCTCGGCGCGGCCTATGCGCTGCATCCGGCCTTCGGCGAGGCTGAGATCGTCGAGATCGGCACCGATGCCCGCCCGGCCTTTCCCGACAACCTGCCGCGGCTGACGCGCCGGGGCCGGGTGATCCATGTCAACGGGCTCTACCGCCACGGCTTCCTGCTCAGCCCCGCCATGGCGCGGATGGCGGCCGATGCCGTATTGAACCCGCAATCCCGACCGGAGATGCTGCATGACCTTGCTGCTTAACGGCGCGCCCCAGGACATCGCGGGCAAGACGCTGGCCGAGGCGCTGGCCGAGCTCGGCTATGCCGGCCGGATCGTCGCCACCGCTGTGAACGGCGAATTCGTCCCGGCCCGCAAGCGCGCCGAGACCGCGCTCAACGACGGCGACCGCATCGAGGTCGTCGCGCCGATGCAGGGAGGTTGAGATGGCGTCCTTCTACGGCTTCGAGCCGCAAAATCCGCTTTTCCTCGGCACGGCGCAATATCCGTCGCCCGCCATCCTGGCCGAGGCGGTCAGGCGTTCGGGCGCCGAGGTGGTCACCGTCTCGCTGCGCCGGGAATCGGCCGGCGGCGGGGCTGGGCAGGCGTTCTGGACATTGATCCGCGAGCTCGGCGTCAAGGTGCTGCCCAACACCGCCGGCTGTCACTCGGTGAAGGAGGCCGTGACGACGGCCCAGATGGCGCGCGAGGTCTTCGGCACGGACTGGATCAAGCTCGAGGTGATCGGCGAGGACGACACGCTCCAGCCGGACGTGATCGCCCTGGTCGAGGCGGCCCGCATCCTTTCCGATGACGGCTTCAAGGTCTTTCCCTACACGACCGAGGACATCGTCGTCGGCGGACGCCTGCTCGATGCCGGCTGCGAGGTGCTGATGCCCTGGGGCGCGCCGATCGGCTCCGGCCGGGGCCTCAACAACCCTTATGGGTTGCGCACCATGCGCCAGCATTTCCCGGACATCCCGCTCGTCGTCGATGCCGGCATCGGCCTGCCGTCCCACGCCGCTCAGGCGATCGAGATGGGCTATGACGGCATCCTGCTCAACACCGCCGTCGCCAAGGCCGGCGATCCCGCCGCGATGGCGGAAGCCTTCGCGCTTGCGATCCGTGCCGGCCGGCTCGCCTTCGGCGCGCAACCGATCGAGGCGCGCGACATGGCCGCTCCCTCCACCCCCGTCATGGGCAAAGCCTTCCTGGCCTGAAAGACGTATTCCGCATGACGCTCGATCCGTTCTACCCGATCTTCGACAGCGCCGACTGGATCGCGCGGATGCTGCCGCTCGGCATGAAGCTGGTGCAGCTGCGCGTGAAGGACCGGCCGGAGCCGGAGGTCGCCCGCGAGATCGCCCGCGCGAAGCGGCTCTGCGCCGAGGCCGGCTGCGTGCTCGTCGTCAACGATTACTGGAAGCTCGCGATCGAGGAAGGTTGCGATTGGCTGCATCTCGGCCAGGAGGATCTCGACACCGCCGATCTCGGCGCGATCCGCAAGGCCGGCCTGAAGCTCGGCGTCAGCAGCCATGACGAGGCGGAACTCGAGCGCGCGCTGGATACGCAGCCGGACTATGTCGCGCTCGGGCCGGTCTATCCGACGATCCTGAAGCAGATGCGTTTCGGCCCGCAGGGGCTGGAGAAGCTGGGCGAGTGGAAGCGCCGCATCGGCGCCCTGCCATTGGTCGGCATTGGCGGCATCTCGCTGGAGCGGGCGCCGGGCGTCTTCGAGGCCGGCGCCGATATCGTGGCGGCCGTGACGGATATCACGCTGAACGCCGATCCCGAGGGGCGGCTGAAGGCCTGGGTCGCGGCGACGCGCGGGCGCCTTTCTCCCGCTTCCTGAACGCCGTCATCCCGGATCAGCGCAGCTTCGCCCGGGATGACAACCAGCGATGTCGCTGGTGAAAGGAGAGCCTCAGCTCTCGGCGTCCTCCGACATCGCATGCCCGTCGACATGGCCGAGGTTGCGCTCGGGGTCGAGCCGGTCGCGGACGCGCTGCTTCAGCACCTTGGAATCGGGGAAGCCGCCATCGGTCTTGCGGTCCCAGATCAGCTCGCCGTCATAGGTGATCTGGAAGATGCCGCCGGTGCGCGGGATCAGAGCGACCTCGCCGAGATCCTGCCCGAAGGTGGAGAGCAGCTCCTGGCCGAGCCAGGCCGAGCGCAGCATCCAGTTGCACATCGAGCAATAGGTGATGGCGATGCGGGGAGCGGGCTTGGTTTCGGTCATGGCGGAGCACCGTGGCAAGGAATGTCGCCCCGACATCCCGCTTCCGCTGCCGCGATGCAAGCCCGAAAGCGGCATGGCGGCTGCGCTCGGAGCTGGAGCCGATCAGCCCGCGACCGTGCTCAGGCTGCGCGAGGGATAGCGCAGGGTCACGTCGAAGGGGTTGAGCTTGGCGCCGAGCTCGTCGGCCTCGCCCCGCAGGATGGCGACGACGCTGGGCAGCCGGTCCTCGCGCAGCCGCTCGGCCAGCGTGCCGACGCTCAGCGCCGCGACGACGCGCCGCTGCGCATCGAAGACCGGCACGGCGACGCCGGCCATGCCGGGGATGAGGCCGGTGTTGAGATTGACCCAGCCTTGCGCCCTTGCGGCCTCGATCGCGCAGCGCAGCGCCGGCTCGTCGATGAAGCCGCGGTCGAGCAAGCGGGGCATGTTGAAGCGGATCACCGCTTCGCGCTCGGCGTCCGGCAGATGCGCCAGCATGGCGAGGCTGCCCTGGCCGATGCCGAGCGGGACCTTGCCGCCGATGTCGCCGGTGAAGGAGCGGATCGGGAAGGGGCCCTCGATCCGGTCGAGGCAGACCGCGTCATAGCCGTTGCGGACCAGCAGGAAGATCGTGTCACTGAGCGTGGCCGAGAGCCTGAGCAGGGTCGGGCGGGCAAGTTCGCGCAAGCCGCCGGCCTGCCCGGCGCGGGCCGCCAGCACGAAGAAGTCGAGTGCCAGCCGGTAGCGCTTGCCGCCGCTGGCCTGCTCGACGAAGCCCTCCGCCATCAGGTCGCGCAGCGCCCGGTGGGCCGTCGGCTGCCCGCAGCGGGCGGCATCCGCGATGTCCTTCAGCCGCATGCCGCCGCTCTCGCCATCGGCGAGGACGCGCAGCAGGCCGAGCGCGCGGCGCAGCGAGGAAAGCGGTTCGGGCGAGGCTTCCATAATCGAAATCCAGATGCTTAGGTATGGATCAAAATTCCATATAACGGAATTTAATCAATAAAAATTCTCTAATGCGGAATTCAAGATTGACGAAATTGTGTCGGCCTCGCTTTCGTAGCGGCATCGCAGTCCGGCTTTCCGGCTAAGGGAAAGCCCACCGATCGAGGTGCCGATGGGCTTTCTGACGCTGCAATCGTTGAGCAAGGTCTTCGGCGACTTCACCGCCGTCCGCGATGTCGACCTCAGCGTCGCCCAGGGCGAATTCGTCTCGCTGCTCGGCCCTTCCGGCTGCGGCAAGACCACGACGCTGCAGATGATCGCCGGCCTCGTCGAGCCGACCAGGGGCACGATCACCCTCGACGGACGCGACATCACCCGCGAGAAGCCGAGCCGCCGCGGCCTCGGCATCGTCTTTCAGAGCTATGCGCTCTTTCCGCATATGACGGTGGCCGAGAACGTCGCCTTCGGCCTGGAGATGCGCAAGGTCGCGAGGCCGGAGCGCGACCGGCGTGTCAAGGAGATGCTCGGCCTCGTCCATCTCGCCTCTTTTGCCGAGCGCTATCCGCGCCAGCTTTCGGGCGGCCAGCGCCAGCGCGTCGCCATTGCCCGCGCCCTCGTCATCCAGCCGCCCGTGCTGCTGCTCGACGAGCCGCTCTCGAACCTCGACGCCAAGCTGCGCGAGGAGATGCAGTTCGAATTGCGCCGCATCCAGCGCAGCGTCGGCACCACCACCATCATGGTCACGCATGATCAGGCCGAGGCGCTCTCGATCAGCGACCGTGTCGTCGTGATGGAGCAGGGCCGCATGACCCAGATCGATGCGCCCTATCGCCTCTATGAGCGCCCGGCGACGGCCTTCATCTCCTCCTTCGTCGGCAAGATGAACCGCATCGACGCGGTCTGGCGCGGCGGACGGGCCGAGGCCGCGGGGCTTGGCCTTCCATCCGAGGCGGCGAGCCTGCCGGACGGGGCCTCCATCGGCGTCGCGGTCCGGCCGGAGAAGATCCTGCTCGGCGCGGCCGGGCAGGGGCTGTTCGATGGCACGGTCACGAGCCGCTTCTTCCTCGGCAGCTACTGGCTGTTCAATGTCGAGACGCCGGTCGGAAACGTCGTCGTCTCTCTGCCCAATCAGGGCGCCGAGCCGGTGGCGGAGGGCGCGCTCGTCTCGCTCGGCTGGCCGCCCGAAAGCGCATCGATCGTGGCGGCCGCGGCGGGAGCGGCGGCATGAAGTCCCGCGCGCTGACGCCCTGGCTTCTGGTCTCGCCGGCGACGCTGCTGTTCCTCGGGCTGGTGATCCTGCCGCTCATCCTGACGGTGATCCTGTCCTTCCACGTCTACGATCACACCACCGGCATCCAGGACAGCTTCACCGTCGAGCATTATGTCCGGGTCGTCACCGACGACTACTACCTCGCGATCTTCTGGCGCACGCTCAGGCTCGCCTTCCTCACGACACTGATCTGCGCCGTGATCGGCGCGCCGGAGGCTTATGTGCTCTCGCGCATGGGCGATCCCTGGCGCTCGATCTTCCTGCTGGTGATCATCGGACCGCTGTTGGTCTCTGTCGTGGTGCGCGCCTTCGGCTGGAGCATGCTGCTGGGCTCGACCGGGCTGGTGAATCAGTCGCTGCGCGCGCTCGGCTTCGGCAGCGTGAGATTGCTCTACACCGAGACGGCGATCGTGATCGCGCTCGTCCACGTCATGCTGCCCTTCATGGTCATCCCGGTCTGGACGGCGCTGCAGAAGCTCGATCCCGCGGTCGAGGCGGCGGCCCTGACGCTGGGCGCCTCGCGCTTCACGGCTTTGCGCCGGATCGTGCTGCCGCAGGTCTCGCTCGGCATGCTCTCGGGCAGCCTGATCGTCTTCGGCCTCTCGGCCAGCGCCTTCGCCATTCCCGGCCTGCTCGGCGGCCGGCGTCTCAAGATGGCGGCGACGGTGGTCTACGACGAATACATGTCGGAGCTGAACTGGCCGCTCGGCGCCGCGATCGCGATCATCGTGCTCGTCGCCAACCTCGCCATCATGCTGGGCTACAACCGTCTCGTCGAGACGCGCGCCCGCCGGGCCCTGGGCTGAGGTCGCGCGCCATGCACAAGAACGGCCCCATCGCGCTCCTCTTCCACGGTCTTGTCGTCGCCTTCGTGCTGGCGCCGCTCGTCGTGGTCTGCCTCGTCGCCTTCACGCCCGAGAACACGCTCTCGATCCCGACGACCTCGTTCTCGCTGCGTTGGTTCGCCGCGATCTTCCAGCATCCCGATTTCGTGCCCTCCTTCTACAACAGCCTGTGGCTGGCGACGCTGGCGGCGACGATTTCCGTCGCGCTCGCCGTGCCGGCCGCGCTCGCCATCGACCGCTACCGGTTCCCCGGCCGCGACTGGTTGAACGGGCTCTTCCTTTCCCCGCTGATCATCCCGCATCTGGTGCTCGGCGTCGCGCTTCTGCGCCTTTTCGCGCTGATCGGCGCGACCGGTTCCTTCGCCTGGCTGGTGGCCAGCCATGTCATCATCGTCACGCCCTATGTGATGCGCCTCGTCATGGCCGCCTTCACCGGCATGGACCGCAGCGCCGAGCAGGCGGCCGAGACGCTCGGCGCCTCGCACTGGACCGTGTTCCGCCGGATCACCGCGCCGATGATCCTGCCCGGCATCACCGGCGGCTGGCTGCTCGCCTTCATCAACAGCTTCGACGAACTGACCATGTCGATCTTCGTCACCTCGCCGCAGACGGTGACGCTGCCGGTCCGCATGTACATGTATGCGACCGAATCGATCGACCCGATGATGGCGGCGGTGTCGGCCCTGATGATCGCGTTGACCGCCGGCGCCATGCTGGTGCTCGACCGCGCCTTCGGCCTCGACAAGATCCTCGTCGGCCAGAAGTGACGATCATGCCGCTGCTGCGTCGCATCGCCCGCAAGGATCATCCCGTCATCGCCTTCACGCTTGACGGCGCGCCTTGCGAGGGCCGGGCCGGCGACACGCTGCTGAGCGCGATCCTGAACCGCACGGAGAGCCTGCGCCGCACCGAGTTCACCGGCGAGCCGCGCGCCGGCTTCTGCCAGATGGGCGCTTGCCAGGATTGCTGGGTCGCGACCGAGACCGGCGAGCGCCTGCGCGCCTGCACGACACCGCTTCAGCCCGGCATGAACATCGTCACCGGGACGGCGAGGGTGGCATGAGCGAACGCCGCCAGCCACTGATCGTCGGTGCCGGTCCCGCCGGCATCCGCGCCGCCGAGGCACTCGTCGCGGCGGGCCTGCGCCCGTTGGTCGTCGACGAGGCGCCGGCCTGCGGCGGCCAGATCTACCGCCAGCGCCTCGTCCAGGACGGTCGCTCGACCAAGGATCTCTACGGTTCCGAAACCGGCAAGGCCGAACGGCTCCACGCCGCCTTCGCTGCGCTCGAAGGCCGCATCGACTACTGGCCGCAAGCGCTGCTCTGGAATTTGCGTGACGGCGTGGCCGATATCGCCGTCGGCGGCACCGCCCGTCGCGTCGCCTATGACGGGCTGGTGCTCGCCACCGGCGCGACGGACCGCGTCCTGCCTGTTCCCGGCTGGACGCTCCCCGGCGTCTTTACCCTCGGTGGCTCGCAGGTCGCGCTCAAGGCGCAGGGCTGCGCCATCGGCAGCCGCGTCGTCTTCGCCGGCTCCGGCCCGCTGCTCTATCTCGTCGCCTGGCAGTACATGAAGGCGGGCGTCGAAGTCGCCGCCGTGCTCGATGCTGCCCCGGCCTCCGCCAAGCTCAATCTCATCAAGGCCCTGCCGCTCGATCCCGGCATCGTGCTGCGCGGGGCGCGCTTCGTCGCCGAACTGCGCCTGCGCGGCGTCGTCATCCGCTCCGGCATCGAGGGCCTGCGCTTCGAGGGCGAGGGCAGGGTTTCCGGCGTCTCCTGGCGGGAGGGCGGGCGCGAGCGGCGCCTCGCCTGCGACGGCGTCGGCTACGGGCTCGCCTTGCGCTCGGAGACGCAGCTCGCCGATCTCGCCGGCTGCGCCTTCCGCTTCGATGCGCGCGACCGCGCCTGGTTGCCCCAGCGCGACGCCGCCGGCCGGGCCTCAGTGGCGGGTGTCTATCTCGCCGGCGACGGTGCCGGCATTGCCGGCGCCGATGCGGCCGAGCGCGCGGGCGAGCGCGCCGCACTGGCCTTGCTGGAGGATCGTGATCTCGCCATCGACAAGGCCCGTGCCGTCACGCTCGAAGCGGAGCTGGCCCGCATCGGCAAGCTGCGCGACGCGCTCGAAACCGCCTTTCCTTTCCCGGCCCATTGGGCAGAGACGATCGACGATGCGACCACGCTCTGCCGCTGCGAGGAGATCACGGCCGGCAGCATCCGCGAGGCTGTGAACCGTCTCGATATCTCCGAGATCAACCGGCTGAAGGCGGTGAGCCGCGTCGGCATGGGCCGCTGCCAGGGCCGGATGTGCTCCTCCGCCTCTGCCGAAGTGCTGGCCGCCGCGACGGCCAAGCCGCTCGATGCCGTCGGCCGTCTGCGGGCGCAGGCCCCGGTGAAGCCGATCCCGCTCGCCCTCCAATTGGCGGCCGATCTGCCGGAGGCCGCGGCAAACTTGCCGGAGGCAGCAGAGTGAGCCGGCATCTCGACATCGACGTCGCGATCATCGGCGGCGGGCTGGTCGGCTCCTCGGCGGCGCTAGCGCTGCGCGGCATGGGGTTCAGCGTCGCCCTGCTCGACAAGGGCTTTTGCGGCGCGCAGGCGAGCGGCGTGAACTATGGCGGCGTCCGCCGGCAAGGGCGGCCGCGCGAGCAGTTGCCGCTCTCGCAGCGCGCCCATGCCATCTGGCCGCGCCTCAAGGAACGGATCGGCATCGACGGCGAGTTCCTGCGCTCCGGCCATCTCAAGCTCGCCCGCAGCGAAGCCGAGATGGCGGCGCTGGAAGCCTACGCCGAAGCGGTCGCAGATCAGGGGCTCGATCTCGAGCTCGTCGGCCATAACGGCCTGCGCGAGCGCTTCCCCTGGATCGACGGCAGCATTTTGGGCGCCTCGCTCTGCGCCGGCGATGGTCACGCCAATCCACGCCTCGTCTCGGCAGCCTTCGCCAGCGCCGCGCGCCGTGCCGGGGCGCATGTGCTGGAGAACACGCCGGTCACCGGCCTCACCCGCAATGGCGAAGGTTTCGCGCTGGAGGCGGGCGAGGGCATCGGCCTGAGCGCGCGCGTCGTCATCAACAGCGCCGGCGCCTGGGCCGACCGTTTCGCCACGGATTTCGGCGAGCCGGTGCCGCTCTCGCGCATCTATCCCTCGATGATCGTCACCGAGCCGCTGGCCCCGGTCATGACCGTGAATATCGGCATGGAGGGTGGCGGCATCTACGCCCGTCAGGTCGAACGCGGCAATGTCGTGGTCGGCGGCGAGCGCGGCCTGCCGCTCGACGATCCCGATTTCTCGCGGCCGCGCGGCGCGGGTGCGCTCGCGATCATGAACCGCACCGCCGAAATCTTCCCCGCGCTGCGCCACGCCCAGGCGATCCGCTTCTGGTCGGGGACGGAGGCGGCGATGCCGGACCGCAACCCCGTGATCGGCTTCAGCGGCACGACGCCCGGCCTGCTCCATGCCTTCGGTTTTACCGGGGCCGGCTTCCAGATCGCGCCCGGCGTCGGCGAGGTTTTGGCCGAACTCGTCCGCGACGGCCGAACGCCTACGCCGATCGACGCCTTTTCCATCACCCGCTTCAGCCGGCCGCCCGTGCCGCCGGAGAACGACGACCGCACCAGCCACGGCTCGGGTGCGGGTCCACATCCAGAGCCGCAAAGCAGGGGAGCTTCAACATGATCACCCGTCGCAATCTTTTGGCCGGAACTGTCGCAGCCGTCGCGCTGGCCGCCGCCGGCAGCGCCTTCGCCCAGAGCAAGACCCTCTATATCGGCATGAACGGCGGCAATTTCGAGCGCACCTATACCCAGGGCGTCTTCCCGGATTTCGAGAAGGCCAACAACGTCAAGGTCGTGGTCGTGCCCGGCACCTCGGCCGATATCCTCGCCAAGGCGACCGCGGCCAAGGATAAGCCGCAGATGCATGTCATGTTCCTCGATGACGGCGTCATGGTCCGCGCCATCGGCGCCGGCCTCTGCGAGAAGCTGAAGCCCGGCCCGGAGCTCGGCCAACTCGCGCCCGGCTCGGTCATGAAGGACAACATGGCGGCCGGCATCGACATGGGCATGACCGGGCTCGCCTATAACAAGAAGATGTTCGACGAGAAGGGCTGGGCGGCGCCGACCTCCTGGATGGACCTGGCCGATCCCAAGTTCAAGGACAAGGTCGTCTTCCAGTCGGCCTCCGCCTCGTCCTTTGGCCTGCATGCCTTCCTGATGTTCAACCGCATCCAGGGCGGCACCGAGGCCAATGTCGAGCCCGGCTTCACCAAATTCCGCGACACGATCGGCAAGAACGTCATCGAATTCATCCCGAATTCGGCCAAGATCTCTGAGATGGTCCAGACCGGCGACGCGGCGATCTTCCCGCTGACCCCGACGGGCGTCGCCACTCTCAAGGACAAAGGCATCCCGGTCGAATACGCCCAACCCAAGGAGGGTTCGGTGGTGCTGATGGTGGCGGAATGCGTCATCGCCAACAATTCCGAGCCGGAGCTGTCGCAGAAGCTCGCGGCCTATCTGCTCTCGGCCGAGGCGCAGGCCAAGGCGATGGCCTTCGGCAACGGCGTGCCCTCGAACACCACCGCCAAGGCGCCGACCCCCGAGGCACAGGCCAAGCTCGACGTCTTCAACACCAATATGAAGACGGCGGTCACGCTGGACTGGGACGCGATCAACGCCAAGCGCCCGGAATGGAACAGCCGCTGGAACAAGATGATCGAGCGCTGAGCCGCCCGCTCTTTCGATGAGATTACGGCCGGTCCGCAAGGACCGGCCGTTTTTCGTTTCGAGGGATTCGCGTGCCGCTTCAGCCGACGCGTTCAAGTCACTGAGATGAATCACAAAGGCGCGGGTCATCCCGGACAAGCGGCAAAGCCGCGTAGATCCGGGATCCATGCCTGAGCCTTGCTCGGAGATGCTCCGGCATGGATCCCGGGTTTCCGCTTCGCTTCACCCGGGATGACTGTGCGGGGAACGACAAGGCAATGTGCCGATCCATTCGGGCCCTCACACCTCCTCGACATAGCGGCGGCGCAGATGCGCCTTGAACACCGCGGCGTCGAGCGGCCGGCCGGTCGCTTCCGTCAGCAGCGCGTCGGTCGGGAGCAGCGAGCCCTTGCCGTGGATGTTCGCGCGCAGCCAGCCGACGAGCGGCGAGAAATCGCCCTTGCCGATGCCGGGCAGGATGCCGGGCTCGGCCCGCGTCGCCGCGTCGAAGATCTGGGCTGCCGTCATCGCGCCGAGCGAATAGGTCGGGAAATAGCCCCAGCCGCCCGAGGGCCAGTGGATGTCCTGCAGGCAGCCGCGCCGGTCGTCCGGCACGGTGACGCCGAGCAGGGATTTCATCCCGTCGTTCCAGGCGGCGGGCAGTTCGGCAAGCGGCATGGCGTCGGCGATCAATGCCTTCTCCAGCCGGTAGCGCAGGATGATATGGGCCGGATAGGTCACCTCGTCGGCGTCGACGCGGATGAAGCCGGGCTCGACGCGGGTGTAGCGGCGCCACATCGCCTCGCTCTCCCAGGCCGGGCCGGCGCCGCCGAAACTCTCCCGCATCAGCGGCGTGGCGAAGGCGAGGAATTGGCGCGAGCGGCAGGCCTGCATCTCCATCAGCAGCGATTGGCTCTCATGGATGCTCATGCTGCGGGCGGCGCCGACCGGCTGGTTCAGATAGCCTTGCGGCCGGCCCTGCTCGTAGAGCGCATGGCCGGTCTCGTGCAGCACGCCCATCAGCGCCTTGGTGAAATCGGCCTCATCGTAGCGCGTGGTGATGCGGACATCGTTGTCGGCCCCGCCGCAGAACGGATGCGTCGAGATGTCGAGCCGGCCGCGCTCGAAATCATAGCCGAGCGCCGCCATCAGCCTGAGACCGAGCGCCCGCTGCGTCTCGGTCGCGAAGGGGCCCGCGAGCGGCTCCTGCGCCGGCCGGCGCGCCTGCACCGCCACGACCTCCTGCGTGAAGCCGGGCAGGAAATCGGCGAGGTCGTCGAACAGCGCGTCGATCTTGGCCGAGCTTCCGCCGGGCTCGTAATCGTTGAGCAGGGCGTCATAGGGTGAAAGCCCGAGCTTCTCGCCCTTGGCCCGGCCGATCTGACGCTGGAGGTTCAACACTTCGGCGAGATAGGGCAGGAGCCCGGCGAAGTCGGACTCGGCCCGCGCCTGCCGCCAGCGCATCTCGCAAGCCGAGACGGCCTTGCTCGAGGCCTCGACGAGATCGGCCGGAAGGGCAGTGTCGACCGTCCAGACGCGCCGGATCTCGCGCAGATTGGCCTTTTCCCAGGCGCCGAGCGAGCCGTCGCTCTCGGCCTTGGCCAGCCAGTCGCCGATCCTTGCATCCGTCACCATGCCATGGCGCAGCACCTGCAGCAGCGCCATGCTCTCGGCCCGCGTCTCGGCGGCGCCCTTCGGCATCATCACATCGGAATCCCATTGCAGGATGCCGACGGCGTTGGAGAGGGCACTGATGCGGCCGAAATGGGCGGCGAGATCGGAATAGGCGGTCATGGGGTTTGGCTCTGTGCTTTCGTGTCTTGTGCGCTGTCATCCCGGACGAAGCGAAGCGCAGATCCGGGATCCATGCCTGAGCGCTCGTCGGTTGCGTTCCGGCATGGATCCCGGGTCTCCCTGCGGTCGCCCGGGATGACGACGGAGCGAATCTGGAGAATTCAGGCGAACAGCTTGGAATATTGCCGTGGCTGCGAGCGCAGATACTGGTTCGGCGCCTTGACGCTGGCGCCGAGGGCCGCCGCCGCATGCCAGGGCCAGCGCGGATCGTAGAGGATGCCGCGCGCCAGCCCGACGAGGTCGGCCTCGCCGGTGCCGACGATCGCTTCCGCCTGCTCGGGCTCGGTGATCAGGCCGACCGCGATGGTGCTCACGCCCGTCGCTTCCTTCACGGCTCGCGCCAGCGGCACCTGGTAGCTCGGGCCGAGCGGGATCTTCTGCGCGGCCGAGAGCCCGCCGCTGGAGACATGGATGAAATCGGCGCCGCGAGCCTTGGCGGCCTTGGAGAAAGCGATGCTCTGCTCGACATCCCAGCCGCCGTCGACCCAATCCGTGCCGGAAATCCGGAAGCCGACGGGGTAGCCCGCCGGCACGACCGCCCGCACCGCGTCGAAGACCGCGAGCGGAAAGCGCATCCGGTTTTCCAGCGAGCCGCCATATTCGTCCTCGCGCCGGTTGGAGAGCGGCGAGAGGAACTGGTGCATCAGATAGCCATGGGCGGCATGCAGCTCGATCGCCGCGAGGCCGAGCCGCACGGCGCGCTGCGCCGAGGCGGCGAAAGCCTCGACGATCCGGGCGATGTCGCCTCCCGTCAACGAGCGGGGCGGGCGGGGATAGCTCTCGAAGCCGACCTCCGAGGGGGCATGGACCGTCCAGCCGCCCTCGTTGAGGCCGAGCTGGTGGCCGCCCTTCCAGGGACGATCCACTGAGGCCTTGCGGCCGGCATGGGCGAGCTGGACGCCGATCGGCATATCCGACCAGCGATGCGCCGAATCGAGCACTTTCGCCAGTGCGGCCTCGTTCTCGTCCGACCACAGGCCGAGATCGAAGGGGCTGATCCGTCCGTCCGGCTCCACCGCCGTCGCCTCGAGGAAGAGCAGGGCGGCGCCCGAGAGGGCGAGGTTGCCGAGATGGATCACGTGCCAATCGCTGGCATTGCCGTCTTCGGCCGAATATTGGCACATCGGCGCGATGACGATCCGGTTGGCAAGGGTGAGATTGCCAAGCTGATAGGGGCTGAAAAGCTGGCTCATGGGGAAGGTCGGCTCTGGGTGAGGGGATGTTGCCCGTAGTCTAGAAGCTCCGCGCCGCGGGAAGCCAGAGCCGTTCACGCAAATGCGCTGCCTCATCGACGCGGGGCCACCCCTCGCCAAGGCGCGGCGGGATGATAGCCTGCCGCCGATCCTCGCCGTCACGGAGTCCATCGCATGTCAGATCACGCGGAAACTGTTCTGCTCGAACGGGATGGCGGCGTCGCCGTGCTGACGCTCAACCGCCCGGCCGTGCTGAACGCCCTCGATGCGCCGATGGCGGAGCTGTTCCTCGCCCGCGTGAAGGATATCGCGGCGCGCGGCGACAGCCGCGCCATCCTGCTGAAGGGTGCGGGCAAGGGTTTTTGCGCCGGCGGCGACGTTTCGCAATTCCTGGCCGGCGGCGACCCCGCCGTGACGATTCCCGCGATCATGGAGCCGCTGCACGAGGCCCTGCTGTTGCTCGATCGCCTCCCGCAGCCCTCCGTCGCCTGCCTGCATGGGGCGGTGGCGGGTGGCGGCTTCAGCCTCGCGCTCGGTTGCGACCTTGCCGTCGCGGCCGAGAACGCCCGTTTCGCGATGGCCTATTCCCGCCTCGGCACGACGCCGGATCTCGGCGGCTCCTTCCGCCTGTCGCGCCTGGTCGGCTTGCGCAAGGCGAAGGAGATCGCGCTGCTGGCCGAGCCTTTTGACGCCGCCGAGGCGCTGCGGCTGGGCCTCGTCAACCGCGTGGTCCCCAACGAACAGGCGGAAGCGGAGGCGCTCGCTCTCGCCCGCCGCCTCGCAGAAGGGCCGACGCAGGCCTATGGCCGCGTCCGCCACCTGCTGACGGAGGCGGCCGGCCATGATCTCGCCGCCCATCTGGCTGCCGAAGAGCGCGCCTTCGCGGAATCGACCGCCACCGCCGATTTCCGGGAGGGCGTGGCGGCCTTCCTGGAGAAGCGCCCGGCCCGGTTCGGGGGCGAATGAGGCCCGCAAAGGGCCACGCCGTGTCGGGCGGAGGCCGCCCTTCTGGCTCGGCCCGGTGCCGCGCCTGGCATGGTCGGGCAATTTCTCGCAGTTGCGAAATCGTGACTATAAAACCGCCGCAATCTGACTTACTATGAGCAGGCTTACAATCACGGAGGCCTATGCATGAAGCGCCCCCTGCGGCGGGAGCTGATGTTTCAGCTTGTCGAAACCTCTCGCCTGATGAGGACCTATGTCGATCAACGTGCGCGGGAGCACGGAACGACACGGGCGCAATGGGGCGTTCTGGCGCGGTTGCGCCGCCAGGAAGGACTGAACCAGGCCGCGCTGGCCGAGCAGATGGATCTGCAGCCCATCTCGCTGGCGCGCCTGCTCGACCGCCTGCAGCATCAGGGCTTGATCGAGCGCCGCGAGAATCCGGCCGATCGCAGGGCTTATCTCCTCTATCTCAGCCCGACGGGCCGGCGACTGGTCGATGATCTCGACGAGGTGCGTGGCACGATCGCGCATGAGCTGCTCGGCTCGGTCGGAGACGAGGCGATCCTGTCGGCGCTCGACACGCTCGGGGCGATCCGTGAGCAGATCCGGCCCCAGCGGGCGGATGACAAGACGCAGCAGCCGCTTTCGGCTGGTCGCATGGCCTGAGCCGGTGGGGCAACTATGAAGCGTTCGGGATTTCTTGTCGGCTTCGTTCTGGTCGCCGCTGTTGCGGCGGGCGTCTGGTATACGCGTTTGCAGGGCGAGAAGGCGCCGCAGGCCGCCGGTGCCGGGCGGGGCGCCCCCGCGGTGTCTGTGGTGTCGGCGGTGGCGGAGCAGGCGGATTTCCCGATCCGCAAGCACGCCATCGGCTTCGTCGAGACGCCGGCGAGCGTGACGGTGAAGTCGCGTATCGACAGCCAGATCGTCGCGCAGCACGTCACCGACGGCCAGTTCGTCAAGGCGGGCGACCTGCTGTTCACGCTCGACGACCGCGACATCAAGGCCCAGATCGCCAAGGATGAGGCGATGCTCCTGCGCGACGAGGCGACCCATACGCGCAACGTCGCCGATCTCGAACGCTACAAGCAGCTTTTCGCCCGCAATGCCGGCACCCAGCAGCAGGTGGATCTGGGCACGGCCGACGAGAAGAGCTCGGCCGCCAACATCCAGGCCGATCATGCGACGCTCGACGCCGACAGGCTCAAGCTGAGCTATACCCGCATCCTCGCCCCCATCGACGGGCGGGTCGGCGCCGTGATGGTCACGCCGGGCAATCTCGTCAGCGCCAACAGCAACAACAGCAGCACCGGCCTCCTGACGATCACGCAGATGAAGCCGCTGCGCGTCTCCTTCGCCTTGCCCGAGAGCGAGCTGCCGACGCTGCATGCCGCGCTTCTCGCGCCGGATTCGGCCGTGGTCACGGCGAAAATTCCCCAGGCCGGCGACCAGCCGGCCGTGGGCAAGCTCAACTTCGTCGATTCCAATGTCGACATCACCTCGGGCACGATCACGGCCAAGGCAGCCTTCGCCAATGACGATCTGCGTCTCTGGCCGGGCCAGTATGTCGATGTCGAGTTCATCCCCGACACGCTGAAGGGCGTCACCGTCATCCCGACGGTCGCGGTGCAGACCGGCCAGAAAGGTCCCTACGTCTTCGTCGCCAAGGCGAATTCGACGGTGGATCTGCGCCAGATCAAGGTCGCGCTCAGCGATGGCGGCAAGACGGCGGTGACGGAAGGCCTCGCGCCGGGCGAGCGCGTCGTCGTCGACGGCCAGATGCGCCTGAAGCAGGGCACGGCGGTGCGCGAGCGGGGAGCCAGCGGCGAGAAGGCGCCGGTGAGCACGCCGGTCGCGCAGGAGGGGCACTCATGAACGTCTCGTCCTTCTGCATCAGGCACCCGGTCGCGACCATCCTGATGTCGGTCGCGCTGGTGCTGGCCGGGACGTTCGCCTATCGCTTCCTGCCGGTGGCGGCGCTGCCGCGCGCCGAGTTCCCGGTCGTCAACGTCTCGGCCCAGTTGCCCGGCGCTTCGCCCGACACGATGGCGACCTCGGTCGCCACACCGCTGATCAAGCAGTTCGGCACGATCGCGGGCATCGATTCGATCTCCACCATCAACGCGCAAGGATCGACCTCGATCGCGATCCAGTTCGTGCTGAACCGCGACATCGACGCGGCTGCGGCCGACGTGCAGGCTGCGATCACGCGCACGCAGAAGCAGTTGCCGATCGAGATGACGACGCCGCCGAGCTATCGCAAGGTGAATCCGGCCGACGCGCCGATCATCCTGATGGCCCTGAAGAGCGATGTCGTGCCGCTCTCCGATCTCGACGCCTTCGCCCAGCAGGTGATCTCGCCCGCGCTCTCGACGGTGGATGGCGTCGCGCAGGTGCTGATCTTCGGCAGCCAGAAATACGCCGTCCGCATCCAGATCGACCCGACGGCGCTTGCCGCGCGCGGCATCGGCCTCGACGAATTGCAGGCCGCCATCACTGCGACCAACGCCAACACGCCGGTCGGCACCATCCAGAACAGCGCTCAGCAGCTCACCATCGAGGCGCATACCCAGCTCGCCGACGCGGCGCAGTTCGCCAACGTCATCATCACCACCCGCTCGGGTAAGCCGGTGCGTCTCGGCGACGTCGCCAAGGTGATCGATTCCGTCGAGAACACCCAGACCCGCAGCAGCTATGACGGCGTTCCGGCGATCGTGCTCGCGGTGCAGCGCCAGCCCGACGCCAACACCGTCGAGGTGGTCGATCGCGTCAAGGCGATGATCCCGGCCTTCGAGGAGCAGTTGCCGGCCGCGGCCTCGCTCTCGCTGCTGAACGACCGCTCGACCTCGATCCGCCAGGCGGTGGACGACGTGCAGTTCACGCTGCTGCTCACCGTCGCGCTGGTCGTCATGGTCATCTTCGTCTTCCTGCGCCGCGTCGCCGCAACCTTCATCCCGGCGGTGGCGGTGCCGATCTCGGTCATCGCCACGCTGGCGGCGATGTATCTGTTCGGTTTCTCGATCGACAACATCTCGCTGCTGGGCCTGACCCTTTCGGTCGGCCTGGTCGTCGACGACGCCATCGTCATGCTCGAGAACATCGTCCGCCATATGGAGGAGGATGGGCTTTCCGCCTTCGATGCCTCGCTGAAGGGCGCCAGCGAGATCGGCTTCACCATCATCTCGATCTCGCTCTCGCTGGTCGCGGTCTTCATTCCGGTCCTGCTCATGGGCGGCGTCGTCGGGCGCATCTTCAACGAGTTCGCGGTGGTGGTGACGGTCTCGATCCTGGCCTCCGCCTTCGTCTCGCTGACGCTCACGCCGATGCTCTGCTCGCGCCTGCTCTCGGGCTATGGCGAGCATCATCAGGAGAATGCCGTCGGGCGCTGGCTCGAGAAGGGTTTCGAGGCGCTGTTGCATGGCTATGACCGCGGCCTCGCCTTTTGCCTGCGCTTCCAGCCGGTGGTGCTGCTCGCCTTCTTCGCGACCATGGCCGGCACGGTCTGGCTGATGCAGACCTCGCCGAAGGGCTTCTTCCCGCAGGAGGATATCGGCCAGCTCCAGGTCGCGACCGAGGCGCGGCAGGATGTGTCCTTCGATGCCATGCAGAAGCTGCAGCGGCAGGTCGCCGACATCTTCATGCATTCGCCCTATGTCGCCCATGTCGCGTCCAGCGTCGGCGCGACCAACGGCAATGCCGGCGCGCTCAATGCCGGGCGCCTCTTTGTCGAGCTGAAGCCGCAGGACAAGCGGCCGCAGCTCTCCGTCGTGCTGTCGTCGCTGCGGCGCGATCTCGCGCAGGTGCCGGGCATCAACACCTATATGACGCCGGTCCAGAACCTCAATATCGGCGCGCGCTCCTCGAAGAGCCAGTACCAGCTCGTCGTCCAGGGCCTCGACCAGAAGGCGATGAACGACGGGGCGCTACGCCTCGCCGACGCCATGAGCCGCGAGCCCTCGACCTTCCTCGACGTGACCACCGACCTGCAGAACAACGCCCTGCAGGCGACGGTGATCATCGACCGCGACAAGGCCAACCAGCTCGGCATCGGCTCGGACATCCTGCGCTCGACGCTCTATTCGGGCTTCGGCGTCCGGCAGGTCTCGACGATCTACACCACGGGCGACAGCTATCAGGTCGTCGTCGAGTTCAACCCCAACGACCAGTGGACGCCGGAGCGGCTGAACGCGATCCGCGTCCGCACCAAGACCGGCACCCTCGTGCCGCTCGGCGCCTTCGCCAGGATCGAGCGCACGGCGGGCCAGCTCACGGTCAACCAGCTCGGCCAGCTTCCGGCGGTGACGATCTCCTACAACCTGCCGGCCGGCGTCGCGCTCGGCGACAGCGTCAACCGCATCGGCGTGCTGAAGGAGCAGATCGGCCTGCCGAAATCGATCACGACGACGCTCGCCGGCACGGCCAAGGTCTTCCAGGACTCGCTGGCGAACCAGGGCCTCCTGATCGCGGGCGCGATCCTGACGATCTACATCGTGCTCGGCATTCTCTACGAGAGCTTCATCCACCCGCTGACCATCCTGACCGGCCTGCCTTCGGCGGCGATCGGCGCGCTCGGAGCGCTGAGGCTGTTCGACCTCGACCTCTCGGTCATCGCGATCATCGGCCTGCTGATGCTGATCGGCATCGTCAAGAAGAACGCGATCATGATGATCGACGTCGCGCTGGTGCTCCTGCGCGAGGGCGTGTCGGCGCAGGAGGCGATCCACAGGGCCTGCGTCATGCGGTTCCGGCCGATCCTGATGACGACGCTGGCGGCGCTGATGGGCACGCTGCCGATCGCGGTCGGCGCCGGCGCCAGCGCGGAGCTGCGCCAGCCGCTCGGCATCGCGGTGGTCGGCGGCCTGATGATCAGCCAGGTGCTGACGCTCTTCATCACCCCCGTCCTGTTCCTTTACATGAACAGGCTCTCGGACGGGCTGGTGAAGCTCGGCGGGCTCTTCCGCAGCAACAAGCACAAGCCGGTGGGCGCGCCTCATCCGGCGGAATAGGCGTCTCGCGCCTTCCGTCATTCCCGGGGCGAAGCGCGGCTTCGACCCGGGAAGCTCATGCAGGATAGG
Organism: Allobosea spartocytisi; assembly: GCF_014764685.1. Lineage (NCBI taxonomy): Bacteria > Pseudomonadati > Pseudomonadota > Alphaproteobacteria > Hyphomicrobiales > Alloboseaceae > Allobosea > Allobosea spartocytisi. The sequence goes on from NZ_JACXWY010000002.1 coordinate 139,468, forward strand.
GCGCTTTTCCGAGATGCTCGGGTCGAGCCCGAGCTGACGGCCTTGGGTTGGCCGTATCGCAGCCTCAGGCTGCGTCGAGGCCGTAGAGCGAGTGCAGCGTGCGCACCGCGAGCTCGGTATAGGCCGCATCGATCAGCACCGAGAACTTGATCTCGGAGGTCGTGATGGCGCGGATGTTGATGCCCTTCTCGGCCAGCGCCCGGAAGGCGCGGGCGGCGACGCCGGCATGCGAGCGCATGCCGATGCCGATCGCCGAGATCTTCACCACATCGGTCGCGCCCTGGATGTCCTGATAGGAGATCGTATCGTGCTTGCTCTCGAGCAGCGTGCGGGCGCGCTCGTAATCGGCCGTCGGCACGGTGAAGGTGATGTCGGTCGTCGCCTGATCGTCCGAGACGACCTGGATGATCATGTCGACATTGATGTTGGCATCGGCGAGCGGGCCGAAGATCGCGGCGGCGACGCCGGGCTTGTCGGCCACGCGCCGGAGCGTGATCTGGGCTTCGTCCCGGGAGAAGGCGATGCCGGTGACGATCTGCTGTTCCACGATGTCGTCCTCGTCGCAGATGAGGGTGCCAGGATTGGGGTTTTCGGGGTCGTCGAAGGAGGAGCGCACATAGGTCGGCACGCGCTGCGTCATGGCGATCTCGACCGAGCGCACCTGCAGCACCTTGGAGCCGAGCGAGGCCATTTCGAGCATTTCCTCGAAGGAGACCTTGTCCATGCGCTTCGCCTTGGGAACGATGCGCGGATCGGTGGTGTAGACGCCGTCGACATCGGTGTAGATGTCGCAGCGATCGGCCTTCAGGCCGGCGGCGAGCGCGACAGCGCTGGTGTCGGAGCCGCCGCGGCCCAGCGTCACGATGCGGTGCGTGCGCGGGTTCACGCCCTGGAAGCCCGAGCAGACCGCGATCTCGCGGTTGCGGTCGAAGCCGGCGAGGATGCCGGCGCCGTCGACGCTCTCGATGCGCGCCGCGCCATGCGCGTCCGAGCCGTAGAGCGGGATCTGCCAGCCCTGCCAGGAGCGGGCCGGCAGGCCCATCTCCTGCAGCACGATCGCCATCAGGCCGGAGGTGACCTGCTCGCCCGAGGCGACGACGACGTCGTATTCCGCCTGATCGTGCAGCGGCGCCGCTTCCTTGGCCCAGGCGACGAGCTCGTTGGTCTTGCCCGACATCGCCGAAACCACGACCGCGACCTCGTTGCCCGCGTCGAATTCGCGTTTGACGTGCCGCGCCGCGTTCTTGATGCGCTCGACAGTGGCGACGGAGGTGCCGCCGAATTTCATCACCAGACGGGCCATGACGATCTTTTGGCTCTCGATAGCTGTCCCGGTTGGAAAGCCGGGTCGAAACGTCGCCCTCGCACTGGCGGCGGGGCGGGTGTAGATGACGGGCGGCAGGCGCGGTGTCAATGCGGCGCCGCATAAACGAGGGACCGGTTCATGGCGGCTGCGACGCAACGCACAGGCTCGACGATCGACCCGGCCGAGGTCGCCCGCTTCGATGCGATCGCGCGCGACTGGTGGGATCCGAAGGGGCCGATGGCGGTCCTGCACAAGTTCAACCCCGTGCGCCTCGCCTATGTCCGCGACGAGGCCTGCACGCATTTCGGCCGCGATCCCAAGCAGATGCGGTCGCTCGAAGGCCTGACGCTGGTCGATATCGGTTGCGGTGGCGGCGTGCTCTCCGAGCCGCTGGCGAGGCTGGGTGCTGAGGTGACGGGGCTCGACCCGGCTCCGACCAATATCGCCGTCGCCCGCGCCCATGCCGAGAAGGGCGGGCTCGCCATCGACTATCGCGAGGAGACGATCGAGGCGGTCGTCGCCTCCGGCCAGCGCTTCGACATCGTGCTGGCGATGGAGGTCGTCGAGCATGTCGCCGATGTCGAGGCCTTCGTCGCCGCCTGCTGCGCGGCGGTGAAGCCCGGCGGGCTCCTCGTCATGGCGACGCTCAACCGCACGCTGAAATCCTATGCGCTCGCCATCGTCGGCGCCGAGTATGTGCTGCGCTGGCTGCCCCGGGGCACGCATGACTGGGAGAAGTTCGTCACCCCGGCCGAGCTCGGCGGTGCGATCGAGAGCAATGGCTTCACGCTGGGCACGCAGACCGGCGTGGTCTTCAACCCGCTGACCGGCCGCTGGAGCGCCTCGCGGGATATGGACGTCAACTACATGCTCGCCGCCAGCCGCGGCGACTGAAAGCCCGGCGCCTCAGGGGCGCAGGACCGCCAGGACGAGCAGGAGCAGAAGCCCCGAGCCGGTCGCGATGCCCGCCTTGACGGCCGCGGGGTCGAAGCGCGTCGGGAAGCCGTAGCGGTGCCAGAGCCAGGCGCCGACAAAGGCGCCGATCAGGATGATGCCGGCGTTGAAGCCGGTGCCGTAGGCGTTCTCCCCGAGCAGTAGATCGGCAATCCAGCCGAACATCAGGGCGGCGAGCAGGATCAGGACCACGACGAGGATCAGCGACAGAAGCGGCAGATCGGGCAGGCCGACGATCGTCAATAGGGCGCGCATGGCTTTCTCGCCTCGCTTGAACGGCTTGATCATCCGCCGAAACCGTGAAGGAATCGGCAAAATCCCGATTTCGGGCGATCATTTTGCGCTGCAAGGTAATTCCTTAGGCGAATGGCGCGTTGCAACATAAGGTGCATGATCGCCGTCCAAAGCCGCCGCAGTGCCGCAAGGACGAAGACAGGCGGGGAGCAGGGAGACGACGATGTCGAAGCCGCAAGCTGCCGTGAAACCGCTCAAGGATCTCTACGAACTCGACGAGTTGCCGCCGCTCGGCCATGTGCCGGAGAAGATGTACGCCTGGGCGATCCGGCGCGAGCGCCACGGAGCGCCGCAGGACTCGTTCCAGGTCGAGGTCGTGCCAACATGGTCGATCGGCGAGGAGGAGGTTCTGCTCCTCGTGATGGCGGGAGGCGTCAACTACAATGGCATCTGGGCCGGCCTCGGCCAGCCGATCTCGCCCTTCGACGTCCACAAGGCTCCGTTCCATGTCGCCGGCTCCGATGCCTCGGGCATCGTCTGGGCGGTCGGCTCGAAGGTGAAGCGCTGGAAGGTCGGCGACGAGGTCATCGTCCACTGCAACCAGGACGATGGCGACGACGAGGAGTGCAATGGCGGCGACCCGATGTTCTCGCCGTCGCAGCGCATCTGGGGCTACGAGACGCCGGACGGCTCCTTCGCCCAGTTCTGCCGGGTGCAGTCGCGCCAGCTCATGCTGAAGCCGAAGCATCTCTCCTGGGAGGAATCCGCCTGCTACACCCTGACGCTGGCGACCGCCTACCGCATGCTGTTCGGCCACGCTCCGCACACCATCAAGCCGGGCGACAACGTCCTGGTCTGGGGCGCCTCCGGCGGTCTCGGCGTCTTCGGCGTCCAGCTCTGCGCGGCGTCCGGCGCCAACGCCATCGGCGTCATCTCGGACGAGACCAAGCGCGACTACGTGCTCGGCCTTGGTGCCAAGGGCGTCGTCAACCGCAAGGATTTCAACTGCTGGGGCCAGATGCCCAAGGTCAATTCGCCCGAGTACAACGAGTGGACCAGGGAAGCCCGCAAATTCGGCAAGGCGATCTGGGACATCACCGGCAAGAAGGACGTCGACATCGTCTTCGAGCATCCGGGCGAGGCGACCTTCCCGGTCTCCTGCCTCGTCGCCAAGCGCGGCGGCATGGTGGTGTTCTGCGCGGGCACCTCGGGCTTCAACATCACCTTCGACGCCCGTTATGTCTGGATGCGGCAGAAGCGCGTCCAGGGCTCGCATTTCGCCCATCTCAAGCAGGCGAGCGCCGCCAACCAGTTCGTGCTCGACCGGCGCATCGACCCCTGCATGTCCGAGGTCTTCCCCTGGGACAAGATCCCGCTCGCCCATCACAAGATGTGGAAGAACGAGCATGCGCCGGGCAACATGGCCGTGCTGGTCTACGCGCCGCGCACGGGCTTGCGCACCTATGAGGATGTGGCGGAGGCGCTGGGAGGGTAGGGGATCCGCATATCCGGTTGCAAAACGAGATCGGTTTCTTTACAGACTGATTGCGAAAAGCAATCGGTCTGGAGGATGCCATGACGTTGACCCTCTATGCTCACCCTTTTTCGTCCTACAGCCAGAAGGTGCTGATCGCGCTCTATGAGAACGGGACGCCCTTCACCTATCGGGTGCTTGGCCCGGACGATCCGGAAGCCGGGGCGGAATGGGTCGGTTTGTGGCCGCTGAAGCGCTTCCCGGTTCTCCTCGATGGTGGCGAGACGGTCGTCGAGTCCAGCGTCATCATCGAGCATCTCGGCCTGCATCATCCGGGGCCTGTCCGGCTCTTGCCCGATGACGCCAGGGCCGCGCTCGCGGCGCGGATGATGGACCGCTTCTTCGACAATTACGTCATGACGCCGATGCAGGCGATCGTCTTTGACCATCTGCGCCCGGCTGACGATCGCGATCCCTACAGTGTCGCCAGGGCGCGCGAAGCGCTCGACACGGCCTATCGCTGGCTCGACGGCGCCATGGCCGGGCGAGAATGGGCGGCGGGCGACGCCTTCGGCCTGGCCGATTGCGCCGCGGCCCCGTCGCTCTTCTATGCCGACTGGGTGCACGAGATCGACACGGCCTTTCCCCATGCCCGCGCTTACCGGGCACGGCTCCTCGCGCGTCCGTCCTTCGCCCGCGCCGTCGAGGAGGCGCGGCCCTACCGCCCGCTTTTCCCGCCCGGAGCGCCCGATCGCGACTGAGATCGACCGGGAGAGGCCCTCGGCTGAGACATGGCAAGGCCGCGCCGCGGCTCTGTCGCAGCCGGCGGATCGGGAGTAGAGACGGCAGCCCTTACCGGGTTCCCGAGGTCCGATGCCGTCTCTTCTCCTGCGCGGAATGCCGCTGCTCTTCACCTTCCTATGGTCGACGGGGTGGATCGTGGCGGGCTATTCGGCGCGCTATGCCGACGCCCTGACCTTCCTCGCGCTCCGCTTCGGCACGGCGGCGGTCCTCGTCGCGCTGCTCGCGCTCGCGGCCGGGGCGCCCTGGCCGCGCAGCCGCCGCGCCGTCCTCGACATCGCGCTCACCGGCATCCTGCTGCATGGCATCTATCTCGCCGGTGTCTGGTGGGCGGTGCGCCATGGCCTGCCGGCCGGCATTTCCGGGCTGATCGCCGGCTTGCAGCCGATCCTGACGGCGCTTTTCGCCCCCGTCCTCGTGGGGGAGCGCATCTCGGGGTGGCGCTGGCTCGGCATCGCCTGCGGCTTCGCCGGCATCGCCCTCGTGCTCGAACCCCAGCTCGCAAGGGTCGAGCCCGCCGCGCTCTGGGGAGTGTTGCTGCCGGTGGTCGTGAACGTGATCGGCATGTTCGCCGTCACCTTCGGCTCCTTCTACCAGAAGGCGCGTGTCGTCTCGGGCGACCTCAGGACGATGACGGCGATCCAGTACACCGCGGCTTTCCTGATCACGATTCCCTTCGCCTGGGCGCTGGAGCCGATGCACATCGAATGGAACCTGACCATGGCGCTGGTCATGCTCTGGTCGGTGGTCGTGCTCTCGCTCGGCAGCATCGGGCTCTACCTGTTCATGCTCCGGCGCGGCGAGGTCTCCCGCATCGCGACCTTCCTCTACCTCGTGCCGGCGCTGGTCGCGGTCGAGGCCTGGCTGCTCTTCGGCGAGACCCTCTCGATGCTGCAGATCGCCGGCATGGCGGTGACCATTCTCGGCGTCGTCCTCGCCAGCCGGAAATAGGCCGCGGCTTTCGCCGCTGCACCGGCCGGACAGGTGCCCTCGCCGAAAGGCTGATTTTGGTTTCCCCGGACTTGCCCTTATGCTGCGCCGCAACAAAAGGGAGGTCGATCACCATGAGCGCCAACGCCGCGTTGCAATCCGAAAGCCGCGTGAGCGCGGTCGATCTCGTCGGCGCCGCCCTGCCGGGCTTCGAAACGCTTCTGGAGGCCGCGACCGCAGCCGTGCGCCGCAAGGTCGATGCCGATGGCCGGATCTCCTCGGCTAGGCTCGAGGCGGAACAGCACGCCGCCCACGGTCTTTCCTGGCTCGCCACCTATGTCGCGGCGCTGCGTGAGCTGAAGGCCTATGGCGAGCGCCTGCTGGAGGAGGGGCGCTACGGCGCGGTCGAGGACTGCGCCATCCGCATCGGCGCGGGCGAATACGCCGCCCAGATTTTCGGCGGCATCCCGATGAGCCAGGGCGAGATCGTCCGTTTGCCGGCGCTGGGCCTGTCGCAGGACGCCGTGGCCGCTGCCTGTTCGGAGGCGGCCGAGATGCTGATCGCCGAGGGCAACACGCCGGAGAACCGGGCCCGCTTCGTCGCCCTGTTCAGCCAGAGCGACGGCACGGCCAGCGTCGGAGATCCCGGTCTCGACGAGACGCTGGAGGCGATCCGCTCCGAGATGCGCCGCTTCTGCGCGGCGGAAGTCACGCCGCATGCCCATGAATGGCACCTGGCCAACGAATACATCCCGATGCCCGTGGTCGAGAAGATGGCCGAGCTCGGCGTCTTCGGCCTGACCATCCCCGAGGAGTTCGGCGGCCTGGGCCTGTCCAAGGTCTCGATGTGCGTGGTCTCGGAGGAGCTGTCGCGCGGTTATATCGGCGTCGGCTCGCTCGGCACCCGTTCCGAGATCGCCGCCGAGCTCATCTTGTGCGGGGGCACCGACGCCCAGAAGGCGCATTGGCTGCCGAAGATCGCCTCGGGCGAGATCCTGCCCACCGCCGTCTTCACCGAGCCCAACACCGGCTCCGACCTCGCCAGCCTGCGCACCCGGGCGGTGAAGGATGGCGAGGGAGACAAGGCGGTCTGGAAGGTCTACGGCAACAAGACTTGGATCACCCATCCGGTCCGTGCCGACATCATGACGCTGCTGGTGAGGACCGATCCCGACGCGCCGGGCTATCGCGGCCTCTCCATGCTGATCGCCGAGAAGCCGCGCGGCAGCGACGCCGATCCCTTCCCGGTGGAGGGCCTGACCGGCGGCGAGATCGAGGTGCTCGGCTATCGCGGCATGAAGGAATACGAGCTCGCCTTCGACGGCTTCGCGGTGAAGGGCGAGAACCTGCTCGGCGGCGTCGAGGGGCAGGGCTTCAAGCAGCTCATGCAGACCTTCGAGGCCGCGCGCATCCAGACGGCGGCCCGGGCCATCGGCGTCGCGCAAGCGGCCTTCGATCTGGGACTGCGCTATGCGCAGGACAGAATCCAGTTCGGCAAGAAGCTGATCGCCTTCCCGCGCGTCGCCGACAAGCTCGCGATGATGGCGGCCGAGATCCTGATCGCCCGCCAGCTCACCTATTTCGCCGCCCGCGAGAAGGATGCCGGGCGCCGCTGCGACCTCGAGGCCGGCATGGCGAAGCTGCTCGGCGCCCGCGTCGCCTGGGCTGCGGCCGACAATGCGCTGCAGATCCATGGCGGCAACGGCTTCGCGCTGGAATATCCGGTGAGCCGCGTGCTCTGCGACGCTCGCATCCTCAACATCTTCGAGGGCGCCGCCGAGATCCAGGCGCAGGTGATCGCCCGGCGGTTGGTGGAGGAATAGCGCGGCCTCAGAGAGGCCGCTGGGACGCATCCGGCAGCATCCGCCGCAAGGTATCGTCCTTGCGGACCAGATGGTGCCAGAGCGCCGCCAGCGCATGCAGGCAGGCGAGGCCGATCAGCCCATAGGCCGCCCATTCATGCCATTCCCGGATCGGGCGCGTGACGGCACGCGCTTCCGGCGCCTGGAAGGGCGGCAGGGCGAACAGGCCGAAGTCGATGCCTTGTCCGCGCCGGATCGCATAGACCAGCCCGATCACCGGCACGAGCAGCATCAGGACATAGAGAAAGACGTGGCCGGCTCGCGCCGCCAGGGCCAGCGCGGCCGAGCTTTCCAGCGGAGCCGGTGCGCGATGGCTCAGCCGCCATCCGAAGCGGATGAGCAGCAGGAGCAGGATCGCGATGCCGATCACCTTGTGGGTTTCGACCACCGCGTGCTCCCAGCTTTTCGGAAAGACATCGACGGTCAGCCCCAGGGCGAAGGCCGCCAGGATCAGCACGGCCATGCCCCAGTGCAGCCTGCGGGACACCACGTCGTAGAAGGAGGTGGCTGCAGGCCGGGAGGAGGGGTTGGCCATGACGGAGCTCCATAGATTATAGTAATTCTAATCTATGGGCTGTGCCTTTCCCGCGAAAGTTAAATCTCGTCCATGATCGATATCCCGCGTGCACGGCCAGGATGCCGCGCGGAATCGTGATAATTTCGACATGATCGACCGATTTGGATGCGATATGGCCGATCCCGGCCGATGATCAGCAGGAGTTTCGATGTCCAGCCTCTTCGCCCCCGCGCTTGCCGGAGCTGCTCTCTTCGCCGCCGCCATGCTGCCTGTCGCGCCTGCGCTGGCCCAGGACGCCGCAGGCGGCCGCCAGCCGCCGCGCATCAGCGTCGTCGGCGAGGGCGAGGCTTCCGTCGTGCCGGACATGGCGGTGGTGACGCTGAGCGTGCTGCGTGAGGCCGCTACGGCGCGCGAGGCGCTCAACGCCAACAGCACGGCGATGAAGGAGGTGCTCGACGCCCTCAAGGCCGCCGGCATTGCGGAGCGCGATATCCAGACCTCGCGGCTCGACATCCAGCCGCGCTACGCGCAGCCCGCGCGCGACAAGCCGCAGGAGCCGAAGATCGTCGGCTATGCCGTCAGCAACGAGGTCACCGTCCGCATCCGCAAGCTGGCTGAGGCCGGCGCGATCATCGACAAGGTCGTCGGCCTCGGCGTCAACCAGGGCGGCGGTATCACCTTCGTCAAGGAAGACCTCAAGGCGACGCTGACCGAAGCGCGCAAGCGTGCCGTCGCGGATGCGATGGACAAGGCCCGCACCTTGGCCGAGGCGGCAGGCGTGAAGCTCGGTCCGATCCTCTCCATCGAGGAGAATGCCGCGCCGCCGCGGCCGATCGCCTATGCGGCCCCGATGCGCAAGGCCGCCGCTGACATGGCCGTGCCGCTGGCGAGTGGCGAGAACAGCTACCAGACGCAGGTCAGCGTGGTCTTCGAGATCGCGCGCTGACGGCCAGAGCATCGGCCCGAAAAGTGGCACGCGGTTTTCGGGAAAAGCCGATGTAAAAACAAAGAGCTACAGCATCGGACCGAATACAATGTTCGGGCCGATGCTGTAGAGCATTTTCGAGCGAAGTGGAAACCGGTTCGCGTGAAGAAAATGCGATAAAACAAAGAGCTAGAGCATTTTCGTGATTCGCGGAAACGCGGAAATGCTCTAGCAGGCGCCCGGTCAGGGCGCCGCGGGCGATCCGCTCGCGGCCGCCGCCTGGCCGGTCCAGGGGATGCCGAGCAGCATCCGCTCCAGGATCGCCATCCGCATCGGCACCGAAAGCTGGACCTGCCGGAAATAGCCGGCATTGGGCAGGCTGTCGCAGGAGGTGTCGAGCTCCGAGAAGCGCGGCAGCGGGTTGAGGATCAGCGTGTCGGAGCGCGCCTCCAGGATCTTCTGCGCCGTGATGGTGAAGGGCTCGGTCTCCTTCTCCTTGTCGACGGCCTCGTTGCCGAGCGAGGCATGGGCGAATTTGCTCATGTCCTGCATCTGGATGCTGAGGATGTCGTGGCCGAGCGTCTGGCGCACGTCGTGCACGATGCCGATCTCGGTGCCGAGCCCGGCGAGAACCGTCATCGCCTCGCGCATCGCCGGGTTGATCGGCACATCCGGCAGGCAGCACAGGGTGAAGCGCTTCGGCGGCGTCAGGCGCAGCATCTTGACGAAGGAGATCGCGAAGCGGGCGCGCGTGTCGCTGGAGAGCGCGATCGTGAGCTTCTCGATCTCGCCGCGCATCTGGCGGATGGCGAAGAGGTCGATCAGCGCCTGGCTCGGATGCTCGTCCGCGCCATTGCCAGCATTGATCACCGGCAGGTAGCTCAACCGCGAGACGCGGTAGGGCATGTCCTCCAGATGCGAGCGCACGACCAAGAGGTCGCTGTAGAGCTCGACGGTGTGGACGTGGTCCTCGATCGATTCGCCGGTGCTGGTTCCCAGGCGGCTGCGGTCGGTGTCGTAGGCGTCGATCGACTGGTGGCCGAGCCGGGCCGCCGCCGACTGGAAGCCGAGTCGCGTGCGCGTGCTGCGCTGGTCGAACAGTGTCGCGATGACCTTGGGCCGTCGGCGATAGACCGGCGGCTGCTCCGGCAGGATGCCGGCCTTCTCCTGCTCTTCCTCCCGCAGATGCCGCTCGGCACGCTCGAAGATGTCGTCGAGGTCGAAGCGCGAGATCGCGTCGGCGCTCAGCAGGTCCTTCCCGCTCGGATAGTTCGGGCGCTGCATTGAAGGCCTCCGGCTCGCGCGGATGCGTGCGGGGGGCGCGACTACGCGACTTCGCTGAAGCGGTCGCCCTTGCGGGGGCCGCCTCCGGGTCGTGCCGACTTCGTACGCCCCGTCGCCACCCGGTTGCCGATCATGGGCAGCAATTTCTCCGCTGTCATCGGGCGCGCGAAAACAAAGCCCTGGATCCCGTGGGTCGCATGCTTCTGGATGATCGCGAGCTGCTCCTGCGTCTCCACGCCTTCGACGATCAGGCGCAGCTTGAGGTCGTGCGCGAGCTGGGTGATGGCGTTCATCAGATACTCGGCCTTGCGCGACGAGCCTAGCTCCTGCGTGAAGGCCTGGTCGATCTTGATCGTGTCGATCGGCAGATGGGCGAGGTAGCTGAGCGAGGAATAGCCGGTGCCGAAATCGTCGAGCGCGATTCGCACGCCGAGCGCGCGCAGAGCGACGAGCCGCGCGGTGACATGCTCGGCATCCGCGATCAGCGAGCTCTCCGTGATCTCGATCGTCAGCCGGTGCGGCTCGAGCCCATGGAGGCGCAGCAGCGCCGCGACGAGCCCGACCAGATCATGCCCGCGGTCGAACTGCCGGGCCGAAACGTTGACGCTGACGCCGACGCTGCGCGGCCAGGTCAGCGCGGTGCGGATCGCCTGGTCGAGCACCCAGGCGCCGAGCACGGTGATGAGGCCGGTGCGCTCCGCCAGCGGGATGAAGATCTCGGGGCTGACCACGCCGCGGCGCGGATGGTTCCAGCGCAGCAGCGTCTCGGCCATCGTCGCCGTGCCCGAGCGGGGATTGTAGATCGGCTGGAATTCGAGCGAGAACTCGCCGCGCCGGATGCCTTCGCGCAGCTCCGCCTCGATCGCCCGGCCGTCCTCATGCTCGTCCTGGATCGCCTCGGTGTAGACCGCGAAGCGATTCCGCCCTTCGAGCTTGGCGCGATAGAGCGCGATGTCGACGCATTTCAGTGCCTCGTCGATCGAGGACGCGCAGCCGGCCGGCGCGATGCCGATGCTGGCGGTCGCCGTGACGTGCCGCCCGGCCAGGACGCGCTGGCTGCCGAGCAGCATCACCAGGCGACGGGCGAAGGTCGCGGCTTCGGGCGCGTCGCGCGAGGTCGCGACCATGAATTCGTCGCCGCCGGTGCGCGCGGCGATGTCGCCCCGCCGGAGCTCCGCGCTCAGCATGTCGCCGAAGGACTGCAGCAGCGCGTCGCCGACATCGTGGCCGAAGCTGTCATTGATGCCCTTGAAGCGGTCGATATCGATCGAGATCAGCGTCACCGGCTGCCCGGCGGTGGCGATGGCCCGGATTTCCCGCATGAAGCCGCGGCGATTGTAGAGGCTGGTGATCGTGTCGTTGACGGCAAGGGTCTCCAGCTCGCGCATCGTGCGCAGCCGGGCGACGAACATCCGGTGGATGACCTGGGCGCTGGAGAAGGTCAGCACCGTCGTCAGCGCGACGGTGAGCCCGATCACGACATAGGCGGCATCGCCGGTCGAGGCGAGCGCGAGCAGGAAGGGGACCGCCGCGATCAGGATCTGGACGCGGGTGATGAGCGGGCGCGAGCTGTTGCGGCCGGAGACGCCGGCGAGATAGCCGATCGTCTGGGCGATCGCGAGCACGGCCACGGGTTGGTAGGTGTATTTCAGCACCGCATAGGAGCCGAAGCTGGAGACCAGCGCTGCCGTCGACCAGGCGCCGAACATCGCGAGCCTTTCGAGGCGGTCGATCTCGGCGTCGCTGGCCTTGGGAAGATCGACCCGCATGAAGCGGCGATGCGCGATCTGGCGGAACGCGCCGATGGCGAGCATCGCGGCCGTCATCAGCCCGAACACGGCGTCGCCGCCGGTCAGAACGGCGGCGGCGGCCATGACGGCTGCCACCATGATGGCGCCCGTCGTGATCGTGCCCGGCGTCCCGTAGAGCGCGGCGACCAGTTCCGACTTCATCGCGCGCTCGTTTTCGCGAGCTTCCGCCATCATGTCCGCCCTAAGCCTGTTTTGCGATGACGCAAGGCAAGGGCATCTTCGGGAGAGAGATCTTAATGAACGGTGTGCCGCACGGCCGATTTCTTAGAGGTCTTCGGAATTTCGCGGCCGATTACGACAGCAATCGATACTTGGCGAAACCTTCGCCGCCATCGCCGGCCGGCTGCGCCTTGAGCGTCGCCGGCAGCTTCCCGATCGCGGCGGGGGAGGTGACGAAGGTCACGTTGACATGCGGCGGCAGCGGCGCCAGCGCCCAGTTTCCATCGGCCTTGGGTTCGATCGTCTTCTTCTCGACGAGATAGCGGACGATGACGTCGCGGTTGAGGTCCGGCGCCTCCAGCACCACCGTGGTCTTCGTTCCCGGAAAATTGCCACCGCCCGAGGCGCGGTAATTGTTGGTGACGACGAGGAACTGCGCCTTCTCGTCGATCGGCTTGCCGTTGAAGGCGAGATCGACGATGCGGTGCGCCTCGGGCGCCACGAGCTTGCCGTCACCGTCATAGCGCGAGGCCTGCGTGACATCGATCCGGTAGGTCACGCCGTCGATGACGTCGAAATTGAAGGAGGGGAAGCCCTGATTGATCAGCGGCTGCTCCTCCGTCTTTGCCGGGTCGATCCGGTTGAAGATGCCGGCCGAGCGCTCCAGCCACTCCCTGACCTCGGCGCCCGTGACTTTCACGATCTGCACCGTGTTCGGATAGAGATAGATGTCGGCCACGTTCTTCAGCGCCAGCGGCCCGGCGGGGATGTCGGTGAAGAAGCCGGGCCCCGAGCGGCCGCCGACCTTGAACGGCGCCGCGGCGGAGAGGATCGGCAGGTCCTTCCACTGCGTCTGCGCCATCAGCGGCTTGGCATAGGCGATCTGCGCCTCGGAGACGATCTGGATCGAGGGATCGTCGGCGACCAGCGCGAAGAAGGAGTTGATCGGCGAGGCGGTCGAGCCCACCGGCTCGCGCATATAGATCAGCGTCGCCTCGTGGTCGGCCTTCACCGCGGCGAGGATGGCGGGCTCCGCGCTGGCCTTCGGCACGATCTTGCGCTCGGGCGTGCGCTCGTAGATCGGCTTCGGCTCGACCTTGAAATCGGCGATGCGCCAGCGCTCGCCCTTCTTCTCCAGATCGAGGTCGATGATGCCGAGATGCGAGCCCCAGAAGCCGGGCTGGCAGGCGGGCTTGCCGTTGAGCGCACCCTTGACATTGTCGACGCCGGGAATGCCGTCGAAGGCCTTGCCGCCGGGGAAGACGAGATGCTGGTGGCCGGTGAGGATCACGTCGATGCCCTCGATCCTGGAGAGGTGCAGCGCCGCGTTCTCCTCCATGCCGCGCCGCTCGCCGCCGGCGATGCCGGAATGGCAGAGCGCGATGACGAGGTCGGGCGCGGCGTCGAGCAGGTCCGGCATGTGCTTCTGGGCGGCCTCGACGATGTCGAAGGCGACGAGCTTGCCGTCGAGATTGCCCTTGTCCCACTGCATGATCTGCGGCGGCACGAAGCCGATCACGCCGATCTGCAGGACATGGCGATGGCCGGCCTCGTCCTCGAAGCTCTGCTCGAACAGCCGCCAGGCATCGACCAGCGAGCCGCCGCCGGCGCGCTCGACATTGGCGCAGACGATCGGGAACTCGGCCTTGGCGAGGCCATGGTCGAGGAATTCGAGCCCGTAATTGAACTCGTGGTTGCCGAGCGTGCCGCAGAGATAGGGCAGGGCGTTCATCGCCGCGACGATCGGATGCGTTTCGCCGGCCTTGAGCCCCTTCTTGTAGGCGACATAGTCGCCGAGCGAGGAGCCTTGCAGGAAGTCGCCATTGTCGAAGAGCAGGCTGTTCTTCACATCGGCCTGCGCCGCCTTGATCAGGTTCGCCGTCTTGGCGAGGCCGACCGTGTCGTCCGGCCCGTCGCGGAAATAGTCGTAAGGCACGACATTGACGTGCAGATCCGTCGTTTCCAGCACCCTGAGCTTGAGGCGTGCGGGGCTCGGCGCCTGCGCCTTCAGCGCCGAAGGCATGGCGGCGGCAGCGGCCAGGGCGGCGCCGCCCTTCAGCGTTTCGCGACGATTGAAACGACGATCCCGTGACATGCCCGACTCCTCCGTGCGCAGCGCCTAACGAAGCTAGCATTGCGGCAGGCGCGTGACACCTGGGTGGAGACGCCGGCCCTGCGCCGGCTGCGAGGGCCCCCGACGCAAGAGCATCTTGTGAATTCACGCCCGAGGCGCCAGCTTGCGCCGCGAATCCGCCCGGACCGAATGAACCGCCCGGAGTGATCGGGAGCCACCATGAATCGACATTTCATCAATGGCCGCTATGTCGCTGGCCAGACAGGCGAAACCCTCGCCAAGCTCGACCCCGCCACCGGCGAGGAATTCGCCCGCATCGCCTGCGGCAACGCCGCCGATATCGACGCGGCCGTGACGGCAGCGCGGGCCGCCTTCGACGGCGCCTGGGGCAGGCTGACCGCGGCCGAGCGTGGTCGCCTGATTTCGAAGCTCGCCTTCAAGGTGCAGGATCATTTCGACGAGCTGGCGAAGCTGGAAGCCCGCGACACCGGCAAGCCGATGAGCCAGGCCCGCGCCGATATCGACGCCACCATCCGCTATTTCGAATTCTATGGCGGCGCGGCCGACAAGGTGCATGGCCACGTCATCCCCTTCCTCAACGGGTACAGCGTCAGCGTCATCCACGAGCCGCATGGCGTCACCGGCCATATCCTGCCCTGGAACTATCCGGCGCAGATGATCGGCCGCTCGCTCACCGCCTCGCTCGCCATGGGCAATGCGGTGGTGCTGAAGCCGGCCGAGGACGCCTGCGCCACCGCTTTCCGTCTTGCGGAACTGGCGAGCGAGGTCGGCTTCCCCGATGGCGCGATCAACATCGTCGCCGGCCGCGGCCATGAGGCGGGCGCTGCCCTCTCCGCCCATCCCGGCATCAACTTCATGTCCTTCACCGGCTCGCCCGAGGTCGGCAAGATGGTGCAGCACGCCTGCGCCGAGCATCTGATTCCCTGCACGCTGGAGCTCGGCGGCAAGTCGCCCCAGATCGTCTTCGAGGATGCCGATCTCGACGCGCTCGTGCCGCTCGCCTGCAAGGCCATCGTGCAGAACACCGGGCAGACCTGCTCGGCCGGCAGCCGCCTGCTCGTCCAGAAGTCGATCTATGACGACGTCATCTCCGCCGTTGCCAAGGAGTTCTCCAAGCTCAGGGCCGGCACGCCGGAGATGGACCTCGATTGCGGCCCGGTCATCAACGCGAAGCAGCGCGGCCGCGTCCAGAGCTTCATCGACCAGACGCGCGAGGCCGGCGTCCCGGTGATCGCCCAGGGCCAGATCGCGCAGGGTGTGCCGAATGGCGGCTTCTATGTCACGCCGACGCTGTTCGGCCCGGTGCCGCGCGGCAACCGGCTGGAGCAGGAGGAGGTCTTCGGGCCGGTCTTGGCCGCCTTCCCCTTCGAGGACGAGGAGGACGCGATCAAGGCCGCCAACGGCACCGATTACGGCCTCGTCGCCGCGGTCTGGACGAAGGATGGCGGGCGCCAGCAGCGCGTCTCCAAGCGCGTCCGCGCCGGCCAGGTCTTCATCAATGGCTATGGCGCCGGCGGCGGCATCGAACTGCCCTTCGGCGGCACCGGCAAGAGCGGCCATGGCCGCGAGAAGGGTTTTATCGCGCTGGAAGAGTTCGCGGTGACCAAGACCATCGTGCACAAGCACGGGTGAGGTCAGGAGGTTCTCCACCTCCCCCGGTCATCCCGGACAAGCGGCGCAGCCGCGCCGATCCGGGATCCATGCCTGAACCGTTCCGGCATGGATCCCGGGTCTCTCTTCGATCGCCCGGGATGACGGTGTGAATGCGAGGGCCGGAACTACATCCTGACGATATGCCGGATCGTCCGGCCTTCGTTCAGCGCGTCGAACCCCTCGTTGATCTCGTCGAGGCTGCCGGAGCTGGTCCAGAGCTTGTCCACGGCCAGCCGCCCGCGTTGGTAAAGCTCGATGAAGCGCGGGATGTCGCGCGAGGGCACGCAGGAGCCGACATAGGAGCCCTTCAGCGTGCGCTCCTCCGCAACCAGCCTCACCGGAGAGAGCGCCAGCGTATGGGCGGGGTTGGCGAGGCCGGCGGTCGTGGTCGTGCCGCCGCGCCGGGTGATCTGGTAGGCGAGGTCGAGCGCCTTCACCGAGCCGGCCATCTCCAGCCCATGATCGACGCCGCCTTTCGTCGCCTGCCTGATCGCCTCGATCACATCCGGCGTATCGGCCCTGAAGGCATCGGTCGCACCCAGCGCCAGCGCCAGATCGAGCTTGTCCTGCGCCAGATCGACGGCGACGACCCGCGAGGCGCCGCAGGCGATCGCCCCGAGCAGGGCCGAGAGGCCGACGCCGCCGAGCCCGACCACCGCAACCGTCTCGCCGGCCTTGATCCGCGCCGTGTTCACCGCCGCGCCGACGCCCGTCAGCACGGCGCAGCCGAAGAGCGCCGCGATCTCATGGCGAATATCCGCTTCGATTTTCACCAGCGAGCGGCGTGAGATCACCGCGTGCTCGGCAAAGGCGGAAACGCCGATATGGTGATGCACCGACTGGCCATGAGCCGAGAGTCGGCGCCCGCCGCCGAGCATCTCGCCGCGCCCATTGGCGGCGTTGCCGGGCTCGCAGAGGGCGGGGCGCCCCTCCGCGCAGGGCGCGCAATGCCCGCAGGATGGCACGAACACCATCACCACCCGGTCGCCGGGCTTCAGGTCATCGACGCCTTCTCCGGCCTCGACGACTTCTCCCGCCGCCTCATGGCCGAGCACCATCGGCACGGGGCGGGGCCGGTTGCCGTCGATGACGGAGAGGTCGGAATGGCAGAGCCCCGCCGCCCGAACCCTCACCAGCACCTCGTCGCGTCCGGGTGGGGCGAGGTCGAGCTCCTCGATCCTGAGCGGGCGGCTTTGGGCGTAGGGCGCCGCAACCGGGCTCTCGTTCAGGACGGCGGCGCGAATCTTCATGGGCCTGCGGCTCCGCTTTGGTGGATCGGGCGCTATCCCGACAGGCGCGAGCGCCGCTGTCAAAGCCGCCGAAGGTCGGGTAGCCGGAGGCGATGCCATCGCTCAGGGCGACAGCGGCAGTTCCTGCGCCTTCTGCTCGAGCGCCTTGAAGCGGGGGAAGGCGTCGGCCGCGAAAGCCTTGAGCTCGGGATCCTCGCCGTCGCGGGCATAGGCTTCGAGCAGCAGCGCGAGCGTGTGATGGGTGCCGCGCTGCGCCTCGACATAGGCCTTGTCGAAATCGCCGCCCTGCAAGGCGCCGAGGTCGCGCAGCAGGTCGAGATGGCGCGTGTCGGGGCGGTCGGGCAAGGCGATGTCGGAGCGGCGCGCGATGATCCGTCTCAGGCTGCTCGCGATCGTCGCATGGTCGTCGGCGAGGCGGTGGGCGTAGTCCTTGATCGCCGACGAGCTGCTCTGCTTCAGCGCCAGCGTCGCCGACTCGATGCAGAACATGTTGGCGACGGCCACCTGATTGACGAGGTCTTGCGGGGACGGTTTGGCCAGCGCGACCGGAGCGACGGCTAGCGTTGCGAGCGCAGGCGCAAGGCCCGCGAGAAAGGCGCGGCGTGTACGGGTCATGGCAGGGCAACGACGCAGCGCGCGCGAGGTTCCGCCTGCATGGGCGGGTTGCCGGGGCGCGCTTGTTCCTCTCGTCGGGCTGCGATAGCAGAACTGCGCGTCGCTGCCGTGATGGGCGCGCGCGAAAGGGAAGGGGATCCCCATGCCGACCACTGCCGAAACCATCCGCGATGCGCTTCTGACCGCCCGCCGCGAGCGCTCGCTGATCGAGACCGCGAGCCTGCCCGTGCCGGCCTCGCTGGCGGAGGGCCTCGCCATCGCGCGTGCGGTCAGCCGCGGCGCGGGTTTCGAGGATCTCGGCTGGAAGGTCGCCATCGCCCCGGACGGCACGCCGATCGGCGGGCTGATGCCGGGCCCCTGGCTCGCCCCCGGAGAGGTCTATGAGGGCGCGATCGGCGCCGAGCTGCGCGTTGAGATCGAGCTGGGCCTGCGCCTCTCGCGCGACGTGCCCTTGCGTCCCGGCCAGCCCTGGTCGCGGGCGGAGCTGCTGGCCTGCTGCGACAAGGCCTTCCTCGGCATCGAGATCGTCGAGAGCCGCCTCGCCAACTGGTCGGGCAACGTCGCCATGCCGCTCTGGCTCACCGATGCGATGGGCCATGGCGGTTACTTCGTCGGGCCGGACCTCGACATGAAGGTGCTCGACGACCTGACCGGGCTCGGCTGCTTCATCTCGCTCAATGGCGTGACGATCTACGACCAGCCGGCGGTCCATGGAAACGGCGATCCGATGACGCCGTTCCTGGCCTGGGCCAACCGGAAGGAGGAGGGGCTCGGGCCCCTGCGCGCCGGCCAGCTCGTCACCACCGGCAGCCTCTGCGGCGGCGTGCTCTCGCCGGGCAAGGGCGAGGTCGTCACCAAGCTCAGCCCGCTCGCGAGCGTAGCGTTTACGCTTCGTTAGAGGAAACCGTCGAGTCCTTCAGCATTGCGCATGGCCATCCCGTCTCTATGATGGCCATGCTCATCGAATAGTTTTTGATGTTGCGGCCGGGGGTTGCTTGGAGGACGGATGCGGTTCTGGCGAAGGGCGAGCCAGACGGTGGCATTGGGCGGCGGTTATGCGTTTGCGGCGCTCGTCGGCTTGCAGGCTGATCCTGCCAAAGCTTTCGATCTCTCCTCGCTGGATGTCTTCGGCCTCTTCACCAGGAAGGACGAGCCGCCGGCTCCCAGTGCCGCGACGCTGCCCTACAAGCTCGACTTCGATCTCGGCGAGGCCGACGACGCCAAGGCGCTGACGCGCACCCTGCAGGACGCCTCCTTGCTCTATCGCCTGCGGCAGGACGCGCCGCCCGATGGCGAGACCTTGTCGCGCCGCATGGCCGCCGATCTCAATCCGCTCGTCGATGCGCTCTGGTCGCAGGGCTATTTCAACGCCGACGTCTCGCTCGTCGTCGATGGCGTGCCGCTGGCGGTCGGGGCCGAGCCGGGCGCGCCGCTCATCCGTGCGCTGGAAGCCCACCGCAACCGCGACGCCGTGCCGATCACCGTCAGGGTTCGTCCCGGCAAGGTCTTCAGCTTCCGCAAGATCGACATCGTCGAACGAGACAGGGGCGGCTCGGCCGCGATTGCCGATCCTCTCAAGGTCTCCAAGCTGAAGGCGGGCGAGCCGGCGACGGCTGCCTCCCTGCGTGCCGCGCAGGCCGGGCTCATCGACCATATGCGCGCGCAGTCGCATCCGCTCGCCAAGGTGGTGGAGCTGCGACCGGTGGTCGACCATGCCGCCGGCATCATGGACGTGACCTATGTGCTCGATCCCGGCCCGCTCGCCGGTTTCGGCGATATCACCGTGGGCCAGACCGACGAGATCCCGCCCGAGGTCGTGCGCTCCTTCATCTATCTCGAGCCGGGCGATCCCTATTCGCCCAAGGCGCTGGCCGACACGCGCAAATCGATCGCCAAGATTCCGGCCGTCGCCTCGGTGCGCATCCGGGAGGCGGACAAGCTCGACGGGGCGGGGAATCTTCCGATCTTCGTCGAGGTGACGGAGCGTCCCAAGCGGCTTCTCGGCTTCTCCGCCCGTTATTCGACGATCGATGGCCCGGCGGTGAAGGTCTATTGGGAGCATCGCAACCTGTTCGGCGGGGCCGAGCGTCTGCGGCTGGAATCCAGCGTCTTCTTCGCCCCGCGCATCGACGGCACCAAGATCCAGAGATTCGGCGATTTTGAGCGCTCGGACCTCGGCGGCCGCTTCGCCTTCAGCTTCATGAAGCCGGCTCTGGACGGCAGCCGCTACGACTGGCTGCTCGACGGTGTCGCCACCCGCGAGCGCGTCGGTACCAACCGGTATGGCGGCTACACCGCCCGCTACGCCAACGCCACCACGGCGATCCGCTATCGCTTCAGCGACACCTTCTCGGTGCAGGCCGGGCTGGAAGTGGAACGGGGCCAGACCAGCGATGTGCTGGGCCAGGTCGACTACACGCTGGTCGGCCTGCCGCTTTCGGTGAACTACGATTCGACCGACAGCCTGCTCGACCCGACGCGCGGCATCCGCGCCACGGCGTCCTTCACGCCCTATCCGACCTTCCTCGGCTCGACGGTCGGCATCTATCAGGCCAAGGCCGCTGTCTCCGGCTATTACGCGCTCGACGAGGATGCGCGCTATGTCCTGGCCGGTCGCGTCGGCTTCGGCTCGATTTCGGGCGCGAGCCTCGACGAGATCCCGGCGACGCGGCGCTTCTATGCCGGCGGCGGTGGTTCGGTGCGCGGCTACGCCTATCGTTCGCTTTCGCCGCTCGGGCCGTTCGGACAGCTCACCGGTGGGCGCAGCCTGCTCGAATTGTCGGCGGAAGCCCGCATCAAGATCACCGAGACCATCGGAATCGTGCCGTTCTTCGATGCCGGCACCGCCTTCGAATCGAGCCTGCCCGACGGCAAGCAGAAGCTGCAGATGGCCGCCGGCCTCGGCTTTCGCTACTATACCTCGATCGGGCCGATCCGCGTCGATGTCGCGGCGCCCCTCAATCCGCGCAAGGGCGACAAGCCCGTCGCGCTCTATGTCAGCATCGGGCAGGCCTTCTGATGCGCCGCCTCCTGAGCTTTCCGCGGTTGAAACATTTTCAAGCGAAGTGGGCACCGTTTCGCGTGAAGAAAATGCGCGCCAGCAGAAACCCGGAGACATTCCGTGCTGCGAAGAAGCGTGGAATGTCTCTGGCGCTCTTCGCCCTGCTGCTGACGGTCGGCCTTCTCGCCTCGGCTCATTTCGGCGGCTTTGCCCAGAACGCCCAGACCGATCGCGGCGTCGTTGCCGACCTGATCTCGAAGGCGCTCTCCAGCGACACCAGCCAGGTCTCGATCGGCGAGGTCAACGGCGCGCTGTCCTCCGATGTCGAGATCCGCGACATCGCGCTCTCGGATCGCGACGGCGTCTGGCTCAGGCTCGACCGCGTCCGCCTGATCTGGACCCGCAGCGCGCTGCTGCTGCGCCGGCTCGATGTCGACCGGCTGGAGATCGGCAAGCTCGAGATCCTGCGCCGGCCGGCGCCGCCGCCCGCCGGGACGGTCCCCGCGAATGACGGGCCGATCCTGCCGGAATTGCCGCTCAAGGTGATCCTGCGCGCCTTCCAGCTCAACGAACTCGTGCTCGGCGAGCCGGTCATCGGTGCGGCGGCACGGCTTGGCGCGACCGGTGCCGCGCGGCTTGGCCCCCCCAATGAGGGCCTCGACCTCAAATTCGAGGCGCGGCGGCTCGATATGGGCGGGAACTTCAATGTCGACCTGTCCTTCGTGCCGGAAAGCACGCGGCTGAGGCTGGCAGCCAAGCTCGACGAGCCGGCCGGCGGCCTGATCTCGAAGGCGGCCGGGCTGCCGGGGGAGCCGCCGGTCAAGCTCGACCTGAACGGCGACGGACCGCTCGATTCCTTCCGCTCGAACCTGACCTTCACGGCCGGCCCGACCATTGGCGCGGACGGCTCGGCGACGCTCAACCGCGCCGGTGCGGAGCGGCAGCTTGCGCTCGCGCTCGATGCCCGCATCGAGGGGCTGATGCCGGCGCCGGTGGCGCCGGTCTTCGCGGGCTCGACCCGGCTCGACGGAGCGGTCGGCTTCGCCGATGGCGGCGGCGTCGACATCCGCAATCTCGCGCTCGTCTCCGCGCTGGCGCGGCTCGACGTGCTCGGCCGCTACAACGCCGACAGGACGCTCGACCTGCGCGTCACCGCCGCCGCACGCCCCAATGCGGAGGGCCGCACCGTGGCCTCCGGCGCCGAGATCGGCAAGCTCGCCTTCGACGCGACGATCCGCGGCCCCGTCGCCGGCCCGATCGTTGCCGCCAGGCTGGACGCCGAGGACGCGAAGCTGCCGGCGGGCCGCTTCGGCAAGGTGGGGCTGACCTTCAACGCCACGCCGAGCGGCACGATCGGCGAGCCCGGTAGCCGCATCGCGCTGACCAGCGACGGCGAGGCGAGCGGCATCGCCCTGACGGATCAGGCTCTGGCCAAGGCCGTCGGCGACAAGGTGACCTTCACCTTGCGCGGCACCGGCAATGACGACGCCACCGCCGATTTCGAGACGCTGCGCCTGGCGCTCTCCGGCGTCGAGCTGGATTACAAGGGCAAGCTCGGTCAGGCCCGCGTTCTCGGCCAGCTCAAGGCGGTACTGCCCGATCTCGCCCGGCTGAGCGGCCTCGCCCGGCGCCCGCTCGGAGGCAGGGCCGAGATCGCCGCCGAGCTCGACGCCACGCCCAAGCTCAGCAGCTATGCCGCAACGCTAAGCGGCAAGGCCGAGCGCCTCGCCACCGGCGAGGCCGTTGTCGACCGGCTGCTTGCCGGCAGCCTCACGCTCGCCGGCAAGGTCAACGCGCTTGCCGGCGACTACGCCGTCTCCGGGCTCAAGGTGGCGGGCCAGCACGCGAGTTTCACCGCCGATGGCGCGCTCGGCCAGAACGCCTCGGACCTCAAGCTTGCGCTCGCCCTGCCGGACCTCAAGCGCGCCGATCAGCGCCTGTCCGGGCGCGGCGACGTCAATGCGCAGATCACCGGCCCGCTCAGGAAGCTCGATGCCACCGCCCGCATCGCCGTCGCCAATGCGACCGCGCTGGCAAGGCCGATCCCGCGGCTCGCCATCGACGCCGTGGGCAAGGATTTGCAGGGCGCGCTCGATTCCCGCATCACCCTCTCCGGTGAGATCGATGCCAAGCCGGCAACCGGTAGCATCGCGCTGAACCGCCAGCCGGACGATGGCTGGAACCTCTCCCAGCTCGACCTCGCCATCGGCTCGGTGCGTCTCAGCGGTGCCGTGACGCTCGATCCGGCCAGCCGCGCCGCCGGCCGCCTGACGCTCGCCGCCCGCAATCTCGACGACCTCTCGGCGCTGGCGCTGACCAAGCTCGGCGGCCAGCTCGACGCCGACATCACGCTTGCGACCCCGGAAGGCCGCCAGAACATCGACCTGACCGCGCGCGGCACCAAGCTCGCCGGGCCTTCCGTCTCGATCGACAAGCTCGATGCGACCCTCGGAGCGAAGGACCTCTATGGGCGTCCGATGCTCGATGCCGCGATCGCCATCGACCGCGCCGTCGCGGCCGGCGAGACGATCAGTGCGATCCGCTTCGATTCGAAGGGCGCGCCCGAGGCCAGCGCCTTCACGCTCAGTGCCAATGCGCGCGGCTTCGCCCTGAAGGGTGCCGGCCGATTGGTGCCGGGCGAGCCGCTGAAGCTTGAGGTCGCCTCCTTCGACGCCCGCCGCGACGGCCGCGCCATCACGCTCGCCAATCCCGCAACCTTCAGCTTTCCGGCCTCGGGCGTCGAGATCGCCGGGCTCGCGCTCGCGATCGATGGCGGCCGCGTCACGCTCGACGGCAAGGCGGGCGAGACGCTCGACCTGCGTTTCGTCGCGCGCGACGTGCCTCTCTCGGCTGCGCGCATCGTGGCGCCGAGCCTCAACCTCTCGGGCACGCTCAACGCGCAGGCACAGGTTCAGGGCAGGCCGGATGCGTTGTCCGGCCCCTGGAACCTGCGGATCGCCCGTTTGGTGACGCCGGAGACGCAGCAGGCCGGCCTGCCGCCGGTCGAGATCGCGGGGCAGGGCGCCTTCAAGGGCAACGCCACCAGCGTCGAGGCGACCCTCAATGCCGGCCGTGGCGCGAGCCTCACTTTGCGCGGCACCGCCCCGCTCAATGCGGCCGGCGCCCTGTCTCTGGCTGCGCAGGGGCGTCTTGACGCCGCACTCGCCAACCCCATGCTCGCGGTCAACGGTCAGCGCCTGACCGGCGCGGTCGCCATCGACATGCGCGCCGAGGGCACGCCCACGGCGCCGCGCCTCAGCGGCAGCGCCACGCTCTCCAATGGCAGCTTCACCGATGCGCTGCAGGGCGTGCGCCTCACCGATATGCGGGCGCGCGTCGCGGCCAATGGCGACAACCTGACGATCGACAGCGCCTCAGCGAGCACGCCCAATGGCGGCACGATTTCGGCGAGCGGGCAGGTCAAGGTCGATCCCGCCGCCGGCTTCCCGGGCACGATCCGCATCCAGGGCAATCGCGCCCAGCTCGTCTCTAGCGGTCTCGTCACCGCTGTCGCCGGGCTCAATCTCGAGATCTCCGGCCCGCTGGCGCAGCGTCCGCGCATCGGCGGACGGATCGACGTCGTCTCGCTGGATGTCGCGGTGCCCGATCGCCTGCCGGCTTCGCTCAGGCCGGTCGACGGCATCAAGCACGTCAATGCCAAGGGCACCGCTGCCGCTCGTCTTGCCGCCGCGCGCAAGGCGCAGAAGGCACGTGGCAGCCGTGGCCGCGCCGCGCCGGCCTTCGATGCGGCGCTGGCCGTCACCGTCTCGGCTCCGAGCCGCGTCTTCATCCGGGGGCGCGGCATCGACGCCGAACTCGGCGGCGAGATTCGCGTCGGCGGCACGCTGGCGGCTCCCGCGCTCGACGGCGGCTTCGATCTGCGCCGCGGCCGGCTCAACGTGCTGACCCAGCGTCTCGACTTCAGCCGCGGGCGGCTGACCTTCGCCGGCGGCCTGATTCCCGATCTCGATTTCGTCGCCGAGACGCGTGCCGCCGACGTGACCGCCAAGATCATCGTCAGCGGCCCGGCCGATCAACCGGCCTTCGCCTTCACCTCCGAGCCGCAACTGCCGCAGGACGAGGTGCTGTCGCGGCTGCTCTTCGCGCGGGCGTCCGGCTCGCTCTCGCCCTTCCAGGCGGTTCAGCTCGCGCAGGCGGCGGCGCAGTTCGCCGGTGGCGGCGGAGACGACACCTTCGAACGGCTGCGCAAATCGCTGGGCGTCGACAATCTCGACATCCAGATGGGCGAGGGCGGCCCGACCGTGGGCGCCTCGCGCTACATCAGCGATAATGTCTCGGTCGGGGTGAAGGTCGGCGCCAAGCCGGAGGACAGCGGCGTCTCGGTCGGCATCGACGTCACCAAGCGCCTGAAGCTGCAGGCCGAGACGGGCGCGGATGGCAGCGCCGCGGTCGGCGTCGGCGCCGAGTGGGAATACTGACTCGCGGGATTCGGCTGCCATACGGGGATTCGCCCCCGAGATTCGCCGTCAAAGCCATGTTGCAGCGCCAAAACACCGGCCTCGCGGGCTGGTCTGGTTAACGCTTTGTGAATTTCGGCGGTCAAAGCGTGGCTCGCCTGCAACACCAGTTTCCAAAGCACCCCCCAGGCGACCTCTGGGGTCCGATCATGGTTGATCGGCAAGTCCGCTTTCGTATGGTGGAAATGCGTCGGGACGTTCCCGGTCGCTGTTTTTCGTCTTCGCCTCTGAATTGGGTCAGGGACGTGGGCGAAAGACCGGGAAGAGGCAGGTTCTGCGATCAGACGCCAAGTCTGGGGCGGGGGGCAAGCCGAAGCCCGAGGGTCTCGAAACTCTTTTGGAGGTTACCAAATGAAGCTCGTCAAGAGCCTCCTCCTCGGTTCCGCCGCCGGCATCGCCGCGGTCGCCGGGGCTCAGGCCGCTGACCTTCCCTCGCGGAAGGCCGCTCCGGTCGAATACGTTCGCGTCTGCACCGCCTACGGTGCCGGCTTCTTCTACATCCCGGGCACCGACTCCTGCCTGCGCATCTCGGGCCGCGTTCGCGCCGAGTACGCTATCGGCACCCGCTACAGCGACTATCAGGATGCCTACGGCACCCGCGCTCGTGGCCGTCTGAACATCGACGTCCGCACCGCGACCGCCTACGGCACGCTGCGCACCTTCATCCGCTACGAGCTGACGAACAACACCGGCATCTACGGCGCCGGCGGCGTCACCCCGTTCAACGTCGGCGCGACCGTCCCGGGCTTCGTCCGCGGCGCTTCGTCGACCTCCACCGGCTCGCTGCTCGACCTGGCCTTCGTCCAGTTCGGCCCGATCACCGCTGGTCGCGCTCAGTCGTTCTTCGACTTCTACGCTTCGGACCTGAACTTCGCTTCGGTTCGTACGGCTGACTCGCGCGTCAACCTGCTGGCCTACACCGCCACCTTCGGTTCGGGCTTCTCGGCCACGATCTCGGCGGAAGACCGCACCTCGGGCACCGTCGGCCGCGAGCTGCCGGGCGTCTCCTTCAACCCGCTCGTCGGCGGCGGCGCTGGTGCGGCCTTCGTTCAGGGCCAGGACTATCCGGATCTGATCGCGTCGCTGCGCGTCGATCAGGGCTGGGGTTCGGCTCAGCTGTCCGGCGCTGTCGGCCAGCGTAAGTACGCCACGGCTGTGGCTCTCAACGCTGTCAACGGCGACGAGATGATCTGGGCCGTCCAGGGCGGCGTGAAGATCAACCTGCCGATGCTCGCCGCTGGCGACGCCTTCTGGCTGCAGGCTGCTTATGCTGACGGCGCTCTCGGCTACCTCGGCTGGTCCGCTGGCAGCCTCGGCCTCGGCCGCATCGGTGGTCTGACGCTGGCTGATGCCGCGATCAACCCGATCACCGGCAATGTCGAGAACTCGAAGGGCTGGTCGGTTGTTGCGGCGTTCCGCCACTTCTGGACCCCCACCCTGCGCACCGAGATCACCGGTTCGTACTCTGAGCTGAAGCTCAAGTACCTCGACGCCGCTGCGGTTGCTTTCAACGGCGTCACCGCTCGCTCGGCTGACCCGAAGGAGTTCCTGCTCGCTGCCAACCTGATCTGGTCGCCGGTCTCCGGCCTGGATATCGGCGTCGAAGTGCTCTACTCGCACCTCGATGTTCGTTCGCCGGTCGGCCTCGTGAACAACGGCAACGCTCGCAGCGCGCTCCTCGGCATCAAGTCGGAAGACTCGGTTGCTGGCCGCCTGCGCATCCAGCGCGACTTCTGATCGCCTCTCGCGATCCTAGTCGGAAGCCCCGGGGAAACCCGGGGCTTTTTTGTTGTCTATCTGTCCGCCGATAGTCGTCGCTGGCGGCTCCGGCCGATCCGGACTGATTGAGCCGAGCGGCCCGACGCATGGTGCTGGCGGGTGACAACGGCGCTGCGCCAGCTTGATTCGATAACTTGGGAATTGGCTCCAACCCCTTGATTGCAATGCCATCGAGGCGATGGGCTGGAGCCTTGGCCCGAAACGTGGCATCCCCTTGTCGGAACGATCCTGTGTTGGGATAAAGGAACGGATCGCGACGTTGCGTCCGCGCGGATGCGTGGCTGCGATCTGGCTGGCTTCGCTGCGGGGGCGGCGGGGAATGAGGGGCGAACGATGTCTCAACCGACGCGCTGGCTCTGGGGCGTGATTCCGCTGGCGCTGCTCTGGGGCGCGGGCAATCTGCTTCTCGACGATGCGATCCAGCGGGATGTCGCCAACCGGGCCGAGCGGGCCGTGGAGGCGAGCGCGGGAGCCACTCCGGGGGCGAGGCCGGTGACCGCGCAGGTCGAGGGGCGCGACGTCACGATCGGCGGCGAGGTCATGTCGTCAGACGGGGCGGCCAAGGCCATGGCCCAACTGCGCGGGGAGTTCGGCGTGCGCCGGGCTCTCGGCGGTCTGTCCCAGGTCGTTGCCCAGAAGCCCTATTCCTGGTTCGTCAGCCGCTTGCCCAATGTCGTGACCATCGGTGGCTTCGTGCCCGACCTCGCGGTCGCGGATGCCAATGTCGCCGCAGCCGGCGCGGCCTTGCCGGGTCTCAGGATCGACGATCGCCAGACGGTCGCTTTCGGTGCTCCCCAGGGATTCGCGGCGATGAGCGCCGCGATGATCGCCGCCTTGCCTCGGCTGGCGACCGGGCGGATCGCGCTGGATGACGGTCGCTTCTGCATCGAGGGCAAGGCCGCAAGCCCCGAGGCGTTCCTGGCCTTGGAGGCGATCGGCACGAAGCCCCCGGTTGCCGGGTTCAGCGCCGTGTCCTGCGGTCTCGAGCCGCCGACGATCTCGCCCTATCGCTGGAGCGCGGCCCACGCGACGCCCGACGCGGTCGAGATCCAAGGCTTCGTTCCCGACGAGGCGACGCGAAGGCAGATTCTCGCAGCCTTCCAGACGGCCTTTCCGTCACCTGTCGCGATCCGTGACGGGATGTTGCCGGGCGTCGGCGCGCCGTCCGCTTTCCTCGCCAAGGTGAGGCGGGCCGCTTCGGAACTGGCCCGGCTCAGATCCGGCAAGGCGGAGATCGACGGCGATGCCTATACGCTTTCGGGCCTCGGCCCGAGCGACTATGCCGCCTGCCAGGCGCTCCGGCTGCAGATCGCGCAGCTTGACGGTCCCGACTCGGTCGCGCAGGCGACGATCGAATGCCCCCCGGCGCCCCCTGAGCCGGTCATGCCGCCCTTGCCGGAGATTCCGGGCCCGGTCCTGCATGATGTGATTCCGGCGCCCGCGCCCGATCCCGGCACTCGGGGGCAATCATCCCCATCCGGAGCGCCGCCCGCGGCTTCGGCTGCCGCGCCGCAAGCGCCGGCACCGCCGGCGAAACCGGTTCCGGTCGCCCCCTGGACGGCCCGGCTTTCCGGAGAGCGGCTGACGCTGTCCGGGGCCGTGCCCGATGCGGGGGCCAAAGCCAGCCTTCTCGCGCAGGCCGGACGGCTCTTCGGCGGTGCGACAGTGGAGGACCGCATGGAGCTTGCGGCGGGCGGCTCCTCTGCCTCCGATTTCGCCGCTTCGGCCGGCTACGCGCTGGAAGCGCTGTCGAAGCTCAAGGCCGGATCGGTCCAGATCCGCGACAATGCCCTCTCGATCGCGGGCGAAGCCGCCGATGCGGCAGGCTGGCAGGGCTTGCAGGCCTTGCTGGCCGGTGCCCGCCCCGCGGGACTCGTGCTGCCGTCCGCCATGGCAACGGTGACGGTCCGGCCTTATGGCCTGTCGCTCTCGGCCGATCGCGGTGGCGCGGCCTTCTCCGGCTACCTGCCGGATGAGGTGGCGCGCGCGGCGTTGCACGCCCTCGTCGCGGAAACGCCGCTCGCCGGCAAGCTCGAGGACACGACCGTGATTCTGCCTGGGGCACCGGACGGCTTCGCCCAGGCCGCCAGGGCCGTGCTCGCCGATCTGCTGCGGCTCGACATCGGCTCGGCGACGCTCACCGACCGGACGGTTATGCTGCGGGGCCTCACCTGCCGGGACCTGATCAGGAGCGAGGTCGAGACCAGCGCCGCGACGGGCCTGCCGCCCGGCTTCTCCGCGGATGTCGTCGTCAGCCAGCGCCAGACCGGTTGCGTCGTCGATCCGCCGGCGAGCTGCCAGAACGACCTCGACGGATTGACCCGGCAGAACCCGGTGCTGTTCGCGCAAGGCACCGCGGTGGTCGATCTCGATCCCGTGACCGAGCGCGTCATCGGCGAGGCTGCGTCCATTCTGAAGAAATGCCCGGGCGCGCGCGTCACCATCGAGGGCCACGCCAATCGCGACGGCGAATGGCGCGGCTTCGACAATTTCGACCTGTCGATGCGGCGGGCCGAGCGCGTGCGGGACGAACTGGCGCGGCGCGGCATCGATCCCGCCCAGCTCGTGGTGAAGGGCTATGGCAGCACGCGGCCGCTGTTGCCCTATGGCGCCGCCCAGGCGCGCGAGATGAACCGCCGGGTTCAGTTCACGGTGGCGAAGTAGGGAGGGGACCATGCTCTATCTCGCCAGCCAGTTCGTCTGGTTTCTCCTGGCCGCTCTCGTGCTGGGCTTCGTCATCGGCTGGATCAGCCAGAGCGGGTCAGCGCGTCGCTTCTGGAGTCGTGGCTGGAGCCTCGTTGCCTTGCTCTGGCTTTGCGGCGCGGTCCTGGCCTGGTTGCAGCTCGTCAACGGCGTGGCGGCGATGTGGCTCGAAACGGCCTTGCTCTTCGTCGCGGTCTATTGGCTCGGCTGCGTGGCGGGCACGCTGCTGCACCCGCTCGACGATGATGTGAAGGAAACGGCCACCGCCTCGGTTGCGACCGTATCGACGGCCGTGCCGGTTGCGGCCAACGAGCCCGCCATTGCCGCGGTTCAGGCACCGGCAGATGCCGGCCGGACGCTTCCGCCCGTCGAGAACGAGGAGGCGCTGCCCGGCCAGAGGCCTGCCGCATTGGCCGAGGCGCGCGGCGGCAAGGCCGACGACCTCAAGCTCATCAAGGGGATCGGCCGGCAGAACGAGGGGCGCCTGCACGGGCTCGGCATCTGGCATTTCGAGCAGATCGCCGCCTGGACTCCGGAGAACGTCGAATGGATCGGGGGCTATCTCGCTTTTCCCGGCCGCATCGAGCGCGAGGACTGGGTCGGTCAGGCGAAGCGCCTGGCCACCGGCGCGACCACGGAATTCGCCGACCGCGCCCGCGCCGGGCTCGTCGAGACCTCGCGTGATGACGGCTCGGCCGGGCAGGGCAATGTCGCGGCGCTCGAAGGCGACGGCTTCGAAGGGCGGCGGCCGGAACATCTGCTCGCCGCGGCGCGGGATGGCAAGCCCGACGATCTGACGCTGATCAAGGGCATCGGACCGGCGATCGCAGCCGATCTCAACCGGCTCGGCATCTGGCATTTCGACCAGATCGCCGCTCTCGGCGACGAGGAGATGCGCTATGCCTCCGCCTTCGCCGGGGCGCCCGGCCGTGGCCTTTCCGAGAACTGGCGCGAGGACGCCGGAATCCTCGCCCATGGCGGCGACACGCAGCATTCGCGCACGCTGAAGGCCGAGCGCGCGAAGGCGAAATCCTGACGCATCGGACCGGACGCGCCGCGATCTAGCCCGCCCGCCGCTCCGCCTTGGCGATGAGCTTGCCGATGCGGCGGATCATGTCCTTGCTGCCGAGCAGCGGCGCATGGCCTTGTCCGGGCGTGACATGGGTTTCGCAATCCGGGTGGCGTTCGGCCATCTCCTGCAAGGTCTTCTCGGCGAGCAGGTCGGAATTCGCGCCGCGGATCGCCAGAACCGGCACGCCCTGCAAGGCCTCGAAATAGGGCCAGAGCACCGGCAGCGGCGCTTCGAGGTCGAGCTCTTCCAGCACCTTCATCAGGTTGGTGTCGTAGTCCGGCCTGAGCGGCCCGTCGCGATCGGTCCAGGTCCGCCGCGCCATCAAGTCCCACTCGGCATCGCCCAGCAGCGGAAATTGCTGGTCGGAGAGCCGCTTCAGGATCTCCGCGCCTTCCGAAAAGCTGCGCGGCTTGGGCAGTTTGCCGACATAGCCGCGAATGCGCAGCAGGCCGCGCGCATCGATGACCGGGCCGACATCGTTGAACACCACGCCCGTGATGACGGCAGGCCGCGCCGCCGCCAGGGCCATGGTGAGCAGGCCGCCGCGCGAGGTGCCGATGAACGCCGCCCGCTCGATGCCGGCGACCACCAGCACCTGCATCAAATCGTCGAGTTCGACGCGGATGTCGTAGTTCTTCCAGTTGGCGTCATAGGCCGAGAGGCCGCGCCCGCGATAATCCAGCGCGAGCACGCGGCGCGGCTTCGTCTCGTCCTGCGACAATGCGAGCGCGACCTCGTGGAAATCGGCGGCGGTCCGGGCGAAGCCGGGCAGGCAGATCACCGGCAGCGCCGGCGAGGCGAGGGGGCCGTAATCGCGGGCATGCAGCTTGAGCCCGTCGGAAGCTGTGAAGAAGCGGGAAGCGAAGCCGGTGTCCATCCCCCGAGCTAATCGCGTCGGCCGCCCCGCTTCAAGTCGTAGTCGATCAGATAGGCGGTGCGCTGGTTCAGCCGCTGCCGGTAGACCTGCAGATTCTCCATCACGCGCTGGACGTAGTTGCGCGTCTCGGAGAAAGGGATGCGCTCGACCCAGTCGACGGCATCGACTTCCGGATCGCGCGGGTCGCCATAGGCGGCGATCCACTTCTTCACATTGGGCGAGCCGGCATTATAGGCGGCGAAGGTCAGGATGTAGGAGCCGCGCCATTCCCTGAGCAGGTCGTTGAGATGGGCCGCGCCCATGCGCGCCGCATAGAGTGGGTCCTGGCCCAGCTTCTCCCAGTCGAAGGGCAGGCCGGCCCGGCGCGCCGTCTCGCGGGCGGTCGCCGGCATCATCTGCATCAGCCCCCGCGCGCCGGCCTGCGACATGGCGGTCGGGTCGAAGGCGCTTTCCTGCCGCGCGATGGCGTGGACGATGGCGCGCTCCATCGGATCGCCCAGCACGTCGAAATCGGGCACGCCATGGGTCGGGTAGGCCGCCTGGTCGAGCGGGAAGCCGCGTTGCAGCGCGGATTTGCCGATGGCGACGAGCGTGCGCGCATCGGCCTCCCTGCGGGCGATGGCCGCGATCGTCTCCAGCGCGGCGGCCGTGTGCAGGCGCTGCGCCAGATCGGCGAGCATCAGATTGGCGAGGTCGCGCTCACCGATCTTGTAGAGCAGGCGCACGCCGCGATGGCCCGGCAACATATCGAGGCCAGCGGCGGCGGTGAGCCGCAGCGGCAGGTCCGGCAGGCCGAGCTTCGCCCGCGCGAGCTGCCCGTAATAGGCGACGGGCTGTTCGGCCGCCTTCCCGAAGGCCGCTTTCGCTTCTTCTGGCTTGTCGAGCGCCTCATAGGCGCGACCGCGCCAATAGGCGGCGCGCGCCACCGAAATCGGCGTCTCCGCCACGGTGGCGGCAGCGTCGAAATGCTTCAGCGCCGCCTCGGCGTTCTTCAGGAAGCGCAATGCGATGAAGCCCGCCTGCCATTCGGCTTCGATGCGTTCGGGCGCGTCCTCGGCGCCATGCCCCGCCGCGACCTCATAGGCTTTCTGCGCATTGCCGGCATCGAGCAGTTTGCGCGACAGGATGCGCCGCTCCTCCCACCAGCCATCGCCGTCGCCCAGCAGCGCCGGGTCGCGCGGAATGGCCGTCAGGGCCTTGGCGGCATCGTCGAGCTTGTCGCCGCGCCGCGCCTGCTGCGCCTGCAGGAAGGCGAAGGAGATGTCGCCGCGCAACGAGGCCGGCACGGCCGAGATCAGCTTCTCGGAGATCGGCCGCCGGGCCCCGGCGCTGGCGAGGCGGGCACGGGCCAGCAGGACATAGTCGGCCGAGACGCGCGCGGCGCTGCGCAGGGCCGCCGGCCCATCCTGGCGGAACAGGTAGCGCTCGGTGCGCAGGCGATGGTCTTCCCTGGTCAAGGCATCGCCGAACTGCGCCAGGACGATCTTCTCCAGCGCCTGCCCGAACGGGTCCTTGCGCCAGCTTTGCCGGATGAGGGCGAGCGCATCGTCGCTCTTGCCTTCGTCCTTGAGCGCCAGCGCCAGCGCGATGCGCCCGGAGGGTGAAACCGGCTGCCGGCCGTGGAAGAAGGCGCGGATGACGGCGGGGCTCTTCTTTTCTGCGATCAGGGCCTCCTCGGCCCGGCGTCGAAACCGGGTGGTGGCCGGATAGTTCGGGTGATCGCGCAGGAAGGCGTCGATCCGCGTGAAGGGCACGACCCCGGCATTGGCATGGATCGCGACCCATTCCAGCAAAGCGCGGGTGCCCGGCTCGTCGATCCGCGCGGCGAGGGCGTCGCCGTCCGCCAGCGCGCCCTTGCGATAGGCCGCGACCGCCGAGCGCACCATCTCGAGATTGACCGTTTCGTCTCCCGGGAGCGCGGCAGGGGGATAGGGCGGCAGCGAGCTGGTGGTCTCGACGTCGCGGATCATGGCCAGCGTCTGCTGGCTGGCGAGCATGCCGTCGTCGCCCGCCCGGGTCGTGGAGGCGCAGAGCATCAGAGGCAGCAGGACGCCCGGCAATCGTCGCCGGAGGGCAGGCGAGGCCATGGCGTGTCTCCATCCTCGTGCTGGCATCGGATGATGGTCGGGGAAGCGGGTTGATGAAAGCTTAACTATGAAGCCACGCAATTTCATGGGTTGTTGGCTTTGCCTTGGCGAGGTGAGGGTTTATGTGTGACGGCCCGTAACCCCGTGTTTCTGCCTTTCAGGATCGTCCTCATGACCAAGCACCCCGCCTTTACCGGCTCGATGCCCGCTCTGGTCACGCCGTTCAAAGACGGCAAGGTCGACGAGGCTGCACTGCGGGCGCTGGTCGATTGGCAGATCGAGAGCGGCTCGACCGGCCTCGTCCCGGTCGGCACCACCGGCGAGAGCCCGACGCTCTCCCATGACGAGCACAAGCGCGTCGTCGAGATCGTCGTCGCCCAGAACAAGGGCCGCGTTCCGGTCATCGCTGGTGCCGGCTCCAACAACACGACGGAAGCCATCGACCTCGCCGTCCACGCCGAGAAGGCGGGCGCCAACGCTCTCCTCGTCGTCACGCCCTATTACAACAAGCCCACCCAGGAGGGCATGTACCAGCATTTCAAGGCGGTGAACGACGCGGTCGGCATTCCGATCATCATCTACAACATCCCGCCGCGCTCGGTGGTCGACATGTCGGTCGAGACGATGGTCCGGCTCTACGAGCTCAAGAACATCGCCGGAGTGAAGGACGCCACCGCCAACCTCGCGCGCGTCTCGCAGCAGCGCCACGCCATGGGGCCGGATTTCATCCAGCTCTCGGGCGAGGACATGACGGCGCTGGCCTATATGGCGGCCGGCGGCCATGGCTGCATCTCGGTGGTCGCCAATGTCGCGCCGCGCCTCTGCGCCGACCTGATGGAGGCCGCGCTCAAGGGCGATTACGCCAAGGCGTTGAAGGTGCAGGACCGGCTGGTGCCGCTCCATGACGCCACCTTCAAGGAGCCGGGCCTCGCCGGCGCCAAGCATGGCCTGAAGCTGCTCGGCCGCATCGAGGAGGAGATCCGCCTGCCGCTGCTGCCGGTGACGCCGGCGACGGGGAAGGTGATCCGCGAGGCCATGGTTTTCGCCGGGCTGATGAATGCCTAAATAGGGATTGTGTTCGACCGGTCGCCCCGGCCGAAGCCAGGGATACCGGAACGATGTACGAGCCCAGTCACTTCAAGGTCGAGGACCGCGCGCAACTGCATGCGGTCATCCGCCAGCATCCGCTCGCCACGCTGGTGACGGTGGGCGAGGGCGGCCTGATCGCCAATCCCGTGCCCTTCGTCCTGCATGAGGATATCGGAGAGAACGGCGTGCTGCGGGCCCATCTCGCCCGACCCAACACGCAATGGAAGGCGATCGCGGCCGGTGCTGAGACGCTGGTGATCTTCACCGGCGTCGAGCGCTACGTCACCCCCGCCTGGTATGCGACCAAGCGCGAGACCGGCAAGGTCGTGCCGACCTGGAATTACGTCACGGTGCAGGTGCGCGGTTCCGCCCGCACCATCGAGGACCCCGCCTGGCTGCGCGCCCAGCTCGAATCGCTGACGCGGCAGCAGGAGGCGCCCCGCGCCGAGCCCTGGGCCGTGACCGACGCGCCCGAGCCCTTCATCGCGGCACAGACCCGCGGCATCGTCGGCATCGAGGTCGAGATCGCCTCGATCATCGGCAAGTTCAAGCTCAGCCAGAACCGGCGCGAGGATGACAAGCTTGGCGTTCTCAACGGCTTGAGCGCCGATCCTGAATCGGAATCGCAGGCGATGGCGGCGCTCGTCAGGGAACATGGATTCGGCGGGAACGCATGAAAAAGCCCGATCCAGAGCGCTACAGGCTCGCCGCCGATAATCGCAAGGCGCGCTTCAACTACGAGATCAAGGAAACCGTGGAGGCGGGCATCGCCCTGCAGGGGACCGAGATCAAGTCGTTGCGCGGCGGCAAGGCGACGATCGGCGAGAGCTATGCCGGCCCGATGGGGACGGAGCTCTTCCTGTTCAACGCCCATATTCCGGAATATCTCGAGGCGAACCGCTTCAATCACGAGGTCCGCCGGCCGCGGAAGCTCCTGCTTCACAGGCGGGAGATCAACAAGCTGATGGGCGCGGTCCAGCGCGAGGGCATGGCCCTGATCCCGCTCAAGGTCTATTTCAACGACAAGGGCAGGGCGAAGGTCGAGCTCGGCCTCGGCAAGGGCAAGAAGCTCCACGACAAGCGCGAGACCGAGAAAGAGCGCGACTGGAACCGCGACAAGCAGCGGTTGCTGAAGAGCGGCGGGTAGGGCGCCGGTCCCGCGCCAAACTCACCCCTCGACCGGCTCGTCGCCCTGGCGGATGCCGTAGCGCCGCTCCAGCCCGGGATTGCCGGGCGTCACCGGCCCGCCCGGCGCGCCGCCGCTGCGGGCACTGCGCTCGGCCGGGTCGCGCCCGATCTTCGGCATGAGCTGGGCGAGGTCGAGGAATTCGTCGCACTGGCGGCGCAGCTCGTCGGAGACCATCGGCGGGTTGGTCGAGATGGTCGAGACCACCCAGACCTTCACGCCCTTGCGCTGCACGGCTTCGACCAGCGGCCGGAAGTCGCCGTCGCCGGAGAACAGGTAGATCTGGTCGAGATGCGGCGCGAGCTCGAGCATCTCGATCGCCAGCTCGATATCCATGTTGCCCTTGACGCGCCGGCGCCCGGTCGCATCGGTGAACTCCTTGGCAGCCTTGGTGATGACGCGATAGCCGTTGTAATCGAGCCAGTCGACCAGCGGGCGGATGGAGGAATACTCCTCGCTCTCCACCAGCGTGGTGAAATAGAACGCGCGGATCAGGTTGCCGCGTCCCTGAAACTCGCGCAGCAACCGGCGGTAATCCATGTCGAAGCCCAATTGCTTCGAGGTTGCATAAAGATTGGCGCCGTCGATGAACAGCGCAATGCGCGGTGAGGCGGCCATGGCAACAACTCCTGCTGAAATGTCATCAAATATTCAAGATGGGGGCCAATCGCGTTGGAACAATGTCAATTCACGGAGAATGGCCTCGTTTCATATGACAATTGCGTGGCGATCTGTCGCGTAGGCCCGTTCCGTTGGGGCTGCCGGTGAAGCGGGCGGGGCTTGCGGCAATCGGTCCGGCACCCATCCACGGCCCGCTTATCTGCGGCCGAGGGGACGCGCCGGATTGCCGGCGACGGTCGTGCCGGCCGGTACGTCGCGCGTGACCACGCTGCCCGCGCCGATGATGGCATCGTCGCCGATCGTGACACCGGGCAGGATGATCGCGCCGCCGCCGATCCAGACGTTGCGGCCGATGCCGACGGGCCGGCCGAATTCCAGCATCCGCGCACGCTCGCCGGGATCGCGCGGATGGTCGGCCGTCAGGATCTGCACGCCCGGCCCGATCTGCGTGCCCTGGCCGATCGCCACCGCGACCACGTCGAGGATGACGCAGTTGAAGTTCAGGAAAACCCCGTCGCCCAGGCTGATGTTGTAGCCGTAGTCGCAATGGAAGGGCGGCCGGATGGTGACGTCACGCCCGACATGCCCGAGCGCTTCGCGCAAGAGCGCGGGCCTCTCCTCCGGCCAGGCGGTGGTGGCGTTG
This sequence comes from Allobosea spartocytisi, assembly GCF_014764685.1. NCBI lineage: Bacteria > Pseudomonadati > Pseudomonadota > Alphaproteobacteria > Hyphomicrobiales > Alloboseaceae > Allobosea > Allobosea spartocytisi. Next base: position 176,874 of record NZ_JACXWY010000002.1, read on the forward strand.
AAGCGTTCCATCCAGGCGCTGATGCGGCGCTGATCGGCGACCAGTTCGGGATCGTCGGCGCGATAGAGCTCGCCCGCGAGCATCCTGTCCTTTTCGCTGCGCATGGAGGCTGTCCCGTGCCCGGCTCAGCCCTTGGGGAACTCCAGCCCCATCTCGCGATAGCGCTCCGGATCGTCGCTCCAGTTCTCGCGCACCTTCACGAACAGGAAGAGATGCACCTTGGCCTCGGCCGCCTCGGAAATCTCGACGCGCGCCTTCTGGCCGATCGCCTTGATGGTCTGGCCGCCTTCGCCGAGCACGATCTTCCGCTGGCCCTCGCGCTCGACATAGATCGTCTGCTCGATGCGGACCGAGCCGTCGGGACGCTGCTGCCAGCTCTCGGTCTCGACTGTCGAGCGGTAGGGCAGCTCGTCATGCAGCCGCTCGAAGATCTTCTCGCGGGTGATCTCGGCGGCGAGGAAGCGCAGCGGCGCATCCGAGATCTGGTCCTCCGGGTAAAGCCAGGGGCCGAGGGGAAGGCGCTTCTCCAGCCAGACGAGGATGTCCTTGACGCCGTAGCCGGTCAGTGCCGCGACCATGAAGGTCGCCTCGAACTGGCCGAGCTCGTTCACCTTGGCGGTGATCTCGAGCAGCTTTTCCTTCGCCACCGTGTCGATCTTGTTGAGGATCAGGAATTTCGGTTGCTTCAGCTCGGAGAGCTTCTCCAGCAGCGCGGTGTTTTCCTCATGCTCGAAGCGGGCGACGTCGATCAGCACGCCGATCAGGTCGGCATCGGTGGCGCCGCCCCAGGCGCTCGTCACCATGGCGCGGTCGAGCCGGCGCTTGGGCGCGAAGATGCCGGGCGTATCGACGAAGATGACCTGCGCCGGCCCCGACAGGGCGATGCCGCGCACCTGCGTGCGCGTCGTCTGCACCTTGCGCGAGACGATCGAGACCTTGGCGCCGACGAGCTGGTTGAGCAGCGTCGACTTGCCGGCATTCGGCGCGCCGATCAGCGCGACGAAGCCGCAGCGTGTGGGTTGGTTGGCCTCAGACATTGTCGCCCTCCGGCTTGTCGTTCCACAAACCCTCGCGTTTCAGAAAAGCTTCGGCTGCGGCCTGCTCGGCCAGCCGTTTCGATGGACCGCGCGCTTCCGCGTCCTCGAGCCCGGTGATCTTCGCCGCGACCATGAAAACCGGCGCGTGGTCCGGCCCCGAGCGGCCGAGCTCGCTATAGGTCGGCGTCGGGTAGCCCTTGCCTTGCGCCCATTCCTGCAGCGCGGTCTTGGCGTCGCGCAAGGGGCGCACCGGCTTCATCAGCCGCTCGCCGAAGCCGCGCTCGACCAGCGCGCGCGCCGCCTCGTAGCCGCCATCGATGAAGACCGCGCCGATGATCGCCTCGCAGGCATCCGCCAGGATCGCCTTGTTCTTGCGGGCGCCGCCCAGGATCTCGCCGTCGCCGAGCCGCATGAACTGGCCGAGATTCCAGCTCTGCGCCACCTCGGCGCAGGTCTCCTTGCGCACGAGATCGGCGAGCCGGCGCGAGAGATCGCCTTCCTCGGATTGCGGATAGCGCCGGAACAGCATGTCAGCGATCGAGAGGCCGAGCACGCGGTCGCCGAGGAATTCCAGGCGCTGATAGCTCGCCAGCCGCAATTCCTCGGCGCTCATATGGGTGAGCGCCGTCGCCAGCAGGGCCTTGTCGTTGAAACGATGTCCGAGCGTGGCTTCGAGCCGCGCCGTGTCCGGGGCCTTGCGCCCGCCTTCAGCCGCTTTGCTCACTTGATGGTGCTGAAGATCCGGTTCCAGCGAACCGTGGAGGGCCATTCCCAGATCTTCCAGGCCGAAGCGCCCTCGTCGATCGAGAAGAAGATGATCTCCGCCCGCCCGACGAGGTTCTCGAAGGGCACGTAGCCGACGCTGCGGTCGCGCGAGTCGAGCGAATTGTCGCGGTTGTCGCCCATCATGAAGAAATGGCCGGGCGGCACGGTGAAGACCTGGGTGTTGTCGAAGGTACCGGTATCGCCCTCGCGCTCGATGATCTCGTGGCTCACGCCGTTGGGCAGGGTCTCGACATAGCGGATCACCGGGACGTTGCGGCCCCAATTGTCGCTCGTGACATAGTCGGCGATGCGCTCGCGCTTCACCGGCTGGCCGTTGATGTTGAGGATGCCCTCGATCATCTGGATGCGGTCGCCGGGCAGGCCGATGACGCGCTTGATGTAATCGGTCGAATTGTCGCTCGGCAGCTTGAAGACGGCGATGTCGCCGCGCTTGGGCTCGGCCGCCCAGACGCGGCCGGACATCACCGGAGGCCCGAACGGAATCGAGTAGCGCGAATAGCCGTAGGTGTATTTCGAGACGAACAGGTAATCGCCGATCAGCAATGTCGGGATCAGCGAGCCGGACGGGATGTTGAAGGGCTGGAACAGCAGGGTGCGGATGACGAGCGCGATCAGAAGGGCCTGGACGACCACCTTGATCGTCTCGAGGATGCCGCCTTCTTCCTTGGCCGCCTTGGTTTTGCTGTCGATGTCGTTGGCCACGCGGGCGCTCCCTGCAGCATCGGACCGGAAAGCGGACTCCACTTTCCGGACACATCCGGTGCGATCATAAAATATACGGATCACCGCGCGTCCCCCGGGGCGCGCGGTGATCCAGACTGCGATCCAGCGCGCGGTCTACAGCATCGGGCCGCAAAGTGGAAACCACTTTTCCGCGCAATCCTCTGCCCTGACAAGGGGATGGGGCCGCCATGCGCTCTCCCGGTGCAGGGTCGCCGATCCGCCCGTCGTGCCTGGCGATCTCGCCGAGGTTAAGGCGCTCGCACTATGGCGATTCCGCGGCGACGGCGGCCTTCTGCGGTGCCTGCCATGCCGATGATGCAATGCAGCAGAAGCAGCAAGGTTGAGCCGGCGTCCATGCTCCGGACGCGGAGGTCGGATGTTGACGAATCTCCGGCGCAAGGCCAGTGTTCGCGAGTATTCAATCGGGGGTTATTTTAATGAATGCAAAGAAATATGCCGCCGAAGCCATCGGCACGTTTTGGCTTACTTTTGCTGGCTGCGGTAGCGCCGTCATTGCCGCCGGCTTTCCGAATGTGGGTATCGGTCTGCTCGGCGTTTCGCTCGCCTTCGGCCTCACGGTCGTCACGATGGCTTATGCCATCGGACATATCTCCGGCTGCCATCTCAACCCGGCGGTGACGGTCGGCCTCGCGGCCGGCGGGCGTTTCCCCGGCGGGCAGGTGGTCCCCTATATCGTGGCGCAGGTCGTCGGCGCGATCGTCGCCGCGGGCCTCCTTTATGTCATCGCGCGTGGCGCGCCTGGCTTCGATCTCGCCGGCGGCTTCGCCTCGAACGGCTATGCCGAGCATTCGCCCGGCAAGTACAACCTCGTCTCGGCCTTCCTGATGGAGGTCGTGATGACGATGATGTTCCTCTTCATCATCATGGGTTCGACCCATGGCAAGGCGCCGGCCGGCTTCGCGCCGCTCGCCATCGGCCTGGGCCTCGCCCTCATCCATCTGGTCAGCATCCCCGTGACGAACACCTCGGTGAATCCGGCCCGCAGCACCGGTCCGGCGCTGTTCGTCGGCGGCTGGGCCCTTCAGCAGCTCTGGCTGTTCTGGGTGGCGCCGCTGCTCGGCGGCATCCTCGGCGGCGTGATCTATCGCTGGCTGAGCGACGAGCCGCAGGGCGTCGTCAGCGGCACCCAGCCGGCCGAATAAGCCAGGCTCGAGCTTTCAGGCTCAAAATGAGGCCGGCGCCACCAGCGCCGGCCTTTTTTTGTTCCGTTCTCGCGGATTGGCATGCCGTGCCGTCAGCCGCCGGCTGGCCAGGCCTCGATCACCACGAAGGCCTGCGCCATCGGCGGATCGTCGGTCAGCGAGACATGGACGAAGGCCTCGAAACCGGCCGGCGTCATCGCCTTCAGCCGCTCGGCCGCGCCGCCGGTGAGCCGCATCGTCGGCCGCCCGCCGGGCAAGTTGACCACTTCCATATCGCGCCAGAACACACCGGCACGCATCCCGGTGCCGAGCGCCTTGGAGCAGGCCTCCTTGGCGGCGAAGCGGCGGGCATAGGACGCAGCCGGCGTCGCGCGCCGGTCGGATTTCGCCCGCTCGCCCTCAGTGAAGATGCGATGGGTGAAGCGCTCGCCGAAGCGGTCGAGCGACTTCTGGATGCGCGTGATGTCGCAGAGATCGGAGCCGATGCCGAGGATCATGCCTCCGACTTAAATCGCCGCGCGCCCTTCGTCCATGGCCTGGCGCATGGCCGTGATCGCGGCTTCGAGCCCGACGAAGATCGCCTCGCCGATCAGGAAATGGCCGATGTTGAATTCCGCGAAGGCCGGCACCGCGGCGAGCTTGCGGGCCGTCGCGTAGTCGAGTCCGTGTCCGGCATGGACCTCGATACCGAGCCCGGCGGCATAGGCCGCTCCGCTCTTCAGCCGCTGGAACTCCGCCTCGGCCTTCGCGGCATCGCCATCGGCGACGGCGTGGCACCAGCTTCCGGTGTGCAATTCGACGACGGGCGCGCCCAGCTTCGCCGCCACAGCGATCGGTGCCTCGTCCGGCTCGATGAACAGCGAGACGCGGCAGCCGGCGGCCTTCAGCCGGGCGATGCGCGGCGCGAGCTGGGCCTGCTGGCCGACGACGTCGAGGCCGCCCTCGGTGGTGCGCTCCTCGCGCTTTTCGGGCACGAGGCAGGCCGCGTGCGGCCGGAAGCGCTCCGCCAGTGCCATCATCTCGTCGGTGGCGGCCATCTCGAAATTGAGCGGCTTCGTCAGTTCCGCGGCAAACCGGGCCATGTCCTCGTCGCGGATATGGCGCCGGTCCTCGCGCAGATGGGCCGTGATGCCGTCAGCCCCCGCCTTGATCGCCAGATGCGCCGCGCGCACCGGATCGGGCAGGGCGCCGCCGCGTGCGTTACGCACCGTCGCGACATGGTCGATGTTCACACCCAGACGCAGCCGCTCGGCCATGATCCGCCCCCTTATTTCGTATCGCCGTGCATAAACGAAACGGACCCCTGGGCTCAATGCAGCGAATGTGATGGCAGGGCCACCAATTCTGATCGGTCCGCGGGATGGGGCCCGACACGGCCAAGGCGAGCGAACGGCTTTGCGGTTTGCTAACCGCGAATCCATGAGCCGGCCGCCATGAAGTCAATCGTAACCGGGCCGTCTCTACTTATGGTCGGGACAGGGACGGGGAAGGCGATGCAGCTAGCCGTGAAATCGGGCATCTTCGAAAGCGACGCCATGCCGGACCGGCGCGACACGAAGCAGCCGCCGGAGCGCGTGCTCGGCCGCGTGATCGCCTGCGACGGCGCGCGCGCCACGATCCTCAGCGCCGTCTCGACGGGAAGCTGGCTGGCCGGCGACGCCTGGGCGATCGGCCGCATGATCTCGATCAATCTCGGCAGCAGCCGCATCGTGGCGCTGGTCTATCGCGTGCATGCGGTCGAGGCGGCCTGGACCGACACGGCCGAGAATCCGATCCGGATCGAGGTCGAGTTCCTCGGCGAGGTGCTGGAGGGCTCGGACGGCAAGACGCGCTTCCAGAGCGGCATCACCAACTATCCGCCGATCGGCGCCGTCGCACACCGCATCCGCACCGGCGATCTCGCGCTGGTGCATGATCTCGGCGAGCGCGGCGGCGTGGTGATCGGCCAGATCACGCAGGATGCGAGCATCCCCGCGACCGTGAACATCCAGGACATGCTCTCCCGCCATTTCGCGCTGCTGGGCACCACCGGCGTCGGCAAGTCGAGCGCGGTCGCGCTGCTGCTGCGCAAGGCCGTCTCCGTCCGCCCGCGCCTGCGCGTGCTCATCCTCGACCCGCACAACGAATATTCCAGCGCCTTTCCCGAGCTTGCGCTGACGATCGACGGTGACGCGCTCGATCTGCCGTTCTGGATGTTCAAGCAGGAGGAGCTGGCCGAGGTCGTCTTCCGCGGGCGTCCGGCGCTGGACGACGAGCCCGACATCCTGCGCGAGGTCGTGGCCGCGGCGCGCACCCGCTACCGCACGCCGACCGCGCCGGATCTGGCGCGGGATCTCGGTTCCTCGCTGCTGAAGCGCCCGCTCGATATCGGCGGCCCGCGCGCGGCCGGGCCGGAGCCGGTGCAGGCCCAGGCGAGCCATGATGCGCCGACGCCCTACCGGCTCAAGGACGTCTTCGCTATCATCGACGAATTGATCGGCCTGCACGAGCAGCGCTGGCCCCGCGCCGCGCTGCGCTCGCTCAAGGTCCGGCTGGAATCGCTCCATGCCGATCCGCGCTATCGCTTCATGTTCGGCCGCGCCAACATGTACGAAACCATGGCGCCGATCCTCGGTCAGATCTTCCGCGTTCCCATGCATGGCCGCCCGATCACGGCCTTCCAGCTCGGCGGCTTGCCGGGCGAGGTGGTCAATGCGGTCGCCTCCGTGCTGTCGCGCCTCGCCTTCGAGCTGGCGGTCGCCAGCCAGGGAGCGATCGAGGTGCTCGTGCTCTGCGAGGAGGCGCATCGCTATGTGCCGTCCGACCCTCAGCTCGGCTTCGCGCCGACGCGCCAGGCCATCGCCCGCATCGCCAAGGAAGGCCGCAAATACGGCGCCTATCTCGGTGTCGTGACCCAGCGCCCGGGCGAGCTGGACCCGACGATCATGTCGCAGTGCTCGACGATCTTCGCGATGCGCCTCGCCAATGAGCGCGACCAGCAGATCATCCGCTCGGCGATCTCGGACGCCTCCGCCAGCACGATCGCCTTCCTCTCCTCGATCGGCAACCGCGAGGCCATCGCCTTCGGCGAAGGCGTGGCGACGACCATGCGCATGCGCTTCGCCGCGCTCGCGCCGCACGAGCTGCCGGCCATGGGCGGCAAGACCGCGGCGGAGGAGGGCGCGCGCTTCGACCCGACGCTCGACGATCTGGTGCGGCGGATGCGCGCCTGAATCCACCGTCATTTCGGGCTTGACCCGGAATCCATCGTAAGGTGCCGTGCTCTATGATGGATTCCGGATCGGCGCCGCGATGCGGCTTGTCCGGAATGACCGCGGAGGGCGGCCGCTCGGTTGACGTTTGCCGCCGGCGGCTTGTATCTCAGCCAGCGAAATTCTTGCATCGCGGCGGCTTTGCCTGTATGGCCGTCGCAGATTCATCTCCCTGCATCGCCGAGATCGGAAGGAGCCGCCATGGCTCGCGTTACCGTTGAAGACTGCATCGACAAGGTCGACAACCGCTTCGAGCTGGTCCTGCTCGCGGCTCATCGCGCTCGGAACATCGCTTCGGGCTCTTCGATCCTGGTGGCGCGCGACAACGACAAGAACCCCGTCGTCGCGCTCCGCGAGATCGCCGAAGAGAAGCTGAAGCCCGAGGATCTGAAGGAAGAGCTGATCCACTCGCTGCAGAAGCATGTCGAGGTCGACGAGCCGGAGCCGGAGACCGTCCCGCTGCTCGCCAGCCCCACGAGCGCCGCGACCTCGGACAACGAAGTCCAGTTCGATCGCATGAGCGAGGAAGACCTGCTGCGCGGTCTCGACGGCCTTGTGCCGCCGACCGAGAGCGCCGACGACGAGGATTGATTCCCGTCGGGGAATTTCTTCACCGTTTTGCTCTAAAGCCCGGCACTGCCGGGCTTTTTCATGCCCGATACTCGGAAAAGCGCCTTGCTGCCGCCCAGACCTGTGCAAATAATAATGCGTTGCAATGATCGTAGGCTGAGGCTGGGGCCCGCATGGGCATGATGCGGCAATATGAGCTCGTTGACCGGGTCAGGAGCTACAATCCGAGTACCGACGAGGACCTGCTCAACCGGGCCTATGTCTATGCCATGCGCGCCCATGGCACGCAGAAGCGCGCCTCCGGCGATCCCTTCTTCGCGCATCCGCTCGAAGTCGCCGCGATCCTGACGGACCTGAAGCTCGACGATGCCACCATCGTCGCGGCGGTGCTGCACGACACGGTCGAGGACACGGCGGCGACGCTGGAGGAGATCGAGAACCTGTTCGGGCCGGATATCCGCCGGCTCGTCGACGGGCTCACCAAGATCAAGAAGCTGGACCTCGTCTCGAAGAAGGCGGCGCAGGGCGAGAATTTCCGCAAGCTCCTGCTCGCCATCGTCGACGATATCCGCGTGCTGCTGGTGAAGCTGGCCGACCGGCTGCACAACATGCGCACCCTGCATTTCGTCCCGCCGGAAAAGCGCCTGCGCATCGCCGAGGAGACGATCGAGATCTACGCCCCGCTTGCCGGCCGCATGGGCATGCAGGAATTGCGCGAGGAGCTGGAGGAGCTCGCCTTCCGCCATATCAAGCCGGAGGCGCATGCCACCGTCACCAAGCGGCTGGAGGAGGTGACCGCGCGCGAGGGCAAGGTCATCGGCGAGATCGAGCGCGATCTGAAGGACAAGCTCGCGGCCAGCGGCATCGAGGCCGAGGTCCATGGCCGCCGCAAGCGCCCCTATTCGATCTGGAAGAAGATGGAGCGGAAATCCGTCTCCTTCGAGCAGTTGTCGGACATCTTCGGCTTCCGCGTCATCGTCGAGAAGCCGCAGGATTGCTACCGCGTCCTCGGCATCGTCCACATGACCTGGCCGATGGTGCCGGGCCGCTACAAGGACTACATCTCGACGCCCAAGCAGAACGACTACCGCTCGATCCACACCACGGTGGTCGGCCCCGGCCACAGCCGCGTCGAACTGCAGATCCGCACCGATTCGATGGACCGCATCGCCGAATACGGCATCGCCGCCCATGCCCACTACAAGGATGGCCGCCCCGGTGAGCCGATGCAGCTCGTCGACGAGAGCCGCGCCTATCAATGGCTGCGTCGCACCGTCGACCTGCTGGCCGAGGGCGACAGCCCCGAGGAGTTCCTCGAGCACACCAAGCTCGAGCTCTTCCACGACCAGGTCTTCTGCTTCACGCCGAAGGGCCGGCTCATCGCCCTGCCGCGCGGCGCGACCCCGATCGACTTCGCCTATGCCGTCCACACCGATGTCGGCAACAGTGCCGTCGGCGCCAAGATCAACGGCCGCATCGCCCCGCTGCTGACCGAATTGCAGAACGGCGACGAGGTCGAGATCACCCGCGCCGAGGGGCAGGCTCCGCCTGCCGCCTGGGAATCCCTCGTCGTCACCGGCAAGGCCCGCGCCGCCATCCGCCGCGCCACCCGTGTCGCGGTGCGCCGGCAATATGCCGGCCTGGGCCGCCAGATCCTCGAACGCGCTTTCTCGCGCGCCGAGAAGGCCTTCTCCGACGAGAAGCTGAAGGCGGCGCTGAAACGCCTCGCGCGCAGCACCGTGGACGATGTGCTGGCCGCCGTCGGCCGCGGCGAGATGTATTCGGGCGATGTGGTCAAGGCCGTCTACCCCGATCTGGAGCCGGAGAAGCGCACGGCCGGCGAGCCCAAGCCGGCCGCGGCCACGGCGAGCGGCAAGGGCTGGTTCGAACTCGGCAAGGGCGAGAACCTGAAGTTCAAGCTGCCGGGTGAGCCCAGCGCCGACGCCATTCCGATCCGGGGCCTTGGGCGCGACCTGCCGGTGCGCTTCTCGCCGCAAGGCGGCGCCGTGCCGGGCGACCGCATCGTCGGCATCCTGACGGCGGGCGAGGGGGTGACGATCTACCCGATCCAGTCGCCCGCACTCGCTGCCTTCGACAATGAGCCCGATCGCTGGCTCGATGTTCGCTGGGATCTCGACGACAAGGTGCCGCAGCGCTTCCCGGCGCGGATCGCGCTGAAGTCGATCAACGAGCCCGGCTCGCTCGCCCAGATCACCACGATCATCGCCGAGCATGACGGCAATATCGACGCCGTCCAGATGAACCGGCCCAATCCGGACTTCACCGATGTGACCATCGATCTGACGGTCTGGGACCTGAAGCACCTCTCGGCCATCATCAGCGAATTGCGCGAGAAGCGTCAGATCAGCCGGGTCGAGCGCGTGCTGGGATAGGGCCGTTCTTCCGGGGCAGGTCCGTCATTCCCGATGACGGCAGCCTTACCGCGAGGCTCACCCCCGGAACGCCACCGCGAGTTCGCGGACGAAGGAGCGCCCGCGTGCGCTGGAAACCTGGCTGCGCAGCACGACCTGCGAGCGGCCGAGCGGCGGCAGGCCCCAATCCGCCCCGACATCGACCGCGTCGCGCGGCGCGATGCGGCTGGCGAGCGGGCTGACGCCCAACCCACCCGAGACCGCCGCGAGCACCGCCGCCATGCCGCCGCCGATGAAGGCTTCGCGCCAGGGCCGGCCGCAGCGGGTCAATGCCTCGATGGCGTGGCGGCGCAGGCGGCACTCGGTGACGAGGCTGATCATCGGCAGCGGCGCGTCCGGCCGGCGCGTCAGCGCAGGCGAGGCGAACCAGCCGAAGACATCCTCGCGCAGCACCTCGCCGGTCCTGCCTCCCCCGACCCGTCGGACCAGCACGACGTCGAGTTCCCCGGCCTCGAAGGCGGCTTCCAGCAGGCTTGACGGCTCGATCCGGAGATTGACGACGAGGCCGGGATCATGCGCCGCCAGACGCGAGAGCAGGAGTGGGATATCGGGCCCCGCCGCCTGTTCGCTGATGCCGACCGTGATACGCTCCGGCTCCTCGGTGAAGGCTGCGAGCGCCCGGCCATGCGCCGCCAGGAATTCCCGCGCCGCCGGCAGGAAGCGCTCGCCTTCCGGCGTCAATCGCACGAGGCGCGGATGGCGTTGGAGCAGCAGCCGGCCGAGCGTGGTTTCGAGACGCTTGATCCGGGTGCTGACCAGCGATTGCGTCGAGCCGAGCGCCTCCGCCGCGCGCGTGAAGCTGGCGAGCTCGGCCGCTTGCAGGAAGGCGGCGACGGCGTCCACGTCGAGGGCAGGGGAGCTCATCAATCAAAAATCCGTATCTCTGATATCTCGTATGATACGGTTTTATGTTTGTCGTTTCAACGCTAGCTTCTCTCCATCGGCGACCGGCGCGGGATCGCGCTTCGCCGCAAATGGAGACGACCATGCCCCTGATCCGGATTTCCATGCGCCGCGGCCGCCCGGCCTCCGAACCCGCCGCCATCGTCGATGGCGTCTACAAGGCGCTGCGCGAGACCTTCGAGGTGCCTGAGGGCGATCTCTTCGCGCTGGTTCACCAGCACGATGCCGGCGAGTTCATCTACGACGCCAATTATTTCGGCTTTGACCGCTCGGATGCGATGGTGGTCATCCAGATCACCGTCAGCGCCTCGCGCGGCGTGACGCAGAAGAAGGCATTGTTCGCGAGGATCCACGAGAATTTGCGCCGCGATCCCGGCCTGCGCTCCGACGACATCTTCATCATTCTCGTCGAGACGGCACGCGAGAACTGGTCCTTCGGCGGCGGCATCGCGCAATATGTGTGAAACCGACGAGGCGTCGTTCTCGGGCGAAGCGAAGCGCAGACCCGAGAATCTCATGACAAGATAGCTCGTTTCCGAGATGGTCGGGGCAAGCCCGACCATGACGCGGTTCCTTCCTGCGCTTGTCTGCCCTACATCCAGTCCATGGAATGGGTCGACGAGGGCACCGTCATCGGGCTGAGGGGGCATGGCGAAAGCGCCGTGATCCTGGAGGTGATGACGCGCTTCCACGGCCGCCATCTCGGCCTCGTTCGCGGCGGGCGCTCGCAGAAGACGCAGCCGCTGCTCCAGCCCGGCAACCGGGTCGCGCTGACATGGCGGGCTCGTCTCGACGAGCATCTCGGCGAGTACAAGGTGGAGTTGCTGACCTCCCATGCCGCGCGATTGATGGCCGCACCGGTCGCGCTCTATGGGCTGGCGACCATCGCCGGCCTCTTGCGCCTCCTGCCGGAGCGAGATCCGCATCCGGGTCTCTATGAGGGGCTCGCCGTCCTCGTCGAGCATCTCGACGAGCCGCAGCTCGCCCCGCCGCTGGTGGTGCGCTTCGAGCTCGCCATGCTCTCCGAGCTCGGTTTCGGGCTCGATCTCGCCCGCTGCGCCGTGACTGGCACGCCCGATGACCTCAGCCATGTCTCACCGAAATCCGGCAAGGCCGTCAGCCGCCCGGCGGCGCAGCCCTATCTCGACCGGCTGCTGAAGCTCCCGGCCTTTCTCGTCGAGGGGCAGGGCGGACGCCAGCCCTCCGCCGCCGACATCCTGTCGGGCTTCTCCCTGACCGGCTTTTTCCTGCGCCGGCACCTCTTCGAGCCGCGCGGTTTGCAGGAGCCGCCGGAGCGCGCCCGGCTGGTCGAGCTGGCGACGCGCTTGGCCGCGAATTCATCCACCGATTGAACGCAAAATGGCCGCTCCGGCGTTTGCGCGCATGCGTGCGTACCTGCATTGTTCTGGCGGGCTGATTCGTGCTGTGCCATAGAGCATGGCGCGAAGAAGCGGGTGCCGGTTTCCGCAGGGAGCAATGCTCCAGACGATCAGGATCGGCGCGAATTTGGACGGGAAGAGGGCTGACAGCGTATGGGCAAACCGATCGATCCGCCGCCGGAGGATGGAGCCGAGCGCATCGATCTGAAATCGGCGCTCGAAGAACGCTATCTCGCCTATGCGCTCTCCACGATCATGCATCGCGCCTTGCCGGATGCGCGCGACGGCTTGAAGCCGGTCCACCGGCGCATCATCCATGCGATGCGTCTGCTCCGGCTCGACCCCGGCCAGGTCCACAAGAAATGCGCCCGCATCGTCGGCGACGTCATCGGTAAGTTCCACCCGCATGGCGACCAGTCGGTCTATGACGCGCTGGTGCGCCTCGCGCAGGATTTCGCCCAGCGCTACCCGCTCGTCGACGGGCAGGGCAATTTCGGCAATATCGACGGGGACAACGCCGCCGCCTATCGTTACACCGAAGCGCGCATGACCGAGGTCGCGCGCCTGCTCCTCGACGGCATAGACGAGGACGCGGTCGATTTCCGCGAGACCTATAACGGTGAGGACGAGGAGCCGGTCGTACTGCCGGCCGCCTTCCCGAACCTGCTGGCCAACGGCTCGCAGGGCATCGCGGTCGGCATGGCGACCTCGATCCCGCCGCACAACGCGGCCGAGCTCTGCGACGCCGCGCTCTACCTGATCCAGCACCCGGAGACCTCCTCCGAGCAGCTCATGACCTTCGTGCCCGGGCCGGATTTCCCGACCGGCGGCATCATCGTCGAGACCCGCGCCTCGATGGCGGAGACCTACCGCACCGGGCGCGGCGCCTTCCGCACCCGCGCGCGCTGGCTGAAGGAGGACCTTGAGCGGGGCGCCTGGCAGGTCGTCGTCACCGAGATCCCCTACATGGTCTCGAAGGGCCGGCTGATCGAGAAGATCGCGGAACTGCTCAACGACAAGAAGCTGCCTCTGGTCGCCGACCTGCGCGACGAATCCGCCGAGGACATCCGCATCGTCATCGAGCCGCGCGCCCGCAATGTCGATGCCAACCTGATGATGGAATCGCTGTTCAGGCTCTCCGAGCTCGAAGCGCGCATTCCGATGAACATGAACGTGTTGACCGGCGGGCTGGTGCCGCGCGTGCTCGGCCTCGCCGAGGCGCTGCGCGCCTGGCTCGACCATCGCCGCGAGGTGCTGCAGCGGCGCTCGCGCTTCCGGCTCGGCCAGATCGACAAGCGGCTGGAAATCCTGCGCGGCCTGCTGATCGTCTATCTCGACCTCGACCGGGTGATCAAAATCATCCGCGAGGAGGACGAGCCGAAGATCGAGCTGATGAAGGTCTTCGAGCTCACCGAGGTCCAGGCCAACGCGATCCTCGACACGCGCCTGCGCGCGCTGCGCAAGCTCGAGGAGATGCAGCTCAAGACCGAGCTCGACGAATTGACCAAGGAGAAGGGGCAGATCGAGGAGCTGCTCGGCTCCGAGGCGACCCAGTGGAAGACCATCGCCTGGGACATCCGCCAGGTGAAGAAGACCTTCGGACCGGAGACGGCGATCGGCAAGCGCCGCACCGATTTCGCGGATATGCCCGATACCACCGATATCGACCTGACCCAGGCCATGGTCGAGCGCGAGCCGATCACGGTCGTGATCTCGAAGAAGGGCTGGATCCGCGCGCTGAAGGGCCATGTCCAGGACAAGTCGAGCTTCTCCTTCAAGGGCGACGACACGCTCCAGACGGCCTTCTTCACCGAAACGACGGCGAAGGTGCTGGTGCTCGCCTCGAACGGCAAGGTCTTCACGCTGGAGGCCTCGAAGCTGCCGGGCGGGCGCGGCTTCGGCGATCCGATCCGCCTGATGATCGAGCTCGAGGAGACGGCCGAGATCGTCTCGGCTTTCGCCTACAAGCCCGGTTCGAAGCTGCTGATGGTGACGAGCGAGGGCAGGGGCTTCGTCGCGCCCGCGGACGATGTCGTCGCCAATACGCGTAAAGGGAGGCAGGTCCTGAATGTCGACGGAGCGACCGTCGCGATGCTGGCCGTGCCGGCCGATGGCGACCATGTCGCGATCATCGGCCAGAACCGCAAGCTGCTCTGCTTCCCGATTTCCGAGGTGGCGGAGATGGGGCGCGGCAAAGGCGTGCGCCTGCAACGCTACAAGGATGGTGGCCTCTCCGACGCCAAGACCTTCAAGCTGGCTGATGGACTGACCTGGCTCGACACCTCCGGCCGGACCTGGACAGTGCCGCAGGCCGATCTGCTCGAATGGCTCGGCCACCGCGCCGAGTCCGGCCGCCTGCCGCCCAAGGGCTTCCCGAAGAGCAACAGCTTCGGCGGCTGACGGGCTTAAGGTCGCGACGCCCGCGGCGGTCCGGTCAAAAAGTCCCGACGACGCCGAGGAAGAAATTGCAGGTGACGGTCGCCTTGAAATAGTTCGACTGCGCCTTGCCGGTGTAGTCGATTTCGATCTCGCCTTCGGCCCGGCCTTGCAGCATGACGAGCGGCGTCGCTCCGCCCGGCCGCCCGGTGAGCCGGAGATTGTACTGCGCGCTGCCGGATTGGCTGATCTTGTTGGGATCGAGCGGGGAATATTTCGGGATTCCGATATCGACATCGAGCCCGGCGGTCGGCTCGCTGATCGATTTGAACGGCTTCGGGATGAACGACAGGATCTGAGCCTTGAACCTGCTGTTGACCGGGATGTCCTGGACCAGCTTGACGATGTTCTGCGTCGATCGCACGACCGGGTCGCTCGGGTCCTGCACCGGCACGAGCGTGAAGGTCAGGTTGAGCAGGCTCGGCTGTCTCACGGGTGAGAAGGACGCCGAGGAGACCCCCGCCAGGCTCAACTGAGGGCCCAGGATGACCGGGGGCTGCAGGACGAATTGCGGCTGCTTGGGCGTGGTGCCTGGCAGCGTCAGCGGCGGGATCAGCTGCGGCGGCTTGATTCCTAAAGCCCCGCCGGCTCCGAAGGTCGGCCGCGTCAATTCGGGAAAGACGAGGACCTGCGCCGGGAAGGTTTCGACTTCGAACAGGATGGCGCGGGTCCTCGGGCCGACGATGCCGTCCTTCGTCAGCCCGTGAAGCGTCTGGAATTTGCTCACCCGCTCATGAGTCTTCGGCCCGAAGATGGCGTCGAGCGCGAGCGGGGTTTCGCGACGCAGATGGTAGTTCAGCCGGTCCTGGAGGATCCGCACATCCTGGCCGCTCATGCCCTTGCTGAGATTGCGCGCCATCGCTTCGCCTCGCCTGAGGAGTTCGAAGCCGGGCGACGGGGATCCAGGCTGCCGGCCCGCGGCACGCTCGCCCGATCCGGGAACGTCCGGTCAGGCGCAGCTTATTGTGTCCGCGAGCGGCGGGATCATCAGTTTGGAGGACGAGGGCGAAATCTCGGGGCGATGCGCGGGATGCCGCCCTGCCGGTGTCGGCGCCGACTCCGTCAGCGAAGCCGTTGGCCGACCACGCCGACCTCGACGCCGAGCGTCAGCTTGTCGGTAACGGCCCATTCCACGCCGGCCCGCGCCTCGGGCCTGACCGCGATATCGCTCTGGCTGAAGGGCGGGGAGACGCTCGTCGCGCCATAGCGCCAGGTCTCGTTCGCGGCGGACATGCCGACCTTGGTGTAGACCAGCACGTCCGGTGTCACGAGCACGCCGGTCTTGATCTGGAACGCGCCGGCGAAATCGCGGGTATAGGCGACATTGCCGAAGCTCGGCGTGCCGTAGCCTCCGAGGGTGGGCGAGTAGTCGAGCGCGCCGACGATGCCGTAGACGAAATTGCCCTCCTGCCGCATCGTTCCCATTTCGAGGCCGAAGGTTGGCCCCGCGCTGGTGCGCATATGCTTGCCGCTCGTCACCTGGAAGCCGGAGGAGATGCGCGCATAGGAGCCCTCCCATTTCGGTGAGAGCGAGGGCGCGTCCCAGGCGAAGGAGGGCAGCGAGGCGAAGCCGGTGAGCGGGAGCGAGGTCTGGGCCCGTGCCGTGCCGGCGGCTGCAAACAGAGCCAGCCCAGCGGCGGTCACGGCGGCGGAAACGACCGGAAATCTCACGTCGAAGGCATCCTCACGGCAAATACCTGCTGGAGCCTAGCATGAGGTCCGGCGAATGTCGCCGTTTTGTGGCGCGGCCGCTCCGCGCAGGCGCGCCTGGCGGCTCAGGCGATCTTGGTGCGCAGCTTGAGGAAGCGCAGCGTCCGCTCGGCGGTGGCGAGGTCGAGCTTGGCATAGGCGTCGACGTCGTCGTCGATGTCGCGCGAGGAGAAATAGAGCCGTCGCGCCCGCAATTGCAGGATGGCGCGGAAGGCCGTCATGCCGACGCCGAGCGAACGGCAGGTCACCGCGATGCCGCTGGCATTGCGCTGCATCAGCACCCGCAGCGCCTGCTCGGGGGTGATCTCGGCGACTTGCGACAAGACCTGCGCCAGGTGGAAGGCGCGGTCCTCGTCGGCCAGCATGGTCAGGACGTCGTCGACCTCGCGCACCTTGGCGGTGAGATCGGAGAGCAGGAGCTTCACTTCCAGACGCTGCTGGCGGGCCTGCCGGGCGAGCGAGACCGCTTCGTCGGTCGGTGTCCCCGCAGCGCCGGAGCCGTCCGACAATTGCTCGACGATGCGCAGCACCCGTTCAGCCCGTTTCGGTGCGAGATCCGAGCGCCGGGCGAGGTTGCCGGCGATTCCCGCATCGCCGGTGCCGCGCTCCAGCAGCCGGTCGAAGCCGCGATCCGAGAAGGCGGCGCCCTCATTGGCGCTGACGGTTGAGAGAACGGTCCGGTCGCCGCGCTCGACCAGGATGTCGGTGACGCTCTCGGACAGGCGCGCGCGCTCGGCGATGGCCGCGAGATGCTGCTGCGTCTGGCTGACGGCGATGGCGGCGAGATCGGTGTCGGTGAGGACCGGGGACAGGGTCAGGACCAGCCGCGCCACCTCGACATTGTCGTCGCCGCCGAGCGTGACGGCGACGTTGCGCGGCAGGCTCGGCAGCGCCGCGACGCGATCGGCATAGCCCTGGCGGTCCTCGTCGCCGAGATGGGAGAGCGACGTCACCGCGATGTCGCCGTAATGCTCCTTGCTAACCTCGCTCGGCTCCTGGTCCAGCAGGAACAGGTCCGTGACGGCATTGAGCAACTGCCGGCGCGAATCCGACGACATCTCGGCCGGCATCCGGGTCAGGTCGCGCAGCATGAAGCCCCCCAGGCGATCAGGTACCGGGACAATGCGAGATGCGGACTTGATTTACTCTTAAGCCGATTGCGCTTTTTCGGGGAAAACGGGGGCGGATACGCCGATCCCTGACCGTATGGCCCGACGCCCTACGGGAATGCGATCATTCTTGAGATAATGCCCTCATAGGTTGCGGAATTCGGTTCGTTGGCGTCGCGACGCGCTTCACGCGGTGGGAGCGTTCGTCTCGACCCGCTCCCAGCCCTGCGGCGTCAGCCGCTCCTGCGGCAGGAACCGGGCCTTGTAGGACATCTTGGGCGAGCCATCGACCCAATAGCCGAGATAGACGTAAGGCAGTCCGAGCCTGCGGGCGCGCGCGATGTGATCGAGCACCATGAAGGTGCCGAGCGAGCGGAGCTCCAGCCCGGGATCATAGACCGAATAGACCATCGACAGGCCGTCGTTCAGCGTGTCGGTCAGCGCCATGGCGAAGAGGTCGCCCTGGCCGCGCCCGGTGAAGCCCGAATCCGGTCCGCGCCGCCGATACTCGATCAGGTTGGTCTCGACATGGGTGTCCTCGACCATCATCGCGAAGTCGAGCGCCGACATCGTCGCCATGCCGCCGTCCGGATGCCGCTCGTCGAGATAGGAGCGGAACAGGGAATAATGCTCGGAGCGCGGCTGCGGCGGGCGGGCCTCGCCGATCAGGTCGCTGTTGCGGGCCAGCACCTTGCGGAAGCCGCGCGAGTAGCGGAAATCGTCGACGCAGACGCGCACCGAGACGCAGGCCCGGCAGACCTCGCAGGCCGGGCGGTAGGCGATGCTCTGCGAACGCCGGAATCCGCCTTGCGACAGCACGTTGTTGAGGTCGCCGGCGCGCGGTCCGACGAGATGGGTGAACACCTTCCGTTCCTCGCGGCCCGGCAAATAGGGACACGCGGTCGGCGAAGTGAGGTAGAATTGCGGGGCATCCCGCAACGGGCGCGTCACGTCGGCTGGCTCCCCGGAAGCTTCCGCCCTTCAATGTAGCATCGGCAGCGGCGGCAACAAGCGCGATGCGAGATCGGGAGGACGCGATGGCCGGTGAAAAGGTAGTTCTCCACGGCGCGCGCGAAACGCTTCTCGTCACGCTCTGTGCCAAGGCCGGCGAGAGCCAGCTGCCCGATACCCTGCTGAAGGACCGCTTTGCCGCGCAGGCCCTGGCGGGGATCGACTACGATTTCGACCGGCTGAGGATCGACCGCGACATCATGATCGGCGTCGCCTTGCGGGCTCACCTCATCGATGGCTGGACGCGCGATTTTCTGGGGCGACACCCGGATGCGACGGTGCTTCATCTCGGCTGCGGGCTGGACAGCCGCGTCTTCAGGATCGCGCCGCCCGAAACCGTCCGCTGGTTCGACGTCGACTACCCGGACGTGATCGCCCTGCGGCAGCGCCTCTACCCGGCCCGCGACGGCTGTGTGCTGATCGGCTCCTCGGTGACCGAGCCCGAATGGCTCGAAGCCGTGCCGCGGGACAAGCCGGCCTTCGTCATCGCCGAAGGGCTGTTGCCCTATTTGCCGTCGGAGGAGGTGCCGTTGCTGCTGGAGCGCGTGACCGGGCATCTGCCCGGGGGCGAGCTGGCCTTCGATGCCTATAGCCAGCTCGGGCTCATCCTGATCGCCTGGCAGCCCTCCATCCGCGCCACCGGCGCGGCCTTGCACTGGGCGCTCGACGAGCCGGAGGAACTGCTCCGGCAGCTTCCCCGGCTCGAGCTGGTGGAGGAGCTCACAGGCTATGGTTCGCGCGGCTACGACCTCGACCAGATCGCGCGCCTGTCCCTGTTCGCGCGAATGGCCGTGCCGGTCATGGAGATGATCCCGGCCTTCTCGCGAATCGGCCGCCTGCTGCGTTTCCGGTTTTAGCCCCTCAAGCCCGCACGACCACGAGGCCGGTCAGCAGGTCATGGCCGAGGCGCCGATCGGAGCGGAAGAGGCCGCAGCCGATGTCGATGAGCCACAGCGCCACCGTTCCGGCCGCGACGTAGAAGAACAGCGCATGCACCGCCGCGACGAGCCCGTCCGGCCGCCCGCCATCCGCGGTCTCGACCCGCAAGCCGGCGACGCGCATGCCCCAGGTCGACTGGCGCCGGCCGCCGACCGTCAAGGCCGCATACCCCAGCGCCGTCACGAAGGCGGCGGCCGGGATCAGGAACCAGGTCGCGCCGAAGGTGACGAGGCCGAGCACCACCAGCAGCAGGAAGACCAGCCAGCCGAGGAAGAACAGCACGACGATGTCGATGATCCAGGCGAAGAGCCGCGAGCCCAGGACGCCGCTGACGTTCTGGTAGGGACGCTGCTCCAGAGCCGTGATCGGCGGCTGGCCGTAGCGGGTATCGCTCATCGAACTCGATCCTCATGACGGCGCGCGGGAATGCGCACCCGGGCAACAATGTTTGATCAGCGCGTCGGTTCCGCAAGGCCACGCGGCAGGATGCGCCGGGGCGCGAAGCCATTTTTCGCCAGCATGTCCTCGATCGCGCGCGAATGCGCCTCGCCGCGCGTCTCGACCGTGACGTCGAGCGAGACGCCCTTCGCCGGCACGTCGAGGAAAAGCCGGCCATGGCTGACCTCGAGGATATTGGCCCCCTCATTGCCGAGCAGGCTCGCGATCTTGCCGAGCAGGCCGGGCCGGTCGCTGCTGGTCAGGCGGAAGGCGACGATACGGTCCTCCCGCTCCAGCTCGCGCACCATGATCGCGGCGAGCAGGCGGGTGTCGATGTTGCCGCCGCAGAGCACGAGCCCGACCTTGCGCCCGGCATAGCGCTCCGGCTCCTTCAGCATGGCCGCGAGCCCGGCCGCGCCGGCGCCTTCCGCCAGGCTGTGCTGCAGGCAGGCATAGGCGTTGACGGCGCGCTCGATCAGGTCTTCGCCGACGAGCACGATGTCGGAAACCAGCTTCGAGACGATCGGCAGCGTCATCTGGCCGACGGTCTTGACCGCGATGCCCTCGGCCAGCGTCGCCCCGCCGATGGGGCGGTCCTGCCCGTTCACGGCGTTGAAGAAGGAGGGGTAGAGGTCGGCCTCGACGCCGATCAGCTCGATGCCGGGCTTGATCGCCTTGGCGGCGACGGCGTTGCCGGCCATCAGCCCGCCGCCGCCGAGCGGGATGATCAGCATGTCGAGATCGGGCTCGTCGGCGAGCATCTCGCGCGCGACGGTGCCCTGGCCCGCCATCACCGCGGCATCGTCATAGGGGTGGACGAAGACGAGCTGCTCGGCGCCGGCGAGCTCGCGTGCCTTCTGCGCGGATTCGTAGAGCGTCTCGCCATGGAGCACGACGCGCGCGCCATGGGCGCGGGTGTTCTCGACCTTCACCAGCGGCGTCGTCTCGGGCATCACGATGGTCGCCGGGATGCCGAAGCGCTTGGCGTGATAGGCCACCGCCTGGGCATGGTTGCCGGCCGACATGGCGATGACGCCGCGGGCCCGCTCGGCCTCGCTGAGCGAGAGCAGCTTGTTGACCGCGCCGCGCTCCTTGAAGGAGGCGGTCGCCTGCATGTTCTCATGCTTGACCATGACCTGCGCGCCCGTGAGCTCGGAGAGGCGCGGCGCCGGCACCAGCGGCGTGCGCAGGACATGGCCTGCGATCCGCCCCGCGGCGGCGTCGATGTCCTCGGGCGTGATCGCGAAGGTCTCGGTCATGATGAGGTCCGTGTCTCGTCCGGGGGCGAAAGGCAAATGTGTTTTCGGACGGAAGCCGATGCCGCAGGCTGTCGTCAAACCTGGCGCGGCGTCAATTCGCTGTCGCCGAAGAAGCCACCGGGGCGCCAGATCAGCACGATGGCGAGCAGCAGATAGACCGCGAGGTCGCGTTGCTCGATCGGCAGCGTCGCCGACCAGACCGCCTCGAAGCCGGCGATGAACAATCCGCCCAGCGCCGCGCCCGGCACCGAGCCGATGCCGCCGAGGATGGCCGCGACCAGCGCCTTGAGGCCGAGCGAGAAGCCGCCGGCGAAGCCCATGCCGCCATAGATCACCGTGACGATGACGCCCGCCATGCCGCAGAGCGCGCAGGCGATGATGACGGCGATGTCGCGCACGGCGCGTGCATCGACGCCGAACAGCGCCGCCGTGCCCTCGTCATCGGCGACCGCCCGCCAGGCCCGGCCATAGGCGGTGCGGCGGATGAGCTGCACCAGCCCGAGCGTGGCGCCCAACCCGATCAGCGTCAGGAGGGTCGCGACCGGGTTGAGCGTCACGATGAAATCGCCGGCATGGACGAGCGCCACGGGAGCGTTGAACACCGGCGGCAGCCAGCGCAATTGCGGCCCCTGGGCGAGGCGCAGATATTCCGAAAGCGCGATCGAAAGGCCGATCGTCGCGATCAGCATCTGCTGGCCGCTGGCGCGTTCGAGATGGCGCAGCACGAAGCGGCCCATGGCGAAACCGTGCAGCGCCGAGACGAGGATCGCCACGGTGAAGGCGACGGCGAGCCCCGTCAGCGGCGTCGAGACGGCGAGCGAGAGCAGCAGCGCCACGCCGACCACCGAGGCCAGCGCCCCGAGCGCGGCGAATTCGCCGAAGCACAGGATGATCCGGCCGGTCAGCCCGTAGACCAGCGCATAGGCGGCGGCGAGCAGCCCGTAGATCGCTGCCGAGGGCAGGCCGCTCAGTGCCTGCTGCAGGCCATAGGCGAGGCCGGCCGGCACGGCGGGCAGGTCCGACGCCGTGGGCGCGGCCGGGTCCGGCGGGGGCTCGCTGCGATCCTCGAGATAGAAGCGGCGCAGGAAATAGAAGCTGGCATCCGACATCGGCTGCCCGTCCGAGGCGATGCCGATCAGCGTCGGCCGCCCGAGCCCCTTGTCGTCCGTGCCGAACAGGCAGTCGATGCTGCGATGCCGCGCGACGCCGTCGCCGAGCTGCATCCGGTAGAGCAGGCGCAGGGCCCGCCGCACCGGGCCGACCGTCATCCGTTCGATCTCGATATGCGCTCCCGGCGGGTTGAGCGGCGGGATCGCCTGCCGGCACAGCCGCGTCTGGTCGGTGTCGAAGTCTTCGCCGCAACCGGCGAGGGCCACGAGGACGGCAACCAGAATCGGCAGGAGGAGCGGGCGCATGCGGCGGCAACGGTAGCGCTTGCCCGTGCCGTTTGAAACATGGCTTTGGAGTGGGTGGTGTGCCGCTAGCTCAGATCGGGCGGATCGAGATATCGATTCAGGGTCTGTGCTCCATCAGACAGATCCTGAGCCTTGTCGTCGCGCCCGAGGCTACGATACGTCTTCGCTGTATTGTTTCGGCTCTGGATTTCGGCTTCGACCAATCGGCGCAGCTCGTCCTTGCCCAGCACCTTGCGTGGGACTTCGACCGCGCTGTCGCCGAATGCGTGAAACACATAGCTGTCGTGCCGATCGCCGACTGGAACGGCCTGGGCATTGTCGATCGCAGCGATCAATTCACGCAGTGCCGTCACCTCGACCGATTTGCGCTCGCGCATCGCTGCTCGCAGGTCGGCCTTCAGTCGCGCCAGGAAGCTCTGGCTTTCATCCGTCATCATGCTGAAACCGTCGTCGCTTTCGAGCGGAGCGGAAAACCATTCGGCACCCACCGAACGCGCCGAAATCGTCTGGGACCGGAAAGCTCAGCCCGCCTTCAGCATCTTCGCCACGCGCGGCGCGAAATAGGTCAGCACGCCGTCGGCGCCGGCGCGCTTGAAGGCCAGCAGGCTCTCCAGCATCGCCTTGTCGCCGTCGAGCCAGCCATTCTGCACGGCGGCCATCAGCATCGCGTACTCGCCGGAGACCTGATAGGCGAAGGTCGGCACGCGGAACTGATCCTTCACCCGCGCCACCACGTCGAGATAGGGCAGGCCGGGCTTGATCATCACCATGTCGGCGCCCTCCTCGAGGTCGAGCGCGACCTCGGCGATGGCCTCGTCGGTGTTGGCCGGGTCCATCTGGTAGGTGCGCTTGTCGCCGATCAGCGTCGCATTGGTGCCGATGGCGTCCCGGAACGGGCCGTAGAAGGCGGACGCATATTTGGCCGCATAGGCCATGATCTGCACGTCCTCCTGGCCGGCGGTGTCGAGCGCGGCGCGGATCGCGCCGACGCGCCCGTCCATCATGTCGGAGGGGGCGATCACGTCGGCGCCGGCATCGGCCAGCGCCAGCGCCTGCCGGACGAGGATCGCGACGCTGGCATCGTTCAGGATGCGCTCGCCATCCATCACGCCGTCATGGCCATGCGAGGTGTAGGGGTCGAGCGCGGCGTCGCAGATGATGCCGATCTGCGGCACCTCCCGCTTGATCGCCCGCACCGCGCGGCACATCAGGTTTTCGCTGCTCAGCGCCTCGGAGCCCGTCGGGTCGCGCAGCGCCTTTTCGACATAGGGGAAGGGGGCGATGGCGGGGATGCCGAGTGCCGCCGCCTCGGCCGCCTGCCGGACGGCTTCGTCGATGTTCAGCCGGTCGACGCCGGGCATCCATTCCACCGGCGTGCGGGCCTGCTGCCCGTCCATCAGGAAGATCGGCCAGATCAGATCGTCGGTCGTCAGCCGCGTCTCGCGCACCAGCCGTCGCGACCACTCGGCCTTGCGGTTGCGGCGCATGCGGCGCGTCAACCCGAGCGAGGGGGCGGCCTGGGCCTCGCTCTGGCGCGATTCAGGATGGGGGAACGGCCTGACGACCCGGGATTCCATGGCGATGCCTCAAATGACGACGTCGCGGCACGCCCGAGGCTTGAGCGGGGGCGGCAGCTTCATGCCGGCTTCATATCACATCGGAACAATTCCAAACCAGAGGCGCATGGTCGCAAGCCTGGCGAGCATGCCGGTCTGGCCTGCGATGCCGGGCATTCGGTCTTTCAGTATTTCGAAAGTGGGCGGCCATACCTTGCTTGACCATTAGCTTGGGGAGGGGCCGACGCTTGACCACTCAGCGCATGACGCGAGCATTCCCCGTGGACAGCGCTCTGTTGAACGCTGTCGTGGAGCATGTGGACCAGGGAATTCTGATGGTGGATGCCAACGGCTATGTGGCGGTCTGCAATCAGCGCGCGATCGATCTGCTCGGCCTGCCTGCCGACTTGATGCGGTCCCATCCGTCGTTCGAGGCGGTGAAACGATGGCAGATGGAGCAAGGCGAATTTGGTACGGTCACCGAAGCGCTCCTTCGCGCCATCAAATACGAAGGAATAAACGTCGAAATTCTGGACTATGAGAGGCAGAGACCGGACGGGACGGTGCTGGAGGTTCGAACCAACCGCCTTCCCAATGGCGGAATGGTGCGCACCTTTACCGACATCACCATCCGCAATGCAGCCGAGAACGCGATCAGGGTGAGCGAGGAGCGCCTGCGGCTGGCGTTGCAAGCCAGCAGGATGGCGGCCTGGGAACTCGATCTCGAGACGCTGTGGGTCGATCGCTCCGAGAATTCCATGGTGCTGCTGGGGATTTCTTCGGGACCGGCGGCCGATTTCATCGATCGGGTGCATCCCGACGACCGGCAGAGGGTGACGACCTTCTGGCACGCCGTCATGTCGGAGGGCAGTGGCGCGACCGAAGTGCGCTACCTGTCCCCCGACGGCACGCATACATGGCTGTCGCTCAGGGCTGAGCGAAAGGGCGAAAACCGGCTCATCGGACTGACCTTCGACATCGCCGATCGGAAAGCGGCCGAGGAAGCCATCTGGCGAACCGCCAACCACGACCCCCTGACGGGCCTGGCGAACCGGGCGCTGTTCCATGTCCGCCTGAACGAGGCCCTGAAGAATGCGGGGGACTCCGGGGCCGGTGTGGGCCTGCTGCTGCTCGATCTCGACGACTTCAAGGATGTCAACGATACCCTCGGCCATGCGGTCGGAGACCTCCTCCTTCAGGAAGCGGCCCTTCGGCTCAGGAGCTTCGTTGGCGAAGGTGATACCGTGGCACGCCTCGGGGGCGATGAGTTCGCCATTATCCTCGCCGAGATTTCAGCGGGGAGCGACGCCATCGCCCGGGCTGCGGAAATTGTCGAGGCTCTGCGCGCGCCCTTCCAGCACGAGGGACGGGCGCTCTCCACCACGGTCAGCATTGGGCTGGCGACCTTCCCGGAACATCACCGCGACCCGGTCGAACTGATGAAGGACGCCGACATCGCGCTTTATCGCGCCAAGGAGCAGGGGCGCAGCCAGGCCGTGGTGTATACCAGCGCCGCCCGCGAGACGATGGAACACCGCGTGACCATCGCACATGACGTGCGGGAAGGGCTCGCTGCGCGGCAGTTCGTTCCGTACTACCAGCCGAAAGTGTCGTTGGTGACAGGCCGGATCGTCGGCTTCGAGGCCCTCGCGCGGTGGAACCACCCGACCAAAGGGCTTCTCACTCCCGGTTATTTTGGCTCCATGTTCGCCGAGCAGGCCATTTCGATTGCGCTGGGCGAGCAGATGATCCGCCAGGTTGCCGCCGATGTTCGGTTATGGCTGGACCAGGGTCTCGAATGCGGCCGGGTAGCCGTCAATTTGTCTTCGGCCGACATCTCCGACCCGAAACTCGCCGACAGGATTCTCCGCATCCTGGAAGAGGCGCGCGTCTCCTCCGAGCATTTCGAAGTCGAAGTGACCGAAACGGCGTTCCTCGGGCGCAG
Source organism: Allobosea spartocytisi (assembly GCF_014764685.1). NCBI lineage: Bacteria > Pseudomonadati > Pseudomonadota > Alphaproteobacteria > Hyphomicrobiales > Alloboseaceae > Allobosea > Allobosea spartocytisi. The sequence goes on from NZ_JACXWY010000002.1 coordinate 202,936, forward strand.
GACAGCGACGGCGTCCGCCATCTTGAGCGAACTGCATGAGGCTGGCGTCTCCATCGCTCTGGACGATTTCGGGACGGGGTTTGCCTCGCTCCTCCACCTCAAGCAGTTCCCCGTGGATCACATCAAGATCGACCAGAGTTTCGTGCAGAACCTGATCAGCGACGACAGTGACGCCGCGATTGTCGCCGCCATCGTGAGCCTCGGCCACGCCATGGGAATGCATACGACGGCAGAAGGGGTCGAAAGCGCCGAGCAGGCCGCGCGCCTGCGAGAAACAGGGTGCGATTCCGCTCAAGGCTATTTGTATGCAAGGCCTCTGCAAGGGGAGAAGGTGCCGAAGACCATTCGGAATTGGTCGCCGGCAGGCCGCTCGCCCTCGACCCGCTCCTGACGCACCAATGATCCGAGCCACCGGCCAGCACGCAACCTTCACCGGCTCCAGCAGCACCGTTTGAGCCGGGGCAGGTCTTGGAGGCAGGGTGCCGGCTTCAGGGGAGATCCTCCAGCGTTCGTTTCCACCCCAAACCGACATTTGCACCGTTACACCACCCCCCGCGTTGACAACCTCGCCCCCGCCTTCCAGAACCGCAGCCCATCGTAACCGGGGCGGATCATGGCGCAGGACCAGGACATCATCTGCGAGATCCGCGGCGCGGCCGGCGTGGTCATCCTCAACCGGCCGAAGGCGCTGAACGCGCTCAGCCTCGGCATGGTCCGCGAGCTCGCCCGCGCCCTCGACGCCTGGGAGAACGATCCGCAGGTGACGCGCGTCGTCGTCATCAGCACGAGCGAGAAGGCTTTTTCGGCCGGCGGCGACATCCGCTGGCTGCATGATTGCGGCAAGGCCGGCCGCCAGGACGAGATGCTCGCCTTCTGGGGCGAGGAGTACATCCTCAACCATCGCATCAAGACCTATCCCAAGCCCTATGTCGCGCTCATCGACGGCATCGTCATGGGCGGCGGTGTCGGCATCTCGCTGCATGGCAGCCATCGCATCGCCGGCGACCGCTATCTCTTCGCCATGCCCGAGGTCGGCATCGGCTTCTTCCCCGATGTCGGCGCGACCTATGCCTTGCCGCGCCTGCCCGGCGCCTTCGGCAACTTCCTCGCCCTGACCGGCGAGCGCATCGGTGCGGCCGACGCGCTTTCGGTCGGCCTTGCCACCCATAGCGTCGCCAGCGACCGCATGGCCGAGCTCGCCGACGCGCTGACCAGCCGCGCCGCCCTCGACGACATCCTCGCCGGCTTCACCATCGCCCGGCCGCCCGGCCCGTTGCAGGCGGAGGCCGCGACGATCGCGGACGCCTTCGCCGCGGCCTCGCCGCTGGAGGTCGTCGCGCGGCTGAAAGCTCTCGCGACCGGCGGCAGCGCCTTTGCCGGCAAGCTCGCGCAGACCATCGCCGCCAAATCGCCGACCAGCGTCGCCATCGCCCATGAGCAGATGCGCCGCGGCAAGGATCTCGATTTCGCCGAGGCGATGCGCACCGAATTCCGCATCGTCTCGCGCATCGCCCATGGCCATGATTTCTATGAAGGCGTGCGCGCGGTGGTGATCGACAAGGACCAGGCGCCGCACTGGCGGCCGGATACGCTGGAAGCCGTCGAGCCTGCCGCGATCGCGGCCTATTTCGCTCCGCTCGGCGCCGCCGAGCTGAAGCTGGAGGTCTGAGCTTGGGTCTGGGTGGCGACGTCGAGGCCCTGCGCGGCGAACAGGCGGGCGAGGGCGGCACCAAGGATGCGGCCCGCTGGCGGCTCGTGCTGGTCTGGTTCCTGCGGCTGCTCTCGGTGCTCTGGCTCGCCAAGGGGCTGATGGCCTGGATGGTGATCTTCGGCGTTTCGGGCGACGGCCAGCTGCCCTTCGAGAATCGTTTGCTCAGTTTCCAGGCGATCATCGTCTATTTCGCGGTGATCGACCTCGTCGCGGCGGTGGGGCTGTGGCTGACCTCGACCTGGGGCGGGGTGCTCTGGCTGCTCGCGACGCTGAGCCAGCTCCTGCTGAGCTTCTTCTTTCCGCGCTTCGTGCCGATGACGACCTGGATGGTCGGCATCTATATGGCGCTGATCGCGGTCTACTTCCTCGTCACCTGGGCGGCCGAGAACGAGGCGGAGTAGGGCGCTCCGGCCTCCTTGTCGAGCGAGCCCTCATCCTTCGAGACGCCATTCCCTCGGGAATGGCTCCTCAGGATGAGGCTCGGATTTCAGCGCAGATATCGACCCTCCGGCCGACTTCGAGCGACGGGCGCTGACGCCCTGCAACCGTGCGATTGCCGCGAGTCATGGTAAGAATCGCTTTAGCTTAAGCGTTTCTGGCTTCACCTACGATTCACCCAAAGGGGTAAATCTCCGATTCATCCTGATATTTAAACTCGTTTTCATCCGGGCAGGCTTATGGTGTTTTTCAGAAGCGGACCGGAAGAGAAATTCCGGCCGGCACACAACAGGCGGGTAATACCATGAAAGCGAGCGTGAAGACTTCTGTAGTTGCCAAGGATAGCGCGGCCGATCTCAACGTGAAGCCGCTTTATCTTGAGTCGCTCACCCTGGTGGAGCGGCTGCATCGCCGGCTTCTCGACGTCATCAAGGATGAGTTCGAGCGCCGCGGTCGCGACGACGTCAACAGCGTGCAGGCCCTGCTGCTCTACAATATCGGCGACGCCGAACTCTCCGCCAGCGAGCTGCGCACCCGCGGCTACTATCTCGGCTCGAACGTCTCCTACAACGTCAAGAAGCTGGTCGAGCTCGGCTATCTCCATCACGCCCGGTCGCGCATCGACCGCCGCTCGGTCCGCATCAGCCTGACCGAGAAGGGCGCCGAAGTGCACGACATCGTGAAGGGCGTCTACGACAAGCATGTTCGCACCGTCGAGCAGATCGGCGGCATCGCGGCTGATGACTTCGAGCGCATGAACAACGCGCTGCTGCGGCTGGAGCGCTTCTGGACCGATCAGATCCGCTACAAGCTCTGAAGGCCGTCTTTCCAGGGGTTTCGGGAGATTGCCCACCGGGCGGCTGGCTAACCCCAGCCGTCCGGGGTCGTTTCAGCGGCGGTGAGATGCCGGCCGGCAGTCAAGTGTGACTTTACTGCCATGCATGCGGCAAAACATGGCCATGCCCTAAATTCGCCGCTCTCATCACGCCTCTTTAACTGTGATACGACACCGTCGCCGTCATGGGAGCCGATCAGCCGCGCTGCCGCTCCCGCCGGCGGCGTTTTCGTGCCGGCCGCCCGCGTTCGGATGAAGTTGAAGAGGGAAGAGATGTCGCAACTGAGCCTGACACGCCGCGAGACTGTGCTGGCGCTGCTTTCCGGCGCTGCCTCGACCGCAGCGGCTCCTGCTTTCGCCCAGCAGGCCGAATGGCTTCAGAATTACGATGCCGGCCCGCGCAACGCCGTGTTGCGCTCCTCGACGCCGATGCTGTCGCCCGAGTCGCTGCAGGCGACCGAGCAGGCCATCGCTGCCTATCGCGACCTTGCCGCCCGCGGCGGCTGGCAACCGGTGCAGTTGCCCGATCGCATGGGCCTCGGCGCCAGGGGGTCCGCCGTTGCGGCGCTGCGCCAGCGCCTCTCGATCACCGGCGACCTCCAGCAGAATGCCGGTGAGAGCAACGTCTACGACTCCTATGTCGAAGCGGCGGTGCGCCAGTTCCAGGCCCGGGTCGGCCTCTCCACGACCGGCGCGATCAACCGCGCGACGGTCGTTGCGCTGAACGTTCCGATCGACCGCCGCATCCGCCAGCTCGAGACCAACGTCGTGCGCCTGCGCACCTGGTCCGGCAATCTCGGCGGGCGCTATGTCGTCGCCAACATCCCGGCTGCGATGGTCGAGACGGTCGAGAACGGCCATGTCGCGACGCGCCATGCTGCCGGCGTCGGCAAGATCGACCGCCAGTCGCCGCTGCTCCAGACCAAGATTCCGGAAGTCAATTTCAACCCGACCTGGACGGTTCCCGCCTCGATCATCAAGAAGGACCTCATCCCGAAGATGAGGAAGGAGCCGAACTACCTCGCCGAGAACAAGATCCGCATCATCTCGTCCAGCGGTGGCGAGATCGCGCCTTCGCAGGTCAACTGGAATTCGGACGAGGCGACGCGCTACACCTTCCGGCAGGATCCGGGCGGCGACTTCAACTCGCTCGGCTTCGTGCGCATCAACATTCCCAGCCCCTACGGCGTCTACATGCACGACACGCCGGCCAAGGGCATCTTCGGCGACGATTACCGCTTCGTCTCCTCGGGCTGCATGCGCGTCCAGAACGTGCGCGACTACGTCGCCTGGCTGCTCAAGAACACCCCCGGCTGGGACCGTGCCAAGATCGACGAAACGATCAATTCCGGCCAGCGCGTCAACGCCCGCATCGCCGATCCGGTCTCCTGCTATTGGGTCTATGTCACGGCCTGGGCGACGCCGGATGGCGGTGTGCAGTTCCGCGACGACATCTACAACAAGGACGGCCTCGGCCCGGCGCCGGTCGCCGCGCTTCAGGGCGAAAACGACATCTGATCCCGGGCGCTCCGCCGGATCGCTACGAAGCCCGCCGATCTTCATCGGCGGGCTTTTTGCTTGGTTCGCCTGCTTCGATCGTCCGGGCCGCGCGTCGCGGAGACGCGGGAGCACCGGCGGCCACGCCGGACCGATACACGAGGCGCGCCTATTGCGGGGCAGACTCCGGGCGCACCAGGAGCTTGTCGATGCGGCGGCCGTCGAGGTCGACGATTTCGAAGCGCCAGCCGTCGAAAACGAAGCTTTCCCCGACATCGGGCAGATGCCCGAGCTGGAACAGCGCGAAGCCTGCGACGGTGTGAAAATCGCCGTCGGCGGATTGCGGCCTGATGCCGAGATGGCTCAGGGCCTCGTGCGCCGGCATCATGCCGTCGATCAGCAGCGAGCCGTCCTCCCGCACGGTGACGTCAGGATCCTCGCCTTCCGTGGCGGGCAGGGCGCCGGCGATGGCCTCGAGCAGGTCGGTTTGCGTGACGATGCCCTGGAGGCTGCCATATTCGTCGACGATCGTCGCCAGGCGTAGCGGCGAGCGCTTGAAGAGCTCGAGAATCTTCACCGCTGATGTCGCCTCATGGACGATCACCGGTTCGCGGATCACCGCGATGGGGTCGAGCGGCTGCCCGTCCAGGAACTGGTCGAGAAGATCCTTCTTCAGCACCATGCCGAGCGGCTCGTCGATACTGCCGCGCCCGACGAGCAACTGCTCGTGCCGGCAGGCGCGGATGATGCGGATCATGTCCTCGCGCGTTTCTTCGGCGTCGATCCACTCGATCTCGTGGCGAGGCGTCATGATGTTGGCGACCCGCAGGTCACCGATGTTCAGCGCCCGGACCAGCACCTCCTGCTGCGCCCTTTCGAAGATGCCGGCTTCCTGGCTGGCCTGAACCAGCAGCTTCAGCTCATCGGGCGAGTGCAATGCTCCTTCCGCTGCGCCCGGCCGCAGGCCGCAGGCGCGCAGGACGAGGTTGCCGAGCCCGTTGAGCGTCACGATGGCCGGCCGCAGCAGGAACAGGAACAGCCCGAGCGGGCGCACGATCCACAGCGCCGTGCCCTCGCTGCGCTGCAGTGCGAGGCTTTTCGGCGCGAGCTCGCCCAGCACGATGTGCAGGGTCGTGATGATGATGAAGGCGATCGCCACGGCGATGGCGTGCGAGCCGAAGGAGATCAGCCCCTCCGGCAGCCACCCCAGCAGCGGAACGATGAGATGCGCCAGCGCGGGTTCGCCGATCCAGCCCAGGGCGAGCGAGGATATGGTGATGCCGAGCTGCGTGGCGGCCAGGTTGGAGTCGAGATTGTCGAGCGCGCGCTGAAGGACGGTCGCATTCATGCGGCCTGCCGCGACCAGCTCCGTCACCCGGCTCTTGCGAACCGCGACGAGCGAGAACTCCGCCGCGACGAAAAAGCCGTTCGCGGCAACGAGGATGAGGACCGACAGAATTCCGAGAACGTCGACCCAACTGCTACTGCCATCGCCCGCAGGCATGATCTCCTCTGGAAGGTTGCGGCGTGTCGCCACGCCGGAGAACAAAAAAGGCGGCATCGCGCTGGATGCCGCCGCATCCGCGCCTGACGCGGATATTTCGCAACTAACATGCCGGGGCCGCGGCTGGCTAGAGCCCGTGCCCGCGGGCGGCGGCGGCGCCTCGGCGAGCGGCGCAATGCCTCGGGGTAGGGGAAACGCTTGGACAGCCCCCCGCCGCATGATAGGGAGCCGGCGATGGAGCCGGTTCGTGGCCGGCCGCCGAACTTCAGGAGCCGGATATGAGCGAAGCCGCGCGCGACAAGCACCTCTCGAACTCCTTCTTCGGCGCCTCGCTGCATGATGCCGATCCCGAGATCGCCCGCGCGATCGATCTGGAGCTCGGTCGCCAGCGCGACGAGATCGAGCTGATCGCCTCCGAGAACATCGTCTCCCGCGCCGTGCTCGAGGCGCAGGGCTCGGTGATGACCAACAAATATGCCGAGGGCTATCCCGGCCGGCGCTACTATGGCGGCTGCCAGTTCGTCGACATCGCCGAGAAGCTCGCCATCGAGCGCGCCTGCCGGCTGTTCGGCTGCAGCTTCGCCAATGTCCAGCCGAACTCGGGCTCGCAGGCCAATCAGGGCGTCTTCATGGCCCTGATGCAGCCCGGCGACACCTTCATGGGCCTCGATCTCGCCGCCGGCGGGCACCTGACCCATGGCGCGCCGGTCAACCAGTCCGGCAAATGGTTCAACGTCGTCTCCTACGGCGTCTGCGTCGTCGACCAGCTGATCGACTATGACGCGCTGGAGCGTCTCGCCGTCGAGCACAAGCCGAAGGTCATTGTCGCCGGCGGCTCGGCCTATGCCCGCCACTGGGACTTCGCCCGCTTCCGCGAGATCGCCGACAAGGTCGGCGCCTATTTCATGGTCGATATCGCCCATTTCGCTGGTCTCGTCGCCGGTGGCGCGCATCCTTCGCCGTTCCCGCATGCTCATGTCGTCACCACCACGACGCACAAGACGCTGCGCGGCCCACGCGGCGGCATGATCCTGACCAATGACGAGGCGCTGGCGAAGAAGATCAACTCGGCGATCTTCCCGGGCATCCAGGGCGGCCCGCTGATGCATGTCATCGCCGCCAAGGCGGTGTCCTTCCTCGAGGCGCTGCAGCCCGAGTTCAAGACCTATGCCCATGCCGTCGTCGCCAACGCCAAGGCGCTGGCCGAGACGCTGAAGGCGAAGGGCTTCGACCTCGTCACCGGCGGCACCGACAACCACCTGATGCTGGTCGATCTGCGCTCGAAGAAGCTGACCGGCAAGGCGGCGGAAGCGGCGCTCGGCCGCGCCCACATCACCTGCAACAAGAACGGCATCCCCTTCGACCCGGAGAAGCCGATGACGACTTCCGGCATCCGTCTGGGCACCCCTGCGGCGACCTCGCGCGGCTTCGGCATCGCCGAGTTCAAGCAGGTCGGTGAATTGATCGCCGAGGTGCTGGACGGTCTCGCCGCCAATGGCGAGGACGGCAACGCCGCCGTCGAGCAGGCCGTGACCGCCAAGGTCAAGGCGCTCACCGCGCGCTTCCCGATCTATTGAGGATGGTCTCGAAGGGGCTCTGAGAAAGGCTGGCGAACCGGAATGCGCTGTCCCTATTGCGGCTCCCTCGACACGCAGGTGAAGGACTCCCGTCCCACCGACGATCATGCCTCGATCCGCCGCCGCCGGGTCTGTCCCGATTGCGGCGGCCGCTTCACCACCTTCGAGCGCGTGCAGTTGCGCGAACTCACCGTGGTCAAGCGCTCGGGCCGGCGCGCGCCTTTCGACCGCGACAAGCTGGAGACCTCGATCGCGCATGCGCTGCGCAAGCGCCCGGTCGCGCCCGAGCGTATCGAGCGCATGGTCAACGGCATCGTGCGCCAGCTCGAAAGCTCGGGCGAGGCGGAGATCCCGAGCTCGACCATCGGCGAACTGGTCATGGAGGGGCTGAAAGGCCTCGACGACGTCGCCTATGTCCGCTTCGCCTCGGTCTACAAGAACTTCCGCGAGGCCAAGGACTTCGAGGAGCTGCTCGGCCAGCTCGGCACCATCGAGGAGGAGGCCGCTTCCGCCCCGCCGCCCCGCGCTGATGACTGACCGAGACGCGGTCGACCGCGTCTTCATGGCGCAGGCGCTGGCTTATGGCGCTCGCAATCTCGGTGCGACCTGGCCGAACCCTTCGGTCGGCGCCATCGTCACGCGCGATACGCCGGACGGGCCCATCGTGGTGGCGCGCGGGCTGACGCAAGCCGGCGGGCGCCCGCATGGCGAGGCCCTGGCCTTCGCGCGGGCGGGCGCCGCATCGATGGGCGGCACGCTCTATGTCACGCTCGAACCCTGCTCGCATCGTTCGCTGCGCGGCGGCATTCCTTGCGTCGAGCACACGATTCTCTCCGGCGTGAGGCGTGTCGTCTCGGCCATAACGGACCCGAATCCCTTCATCGCCGGTCTCGGCCATGCATTGCTGCGCACGGCCGGCATCGAGGTCGTCACCGGGGTGTTGCGGGAGGAGGCAGAGCGCGCCCATCGCGGCCATGTCCTGCGGGTGACGCAAGGCCGGCCGATGGTGACCTTCAAGATCGCCCGCACGGCCGATGGCTATGCCGGCGGGGCAGGGGGCAAGCCGATCGCCGTCTCCAGTCCGGCGGCCGGGGCCTGGGTGCATCTGCAGCGGGCGCATCACGACGCGATTATGCTCGGTATCGGCTCGGTGCTCTCGGACGATCCGCAACTGACGGTGCGCCTGCCTGGCATGGCGGAGCGCTCGCCCGTGCGGGTCATCCTCGACACCCATTTGCGGCTGTCGCTGACGGCGAGGCTCGTTCGCACCGCCCGCGAGGTTCCGGTCTGGGTGATCGCGGCCGAGACTGCGCCGGTCGAGCCGGAAACCGCGCTGGTCGCGGCCGGCGTCGAGGTCATGCGCGTTTCGGCTGCGCCGGACGGTCATCTCGACCTTGGCGAGGCGCTGAAGCTGCTCGGCACGCGCGGCATCACCCGCGTGTTCTCGGAAGGGGGCCCGCGCATCGGCGAGAAGCTGGCGCTGGCGGGGCTCGCCGACGAGGTCATCGTCTCGACCTCCCCGAAAATGCTGGGTCAGCCCGGCATTGTTGCCGTGCGTCCGGGCCTTGCCGGGCTGCTGGCCGACCCCGATCTTTACCGCCTCGCCGAAACCGAATGGATCGGCGGCGATCGTTTCGAGCAATTCGTGAGGAGAGGCTGATGTTCACCGGCATCGTCACCGCCATCGGCGAGGTCGTCGAATCCGAGCGCAAGGGGCCGAACCTCAAGCGCCTCGCCATCGCCTGCCCCTATGAGGCGGACGGTATCGCCATCGGCGCCTCGATCGCCTGCGCCGGTGTCTGCCTCACTGTCACGGCGCTCCGGCCGCGCACGGATGGCGAGCCCGGCTGCATCTTCCAGGTCGAGGCGGCGGCCGAGACGCTGGCCAAGACGCTGGTCGGCGAATGGGAACCCGGCACGCTGGTCAATCTCGAGCGCTCGCTCAAGGTCGGCGACGAGCTCGGCGGCCATCTCGTCGTCGGCCATGTCGACGGTGTCGGCCGCATCCTGAAGATCGACGCGATCGAAGCCGATCCCGACGAGCCCTGGGGCGCGACCGCCCGCTTCCACATCCGGGCGCCGCAGGGCCTGGCGCGCTTCATCGCGACCAAGGGCTCGATCTGCCTTGACGGCACCTCGCTCACCATCAACACGGTCGAGGACGACGTCTTCACCGTATTGCTGATCCCGCATTCCTTCGCCGTCACCACCTGGGGGCAACGCAAGGAGGGTGATGCCGTCCATGTCGAGGTCGATCTGATGGCGCGCTATGCCGCGCGGCTTGCGGAGGCGCGCCCGCAGGGGTAAGAGCCTGCGCTCAATTCGAGAATTCGAGCCCTCATCCTGAGGAGCCGCGAAGCGGCGTCTCGAAGGATGTTCCAGCGTGCTCTGGACCATCCTTCGAGACGCCATTTCTGTGGAAATGGCTCCTCAGGATGAGGGCTGTGTGATCCGGTCATTGGACCGGAGTCGACTGCAACAAGGACAAGAACCATGGCCGGACCCCGGCAGATCTCGGCCGACGAGGCCGCAACTCCCGCGCTCGACATCGAGGGCGCCCGCGTGCTCGTGGTCGAGGCGCGCTTCTACGACACGCTCGCCGATGAATTGCTGGCGGGCGCCACTGCCGTGCTCGAGAAGGCCGGCTGCCGCGTCGACGTGGTCACCGTGCCCGGCGCGCTCGAAATTCCCTCGGCGATCGTCATCGGCCTGCGCGCCGCCGACGAGTCGGTCGATCCTTACGAGGCCGTCGTCGCGCTCGGCACCGTCATTCGCGGCGAGACCGGCCATTACGACATCGTCGCGGGTGAAAGCTCGCGCGCGCTGATGGACCTCTCGGTCGCCTTCGCCCTGCCGCTCGGCAACGGCATCCTCACCGTCGAGAACGAGGCGCAGGCCTGGGCCCGCGCCAACCGCTCCGAGATGGACAAGGGCGGCGGCGCGGCCGAAGCCGCGCTCGCCGTGCTGCGCTACAAGCGCTCGTTGGCCGAGGCCGCCGATCCGGAGCAACCGGAATGAGCCGCGCCGAGATGCGGCGCGGCGCGCGTCTGTCGGTCGTGCAGGCGCTCTACGAGATGGAGATCGGCGGCCGCGGCGTCACCGAGGCCATGGCCGAGTTCGAGGCCTTCTGGATCGGCCAGGAGGTCGAAGAGATCGAGTTGCCGAAGGCGGAGATCGCCTTCTTCCGCGACCTGCTCGGCGGTGTCGTGCGCGAGCAGCGGCTGGTGGATCGCACCGTCGATGAGCTTCTCGCCAAGGACTGGCCGCTGAAGCGCGTCGAGGCGGTCGTCCGCGCCGTCCTGCGTGCCGGCGCCTATGAGCTTGCCTTCCGCAAGGACGTGCCGGCCCGCGCCGTCATTTCCGAATATGTCGCGGTCGCCCGTGCCTTCTATGACGGCGAAGAGATCGGCATGATCAACGCCGTGCTCGACCGCATGGCCCGCGACTTCCGCGCCGACGAGTTCGACGCTCCGGCGGCTTAGCTCATTGAGCTCTACGCCGTCATTCCGGACGCAGCGAAGCGGAGATCCGCAAACCATCGTCGGGCGTCGCGTTCTATGATGGATTCCGGGTCGGCGTTGCTATTGCAGCTTGCCCGGAATGACGACGGACAGGCTCGGAACCCTTGGAGGCCGGTCGACGATGGCCGATAACCAGCGCCCCGGCGAATTCGAGCTGATCGAGCGCTATTTCGCGCCTTTGGCCGGGCCGGGCGGCCTCGGCCTCCTCGACGATGCGGGGCTGCTGCGGCCGGGCCGCGGCTATGAGGTCGTCGTCACCGCCGATGCGCTGGTCGCCGGCGTGCATTTCTTCCCGGATGATCCGCCGGCCGCGATCGGCTGGAAGGCGCTTGCCGTCAACCTCTCCGACCTCGCCGCCAAGGGGGCGAAGCCCGAGGGCTTCGTCCTCACCATCGCCCTGCCGCGCAACTGGACCGAAGGCTGGCTGAAGGACTTTGCCGCGGGCCTCGGCCGTCTCGCGCAACAGGCCGGCTGCCCGTTGATCGGCGGCGATACCGTCTCGACCTCCGGGCCGCTCACCCTCTCGATCACCGCTTTCGGTGCGGTTCCCGCCGGCCGGATGGTCCGCCGTGCCGGCGCGAAGCCCGGCGACGTCGTGCTCGTTTCCGGCTCCATCGGCGATGGCGCCCTCGGCCTCAAGGTGCATGGTCCGGACAAGCCCGGCTGGGTCGCCGCGCTGGATGACGGCCAGCGTGGGTTCCTGGCCGACCGCTATCTGCATCCGCAGCCGCGCACCACCCTGGCCGAGGCGCTCCAGCGTCATGCCAGCGCCGCCATGGACATTTCGGACGGGCTCGTCGGCGACCTCGCCAAGATGTTGAAGGCCTCCCGAGTCGGGGCCGAGATCGACCTCGACGCCGTTCCGCTGTCCGGTCCGGCCCGCGCCGCGCTCATGGCCGATCCCGCGCTGGCGGAACTGGCCTGGACCGGAGGAGACGACTACGAAATTCTCTGCACGGCGCCTGAAGGAGAGTATTCTTCTCTGATTGCGGCGGCCGCGGAGCATGCGGTTCCGCTGACGCCGATCGGCCGGATCGTCTCCGGGGCGGGCGCGGTGCGTTACAGCGGAAAGGGCGCAGCGCAGGGTTTCGCGCACGGCTCCTTCTCTCATTTCTGAAAGCGACGCCCCGCGGCGCCGCGGAATGGCGTGGCGATGAACCAGCATGTCCAGGTCGCCGAGGGCGACAGGCTCGCGAAGCGCAATGCGCTCGTGCTGTCCGGCGCCCAGGCGCTCGGCGGCGCCAATCCGGCGATCGTCGTCTCGCTCGGCGGCCTCGTCGGCGCCCAGCTCGCCGCGGACAAGACCTTCGCCACCGTGCCGGTCAGCCTGCTGCAGCTCGGCATCGCGGCCGGCGTCATTCCGGCGGCGATGCTGATGCGCCGTTTCGGACGGCGCGGCGGCTATCTCATCGGCGCGCTTGTCGGGGCCACGGGAGCGAGCCTGGCGGCTGGCGGCGTCGCCTCCAGGGAATTCGGGCTGTTTTGCCTCGGCACCTTCATCTGCGGGCTCTACGGTGCCTTCGTGCAGAGCTATCGCTTCGCCGCCGCCGATACCGCCAGCGCGAGCTTCCGGCCCCGCGCGATTTCCTGGGTCATGCTCGGCGGATTGGCGGCGGGCATCATCGGTCCGCAATCGGTCTACTGGACCCGCGACCTGACGCCATCCGCGCCCTTCGCCGCGAGCTTCCTCGCCCAGGGTGCGCTGGCGCTGCTGGCGATCTGCATCGTCTCGCAACTGCACGCGCCGCCGGTGAAGACGGTCCGTAGCGATCTCGGCCGGCCACTCGGCCAGATCATGCGCCAGCCGAAATTCATTGCCTCGGTCATCGCCGCGCTCGTGGCCTACGGGCTGATGAGCTTCGTGATGACGGCCGCGCCCATGGCGATGGTCGCCTGCGGCCATTCGGTCGGTGATGCCGCGCTTGGCATCCAATGGCATGTGCTCGGCATGTATGGGCCGAGCTTCTTCACCGGCAAGCTGATCGAACGCTTCGGCAAGGAGGCGGTGACGATCACAGGCCTCGCCCTGACGGCGCTGGCGGCGATCATCGGCTTGACGGGCCTCAGCGTCGGCCATTTCTGGCTGGCGCTGGTGCTGCTCGGCATCGGCTGGAACTTCGGCTTCATCGGCGCCACCGCGCTGGTGACGGATTGCTACCGGCCGGAAGAACGGGTGAAGGTGCAGGCGGCCAACGACTTCCTCGTCTTCGGCTCGGTCGCCATCGCCTCGTTTTCGTCCGGCGGCCTGCTCAGCCATGGCGGCTGGGAAACCGTGAACTGGCTCGTCTTTCCGCCGGTCGCGCTTGCCTTGCTCTTGGTGATCTGGCAGCGCACGCAGAAGCGCGTGGGGCTGGCCTGAAGCCCTCCTGATCTGACGATGCCGGGGAAACGGATGACCGACCGCAGCTTTCCGCCTGCCACCGGCCGCGTGCCGCCCGGCGCGATCGGCCATAACCGCGGCGTGGTGAAGCGGAACTATGCCTTCATGCCGCCCGAAGGCGTCCTGATCAGCCGCCTGCCGCATTGGGCGAGCACCGTCGTCCGCATTCTTGCCGGGCCCGTGCTTGGGGCGGGATTTGCGCAATATGTGCTTGAAATCGCGCCTGGCGGCGGGACGCCGGCTCCTTTCGGCGAGCCGGACATCCAGCATTTCTACTATGTCCTCTCCGGCGAGATCGCCTTCGCCATCGAAGGTGGCGAGAGCCGGACGCTCGGCCCCGGCGGCTTTGCCTATCTGCCGCCCGGCACGCGCTTCACGCTGCGCAACGACACGGGCAGTCGCGCCGATGTGCTGGCGCTGCGCAAACGCTACGAGCCGGCGCCCGGCCTCGCCGTTCCCGAATCGATCCTGTCGCATCGCGACGCCGTGCCGATGACGAATCATACCGGCATGGAGGGGCGCGGCTTCCAGTTCCTGCTGCCCTATGGCGATATGCGCTTCGATTTCGAGATGAACCTGATGTGGTTCAAGCCGGGAGTTTGCTTCCCGGCGGTCGAGACCCATGTGATGGAGCACGGCCTCTATATGCTGGAAGGGCAGGGGCTCTACTTCCTCGATCAGGACTGGCACGAGATCTGGGAGCGGGATTTCATCTGGATGGGCGGCTTTTGCCCCCAGCAATTCTACCCGACCGGCCATGGCGACGCCTGCTACCTGCTCTACAAGAACGTCAACCGCGACGTCGCGCTCTGAGCCTGAATCGCCCGTACCTGACATTCGACGAAATTTGTAAGCGCAGCCGTTTGCGCTCACCGCCGAAACTTGCCACAAATTCGCCTGACACAGGCGACGCAAGGCGGGCCTTTTAGTCTTCAGGGCCCGTTTTTTCGCTGCCTGACGTCCAACGCTGCAAAGAGGAGCGACAGCGCTCCCGACAGCCCGGAAGCTCAAGGTAGGAAACCGAATGTCAGCTCTGCTTCTCATCATCGTATTGAGTGCGCTGTCGATTGCTTACGGCATCTGGGCCTATGGCGACGTCATGAAGCGCGATGCCGGCAACCAGCGCATGCAGGAGATCTCCGGCGCGGTCGCCGAAGGCGCTCAAGCCTATCTCAAGCGCCAATATCTCACCATTTCCATGGTCGGCGTCGTCCTCTTCGTCGTGCTGGCCTGGCTGCTCGGCAAGTGGGTGGGCATCGGTTTCCTGATCGGCGCGGTGCTTTCGGGCAGCGCCGGCTTCATCGGCATGAACGTCTCGGTGCGCGCCAATGTCCGCACGGCACAGGCGGCGATGCAGTCGCTCGGCGAGGGGCTCGACGTCGCCTTCAAGGCCGGCGCGGTCACCGGCATGCTGGTCGCCGGCCTCGCGCTGCTCGGCGTCGCCGTCTATTACGGCGTCCTGACCTCCTTCCTCGGCTTCGAGCCTTCGAGCCGCACCGTCATCGACTCGCTGGTGGCGCTCGGCTTCGGCGCCTCGCTGATCTCGATCTTCGCCCGTCTCGGCGGCGGCATCTTCACCAAGGGCGCGGATGTGGGCGCCGACCTCGTCGGCAAGGTCGAGGCCGGCATCCCCGAGGACGATCCGCGCAACCCCGCGACGATCGCCGACAATGTCGGCGACAATGTCGGCGATTGCGCCGGCATGGCCGCCGACCTGTTCGAGACCTATGCGGTGACGCTGGTCGCGACCATGGTGCTCGCCGCGATCTTCTTCGCCGGCCAGCCCGCGCTGGGCACGATGATGCTCTATCCGATGGCGATCGGCGCGGCCTGCATCGTCACCTCGATCATCGGCACCTTCTTCGTGAAGCTCGGCGCCAACCAGTCGATCATGGGCGCGCTCTACAAGGGCTTCATCGCGGCCGGCGTGCTCTCGGTCGGCGCGATCGCGGTGGTGAACTACGTCATGTTCGGCGGCTTCTCCACCAGCTTCACGACGGTCCAGAACGTCACCTTCACCTCCGGCAACCTCTTCGGCTGCGCGCTGGTAGGCCTTGCCGTGACGCTCTGCATCGTCATCATCACCGAATACTACACCGGCACCGGCAAGCGCCCGGTCGTCTCCATCGCCCAGGCTTCGGTGACCGGCCATGGCACCAACGTCATCCAGGGCCTCGCGGTCTCGCTGGAGGCGACGGCGGCGCCGACCATCGTCATCATCGCCGGCATCATCGCCGCCTACAGCCTCGCCGGCCTGTTCGGCATCGCGATCGCGACCACGGCCATGCTGGCGCTGGCCGGTGTCGTCGTGGCGCTCGATGCCTTCGGTCCGGTGACGGACAATGCCGGCGGCATCGCCGAGATGGCGGGGCTGCCCAAGGAGGTCCGCCACTCCACCGACGCGCTCGACGCGGTTGGCAACACCACCAAGGCGGTCACCAAGGGCTATGCGATCGGCTCGGCCGGCCTCGGGGCGCTGGTGCTGTTCGCCGCCTACACCTCGGACCTCAACTTCTTCATCACCGAGGCCAACAAGGCGGGCAGCACGGCCTTCCAGTACTTCAAGGGCGTCACGCTCGATTTCTCGCTGTCCAACCCCTATGTCGTCGTCGGCCTGCTGCTCGGCGGCCTCATCCCCTTCCTCTTCGGCGGCATGGGCATGACGGCGGTCGGGCGCGCGGCGGGCTCGGTGGTCGAGGAAGTCCGCCGGCAGTTCCGCGAGAAGCCCGGCATCATGCAGGGCACGGAGCGGCCCGATTACGCCCGCGCCGTCGATCTGCTGACCAAGGCCGCGATCAAGGAGATGATCGTGCCCTCGCTCCTGCCGGTGCTGGCGCCGATCGTGACCTATTTCGTGATCTACTGGATCGCCGGCAAGAACAACGCCTTCGCGGCCGTCGGCGCCATGCTGATGGGCGTGATCGTCACCGGCATCTTCGTCGCGATCTCGATGACGTCGGGCGGCGGCGCCTGGGACAACGCCAAGAAGAGCTTCGAGGACGGCTTCGTCGACAAGGACGGCGTGCGCCACATGAAGGGCTCGGACGCGCACAAGGCCTCGGTGACCGGCGATACCGTCGGCGACCCCTACAAGGACACGGCGGGCCCCGCCGTGAACCCGGCGATCAAGATCACCAACATCATCGCCCTGCTGCTGCTGGCGATCCTGGCGCATAGCTGAGCGCAGGCATCGCCTGAACATCTGGAGCCCGCGACGAAAGTCGCGGGTTCTTCTTTTTTGGCAATGGCTTGCTGCGGCCGATTGAATCAAATCGGCAACGCCTTGAATCAAGCCCGCAAGCTACGGCCGGGAGCGTAGTGTTGCCGCATGCTGTCGGCGCGAAGTGCTGGCATGGTCCCCGCGACCGAGGAGGAACCATGTCCACGCAAGCGCTCGAAGCCACATCCGCGACCCCGAACCGCAGCACCGAATTCGCCCTGTTGCTGGCGCTGGCGACGCTTTGGGGCGGCTCCTACACCTTCATCAAGCTCGGCGTGGAGACGATCCCGCCGCTGACCCTGATCGCCGCCCGCACGCTGATCGCCGGCTTGATCCTGCTCGCCGTCATCCGGGGCCGCGGCCTGCGGATGCCGCGGGATCTGACCGCCTGGCGGCGCTTCCTGACCCAGGCCTGCCTCAACAGCGTCGTGCCCTTCACGCTGATCGCCTGGGCCGAGCGCAGCGTCGATGCCGGCCTCGCCTCGATCCTCAACGGCACCACGCCTGTCTTCGTCTTCCTGATCTCGCTCGTGCTGATGTCCGGCAAGCGCCCCGACTGGCGCAAGGGCCTCGGTGTCGCCGCTGGCGTCGCCGGCATCAGCCTGATCGTCGGCGTCGACGCCTTTTCCGGATTGGGCTCGCAAGCCCTGCCGCAGCTCGCCATCGTCGCGGCGACGATCGCCTATGCCTGCGCGGCGCTGTTCGGCCGGCATTTCACCGGGATGGATCCCTTGCTGCCGGCGGCCGGCTCGATGCTGACCGGCACGGCGCTGCTGATCCCGGCCGCCCTTGTCGTCGACCGGCCCTGGACGCTGGCGCCCTCGCAGGAATCCCTGCTCGCGCTGCTGGCGTTGTCGGTATTCTCGACGGCGCTCGCCTTCGCCATCTATTTCCGGCTGATCCGCACGCTCGGCTCGGTCGGGACGACGGCGGTGTCCTATCTGCGCGTGCCGATCGGCGTGGCGATCGGCCTCGTCTTCCTGGGCGAGCGCCTGCAGCCGACGGCCTGGGCCGGTCTTGCGCTGGTGGTCGTCGGGGTGATGGCGATGACCCTGCCGGAGAAAAAGCAGGCCCGGCCTGCCTGAGGGCCGGTGCACATCCCGAAATGGCCCAAAAAGAAACCCCGCGACCTCGTCGCGGGGTTCTCCTGTCTTCGGACCGCGTGGGAGCCGTTCAGGCGCCGAGCGGGTTGAACTTGGTGACGCCGCGGAACAGGTTGCGCAGGAAGCTCTGCTCCTGGCCGCCGGCCGGGGTGGTGCGGCTGATGAAGTCGAAGATCACGCCGTCCTGCAGCCCGTAATTGGCGATGCGCTCGACCTTGAAGCTCTTGTTGAAATAGATCACCAGCACGTTCTGGTCGATGACCTGCGGGTCCTGGAACTGGAAGCGACGGCGCATCCGCTGGCTGATATAGTAGAAGGTGCGGTTGCCGACGGTCGAGGTCGTCGACGGCGTGCCGAGGATCTGCAGCACCGACTGCACGTCCATGCCGACCTTGACCTGCGCGACGAGCGAGTCGTCCATCACGAAGCCACGGGTGAATTCCTCGTTCATGCCGGTCGATGTCGGCAGGACGAAGCCGCCGGCATCGGGGCCGCAGCCGGCCAGCGTCAGGGACGAGGTCGCGAGGGCTCCGAGCAGAACGGCGCGGCGGGAAATCTGGGTCATGCGGGCACGATCCGAAAGGCGAGGGCGGACGTGGAGGGCCGGGTGACCGTTCCAAGCCGCTTGTCAAAAGGGGCAGGGTTGGCGTAACGCCCGAGGATGGCTTTGGCAAGGCGAGGACGCCCGCGACGCGGCCGGGCGGAGGCAAGAGCGTGATTTTCGGTTGGTTCGGCAAGCGCGCGCAACGGCGCGCACCTGTGGATGCGCTGTTCGGGCGCGTCGCGGAAGCGTCGCGTCAGCCCGGGCTCTATCTCGCGGGCGGCATTCCCGACAGCTTCGAGGGCCGCTTCGAATCGCTGACCCTGCACATGTTTCTTGTGTTGCGGCGGCTGCGCGAATTGCCGCCGCCTGCGGGCGATCTCTCGCAGGAGCTGATCGATGCCTGCTTCGCCTATCTCGAGCTGGGCTTCCGCAATGGCGGCGTCAGCGACATCGCCGTGCCGAAGCGGATGAAGAAGATCGGCCAGATGTTCTATGGCCGCATCCAGGCCTATGAGCCGGCCTTTGCCGGATCCGATCCCGAGGCGCTGACGGAAGCGTTGCACCGCAATGCCTCGCAGCAGGGTGCTTCCGCCGTCGCCACCTATCTGCGCGAGGCGCAGGCCGGGCTCGCCGCCCTCGACCTCGAAGCGCTTCTGCATCGCGAGCCGCTTTTTCCCGATTTCGTCAGCCAGGAGGCCGTGCATGACGCCTGATCACGGGCGCGTCTTGCCCTTGAGCCACCCCATCCGCGTCGAGCTCATCCGCCTGCGCGGCACCGAGGCCGTGGTCAAGGCCGAGCCGCAGCAGCTGGCCGGCATCGCCGCGATGCTCGACCTCGCCTCCCTGGAGGCGCTCGAGGCGCGCTATATGCTCTCGCGCAATGGCGAACGGGTGAAGCTCGAGGGCCGCATCGAGGCGCGGCTGCATCAGACCTGCATCGTCACGCTCGAGCCTTTCCCGGTCCGGCTCGACGTGCCGGTGAAGCTCGATTTCGCACCGCAGGACGATGCGCTTGCCGCCGCTCGCCGCACCGATTCGGGCGATGCGGACATCGACATCGAGGTCCTGCTCAACGAGGAGGACCCGCCGGAGCCCATCGTGGACGGCGTCATCGACCTGGGTAGCGTTACGCTCGAATTCCTGGCGCTCTCGCTTGATCCCTACCCGCGCAAGCCGGGCGTGAGCTTCGAGGCGCCGGCGGCGGATTCCGCAGAGCTCTCGCCCTTCGCCGCGCTCGCGAAGCTGAAGCGGGACGCCACGTGACGCGGGCAGCGGGCAGCGCGGCCGCGGACACGGATCGCAACAATGATTGAGCGGCGCCAAACCGCCTCCGCCGCTTGCGGCTTGGCGCTAAACCGCTATTGTCCGGCCGGCAAAGAGCCGCCCGGGATCGAAGGTCGGCCGCTCCCGGGACACACCAGAACTCCATGACAAGACCGGTTACAATCGCGCTCGATGCGATGGGCGGGGACCACGGCCCTTCCGTCGCCATTCCCGGCGCTGCCCTGATGCTGGAACGACGCCCGGATGCGCGCTTCGTCATTTTCGGCGACGAGAAGGAGGTTCTGCCTCTGGTCGAGCAGCACCCGAAGCTCAAGGCCGTCACGACGTTCCATCATACCGAAGTCTCGGTGAAGATGGACGACAAGCCGAGCCAGGCGCTGCGCTACGGCCGCTATAAATCGTCGATGTGGCGCGCCATCGACGCGACCAAGACCGGCGAGGCCGATGTCACCGTCTCCGCCGGCAACACCGGCGCGCTGATGGCAATGTCGAAATTCTGCCTGAAGTCGATGGCACAGGTCGACCGGCCGGCGATTGCCTGCCTGTGGCCGACGGCGCGCGGCGAGAGCATCGTGCTCGATGTCGGCGCGACCATCGGCGCCGATGCCCGCCATCTCGTCGATCTCGCGGTGATGGGCGCGGCCATGGCCCGCGTCGTCTTCGATCTCGACCGGCCGACGGTCGGCCTGCTGAATGTCGGCGTCGAGGAGATCAAGGGCGTCGAGGCGGTGAAGGAGGCCGGGCGCATCCTGCGCGAGGGCAACCTGCCGCATCTGACCTATCATGGCTTCGTCGAGGGCGACGATCTCGGCAAGGGCACGGTCGACGTGGTGGTGACGGAAGGCTTCACCGGCAACATCGCGCTCAAGACCGCCGAAGGCACGGCGCGCCAGGTCACAGACTATCTGCGTGCCGCCATCAGCCGTTCGCTGATGGCGAAGATCGGCTATCTCTTCGCCCGCGGCGCCTTCTCGGCGCTGCGCGAGAAGCTCGATCCGCGCAAATCCAACGGCGGCGTCTTCCTGGGGCTGGAAGGCATCGTCATCAAGAGTCATGGCGGTACGGATGCCATCGGCTTCGCCAGCGCGGCCGAGCTCGCCTATGAGATGGCGCGCGAGGATCTGATGGCGAAGCTGCGCGAGATGGTCGCCGCGAGCACGCAGCCGGCGCCTGTCGCCGCGCAGCCGGCCGACGCCGAATAGGGAATAGTCTCCTTGTCCATCTTGCGCTCACAGGTCGTCGGCTGCGGCTCCTATCTTCCGGCCCGCATCGTCACCAATGCCGAACTCGCCACGCGCGTCGACACCAGCGACGAGTGGATCGTCCAGCGCACCGGCATCCGCCAGCGCCATGTCGCAGCCGATGACGAGCCCACCTCCGTGGTCGGCCTCAAGGCCGCGCAGGACGCCATCGCCGATGCCGGCATCGACGCCGCCGAGATCGACCTGATCATCGTCGCGACCGCGACGCCCGACCATACCTTTCCCGCCACCGCGACTCAGATCCAGGCCGCGCTCGGCATCACCGGCGGAGTCGCCTTCGACCTGCAGGCGGTCTGCTCCGGCTTCGTCTTCGCGTTGGCGACGGCGGACAAGTTCCTCACGACGGGCGGCGCCAGGACCGCGCTCGTGATCGGCGCGGAGACCTTCTCGCGCATTCTCGACTGGGAGGATCGCGCGACCTGCGTCCTCTTCGGCGACGGCGCCGGCGCGGTGGTGCTGAAGGCCGTTCCCGGCGAGGGGACGCTCGCCGACCGTGGCGTGCTCACGACCCATATCCGCTCGGATGGTCGCTACAAGGACAAGCTCTATGTCGATGGCGGCGCGGGCTCGACCAAGACGGTCGGCTTCCTGCGCATGGAGGGCAAGGAAGTCTTCCGCCACGCCGTCAACAACCTCGCCGAGACGGTGCGCCATACCTTCGCCGAGACGGGGCTCTCCGGTACCGACATCGACTGGTTCGTGCCGCACCAGGCCAACCGCCGCATCATCGACGCCACCGCCGACAAGCTCGGGATCAGCCACGACCATGTCGTGCTGACCGTGGATCGCCATGGCAACACCTCGGCCGCCTCGATTCCGCTGGCGCTGGCGGAGGCACATAAGGACGGCCGGATCAAGCCGGGTCAGCTCGTGCTGATCGAGGCGATGGGCGGCGGTTTCACCTGGGGGTCGGCGCTGATCCGGTGGTGAGCCGGTTTGCGGCATTTGCTTAAATTGTGACGTTTTTCTTGCCGATTCGGGTCGATTTTCGTCGGCGTGGCCGCTAATCCCGCGTTCGAGGATTGACCGGGACAGCGCGGGCGCCTAGCGTCCGCCGTCCGTATTTGGCGAAGGGCGGAGGCTGCGGCCGCCGTCGATGATGCGCCTCTGGAGGATATGAATGTCGGGGCAAACGGTGACTCGTGCGGATCTGTGCGAGGCTGTCTACCAGAAGATCGGGCTGTCCCGCACGGAGGCGTCGAAACTGGTCGAGGCGGTGCTCGACGAGATCTGCGACGCGGTCGCACGCGGCGAGAACGTGAAGTTGTCCTCGTTCGGTTCGTTCGTTGTGCGAGACAAGGGCGAGCGAATCGGGCGTAATCCGAAGACTGGCGTTGAGGTGCCCATCGAGCCGCGTCGCGTGATGGTGTTCAAGCCCTCGAACGTGATGAAGGCCCGCATCAACGGGCAGACGGGTGAGGGCGAGACCGAGTGAATCTGGAGTTCCACGCCGGCGAAGCAGATGCGGAGGCCGAATTGGACACCAAGAGCCCCGATGCCTTCCGAACCATCAGCGAGGTCGCAGAGGACCTCGACGTTCCCCAGCATGTGCTCCGTTTCTGGGAAACCCGCTTCAACCAGATCAAGCCGCTGAAGCGCGGCGGCGGACGCCGCTACTACCGCCCTGACGACGTCGCCCTGCTCAAGGGCATCCGCCGCCTGTTGTACGGCGAGGGTTATACGATCAAGGGCCTGCAGCGGATCCTGAAGGAGCAGGGGCCGCGCCATGTCCAGGCCATCGGACGCGGAGGGCCCATCGGCCCGGCCAGCGGCGCCGGCTCGTCATCCGCGCCGGCGCGCGCCGATCACGCAGGCGAGGCGCCTCACGCCGATGACAGGGCGCCCCGGCACCCGCCCGTCCCGGAAGGGCTCGACGACATCACGGTCCTGACGGCCGTGATGGCCGAGCTCGGCGAGTGCCGGCGCATCCTCGAACGCGCGCTGAAGCCCGCCGCCGAGCCGGCCTGAGTGTAGCAAGCGGTCGAGCGCTTGCCCGGTTAGCACATAGTCTGACCCATGGCTGCGCTCCGGCGCTTGATTGCCGCTGCTTGCGCATTAGGTTCCCCTACCGGGGACGACCCCGGCTAGCAGCCCTTTCATGTGACAGGCGTGGACGACCTCGCCGGATTTCCGAGGAGCGCCGTCATGGCCTGGCTCTATCTTTTCATCGCGGGTTTGTTCGAGGTCGGCTGGGCGATCGGCCTGAAATACACGCAGGGCTTCACCCGCCTCATGCCGACCGTCTTCACGCTCGCCAGCATGGTGATCAGCGTCGGCCTGCTCGGGCTCGCCCTGAAGAACCTGCCGGTCGGCACGGCCTATGCGATCTGGACGGGCATCGGCACGACCGGCACCGCCATTCTCGGCATGGTCCTGCTGGGCGAGCCGGCTGGCGCGCTGCGTCTCGCCTGCATCGGCCTGATCGTGGCGGGCATCGTCGGGCTCAAGCTGGTCTCGGCCTGACGCTTCGGCGAGAGCCGGACGATGTCAGATGGGTCGCAAGGCGATCCCATCTGACATCCGAATCCGTCTCTGACCGAAGAGTGAGAGCGGGATTCTCGCGAAAGCCGGTTTCCACTTCGCTCGAAAATGCTCTAGCGGCGGCGAAAGGCCTCGGGCCAGTAGCCGCCGCGTTCGAGCGCCACGATCAGCAGGACGATGGCGAGCGTCACCACGATCGTCGTCAGCTTGGCATTCCAGGGAACGCCACGACCAATCAGCCAGAACAGCGCCAGCCCGGCGATGAGGGGGATCATGATCTCCATGGCGCGAGCATAGGGCAAGCTCGCACCGCCCGCCAAATCCGGGGGCGACCGCCGCCGGACGGACGGTGTCAAGCTGGGGATTCGGCGCCGGTTGCTGTGACGGCTTCTGCCCGTCCGATGATCCTGTCGCCCTCGACCAGCGGCTTGAGACGCGCCAGCTCGGTGGCGGCGAAGTCGAGGAACAGCCGCACGCGCGGCGTATGCCGCAGATCGGGATGGGTCAGCAGCCAGAGATCGGCCGAGAGGTCGGGATCGGGTTCGGCAAGCCGCGTCAATCCGGGCCGCGTATCGCCGATGAAGCAGGGCAGGAAGCCGATACCGATGCCGGCCTCGACCGCTTCCGCGAGGCCGAGCACCGTGTTGAGCTTGTAGACGACCCGCTCGGGCGCGACATGGCGCGCGAGATAGCGCACGGCGCTCAGCATGGTGAACTGCTCGCCGAGCGACACCCATTTGTGCTCCCACAGGGCCTCGCGCGCGGGCAGCTCCGGGCCGGGAAAGTCGGCGCTGCGCCCATAGAGCGCCCAGGCGATGCGGGCGGGCTTGCGTCCGATCAGCGTCTCCGGCGGATTGTCGGTGGCGCGGATCGCGATGTCGGCATCGCGCTTGGAGAGATTGGCGGCCTGGTTGCCGATCAGGATGTCGAGCCGGATATCCGGGCATTGCGCCAGGAACTTCGCGAAGACCGGTGTCAGCAGATCGACCAGCAACGTGTCGTTGGTGGCGATCCGCAATTCGCCGGCGGGCTTGATCTCCTGGCCGGCGAGCCGGCGCGTGAAGGCGTGGATGTCGTCGTCGACCCGGCCCGCGAGCTGGACCATCTCCTCGCCGGCCGGCGTCGCGACATAGCCGCTGCGGTGCCGCTCGAACAGCCTGACACCGAGCGCTTCCTCGATCTGGCCGAGCCGTCGGAACACGGTGGAGTGGTTGACGCCGAGCGCGTCGGCAGCCGCCGGCAGGGCCCGCTTGTCGGCGACGGCCTTGATCAGGCGGAAATCGTCCCAGGCGAGCGTTTTGGCGGCGGAGGGGCGAGGGGAAGACGTCATCCGGTCAGTTTCCGCCAAGGCATCGTCACGTTCAAGACCGACGCCGGCCATGGCCGGCGTCGGACGGAGGCTCGGTGCTGAAGTCAGGCAGCGTCAGGCGAGGGCGGGCTTCGCATCGAGGAGCGACGGCGCCGGCTTCACCGCGAAGGCGCCATCGCCGATCAGGGCGTGGGCGAAGGCGGTCAGCGCCAGGAAGGCCGGATATTCCCAGCCGCCGTTCGGGGCATTGAACACCCAGCCATTCGGGGCATGGACCATCAGCGCGCCGAGCAGGATCGGGATCAGCAGCAGCGAGACATAGCGGCCGTAGAAGCCGAGCAGGATGGCGAGGCCGCCGAGAAGCTCCGCCAGCATGATCGGCCAGGCGAGGAAGCCCGGCAGGCCGACCTGCCCGAGGAAGCCCGCAAAGCCGGCCGGCGTGAAGATGACGAGCTTGAGATAGGCATGGGCGATGAACATGGCGCCGAGCGCGATGCGCAAGGCGAGGGCGCCGTAAGGAGCGAGGCGGGTATCGGTCATGGTCGTGTCTCCGGTTGGGTGAGGGGTGGGCGGTATCGTTCGCCACCCAAAATCGTCCGGGACATGCAGCAATTCAAATTGTGATTTCGATCTCATGACATTGCACCAAAGCAATGAGCTACCTCTGGCATTCCGGGCCGATGCTGCCAATCTCTCGGCCAACAGCGACGCCGAACCGGCCCTTTGGCGGGCGGCGCTCTCCTGAAACGCCTTTGGAACGGAGGACCGTCATCATGCAGATCAATGGGCTTCACCACGTCACCGCCATCTCTGGCCCCGCCCGCCGCAATCTCGATTTCTACAGCCGCGTGCTCGGCCTGCGCCTGGTCAAGAAGACCGTCAATTTCGACGATCCCGGCACCTATCACCTCTATTTCGGCGATGCCGACGCGGCGCCGGGCTCGATCCTGACCTTCTTCCCCTGGGAGCATGCGGCGCCGGGCCGTCTCGGCGTCGGCGAGACGCAGGAAACCGTGTTCCGGGTGCCGGAAGGCTCCATCGGCTTCTGGGCGCACCGCTTCGTCGAGCAGGGCGTGCCGCATGAGGCGCCGCTGAAGCGCTTCGGCGAAACCGTGCTGAGCTTCCGCGATCCGGACGGGATGCGGCTTGCGCTCGTCGGCCTGGCCGGCGTCGAGGCCGAGCCCTATTGGACGGATGGCGGCATCGGCCCGGAGAACGCGATCCGTGGCTTCCACAGCGTCAGCCTGCTCCTGGCCGATGCGGCGCCGACGGCGGCGATCCTCACCGACGTCTTCGGCTTCGCCGAGGCCGCCCGCGAGGACACGCTGATCCGCTATGCGGTGAAGGGCACGCAGATCGGCGGCGTCATCGACCTGCGCGTCGCCGGCGGCTTCCTGCCGGCCCGGCAGGGCACGGGCTCGGTCCACCATATCGCCTTCCGGGCGGCCGATGACGCCGCGCAGCAGGAGATGGTGCGCCGTCTTGTCCAGAACCATGGCATCAGCCCCACGGAACAGCGCGATCGGAACTATTTCCGCTCGGTCTATTTCCGCGAGCCCGGCCATGTCCTGTTCGAGATCGCGACCGACATCCCCGGCTTCGCCGTGGATGAGCTGGCCGCCGAGCTCGGCCGCTCGCTCAAGCTGCCGGCCGGCCTCGAGGCGCATCGCGCGCAGATCGAAGCCGTCCTGCCCGAGCTCGCCTGACGGCGACCATCACCGCCGCCTCGCTCGCCGTTTGCGGGGGCGAGGCGGCTCCTCCGCTTCCTGAAGGGAGAGACCTCATGACCGCGACCGCAGCCGATACCGGCTTCATCCATGTCTTCGAGCCGGGCAGCGACGCCGCCCGCAAGCCGCTCCTGCTGCTGCACGGCACCGGCGGCGACGAGCGCGACCTGCTTTCCCTGGGGCGCACCGTCGCGCCGGGGGCGAGCCTGCTCTCGCCGCGCGGCAAGGTGCTGGAAGGCGCCGCGCCGCGCTTCTTCCGCCGCCTGGCGGAAGGCGTGTTCGATGAGGCAGATCTGATCCGCCGCACCCATGAACTCGCCGACTTCATCGAGGAGGCCCGCTCCCGTTACGGCTTGCCGGCGCCGATCGCGCTTGGCTTCTCGAACGGCGCCAACATCGCGGCGAGCCTCCTGCTGCTGCGGCCGGAGGCGTTGGCCGGCGCGGCGCTGCTGCGCGCCATGCCGCCCTTCCGGCAGCCGCTGCGTGTCGACCTGGCGGGCAAGCCCGTGCTCCTGCTCTCGGGCCTGCTCGACCCGATCGTCCCTGCCGCCGGCGCCGAGGCGCTGGCGCAGACGCTCGCGGCCGACGGTGCCACCGTGGAGCATCGCAGCTTGCCGGCGAGCCATGGACTCACCCAGGCGGATATCGGGCTGCTGAAAGACTGGCTGGCGCGGGTTTGATCTGGAGGCGGCGCTCCTCGCCCGAGTTTTAGGATTGCTGCTTGTGGAGGAGCCAGTCGGCGTAACGTTGTGCGAAATTGCTGGAAACGCGGTCGATCGGATCAGGCATGAAGGCTTGGTCGAGCAACGCGCCACCGATTCCCTGACCGGCGAGCGCGTTGACCGTGAGATCCGGCACTGCAAGGAGGATCTTTCCGCTCTTGCCGTCGATCAGATCGACATGGGCCGTAATGCGATGATCGCCGCCAACCAGCACCCGCTGAATGGCTGAGCTGATCATCAGGTTTTTGATCGTTACCCGGAGCGTGACCGGTCGCGACCCGGAGAGCTCGGGCTTCAGCGTCCTCTCCAATGCGGTTGCGATCTTCCGTGCCGCAGCTTCCCGCACATAGGCACGGCCTTCCTCGGTCTTGCCGAGTTCGTCCGACTGGATTGCCGGCAATCCCTTGGAGGCCGCATAGGCGCGTTCTGCGTCACCCCACCAGATGGCGGCGCTCTGGTCGTAGCCCACCTGCACCGACTTCAACCCGAAGGATGCGATCTCGTCCGCTGGAATTGTATTGGAAACGCTGATGCAGCCGCCGAGCGACAGGACGATCAGTGCAAGCGAAAGGAGGCGAATCATCGGAGGTCTCTAAGCTGTGGAGAGCGCAGCTAGAGGTTGCAATCGGACTGCGGGCAACATCGACTATGGCAGCATTGTGGCGAGGCCCGTGCGAACATCGACGTGGATGTTGTCATCAGGGCTCCAAAGCGGATTGCATCCGGTTCGGCCCACCACTATAAGCCGGTCCGTCGGAGCGTAGCGCAGCCCGGTTAGCGCACTTGTCTGGGGGACAAGGGGTCGGAGGTTCGAATCCTCTCGCTCCGACCATTCAAATTCCTGAAGAAACCATGTGA
Source organism: Allobosea spartocytisi (assembly GCF_014764685.1). NCBI lineage: Bacteria > Pseudomonadati > Pseudomonadota > Alphaproteobacteria > Hyphomicrobiales > Alloboseaceae > Allobosea > Allobosea spartocytisi. The sequence goes on from NZ_JACXWY010000002.1 coordinate 230,909, forward strand.
GCCTTGCCCCGAAGGGCTCACCGCGGCTTCAGGGTTGTCGCAGCGATCGCAGCTGCGAAACATTTACCCTCGCCCGATACGATGATTGCGAGGAGATCCACCCGGCGTCACTGTGCGCAGGGGAGATGGATCAGGTGTCGGAGTTCGGAAAGCCATGTCTCTCGCGCCTGCGGCCGCGCCGCGTGCATCCGTGAACGCGTCCTCTGCCGCCGATGAGCAGACGGGCCGGTCGCTTGCCCGGCTGTTCGGGGAGATCCGCCCGGACTGGCACTCCGCCTGGGCCTGGGACAACTACGAATCAACCATCCTCACGCTCGCGCGCACCTATGGGCTGCGCAGCGTCTGTGAGATCGGCGGCGGGCGCGATCCGCTGTTCACCGCCGGGCAGGCGACCGAGCGTGGGATCGACCTGATCGTCAACGACATCGACGCCGGCGAACTGGCATTGACCCCCGCCGGCCTGAAGACGGCCCGTTTCGACATTGCCGGCGACCTCTCCGAGCCGGATGTCGCGCCCGGCGGTTACGACATGATGATCTCGCGCATGGTCTTCGAGCATATCGACGGCGTGGAGCAGGCCTGGCGCAACGTCCATGCGCTGCTGGCGCCCGGCGGCGTGGCGCTTGCCTTCTTCCCGACGCTCTGGGCGCCGGTCTTCGCGCTGAACCATGTGCTGCCGGAGAAAGCCTCGCGCGCCATCGTCCATGCGCTGTTCCCGGCGCGCCGCGACGGCGGCAGCGATCCGAAATTCCCGGCGCTCTACGACTGGTGCCGCGGCAATCCGCGGATATTGACGCCGATGCTGAATCGGGCCGGCTTTCGCGACATCCATATCCAGCCCTTCTGGGGGCATGGCTATTTCGACCGGATGCCGGGGCTGAAGCAGCTCGACCATGGCTTCAACGCGCTGGCGGCGAAGACCGGCTGGAGCCTCGTGACCACCTACGCCTATGTCGTGGTTCGCAAGGAGCGCGGCTGAGGCGCTCCCGCCACGCTCGGGTCGGGCAGGGCGCTGAGGCCCCAGACCAGCCCGAGCATGAGATAGAGATGCCGCCAGTGGTCGGTATCGATCTGCAGCCCTTGCAGGATGAGCACGAACAGCACCGACCACAGCACGATCGCGTGGTTCTGCCAGGCCGCGCGCCGGAAGACGAGCCGCCAGCCGACATAGATCGTCGCCGCCATCAGTGCGAGCCAGGCGATGCCGCCGAGCCAGCCATAGGAGGCGAAGGCGTTGATGTAGACGTTGTGCGGGTCGGCCTGGTTGAAGAGCCAGCGGAAGCGCAGCGGCCCGAAGCCGTTCGGGGCCTCGAGCAGCATCGGGATCGAGCGGATCTGGTTGCCGAAGCGGCCGGTGACGCCCTGGTCGTAATCCTGGTCGAGGTTCGCGCGGACCTCGAAGACGGCGCGGATATTCTCGAAGGACAAGGCGACCAGAAGCGCCAGGATCATGGCGACGAGCGCCGCCAGCGACATCGCCACGATACGGCCGCGGGCCTTGCCGTCGGGCGCGATCAGGAAGTTCAGCGCGGTCATCATCAGCGCGGAGGCGACGAGCACGCCCCAGGCGCCGCGCGAGAAGGTCAGGAACAGCCCGGCCAGCGGCACGCTGAGTGCGAAGAGCCCACGCAGGATGCCGGTTTGTCCGGTCAGGATGCGCTGGAGCACGTAGACGATCGCCAGGGTGAGGAACGGCCCGAGCACGTTCGGGTCCTTGAAGGTGCCGGAGGCGCGCCCGTAGAGGGTGAAGATCTCACCCAGCCCGGCGACGTCGAAATAGCCGAGAATCGCTGCCAGCCCCGCGCACCAGGCGGCGAGCAGATAGCCCTTCCGCAGCGCCTCAAGCCGCGGCAGCGTGTCCTGCGCCATCGCGGCGGCGAGCACGATCGCGGTGATCATCAGATAGGCCGAGACGGCCGTGAAGCGCACCGAGGCCGGGTCGTCCATCCAGGGGATCAGCGAGAAGGCGCCGCCGATATTGTAGAGCAGCAGCAGCACGGCCAGCGGCAGCAGCTTCTGCGAGAAGCGGATGCCGGTGAGCGCGAGCACGAAGAGCACGAGCAGAAACACCAGCTCATAGGGCGAGGGCTCGATCAGCACGAGGCCGCCCGAAGCCGCCAGCAGCCAGAGCGCGCCGCGCTGGATCGCGGCGAAGGAGATCGCCGCGCGCCGGCCCTGAGCCTGCGAATGCTGCACGGTGGCGCTCAATAGGCGTTCTCGTTCTTGGTGAGCAGCGAGAACGGCGTCTTCGCCAGGATGTAGAGATCGAGCAGCACCGACCAGTTCTCGATGTAGTAGAGATCGTGCTCGACGCGCCGCTGGATCTTGTCCTCGGTGTCGGTCTCGCCGCGCCAGCCATGGATCTGCGCCCAGCCGGTGATGCCGGGCTTGACCTTGTGGCGGGCGAAATAGCCGTCGACCACCTGCTCATAGGCGCGGTTCAGCGTCTTGGCATGGATCGCGTGCGGCCGGGGGCCGACGAGCGAAAGATCGCCCTTGAACACCACATTGATCAATTGCGGCAGTTCGTCGATCGAAGTCTTGCGGATGAAGCGGCCGACGCGCGTGACGCGTGGATCGTCCTTGGTGACCTGCTTTGCCGCCGCGTGGTCGGTCATCTCGTGACGCAGCGAGCGGAACTTCAGCACCTCGACGATCTCGTTGTTGAAGCCGTAGCGCTTCTGGCGGAAGAACACCGGTCCCTTCGAGTCGAGCTTGATCGCGATGGCGGTCGCCAGCATCACCGGAGAGAGCGCGATCAGCGCCAGCGTGCCGACGAACTTGTCGAACAGCCATTTGACGACGATGTCCCAGTCCGCGATCGGCCGGTCGAATACGTCGAGCACCGGCACGGCGCCGAGATAGGAATAGGAGCGGGGCCGGAAGCGCAGCTTCGACATATGGGCCGAGAGCCGGATGTCGATCGGCAGGATCCAGAGCTTGCGCAGCATCGTCAGAAGCCGCGCCTCGGCCGAGATCGGCAGGGTGAAGATCACCAGGTCGAGCCGGGTGCGCCGCGCGAACTCGACGAGATCGTCGATGGTGCCGAGCTTCGGATAGCCGGCGACGAGATCGGGCGAACGCGCATCGTTGCGGTCGTCGAAGACGCCGCAGATGCGCAGGCCCGTATCCTTCTGCGCCTCGAGCGCCTTGATCAGCTCCGCGCCGGCCTCGCCGCCGCCGACGATGGCCGTGCGCCGTTCGAGGCGCCCGGAGCGCGTCAGCCGGCGAACCGCCGCGGTGACGGCGAAACGCTCGGCGATGAGCGCGCCGCCGCCGGCGAGGTAGAAGCCGATCAGCCAGCCGCGCGAGACCTGGCTGCCGACCTTGAGGAAGAAGAACGCGGCCAGCGCGATCAGGAACAGCATCGTCCAGCCGCCGATGAGCCGCACCACCATGCCGGCAAAATGGCGCAGCGCGCCGACCGGGTAGAGCCGCAGGGCCTGGAAGGTGGCGAGCGCACCGACGGCGACCACCGGGATCGTGATCTGATAGGCGAGGGGATCGTCCACCTTGCCGGCCGCATAGAGCCAGTAGATCAGCCCGCCGGCCGCGAGCACGACCAGCACGTCGAGCAGGCGCACCAGCCCTTCGATCATCACCGGCGAGAGCGTGGGCTTGACCGGCAGCGCCGCGATACGCTCCGCGAGCGGGTGGAAGCGGCGCGTCTGCCCGTCCTCGGTTTTGCCCATGGATGCCGGAGCGGCCGATCCGGCCGCATCCGCCTTCATCATATCGCGGACATCGAAAGTCCCCATGACGTCCATTCCTCGTCCCGATCGCGGCGTCTCGCGCCGCGACCCGGGCTGTGGTCCAGAGCCGGATGATTTCGGCCGGGATCGTCCCATGATCCCGTCGGAAATCCGAAGCCGGCCCCGCCAGAGAGCTGGAGCCGGATCTTCGCGAAAAACCGGTTTCGATTTCTTCGCATCCTGCTCTAGCCGAAATTGCTCTCGGAACGCTTAACCGGACTATTCGCTGTTTCGGCGGATTTGCAACGTTTTCCCATGCGATTCGTGGGTCGCGCGGGCACGCCGCCCCGCCTGTTTTCCGCCTCTGTGAAGAAACGGAAATAGCCCTGCCGCCTCAAGGGGTTGTCTGAAGTTTACCGCAATACTTTTTTCGTTCGATTTGGTGTGTCTTATTTAATCGGAAGTGTTTATCGGTTGACAGAAGGTCTTTGCGCAGGCATATCTGTCGGCGATGAGTGTCTGAGAAGCACATATTTCGCGTGACGAGCCTGGCGCCTATGGCGTTGCTCCTTCCGCGGTGCAGTTTGCCGGAGCGGTGCTCCAGCAATTCCATTTCGTCGGAACTCTCGATTTAAATCTCTAACGATTGCTTGGCTGTCTTTGCGGCGCAAATGCGCCGTGTGGCGCGGCTTCGCCCGTGTGCAACATGTCTTTTCATTGGTTGATTCTGCTCGCGGCCATCGCCGTCGAGATCGTCGCGACGGCCGCGCTGAAGTCGGTCGTCTCCGCCCCCTGGCTCGTCGGCGTCCTGCCGCTGCTGTTGATCGGGTTGTCCTTCGCGCTGCTCAGCATCGCCTTGCGCGTCATTCCCATGGCCGTCGCCTATGCGGTCTGGGAGGGGCTCGGCATCGTCGGCATCGCGGCGATGGGGCATCTCCTCTTCGGCGAGCACCTGACGGCTGGCCGCTTCGCCGCGCTGGCGGCGATCCTGGTCGGCATCGTCCTGATCGAAGCCGGCATCGGCCATGGTGGCGAGGCAGAGGATAAGCGTCTGTCGAGCGAGGGGAGGCATGTGTGAATGTCTCCGTCGTTCAATTCATGCCCCTGCTCTGGCTTCTCTTCGCCGTTCTCCTGGAGCTGTCGGGCACCTATCTGCTCAAGCTCTCGGACGGGATGACCCGTCGCCTGCCGGGCGCTGGCGGAGTGCTGCTCGTCATGGGCGCCTTCGGCGCCCTTGCTCAGGCCATCAAGGGCATGGATCTCTCGGTCGCCTATGCGGTCTGGGGCGGGGCCGGCCTCGTCGCGACGGCGATCATCGGGGCGCTCGCCTTCGGCCAGCGGATCAACCGGGCCGGCTGGCTCGGCATCCTGCTCGTGGTCGGCGGCGTCGTGGCTCTCAAACTGACCTAGAGCATGATGCCGAAAAGTGGGAACCGGTTTTCGGGCGACATCATGCTCTAACCCTTCGGCAAGAGACGGATTCAGACATCAGATGGAACCGCGAAGCGATTCCATCTGATGTCATCCGGCTCTTGCGGCCAAGGTGGCGACGCCACCGCGGCGTGCCCGAAGCGCATCGCGATAGGCGGCGATGACGCCGTCGACCATGTCATCCAGCTGGAAATGCTGGCGGACATGGGCGGCGAGATCGGCCGCCTCGGCGAGGCGCTCGCTTTCCGACCGCGCCAGCATGGCGCTTATGGCCTCGGCGAGGATCGCGGGGTCGTTCGCCTTGATCAGGCGGTGCCGGTGGCGAGGCCCGTAGATTTCATTGATGCCGCCGACATCGGTCGAGATCAGCGGCTGCGCTGCCGCGGCCGCCTCGAGGATGACATAGGGCAGCGATTCCGCGCGCGACGGGATGACCATCGCCCGCGCCCGCGCCAGCGCCTTGCGGATCGGCCCTGGCGGCTCGAAGACGCATTGATCGGCGATGCCGCGCGAAACCGTCATGCCCTTGAGCTCGGCCTCGTCCGGCCCCGAGCCGACGATGAGGATGCGCGGGACGAGCCCGTCGCGCCGGCGCAGCAATGCGAGCGCGTCGATCAGCGTGTCGACGCCCTTGGCCGAGCGCAACTCGCCCAGATAGAGCAGGTCGAAACTCGCCGCGCTGTGGCTGATCGGCTCGAACTCGGCTTCGGAGATGCCGTTGAGCACGATGCGGTGCTCCGTCCTGGGCTGATGCCCGACATGGGCCTCGAAGCGTCCGGCGATGAAGCGGCTCTCGAACAGGAACATGTCGGTCGCGCGCTCGAGCAGGCGCTCCACCGTCATGTAGACCTTATGCTCAGTGCTGCCGGGCTTGTAGTTGAAGCTACCGCCATGCGGCGTATAGGCGGTAGCATAGCGGCGGCCCGGCGAGAGCAGCGCCGGGACACGGCCATAGACCCCGCCCTTCGAGCCGTGACAGTGCACGATATCGGGGTCGAGGCGCCGGCGCAGGGCCATCTCCGCCAGTTGCGCCTTGACGTCCGTCCGGCTCGGATAGCGCGACATCGGCACGCGCGTGATCCCGAGCGACAGCGTCTGAGCGAGCTCGCTGAACACCTCGTCGGCGCGAGCCCCTCCTGTGGTGGCGTCGCAGAAGATGCCCACCTCATGGCCGCGCTCGGCCTGTCCGCGCGCCACGTCGAGCACATGCCGGAAGAGCCCGCCGAGCGGTGCGCGAAAGACATGGAGGATTCTGAGCGGCGCACCTTCGGCGGCGCTCATGGCGGGGCCGGGCGGGGGTGTCAGAACCAGCGTTCCTTGATGACGATCGTGTCGCCGGGCTGGACCGGGTAGGTGATCGGCACCGTCGCGGTGACGAGCTGGCCCTCGATCTGCCGGGTGACCTCCGCCGAGTTGCGCTGCCCGCGCGGGGTGAAGCCGCCCGCGATGGCGACGGCGGTCTGCACCGTCATGCCGCTGACGAAGGGGAACTGGCCGGAATTCGTCACTTCGCCCAGCACGAAGAACGGGCGGTAGGTATCGACCTCGACCGAGACCTTGGGCTCGCGCAGATAGCCGCCGCGCAGCTTCGCCTCGATCTCGCGCGCCAGTTGCTGGGTGGAGCGGCCCTGGGCCACGATCGTATTGACCAGGGGCATCGAGATCTTGCCCGAGCCGTCGACGGCATAGATGTTCGAGAGATTGTCCTGGCCGAAGACGATGATGCGCAGCTTGTCGCCGCTGGCGAGCTGATAGGGGCCCTCTGGCTGGGCGAGTGCGTAGTCCGTCGCCTGATACCGGGGCGCGCAGGCGCCCACCGTCATGGCGGCGGCCAGGGCGAGAGAGGCGAGGCGTCGACTCATCGATGGCTATCCGTGCGGAATTCGCGCAGAGCATTAGCCCCGACATGGTTAACAAAGGCTTCCTTCCGGTCTTCCCACTGGTCTTCCGGGTGGCGCTGGAGGGCGTATTCCGCTGAGCCATTCAAGGCAGGTCGCCTTATTCTGGCCTCCCCGCCGGCCTTGTCTGAGGCTCGACCCGAACGATTCTCGCGAGGAGACCGGAAATGAAATCTGTGGTGCTCGCCGCGATCGCGATCCTGTCATCCGTCCCGGCCTTTGCCGAGGATCTCCCGCAGCGCAAGCCTGGCCTCTGGGAGACCAAATCGACCGGGGAGCAGGGAGAAGCGGTGGCCAAGCAGTGCGTCGGCCCCGGCACCGACCAATCCGCCATTGGCGGCATGACGGCGGGCGCCTGTTCCAAGATGCTGGTGACCAAGACGGCGACCGGCTACGCGGTGGAGACGGAGTGCTCCATGGGGCCGGTCAAGGCCTCTGGCAGCAGCGTCATCACCGGCGATTTCGAAACTTCGCTGCGAACCGAGGGGACGACGAAGATCTCCGGCATGCCCGGCCAGTCCGGTCCGGTGGAGCGCAGGCTGGTGGTCGAGGCCAAGCGTCTCGGCGATTGTGGTCCGGGGCAGAAGCCGGGCGACATCATCATGCCGGACGGCAAGGTCATCTCGATGCCTCAGGCGCCCAAGCCATAAGAGTTGCCGACAGGGCCCGGAGCACAATCCGGACGTCGACGTGAAGCCCGGCCGAGAGGCCGGGCTTTTGTGTCTGGAGGCGTGGAGGAGATGAAAATCGACGATTTCGGAGGTTGGAGGCTCCGGCATTTACCTGGCACTAACCTTACTGAGCCTTGAATGACGCGGCGTCCTTCCCGGGATGCGAGAGTTCTGCGTCACATGGGTGGATCATGACCGCTGAAGCTGGGACTGAAGCGCGAGGCAACGGCGAAGGCCGGGGCGACATGCTCGACCTCGCGGCACTCTGGGCGGCGATCAAGCGCCGGAGAGCCTGGGTCGTCGTGCCCACGCTGGCGGCGCTCGGCCTGTCTTTCTTCGCGGTGAACGTCGTGACGCCCCGCTACACCGGCGAGGTGCGCCTGCTGCTGGAAAGCCGCAGCGGTTTCTACGCATTGCCCGGCCAGTCGGCTCAGGATACCGCCGGCCAGTTCGACGCCGAGGCCGTGCAGAGCCAGGTGCAGATCATGATGTCGCGCGACCTGGCGCGAGAAGCGATCAAGCGCATCGGCCTCGTCGGCAATCCCGAATTCGATTCCGGTGCGGGCGCGCTCGGAGCCCTGCGCAAGGTCGCGGTGATGATGGGCCTCGGCGCCCACCCGGCCGACCGCTCTCCCGAAGAGCGCGTTCTCGAGAAGTATTACGACCGGCTCCTGGTCTATCCGGTGGCGCGCTCGCGCATCGTCGCGATCGAGTTCACTTCGCAGGACCGTGCGCTCGCCGCCAAAGCCGCCAACACCATCGCCGAGACCTATCTGGAGTTTCAGGAGGCGGCCAAGCAGGACAATGCCCGCAGCGCCTCAGCCTGGCTCTCGACCACCATCGAGCCGCTGCGCAAGCGCGTGGCCGAGGCTGACGCCAAGGTCGAGACGTTCCGCGCCCAGCACGGCCTCTTCGCCGGCCCCAACAACACCAGCATCAACGCGCAGCAACTCGCCGATCTCTCGACGCAGCTCTCCGCGGCGCGCAGCCAGCAGGCCGAGGCGCAGGCCAAGGCGGGGATGATCCGAGATGCGATCAAGCAGGGCCGCACCTTCGAGATTCCGGAGGTGGCCAACAACGAACTCGTCCGCCGGCTGATCGAGCAGCGCGTCAATCTCCGTGCCCAGATCGCGGCGGAATCGCGCAGCCTCCTGCCCGGTCATCCCCGTATCAAGGAGCTGAACGCCCAGCTCGCCGATCTCGAAGGTCAGTTGCGCGGCGCCGCCGAGCGCGCCGTCCGCACGCTGGAGAACGAGGCCAAGATCACCGGCCAGCGCGTCGAAAGCTTCCAGGCCGCGCTCGACGGCCAGAAGAAGAACGTCGCCACCTCCAACGACAGCGAGGTGCAGTTGCGCGCGCTCGAACTCGACGCCCGCACCCTGCGCGAGCAGCTCGAGCAGTATATGCAGCGCTATCGGGAGGCCGTGGCGCGCGACACGCTGAATGCCACCCCGGCCGATGCGCGCATCATCTCGCGCGCCGTCGAGCCGATCGATCCGTCCTTCCCGAAGAAGCTGCCGATCGTCCTCGTCTCGACGCTTGCGACCTTCCTGATCGCGCTGGCGACCATCGTGACGCGGGAGCTCCTGAACGGGCAGGCCCGCCCGCTGCCGCAGCCGCGCGGCCCGCGCTGGGTCTCGGTCGCTGATGAGGAGGCGGCGGCGAAGTCGGAGAATCCGACGCCCGAGACACCGCGTCGCGATTCGGTCGCGGGCCTGCTGACCCATGCCGGCCGCCTCGGCCATATCAGGCTCGACCTCGACCGCCCGGAGGAAACGCTGGCCGCGATGGCGGAACGCACCGAGGAGCCGCAGCGCGGCCTGGCGCCGGTCATGCTGGTGCTGGACGCTGGTGCCGAGGGCGCCGCCAAGCCGCATGATCTCGCCGAATTGCTGGCGCAGCGCTGCCGCTGCATCCTCGTCGATCTCACCAGCGACCACGACCATGGCGAACCGGGTTTCTCGGAGCTGCTGGCCGGGGAGGCGCTGTTTTCCGACATCATCATGCGGGCGACGGGCTCGCGCCTGCACAGCATCGGCCCGGGCCGGGCGGGACGCGAGGCGGTCTTCGCCGCCGCCGATCTGGTCGATGTCGCGCTCGACGCGCTCTGCGAGACCTATGACTGGGTGCTGGTCGCCGCCGCTTCCAACGATGAGGCTTCGATGCTGGAGCCGGTCGCGCGCCGGGCGCAGGGTGGCCTCGTGATGAGCGGAAAGGCCAGCAACGGCCACGCGCTCGAAGTGGCCTATCGCCTCAGCGAATTGACCAAGGCGCCGGTTTCGCTCGTGCTCGATGCCGAGCACGAAGTTCCGATGGCGCGCATGCGGCAGGACGAGGAAGAGCCGGTCGAGGCTTAGAATCTATCCTTCATCAGGCTCGGTCGAGCCGGATGAAGGATATCTGTCGCTAATTGCCGGTGGCCAGCGCGATGCCGGCGATATCGGCCAGCGTCGTTGCCGCGTATTTCTTCAGAAGCACTGTCTCAGCGGCCGCATGGGCTGCCTCCAGCACGGAGTTCGAGGCGCGCTCGACCGGGCAGGACGGATGGTCGCGGGAGACCGGGGCGGCGAGCACGGGGCCCTCGTTGAGCGCTCGCTGCACGGCAAGCACGGTGATTTCGTCGAGCGTCCTGATCAGTTTCCAGCCGCCGCCGCGGCCGCCTTCGCTCTCAACGATGCCGGCGTCGCGCAGCGCCCCCAGCGTGCGGCGGACAACGACGGGATTGGTGTTGAGCATCTGCGCAATCCGCTCCGAGGTCTCCTTGCCGCCGAGCAAACCCATATGCACCAGCACATGCAGCATCCGCGCCAGACGGCCGTCGGTCTTCATCGCAAGTCTTTCCGCAACTATTGATGTTACGCGATATTGACATCGCGGCTTTTGCGTAACAGGAATTGTTACGCACTGAAAGGGCAAGCCTGCCGCGACGCCGGTTTCTGACCGCCTCGACGGCCTTGCTTGTCTCGACACCCATTCTTCGCGGCTCCGGCCGGGAGCCCAACATGCAAGAAAAAACCATCGCAACCCGCGCGCTCGAGATGAGCATCCTCGATGCCGGCAGCGGCCCGCTGGTGCTGATGTGCCATGGCTTTCCCGAGACCAAGCATGCGTGGCGCCACCAGATCGGCGCCCTTGCGGCCGCCGGTTACCGCGCCGTCGCTCCGGATATGCGGGGGTATGGCGGCACTGCAGCACCCGAGGGGGCGGATCACTACACCGTCGTCCATGCCGTCGGCGATCTCGTGGCGCTTCTCGATGCGATCGGTGAGAAACAGGCGGTCATCATCGGTCACGACTGGGGCGCTACGATCGCCTGGCAGGCGGCCCTGATGCGCCCGGACCGGTTCCGCGCGGTGGTGGCACTGAGCGTGCCGATGATGGGCCTGCCGCCGGTGGCGCCGTCAAAGCTCTTTCCGCAGAATGGCGAAGCGCTGTTCTACACGCTTTATTTCCAGGATCCGCAGGGCGCAGAGAAAGAGTTTAGCCGCGATGTCGGCCAGACGCTGCGCAAGCTGATCCATGCCGCCAGCGGCGAAGCCGGACCGCGCCGGCCCGGCGACGGCACGCCCAACCCCTTCGGCATGGTGAGCCGCAACCGCGGCCTGCTGGCCGACCTGCCCGATCCCGAAGCGCTTCCCGCCTGGCTGCCGCCCGCAGATTTCAACCGTCTCGCCCAGGCCTTCACCGCGACCGGCTTCGGCCCGGCCCTGAACTACTATCGCAATCTCGACCGCAACTATGAGCTCCAGCAGGCCAATGCCGGCCAGACCGTCACCGTCCCCGCCCTGTTTGCCATCGGCGAGCGCGACACCGGCCTCGCCATTCCCGGCATGCCCGAGATCATCGCCGCCATGCCGCATCTGGTCCCCGGCCTGCGTGGCTCCCACACCATCCCCGGCGCCGGCCATTGGCTGCAGCAGGAAAGGCCGGAAGCGGTGACGGAACTGGTGGTTGGGTTTTTGAGGGAGGTTGCCGGGTGATCCAGTACGGATCGACGTTCATGAGAGCCGGAGCATCGGGGCTATAAGATAGACGAAGCCTTTGAAGTGAAGGGTTCTTCGGTCAAAGCGCGCAGCAAAGCGACGGAGGTGCTTCATTCGGTTGAAGCGAATCCTGAATGTCGATCGGCCCTAATCCGCCGCGGCTCCCGCCTTCGGTCGGCGCAGCCAGCCGGAGGCGCGCTGTGCCAGCTTGAGCGCGACGGGCGAATTCTTGATGCGCCGCTTCAGCTCCCGCTTCGCCTGCGCGACCGGTACGAACAGGCGCCCCTTCAGCGTCAGCGGCAGGAAGCTGTCGACGAGATCGTCATGGTCGTCGCAGAAGGTCGTCTTGTAGCGCGCCTCGCCGATGCCGAGGTCGAAGGCTGCGTATCCTTCGTCGCATTTCAGCCGGATCAGATCGGCCAGCAGGAGCTCACCGGGGCTGGTCTTGATGGTCTCGCTCGCCATGTCGAAGGAGGTCGCCATGCCGGAGAAGCGGCCTCCCTGGACCGCGCCGACATAGGTCGCGACGGAACGGCCGTTCAGGTCGAGTGAGTAAAGCTCGATGGTCGGCGTCGCGTCGCCGTCGCCCGCCGCCGCCCGCGCGAGAAAGGAGTGCATCGCCGGTTCCGCGAAGGGGTCGGGCAAACCCATGCTGCGGAAACGCTCGGCCTTCTGCTGCAGGAAGGCGTCGATCACCCGCTCGATCTCGGCCGGCGTCCGGGCCAGCGTCATTGTGCTGGGCCCGAAATCGGCGAAGCGGCTGCGCTTGTTCTTGAGCTTCTTGCGGGCGTGGCTGCTCATCGAGCGCCTCAGCGTGGCCTCGCCGTCGCCGGCGATCAGGGCGAGCTTGTAGGCCCGGCTCGGGCTCGGCGCGGCCGCGAGCAGCGCGGCCGGGTTGGCGATGTCTTGCCACCGTGGCGGCTGGTTCACGAAGATCAGCGCATCGAGCCCGCCGATGGCCCGAGCGACCTCGACAAGCATGAGCCTTGCCGTTCCGCTATCCAGCCCGGCGGCGAAAGCCGGGTCATAGAGGCCCATATGGTAGTTGGCGTGCTTGCCGCCGATGAACTCGGCGAAGCGGATGCCGCTGCGCCGGGTCAGGACGAGGGGCAGCAGCGCGCAGAGCGCCCCCGTCGCGTCTCGCAGCAGGGCGAAGCGGCAGTCCATGCCATGCGCCGCGCCGACCGTTTCGACGAAGGGCCGGACCCAGCCATAAGCCTGATAGGGCGTGACCAGCGCCCGCGCCTCGAAGGCGCGCCATTCGGCCGCAATCCCGGCGAGATCGGTCGCGATCGTGATCGATGCCCAGGGGCGGGCTTCCGGGGAGTGGACAGGAACCGACACGCTCCGTGCCTCGCGAGCAGGACAGGACGATTGCCTCCTTAACCCGGCATTGTGAACGGATCGGTCAAGATCGGTTTCTTCGCGGCACGATCGCGCGATAGCGTTAGCGGGCGGTTGCATGGACAGGCGATGAACGGGCGTCACAGGGCCATCGCGGCCGCATTCAGGATGATGGTGGCGCTCGGCGCCGACCGCTGGGGCAGGGGCTTTGCTCAGGGCAGGGGCGTGATCCTGACGCTCCACCATGTCCGCCCGGCTGTGCCGCGCGGCTTTACGCCCAACGCATTGCTGGAGATCACGCCCGAATTCCTCGACGCCACGCTCGGCCTGGTTCGCGCCGAGGGCTACGAGCTCGTCTCGCTCGACGAGGCCGTCGCCCGGCTCCAGAGCCCGAAGCAGGGCCGCTTCTTCGTGGCGCTGACCTTCGACGACGGCTATCGCGACAATGTCGAGCATGCCTGGCCGGTGCTCGCCAGGCGCGGCGCGCCCTGGACGCTCTTCGTCACGCCGGGCTTCGCCGACCGCACAGCGCGGCTCTGGTGGCTGGAGCTGGAGGAGGCGATCCGCGCCCTGCCGCGCCTCGATCTCGCGCTGCCGGAGGGGCGCTTCACCGCCCGCACGGAAACCGATGCGGAAAAGAACCGGGCCTTCGCCAAGCTCTACTGGCGTCTGCGCAAGGGGCCGGAAGCGATTCTGCTGTCAGCGATTTCCGATCTGGCCGGGCAGGCCGGCATCGATGCCGCCGCGCTACTCGAGCGCGAATGCCTGCCCTGGGAAACGCTGCGGGCGCTCTCGGGCGCGCCGGGCGTCACGATTGGCGCCCATACGCTGACGCATCCGATGCTGGCGAAGCACGATGCGGAGACGGCGCACCGCGAGATCGTTGCGAGCAAGGCACGGCTCGAAGCGGAGTGCGGCCTGCCCATCCGCCATTTCGCCTATCCCGTGGGTGATCCCGGTTCGGCCGGGCTACGGGAGTTCGGCTTGGCGAAGGAGGCCGGTTTTGCCAGCGCCGTCACGACGCGACCCGGCCATCTCTTCCCGGAACATGTGAACCATCTCCACGCCCTGCCGCGCGTCTCGCTCAACGGGCTGCACCAGAACGAAGCGGCGCTGCGGGCGCTGCTCTCGGGATTGCCGTTCTGGCTGCGGAACCGGGGGCGGCGGCTCGATGTCGGGTAACAGCCTGGTCGCGCTCAAACCTCGTCTCGCCGCTCCATCCACTTGATCAGCGGCAGCAGCGGCAGCACCCAGGCGAGGCCGAGCGCGATATAGGCGAATGTCTGCACCAGCTTCGGCGCCTCGGTGATCCGTCCCTGCGCCAGCGCCATCGCGACGAGCGCGTAGACGCAGACGAAGACCAGGATCACCACGGTTCCGACCAGCTTGCGCGTGCGTTGTCTCATCGGGCTCTCTGTCGCCGGGGTTCGGCGTTTCGGGTTGGCCGCTCCTGCGGCAATGCGGGCATTGTCGCCTTTTCGCGACGGGTCTAAAGCATGTTCCGCAAAAGTGGGCACCCCTTTTGCGACCAGAATTCGCTTCGCTCGCGCTATGTCACCGCCGACCGTGCTTGTGAAGCGCTCCATCCTCGATCCCGCACCCTAAGGCCGTTCCGTGACCCTCGCCGTGAAACAGACCGCCATGTCGGCCCTGGCTGCGAACCATGCCGGCATCCGCCGCTGGCTCTGGGCGGTGGCGGGGCTCGTCTTCCTGATGGTCGTGGTCGGTGGCGCGACCCGGCTGACCGGTTCCGGCCTCTCGATCACCGAATGGAAGCCGATCACCGGTGCGCTGCCGCCGCTTTCCACGCAGGCCTGGGCCGAGGAGTTCGCCAAATACCAGGCGAGCCCGCAATACCAGATCCTCAACAACGGCATGAGCCTCGGCGAATTCCAGTTCATCTACTGGTGGGAATGGGGCCATCGCCAGCTCGGTCGCTTCATCGGGCTCGTCTTCCTCGCCGGCTTCCTCGTCGTGGCGCTGCGCCGCCTCCTGCCGGGGCGTCAGCTCGCGATCCTGTTCGGCATGGGGCTGCTGCTCGGCCTGCAGGGCGCGATCGGCTGGATCATGGTGGCCTCGGGGCTCCAGCCCGGCATGGTCGCCGTCGCGCCGGTGAAGCTGACGTTGCACCTGACCTTCGCCGGCCTGTTCTTCGCCTCGGTCGTCGCCTTCGCCACCTGGCTGACGCCGCTGCGCCGGCCCGAGACGGCCGGAAGCGCCGCCATGGCCTGGCTCCTGCTGCTGCTCACCTTCGTCCAGATCGCGCTCGGCGGGCTGGTGGCGGGCTCGAAAGCCGGCTTCACCTTCAATACCTGGCCGCTGATGGATGGGGCGGTGGTGCCGCCCGGCTCGCTGCTCTTCGCGCAGCAGCCCTTCTGGGAAAACTTCGTCGACAATGTCGCGCTGGTGCAGTTCAACCACCGCCTCGGCGCTTATGTGCTGTTCGCCTTCGCGCTCTGGCAGCTCTGGTGGCTGAAGCGGAAGGCGCCGCAATCGAGCGCGGCCAAGCGGGCGACGGTGATTGCCGGCATGGTCACGGCCCAGGCCGCGCTCGGCGTCGCGACATTGCTTTTGGTCGTGCCGCTCTGGGCCGGGCTCGCCCATCAGGCGCTCGCCTTCGCCGTGCTCGCGATGGCGGTGGAGCACGTCACGCGCACGGGAGCGCAGACCGCCGATGCCGCCTGACGATTGCCTGTTCTGCGGCATCACCTCAGGCCGCATCCCGTCGCACCGCGTCGCGGAGAGCGAGAACCTCGTCGCCTTTCTCGATATCGCGCCGGTGCGGCCGGGCCATGTCCAGATCGTGCCGCGCGCGCATCATGCCTATTTCGACGACCTGCCGCCGGAACTCGCGGCCGAGATCATCCAGCTCGGGCAGCGCATGGCGAAGGCGCTGAAGGCGATCTACGGCGTCGGCCGCGTCGCCTTCATGTTCACGGGCAACGACTTTGCCCATGCCCATGCGCATCTGATCCCGATGGTGCGCTCCGACGACGTCACGTCTCGGCGCTACATTGCCGAGGAGGTCGTGACCTATCGCAATCCGCCGCGTCCTCCCGTCACGGAGCAGGAGGAGACGGCGGCCCGTATCCGGCAGGAGCTGGCGAAGGATCAGGCCAGCGCCTGATCCAGATCCGCGATCAGATCCTCGACATCCTCGAGGCCGATCGAGAGCCGCACCACCTGCGGGCCGGCGCCCGAGGCGACCTTCTGCTCGTCCGTCAACTGGCGGTGGGTGGTCGAGGCCGGGTGGATCACCAGCGAGCGCGTGTCGCCGATATTGGCGAGATGCGAGAACAGCTTGAGGTTCGAGACCAGCTTCACGCCGGCGTCGTAGCCGCCCTTGAGCCCGAAGGTGAAGACCGCGCCCGCGCCCTTCGGCACATAGCGCTTGGCGAGCTCGTGATACTTGTCGCCGGGCAGGCCGGGATAGCTCACCCATTCGACGGCCGGGTGCTTGGCGAGATGCTCTGCGACCTTCTGCGTGCTCTCGCAGTGCCTCTGCATGCGCAAGGGCAAGGTCTCGATGCCGGTCAGTAGCATGAAGGCGTTGAAGGGCGAGAGCGCGGGGCCGAGGTCGCGCAGGCCGAGCACGCGCGTCGCGATGGCGAAGGCGAAATTGCCGAAGGTCTCGCCCAGCACCATGCCATTATATTCCGGGCGGGGCTTGGACAGCATCGGATAGCGGTCGTCGCCGACCCAGTTGAACGAGCCGCCATCGACGATCAGCCCGCCGATCGAATTGCCATGGCCGCCGAGGAACTTGGTCGCCGAATGCACGACGATGTCGGCACCATGCTCGAAGGGCCGCAGCAGATAGGGCGTCGCCATGGTGTTGTCGACGATGAGCGGGATGTTGTGCTTCTTCGCGATGGCGCTGATCGCGGCGATGTCGACGACGACGCCACCCGGATTGGCGATGGATTCGATGAAGATCGCCTTGGTCTTCGGCGTCACCGCCTTGGCGAAGCTGTCGATATCGTCGGAATCGGCCCAGATCACGTTCCAGCCGAAGCTCTTATAGGAATGGTTGAACTGGTTGATCGAGCCGCCATAGAGCTTCCGGGCCGCGACGAACTCGTCGCCCGGCTGCAACAGGGCGTGGAAGCTCAGGAACTCGGCCGCGTGGCCGGAGGCGACGGCGAGCGCGGCGGTGCCGCCCTCCAGCGCCGCGACGCGCTCTTCCAGCACGGCGTTCGTCGGGTTGCCGATGCGGGTGTAGATGTTGCCGAAGGCCTGCAGGCCGAACAGCGAGGCGGCATGGTCGACATCGTCGAAGACGAAGGAGGTCGTCTGGTAGATCGGGGTCGCGCGCGCGCCCGTCGCTGCATCGGGTGCCGCCCCGGCATGGATTGCGAGCGTATTGAAGCCGGGCATCCGGTCGGTCATGGCGTGCTCCCTGAAATCTTCTGAATGCAAGACAATGCGTTCGGTTTAACGAACGCCTGTGACAGCGTCAATTCAGCCGCGCGGTGCGAGCTTCGGCCCGATATGCTCCGGCCGGAAGCCCATGCCGACCAGACGGGCGGGGATGCGCCGCAGCAGGGGGAACCAGCGCAGCAGCTCGAGCAGGAGAGGCGGCTTCACCGGGCCGCTGCCGGCGAGGATCGGCGTGATCACGCGGTTCTGGATCGCGACCTGCAGGGCCTGCGTCGCCTTGGTCGGGAAGTTCCGGCGCTCCTGCACTGCAGCGAGATCCTCACTGCGGACGCTCCGATCGCGCAGCGGCCCGGCGAGCCGGTTGGCGGCCGCGACAGCGTCCTGGATGGCGAGATTGACCCCCACGCCGCCGATCGGCGACATCGCATGTGCCGCATCGCCGATGCAGATGAGGCCCGGCTGCCACCAGCGATCGAGCCGGTCGACCGCGACCGAGAGCAGCTTGAGGTCGTCCCAGCTCGCAATTTCGTCGGCGCGGTCGGCGACGATCGGCAACAATTCGGCGAGGCCGGCCCTGAAGGCGCCGAGGCCGGCGGCGTGGAGCTTTTCCAGCGTGCCTTTCGGAATGACATAGGCGCATTGCCAGTAGTCGCCGCGGTTCAGCATCACAGCGAAGCGCCCGCGCCCGACCTGCCCGAAGGTCTGGCCCGCATCGCTCTCGCGCCGCGACAGCCGGAACCAGAGCACGTCCATCGGCGCGCCGATCTCGCGCACCGTGAAGCCCCCGGCCTGACGGAGATCGGAATGGCGCCCATCCGCCGCGACGACGAGATCGGCCCAGATCGTCGCCTCGCCCTCGGCCGTCTCGGCGGTGACGGCGGCGACGCGGCCGCCCGAGCGGATCAGCCCGGTCGCTTTCGCCCGCATCAGCAGCTTGAAATGCGGCAAGGCACGGCCGCGATCCGCCAGGAAATCGAGGAAGTCCCATTGCGGCATGAAGGCGATATAGGGCGCGGCTACCGGCAGATGGCTGAAATCCGCGATCGGCACGTCCCTGTCGCCGAACCGGGCGACGATGCTGCGTTCCTCGGTATGCGGTAGCTTCAGGAAATCCTCGAGCAGGCCGAGTTCCTGCATCAATTGCATCGTCGAGGGATGGATGGTGTCGCCGCGGAAATCGCGCAGGAAGTCGGCGTGCTTTTCCAGCACGGTCACATCGACCCCGGCCCGCGCCAGCAGGAAGCCGAGCATCATCCCCGCCGGTCCGCCGCCGGCGATGCAGCAGGTCGTGGCGAGCTCGCGCATGGTCTGTCCTCACGCATCGGCCGGTGTCTTGATCGCACCAGCTTAGCTCGACAGCGATGGCGACACAGCCGTGCAGCCGCTCCTTCTAGAGCGTCGGTCCGAAAGTGGAGCGCGGTTCCCGGAAAAGCCGATGCGAAATCAAAGGATTAGGTCATCGGATCAATAGGATATTCAGGCCGATGATCTGGAATTGACAGCCACAGCGCCCCAGCGGAGTGTTCCGTCACGGCATGGGGGGCAGACGATGGCTGCGCGATATGGGCTGGTGCTGGCAGGCTTTGCTGCGAGCTTCGTCGGGCTTGCCAGCCCGGCTCGGGCCGTCTGGCTCTCCGACAAGGGTGCTGTGGCGACGCTGACCGGTCCGTTCGTCATGGGTGACGACGCGGCGTTCAAGGCGTTTCTCGAAAAGCCGCGGCCGCAGCCGATCCGCGTGCTCTATTTGTCGAGTGGCGGCGGGAAGGTCGCTCCGGCCTTCGCGATCGCCCGAATGGTCCGCAAGGCCGGCATCGCTACCGTCGTCGATGCCGATGCCGCAGCCTGCTCGAGCGCCTGCACCTTCGTCTTCGTCGCGGGCGTCACACGCCACTACGTCAATGGCGACCATGTTGCAGAGGGAATGAGCGCCCGCAACGGGCTCGGCTTCCACCCGGTTCATCGCGATGGCGGGCGAGTCGAAGGCCACACATTCAGCGAGAAGGGGAGCGATCGCGCCCGAGCCTTTTATGCCGAGATGGGAACGCCTCGCGCCGCCGAACTGATGGACAAGGCCTCGTTCAATACCTTCTACCGGCCAAACGGACAGACGGCGTTGGCGCTTCGCATCGCCACGAGCCTGTCCGCCCCTTGAAGGCGCGCTGGACGCTTATGTCCCCGGCCGGTCGATCGTGAGCTTCTGGAAGCCCTTGCCGGCCAGGGCCGGCTTCTTCGATGACAAGATGCGCGAATTGATACCCTGCCAGCCGATCTCGCCGGAAAGCCGGCCATATTCGATCTTGGGGCAGCGGTTCATGATGACGGTGACGCCCTTCGCCTCCGCCCGCGCGGCGGCCTCGTCATTGCGCACGGAAAGCTGCATCCAGATCACCTTCGGCAGCGGGTCGAGCGCCAGCGCCTCGTCGGTGATCGGGCCGGCCGCTTCCGAGTTGCGGAAGATCTCGACCATGTCGATCGGGCCGGGAACCTCCTTGAGCGCGGCATAGACCGTCTTGCCGAGAATGGTCTGGCCGGCGAGCCCCGGATTGATCGGCACGACGTCGTAGCCGCGCGCGAGCAGGTACTTGGTGACGATCCAGCTCGGCCGCGCCTCGTTGGCCGAGGCGCCGACCAGCGCGATCCGCTTCGCTTCGCGCAGGATGCGGCGGATGAGCGCATCGTCATAAGAATCGTGGTTCAACGTGCGGCACCCCAAGAAAGCATAACGATATCAGTTTGTTGGTTCTGCGGGTGAAGACGGAGTCATCACAGCCTCGCCATGCTTTCATGCTTTACTGGCGACGGCACGGGATAGGCCCGGCCAGCCTGCTGCGAAGAAAGGAGTGCCTGCCATGTGCGACTACAGCCTGCATCATGTGATGTCCACTCCCGCCAAGGTCGGCGACGAACTGGTCTCGACCAGCTTCCCGAATGCGAGCACCCGCGGCTTCTGCGCCGTCGGGCATCCCGAGGTCGCCGTCTGCGTCATGCCGGGGACCGAGCTCGCCTTCCACGCCGATATCGAATGCGATCGTGGCCTGGGATTGCTGCCCAGCCGGAAGATCGCGGCCAGGGTCGCGCGCTTCCGTCAGGTCGATCTCGACAAGCCGCATCTCCACCACGATGCGCTCGAGCTGCCGAGCGGCGAGATCCTGAAGGTCACGAATCTCGTGGAAGGGCAGCGCCTCACGGTGCTGCAGCTCCCGGCCACGCCTGAGCTGGAAGGCGAGGAACGGGCCATGCCGGCGGAAGAGGTGCGGCAGCCGTTTATGATCTTCTGAGCGCGCCTTGTGCGGACCCACTCGGCATCGCGGTCGGTCGGGAACCGTCGCGATGCCCCTTTCCGGTCCGGCGGCGTGCCTCGGCAGGTTCAGGATTGCTCCCATAGCGGCGCCCGCTTCTCCATGAAGGCGCCGATGCCTTCCTCCGCGTCGCGGGCCAGCATGTTCTCGACCATCACGGCCGAGGCGTGGTCATAGGCCGCCTTGAGACCCATCTCGCGCTGCTCGTAGAAGGCGCGCTTGCCGATCTTGACCGTCGCGGGCGATTTCGAGGCGATCACCGCCGCGAGCCGACCCGCTTCTGCCAGCGCCTCACCGGCCGGTACGACGCGGTTGACGAGGCCCATGCGGGCCGCCTCGCTGGCGGGCACCATCTCGCCGAGCAGCAGCATCTCCAGCGCGTGCTTGGCCGAAAGGTTGCGCGAGAGCGCCACCATCGGCGTCGAGCAGAACAGCCCGATATGGACGCCCGGCGTACAGAAGCGCGCCTCGCTGCCCGCGACCGCAAGATCGCAGCTCGCGACGAGCTGGCAGCCGGCGGCCGTCGCGGTGCCCTCGACAGCCGCGATGACCGGCTGGGGCAGGGCGGTGATCTGCTGCATCATGGCCGAGCAGCGCCCGAGGATGTCCGTGAAATAGGCCCGGCCACGATCGGCATCGGCGCGATGGGCCGTCATTTCCTTGAGGTCGTGGCCGGCGCTGAACACCGGCCCGGCGGCCGCGAGGACGACGACCTTGACCGAGCGGTCGGCGGCGATGGCGGTGAAGGCCTCGCTCAGGGCGGCCAGCATCGCCTCGCTCAGAGGATTGCGCGCCTGCGGACGGTTCAGGGTCAGGGTCGCGATGCCCTTGGCGTCTTCGCGCAGCAGGACGGCGGCGCTGTCCGGCTTGTGGTGGGCGTTCATGGCGCTCCCTTTCCGCATTTGCGCCTATTGTCGGAGCGCATCGGCCATGCTGCAAGGGGATAAGACCCGCCTCAGCCCGTGGTTTTCCGCATGACGCCTCGCATGACCGCCTCCGAGATCGAAGCCTATCTCGACGAGGTCTTTCCGCAGCTCCACCATGGCGGGCGCACTTATTTCGTCGAGGAGATCGGGCCGATGACGGCCCGGATGCGCTGCGATTATCACGAGCGCCATCTGCGCCCCGGCGGCACCATCTCCGGCCCGACGATGATGGCGCTCGCCGATCTCGCGCTCTATGCCGCGATCCTCGGCCAGATCGGCCCGGTGGCGCTGGCGGTGACGACGAGCCTCAATTTCAACTTCCTGCGCAAGCCGGGGCAGGCGGCGCTGATCGGCGAGGCGAAGCTCCTGAAGCTGGGCAAGCGGCTGGCGGTGGGCGAGGTCGGCCTCTATTCGCAGGGCGAGGCCGAGATGGTCTGCCACGCCACGGGGACCTATTCGATTCCGGCGGCGCGTTGAGAAGGGGCTGGCAGCGTCATTCTCGGGCGAAGCGAAGCGCAGACCCGAGAATCTCGTGACGGGTGGGGCGCCTTCTCGTCCGGAGATGCTCGGGTCAAGCCCGGGCATGACGGCAGGCAGGGATACGGTATCATAATACCGATTTTCTCAGGTATCTGAAAAATAGACGTTTTCCTCGTTCGGGCGCCGCGTGGAGCGCTTGACAGCGGGCTTTCCCGCCCGTATTGCCACACCCACACCGCCGCCGGGCTCTCCGGCGGCTTGTCCTTTTTAACGCAACCGAAGGGTGCCGCGATGAAGACCGTCTCGCTCAAGCCCGCCGATGTCGAAAAGAAGTGGGTTGTGATCGACGCCTCCGGGCTCGTCGTCGGCCGTCTCGCCTCCGTGGTGGCGATGCGTCTGCGCGGCAAGCACAAGGCCGCCTACACCCCCCATGTCGACTGCGGCGACAATGTCATCATCATCAATGCCGAGAAGGTCTCCCTGACCGGCCGCAAGCGCGAGCAGAAGAACTACTACCACCACACCGGTTTCCCGGGTGGTATCAAGGAGCGCTCTGCCAAGTTCATTCTCGAAGGTCGCTTCCCTGAGCGCATCGTCGAGAAGGCCGTCGAGCGCATGCTGCCGCGCGGCCCGCTCTTCCGCCAGATCCTCGGCAATCTGCGCGTCTACAAGGGCGCCGAGCATCCGCACGCCGCCCAGTCGCCGGAGGCGCTGGACGTCGCCGCGCTCAACAGCAAGAACAAGAGGGTCTGACCATGGCCGAGGTTCTTCAGTCCCTCTCCCAGCTTGGCGACGTCGCCAAGCCCGCCCAGCCGGAAGCTCCGGTCCACGTCAAGAAGGTCGATGCGCAGGGCCGCGCCTATGCCACCGGCAAGCGCAAGAACGCCATCGCCCGCGTCTGGATCAAGCCCGGCTCCGGCAAGGTCACGGTCAACGGCCGCGATCAGGAGATCTACTTCGCCCGTCCGGTGCTGCGCCTCGTGCTCAAGCAGCCGCTGCAGCTCGTCGATCGCGTGACGCAGTATGACGTCGTCGTCTCGGTCAAGGGCGGTGGCCTCTCCGGCCAGGCCGGTGCGGTGCGTCACGGCATCTCGAAGGCGCTGACCTTCTACGAGCCGGAGCTTCGCGGCCCGCTCAAGAAGGAAGGCTTCCTGACCCGCGACTCGCGTGTCGTCGAGCGTAAGAAGTTCGGTAAAGCCAAGGCCCGCCGCAGCTTCCAGTTCTCGAAGCGCTGATTACACTCTTCAAAAGAGTTTCAAATTCAGAGGGCTGGCAGAAATGCCAGCCCTCTTTTTTGTTCGCGCGGGCTCGCTGACGCCCCGACGGGGCAGGGGTTCCGGCCTCGGTTTTCGACATCTCCCGCACGGAAACGGCTGCGCCGCACGGTCCCTCTCCTGTGCGATGGGGCAAGCTTGTCGCCGACTGGAATTCAGTCGGGCGCGTCAATACGACCGAGGATTTGCGGGAAGGAAAGATGGAATAACCTTGGGAAAGACGGGCAGCAAGTCCGACCGAATTTTACAGGTGATTCAGCTTTCGCAGGCAGGAAGGGGCAATCGAAATCGGGTTTCTATAAGGCGGAAGCTTGAAGTCAGTTACGGAATATAATAGGTTGAGATTTCAGTAATTTGTCGTGATCCATCTATGTCGGTGATGAATTAAGTATAGATGCAAGATTGATCTCAAAAGTGAAATTTCAAATGAGTTTGTGACGAGGGCGCCAGCCGGATGTCGAACAATCGGAACAGTTATCAAAGGACGACTGTCGCCGCATCGACCTTCTGCGTTCTCGCGATACTGACGGGAATTGCGGCTTTCGCTGTTCCCTGGCTCGTCACGATCCTGTTCTTCGCGTTTTGTTTGGCGGCCGCAGCCATTGCCGGTCTCGTCGCGCTTGGCGGGATCATCGGTCTGTCCCGTGACGCGATGGAACTGCGCGGCCAACCCTACTACTCCAAGCGTCCGCGCGAATGCGCCGCCGGTGCTTTCGTTCACCTGCGACGGAAGCTGCTAAGCCTGCTTCCGGGCTCGCCGGCACGCTTGCGGCTCTGGCCGGGCGAGTGGGTCAAGGTCCGGCCCTTCGCGGAAATCGCGGCGACACTCGATGACGAAGGCCGGTTGGACGGTCTGCCGTTCATGCCCGAGATGATCGGCCACTGCGGAAAACGTCTCCGCGTCTTTCGACGGGTCGAGAAGATCCACCATTATTACGGCGCCACGGCACCTCATCTGCGGCGTTTGCAGGATGCGGTGCTATTGGATGAATTGCGGTGCGACGGCGCAGGACACGGCGGCTGCCAGGCGGGTTGTCAACTCATCTGGAAAGAGGCTTGGCTCGTCCCGAGCGACAGCGCCGAGGCGGATTTGCCTGCACCGGAAGCGGCCGACGCGTTGTGGCTGAACAGCTACACGAAGGCCAGATCGGTCGATGGCGAGGAGCGGTATGCCTGCCAGATGACCGAGCTGCCGGCGGCCACGACACGAATGAGCTGGCGCGACCCGAGGCACTACTGGCGTGAACTGCGTTCGGGCAATGTCCGGCTCGGCCCCTTCATCGTCGCCGTCGCGCTCGCGCTGTTCAACACCGTGCAGCGCAAACTCCGCGGTGCCGAGGCGCCCTACCGCGAGCCGACAGACCGCAAGACCAGTCCAAAGGAAGTGCTCGACCTCCAGCCGGGAGAGATCGTGCGCGTGAAGACGCGACGGCAGATCGAAGAAACCTTGAATCACGTGTCGAAAAATCGCGGGCTGTGGTTCGATCGCGAAATGCATCGGTTTTGCGGCGGGGAGTTTCGCGTCGCGTCGGTGGTGCGAACCATTGTCGACGAGGCCAGCGGGAAAATGCTGTCGATGGGCAGCGCTTGCATTGTCCTGGCGGGCGTGGCCGCGACGGGAGAATATCTCGGGCTATGCCCCCAGAACGAACTGATCTTCTGGCACGAGATCTGGCTCGAACGCGTCACGCGCCATTTGGAAATGTAGGATTCTGGCTCTCCAAGCGCTGATCGTTTCCGGTCATCCCGATATGCGGAAGGGCGGCTCGCAAGAGCCGCCCTTTTCGTTTCTAGTGTCCTCCCATCTCACTCTATCCCTCATCCCGAGGAATTGCGCGGCGGCGTCTCGAGAGAGGCTCCAGCGAGCTCCGGAGCCATCTGGAGCATCCTCCGGGACACGAGCCTTCGGCTCGCTCCTCAGGATGAGGGCTGTGAACGAACGCCGATTTTAATGGAGCCCGCCATGACCCGCCCCGTCCTTCTCGTCACTGGCGGCAGCCGCGGCATCGGCGCCGCGACCTGCATCATGGCGGCGCAGCGCGGCTACGATGTCGCGGTGAACTACCAGAGCAATGCCGGAGCCGCCGACGCCGTCGTGAAGGCTTGCGAGGCCGCCGGCGCGAGGGCGATTGCGGTCCAGGGCGACATGGCGCGCGAGGCCGACATCCTGCGCGTCTTCGCCGGGGCCGAAGCCGCGCTCGGCCCGCTCAGCCATGTCGTCAGCAATGCCGGCATCACAGGCCGTTCGAGCGCGCTCGTCGACGCCGGCACCGAGGTGATCCGGGAATGCATCGACATCAACGTCACCGGCGCGATCCTGGTGGCGCGGGAGGCCGCTCGCGCGCTCATCGCCAATGCCGGCGCGAAGGGCAGGGCGATCGTCAACATCTCCTCGGTCGCGGCCGAGCTCGGTTCGCCCGGCGAATATGTCTGGTACGCGGCCTCGAAGGGAGCAGTCGATTCCCTC
The DNA here is from genome assembly GCF_014764685.1 of Allobosea spartocytisi. NCBI lineage: Bacteria > Pseudomonadati > Pseudomonadota > Alphaproteobacteria > Hyphomicrobiales > Alloboseaceae > Allobosea > Allobosea spartocytisi. The sequence goes on from NZ_JACXWY010000002.1 coordinate 256,754, forward strand.
ACCATCGGACTCGCCAAGGAGCTGGCGGGCCAGGGCATCCGCGTGAACGCTGTCGCGCCCGGCATCACCGAGACCGAGATCCACGCGCTCTCGACGGGCGAGGCCGGCCGCGTCGCCCGGATCGCGCCGCTGATTCCGCTGAAGCGCGCCGCGACGCCCGAGGAAATCGCCGAAGCGGTGCTTTTCCTGCTGTCGGAGGCGTCGCGCTACACGACGGGCGTGATCCTGAAGGTTTCCGGCGGGCGTTGAACGGAGGCATCGGGGCGTTCACTCGGGCCGCTGCCAGCATCCGACGCAAAAAAAACGCCGGCAATGTGCGGCCGGCGTCGGAAGTCTAGGCGTCTGTTCCTCGCCGTTGCGATCGTCGCTCTCGTGAAGGGAGGTGTCGGATGGCGGGAGGACGTGCGGTAGCCTTCAGTCGCAGACTTCCACCTGCTTCATCACGCCGTCGATATTGGCCTGCGTGAAGTGGCAGGGATTGGCCTTCACGCCGGGCGAGTAATACGCATCCGTCGCCTGGTCATGGTATTTCGGGTATTCCTGCGGCTCCTGCTGCTGTTGCGGCGCGAGCTTGTTCTGCGCCCGTTCGCTTGCCGTGCCGGCGGCCGAAGCTGGCGAATGAATGGCGATGCTCCCGATGGCCAGGGCCAGGCCGAACGCTGCGGCAGCGAGTGTCTTGCTCATAGTACCCTCCGACTATGTTCTTGATAGGTAAGCACGATTTGCCCCTGCGAAGCTCGCCGGGGCAGTTGCAGGATGCTCTCCGGAAAAAGACGATCCTGTGGCTTTAATTTGAAACCGCGTGGCAAATCGGGGGCGGCGATCACAATGATGTGCTCGCTTATCATAATGAGGCTTATGGACATCGGGCGGCCGCGTTCCGGGGAGCGGCTGCGAATGGATCGGGGTGGCGCAGAGGTCCTTTGAGACGCTGCCTGATCAGCCGTGGTGGGCGTTGAGGCTGAAGTGGATGGCGGACCGTGCTAAAGCCGGTCGTCCTCGTTCTGACCGGCCTGCCATGCGCGTTCTATTGACCCTGATCGCCTTCGGGATGATCGCGATCCCCGCCTTGATGATGCTGGCGCGGGAGGAGCTGCCGCGCGGCCGCCGCATCGGCCGGGCCCTGGTGGTCTTCCTCGCACCGGCGATCGCGCTCGGCGCCATCCAGAGCGTGCCGGAGCTGGACGGGCGCGCCCTCAGCTATCCGAATGCCTGGACGATGCTGCGCCTGGTTCTCAGCGGCCTCGCGCTGATCCTGCCCTGGTGCCTCTATGTCTGGTTCACGGCCCGTCGCTGAATGGCTGGATGCTGGACAGCTGCGGCGATCGCCAGGCACGGTCGGCATGGTCAGGTCGGTGAGGGATGCTTCATGAGGTTCCATCGCGGCAGGGCCGCAGGCCTGGTCGCCGTCCTGGCCTTCTGCGGATTCGGAGCGGCGGCGCAGTCCGAGCTTGACGGCGTATGGATGCACCGACGGATGCAGAATCCGCAGACCGGCCAGCAGCTGGACATGAGCACCCAGATCGATCCCGGTCGCAATCTGACGCTCGGGATTCTTTGCAACGCCGAGAAGCAGCTCAAGCTGGTGCTCGTGCCGAAGCCGGCCGAGGGAGCTGACGCGGTCGCCTATCGCATCGATGGCGGGCCGTGGATCAGCCAGAGCTGGCGTGGTGAAGACAAGCGCCTCGTCCTGGGCGGCGAGGAGGGCAAGCGCGTCTTCGGATCGATGCTGCTGGCCAGCAACGGGATCGAGATCCGCATCGGCGCGGAACGCCCCGCGAGGTTCCTGGCTGCCGGGCTGATCGAATCCGCGGCCAAGACGACCGCCCGCTGCCTGTCTCCGTCCTGACGGGCTGTATGACCGCCGATATGCGTCGGCGCCGAGCGCGATGGGCTTGCCTGGCATCCCTCGGCGATTGACGGGGCGGGCGCCGTGGCTCATATACGCGAGCATGATCACGCATGTGACCCGACGTCGCCCGTATCAGGCCGCTCCGGCGCGCCCGCGATGACGCTCGGCTGAAGTCCGAACGCCCGCGACCGCGCCATCGAGCGCGGTTTTTTTATGCCTTTAGCCAGCTTGCCTGCCCAGCCACCGGGGGTCCCGATGAGCCACAATCTGAAATCCATCTTCATCGACGGCGAAGCCGGCACCACCGGGCTCGGCATCCGCGAACGCCTCGCGGCGGTTCCGGAAGTGGCGGTCAAAAGCATCGACCCGGACAAGCGCAAGGACCCGGCCGCCCGCAAGGACATGATGGCGGCTGTCGATCTCGTCGTGCTCTGCCTGCCGGACGAGGCGGCGAAGGAATCGGTCGCGCTGGCCGATGAGCTCGGCTCCGCGGCCCCCAAGATCGTCGATGCCGCGACGGCCCATCGCATCGCGCCGGGCTGGGTCTACGGTTTCGCCGAGCTCGAGCCGGGCCATGCCGGCAAGATCGCCAATGCCAACCGCGTCGCCAATCCCGGCTGCTACCCCACCGGCGCCATCGCGCTGCTGCGCCCGCTCGTCGATGCCGGGCTGATCGCGCATGACCATCCGATCGCGGTGAACGCCGTCTCCGGCTATTCCGGTGGCGGCAAGGCGATGATCGAGGAGTTCGAGACGGGCGTCGCCCCGGCCTTCGAGCTCTACGGCCTTGGGCTCCGCCACAAGCACCTGCCCGAATTGCAGGCCTACGCCAAGCTGACGCGGCGGCCGATCTTCGTGCCTTCGGTCGGCAATTTCAGGCAGGGCATGCTGGTTTCGGTGCCGCTGCATCTCGATACCTTGCCCGGCCGGCCGAGCGTGGGCGACCTCCACCATGTGCTGGCCGAGCGCTATGCCGGCTCGACCTATGTCAGCGTACTCGGGCAGGATGGCATGGGCGGCAAGATCGAGCCCGAGGCGCTGAACGACACCAACAAGCTGGAGCTGAGGGTGTTCGGGCAGGACGATCTCGGCCAGGCGGTGCTGGTCGCGCGGCTCGACAATCTCGGCAAGGGTGCCTCGGGCGCGGCGGTGCAGAACATCCGCCTGATGCTCGGCCTGCCGGAGGGCTGAGGCGGGACGCCTTCGATAAGTCCGCGACAGAGAACCAAAGAAAAAAGGGCCGCTTGCGCGGCCCTTTCCGTTTCCACGGAGCCGGATGCTCAGCCCTTATAGGCGACGAAGTTCTGCTTCTGCTCGCCGAGGCCCTCGATGCCGAGCGTCACGACCTCGCCGCCCTTAAGGAAGCGCGGCGGCTTGAAGCCGAGGCCGACGCCCGGAGGGGTGCCGGTGGTGATGACGTCACCCGCATCGAGCCGCATGAACTGGCTGATGTAGTGGACGAGATAGGCGGCGCCGAAGATCATCGTCTTGGTCGAGCCGTTCTGGACGCGCTCGCCATTGACCTCGAGCCACATGCCGAGATTCTGGATGTCCTTGACCTCGTCCGTCGTCACCAGCCAGGGGCCGAGCGGGCCGAAGGTCGGGCAGCCCTTGCCCTTGGCCCACTGGCCGCCGCGCTCGATCTGGAAGGCGCGCTCGGAGACGTCGTTGCAGACGCAGAAGCCCGCGATCGCCGCCATCGCCTTGTCTTCCGGGATATAGGAGCCGCCATCGCCGATGACGATCGCCAGCTCGACCTCCCAATCGGTCTTCGTCGAACCCTTCGGGATGATCACGTCGTCATTCGGGCCGACGATGCAGTTCGGCGCCTTGTTGAAGAGGATCGGCTCCTTCGGGATCTCGGCGCCGGTCTCGGCGGCGTGGTCGGCGAAGTTCAGGCCGACGGCGATGAAGTTGTGCACATCGCCGACGCAGGCGCCGATCCGCGGCGAGCCCGAAACGAGCGGCAGCGATTCCGGCGAGAGCGCCTTGATCTTGGCCAGCGAGGCCGAGGTCAACGCCTTGCCGGCGAGATCGGGAATGACGCCGGACAGGTCGCGCAACCCGCCCTTCGCGTCGAGAAGGGCCGGCTTTTCCTGGCCGGGCGCACCGTAACGAAGGAGTTTCAAGGCATTTCCCCAATTCAAACGATATAAATGGCGCGGGATCTGACCGGATGCGCCGCTTGCTGACAAGTCCATCATCGCGCATGGCGATCCTGCGTCGCAAGGGCCGGAAAATTGTTGCCCGAATGCAACGTGAGCGGGCAAAGCGACATGACGCTACGGCGAGCCCCAGTGGCGGGCCCGGGGACCGAAGGCGTCAAAAATCCGCAATAGTTCGCATGTGAACGATCCTTTTTCGGCGGAAGCCGGTTCGCCCCCTTCAAAAATGGCCTTTTTGAGCGTTTTTTGCGGATTGCACTGCCGAATGCGGTGGCAAGGCGGCCGTTTTGGGGTGTTCGCGGCGGGATTGCGGCCTCCGGCGGCTCGGGTCATGCTCAGAATCAGGGGAGGCCGCAGCGCCTCGGACAACGACAAACGGGATGGATTCGATGAAGGGCCTTGCTCGCACTCTCGCTGCCACTTCGGTTTCACTGACCGCTCTTCTGGCCGCGGGCGCGGCCTCCGCCAGTTCCTTCGCGATCCGCAGTGGCCAGGGCGCCGAAGGCCTCGGCATGGCCTATGCCGGCGCGGCCTCGGGCGGCATCGGCATGGCTGCGATGGCCTGGAACCCGGCGACCATCACCATGTTCCCGGGCCGCAACAGCAACTGGAACTTCACCTATCTCAACGCCAACGCCGCCTACGACCCCAATACCTCGACGCGGCTGGCGCTGCCCGGCTTCCCGCTGAGCCCGATCCAGAACGGCACCGGCAATCTCGGCGGCGACGGCGCCTTCATCCCCGCCTCCTATTCGTCCTGGCAGCTCACCGACAGGCTGTGGATCGGCGTGACCACCGGCGCGCCCTACGGCCTGCGTTCGAAGCCCGACCATCAGGTCAATGCCGCGCAGATCTATGGCCGCTCCGCCAAGGTGCAGACCATCAACGTCTCGCCGACGATCGGCTATCAGGTCAATGACTGGCTCGCGATCGGCGCGGCGCTGCAGGTCCAGTATTTCAACGCCTCGCTGAAGCAGGCTGGGGGCATCGGCCCGAGCGCCGCACCGGTGATCATCGAAGGCAACACGATCGATTTCGGCTACCGCTTCGGTGTGACGCTGACCCCGCTCCAGGGCACGACGATCGGCCTGGCCTATCGCTCGGAAGTGCGCCAGACGCTGGAAGGCACCTTCCGGGCGCCGACTGCGGGCGTCATCCCGGTCAAGGCCAACCTCAACCTGCCTGACTCGGTGGTGTTCGGTGTCTCGCAGGTCATCAACGACCAGTGGCAGGTCCATGCCGGCGTCGAGTGGACGAACTGGAGCCGCTTCCGCAACATCCCGATCGTCAGCAAGACCGGCAGCGTTCCGATCACCAGCCTGAACTTCCAGTATGACGACGCCTGGTATTTCTCGCTCGGCGCGGAATACAAGTACAACAACGCGCTGACGCTGCGGGCCGGTGTGGGCTACGAACTCTCGGCGGTCAACGACCGCAACCGCACGATCTTCATCGCCGACAACGACCGGCTCTGGCTCTCCGCGGGCTTGAGCTACCAGGTCACGGAGAAGCTGAAGCTCGATCTCGGTTACACCTTCATCGACGTGAAGAAGGCCAAGGTGAACTACACCGGCTTCCACCCGCAGCAGAGCGCGGTGCTCTTCTCGGGCGATGCCAAGCCCTACATCAACATCGCCTCGGTCGGCCTGACCTATCGCTGGGACGACCCGGCCCAGACGCTCCCGGTCCATCCGGTCGTCCGCAAGTACTGAGCAGCCGCACGCGCGAGCTTTGCAAAGCCGGCCTTCGGGCCGGCTTTTTGCTGTGAGGCCGCGACAAGCTTATCGCGTGGCGGGCATGTCGGCGATGGGAGGGGGCTGACCTCTCCGGCTCCCGCTAAGCAGATAGCAACTCCAACTGCGCCGAGCACCGCTGGCGCTTGGAGAGTTCCCGTCGGAGGCGCAGGCCGCGCCTGTATTGCGACGCCTTCAGAACCTGACGGCCAGCACGCCTTTGAAGGAATGATCCTGGGTATCCTCGGCGAGCTGGCCGTTATAGCTCACGCCGAGGGTCGCGTTACGGCCGATGGCGAGATCGAGCCCGGCTTCGACCATGGCTGCATCGCGCGCGATCGGCAGGCCCGCAACGGTGAACGTGCTGGACCCGGCAAAGGCGAGCCTCGCCTTCGGATCGACGTCACCGAAGGCGTGGCGCCAGGCCAGGCCACCGCGCAGCGTCACGGCCATGCCCTGGAGGTCGAGGCTGGTCGCTGCCCTCAAGCCGAGCGTGGAATAGCCGACGCCGGTATCGTCGCCCCGGCCGGTGAGCGCGGTAGCGGCACCGGTCTCGCTGAATCCGTCGCTATGCAGGTTGACATAGGCCAGCCCGGCGAACGGTTCAAACGCGGCGCGACCAAGCTCGATGCGATAGCCGACCTCGCCGAAGACCTGAGCGGTCGCGGCATCGTAGCTCGCACGCGGAATGCTGCCGAGGAAGGCCGAGGTCACGGCGCGCCGCGTCTCGATATCGTGCCAAGTGTAGCTGGCGCCCGCCCGCAGGTTGAGTGCCCCCCACTGGCCGCCGCCATAGAGGCCGAGATGGTAGTTATCGCTCTCGCCGGAAGACAGGCGGCTGTTCACGTCGAAGTCGCTGCGGCTGTAGCCGGCAAGGACGCCGAAGCGCAGATTGTCGAAGACCGCCGCATCGGCGCCGACGAGGAAGCCGCCGGTCGAGCGCTTCAGCCTCGCGGCATTGCCGTCGCTATCGGTCCGGCCCCATGAGCCATAGCCCTGGCCCCAGACTGCGAAGCGGTCCGTCTGCGGCAGAGGCATTGGCCCTTTCACGCTCGGGGCCAGATCCGCGCTGTAGCCGTAGTTCAGCGTGACCGAGCCGACGCTGCCGAAGGCCGAGCGCAGCCGGTCGTTGACTGCCGCACGCAGCAACCAGCTGTCTTCGATCAGGGCGGTCTTGGCAGAGGCGTGGATCTCGCCGGAGAGCTGGTTCAGGGCGCGCTGTGCCGCATCGATGCTGGCCTGGTTGTAGACGCCGCTCTGGACCGGATCGCCGCCGGGCAGGCTGTCGATGCTCTTGCCGACCTCGACCTCGTTGGGGCTCGTGCCGATGCTGCCGGCGGTCTGGGTCTGCACGACCGTCAGATAAGCGTTGCGAGCATCGTAGCTGTCGCGCAGGCTTAGGAACGGCGTCAGCACCTGCTCGGGAAAGCCATAGGTTCCGGTCAACCCGGTCGAGGTGAGGATGGTATAGCGCTGGCCAAGAACATAGGGCGACCCGGTATAGTTCACGACGGACAGGCCGGCACCGGTCGCCAGCGTCGCCGTGCCGTTCACCTTGATCAGATCCGACGTCACCGTGCCAGGGTCGACCTCGACCTGGTAGGACGAGCCCGCGCCCTGCGCGAAGGCGCCGTTCACCGTCAAAGTGCCGATCGAGTTGCCCGGCGCAATGCGGCTGCCGCCGAGCAGCGTCGTCGCCCCCACCGTGCCGCTGCCGGCGAGCGTCGCGCCGGACTGGACCGTCACCGCCGAGCCGGCGAGCGAGCCGTTCACCGAAAGCGTGCCGCCAGCAATGCTGGTTGGGCCGGTGGAGCTGCTGGTGCCCGTCAAGGACCAGGTGCCGGTCCCGACCTTCTCGAAGCTGTCGAAATTCTGATACTGGGAAAGATCAAGACTGTTGCTGGCCGTTCCGCTGAGACGAAGGCTGTCACCGACCGCAGCCGGGTTCGCGATGACGTTGCCGAAGACCTGCGAGCCGTCCTGAAGCTCCAGATGGATGGCACCCGTCGTCACGCCTGGAGCCAGCTGAATCGCGTTGTTCTGGCCGGCGCCGGCCCGGATCGTGCCGCTATTGATGATGTCGAGGTTGACGGCAGGCCCGTTCGCCCTAATCGCGGGGCTTCCAGCTCCTGCTTCGATCGTCCCGGTATTGACAATCTGACTCCCGCCCTGGCGCACGAGGATGGCTGATTGGCCGGTTGGCGTTCCTGCCCCGCCACGAATGACGCCATGGTTCGTCAGCATGGGAGCAGCTCCCGGGCCACCAAGCTCGACACCGTAGCCCCCCACTCCCGCCGAGCCAGAGCCGCCCTGAAGGAGCCCAAAATTCGTGACGGACGTGCCCTGCCGGACGCTAATGGCCGATCCGCCAGACGCGCCGCCAGCGCCTTGGTACGTACCCATGAGCGTAAAGTTGCTATTGCCTATCAAAGCAATCGCACCGCTCGATGACTGAGGAGTCAGTACGAAACCTTGAGTGTCGATCGTGATCGGCTTGAGCGTGGTGGGCCAGCTGGTTGAGCCGACAGTGAAGCTCTGGGTCACTACGATCGTCGAGCTGGGGTCGCCATCGCCATTCGCCGTGGTGATGGCACTGCGCAATTGGCCATCGTTGCTGGCGAAATATGTCGCTGCGGATACCGCCGAGGGCAGCGAACAGGCGAGCGCCGCGCCGCTGACGCCAGCAAGAAGCCAACCCCTTCTCCGGCCTACCTTGGTGAGTTTCAGATCGTACCGAAAACGCCCGCCCGCGCCCGCATGCATCGTCTGTCTCCGTAGGCCAACCCAAGGCTGCGCTTATATGACTCGCTCCGCCAGGCAATCGTTGTGCCAGGATAAGAAGAATGCGGTGTTACAGCATCGGTGGACTGCAAAGCCGTGCGCGGGCGGCTGCCGATGCGCTGTGAACTGGTCTTCGACTTATCCCCGCCCTTGCAGGCCGCGCCTATCCTCGACCCACCTCATCCCCGAGGGGCAGCCATCCGGAGGCATGTCGTATGGCGGGATGAGGTCGGCGCCTGCGGCTGGCTTTGCACGCCAGACTCGGTAGGCTTCGGGGCACCGCCCTGGGGTACTACGGCCCCTGTGCGAGGAGCTCGCTGGAAGGCTCGGTGGCAACGGACGGCGCGAGCAACGACGCGACAACCCGATGAGGGGAACTGGCGTCCGAGTTCGCCTTTCCCGACCCGCAAAGCCATATAAGCGCGGCCCGGAGACTTAAGAACGCCGATAAGCGGAGCGCCACGGGGCGTGCGGAGGGTGGCTCAATCCTTCCGCGCCGCATCCTGGCTCAATGGAAGCGGCTTTATATCCACCGCGCCTCGCGGCGCTCCGCTGCCCCTCACCACCACCGAACGCGGCGACGCGGGCGGGCGAAGACCTTTGCGCCGAGCCTCTGCCTTCTTCCCATCGCGGGCCCGAGGAGGGGAGGCTAGACCTTCACCTTCACATAGGTCCCCGGCGCGTCCGCCAGCGCCTTGAGCTTGCCGCCGCCGGGCTCGCGCGCGGCGACCTTCTTCGGCGCCTGCGCTTCCAGCCAGGCGAACCAATGCGGCCACCAGGAGCCGGGATGCTCCTGCGCCTTGTCCATCCAGCTCTCATAGGAGCCCTTCACCGGGCCGCCGGTCCAGTACTGGTACTTCACCTTGGCGGGTGGGTTGACCACGCCGGCGATATGGCCGGAGCCTGCGACGACGTGCTCCACCGGGCCGCCGAAGCATTGCGAGCCGATGAAGACGGAAGGGGCAGGCGCGATGTGGTCCTCGCGCGTCGCGAGATTGTAGACCGGGATCTTCACGGCCTTCAGGTCGAGCATCTTGCCGCCGATGACCATCTCGCCCCGGGAGAGCTTGTTGTCGAGATAGCAGTTGCGCAGATAGAAGGAGTGGTTCGCCGCCGGCATCCGCGTCGAATCCGCATTCCAGTAGAGCAGGTCGAAGGGGGCGGGCGCCTTGCCCTTCAGGTAGTTGTTGACGGCGTAGGACCAGATCAGGTCGTTGGGCCTGAGCATGTTGAACGCGCCCGACATGCGCGAACCGTCGAGAAAACCGGTCTTCGCCATCTGCTCCTCGATGGCGCGGATCTGCTCCTCGTCGACGAAGACGGAAAGCTCTCCGGCCTTCGAGAAATCGACCTGGGTGGTGAAGAAGGTCGCGCTCTCGATGCGCTTGTCGCCGATCGCGGCCATATAGGCCAGCGTCACGCCCAGCAGCGTGCCGCCGACGCAATAGCCGATCGCCGAGACCTTTTTCTCTCCCGTCGCCTCTTCGATCGTATCGAGCGCCGCGAAGATGCCCTCGCGCATATAGCTCTCGAAATCCTTGCCGGCATGGCGCGCATCCGGGTTGACCCAGGAGATGCAGAAGACCGTGAGCCCCTGCGCGACGCACCAGCGGATGAAGCTCTTCTCGGCATTGAGGTCGAGGATGTAGAACTTGTTGATCCAGGGCGGCACGATCAGCAGCGGCCGCTTCAGCACCTGCGGCGTCGAGGGCGCGTACTGGATCAGCTCCATGATCTCGTTGCGGAAGATCACCTTGCCCGGCGTCGTCGCGATGTTGACGCCGACCGCGAAGGACTGGGCGTCCGACTGGCGGATTTTCAATTCGCCGCCGCCGGCCTCGACATCCTCGGCGAGCATCTTCATGCCGCGCACCAGGTTCTCGCCGTTCTGTTCCAGGGTTTCGCGCAGCAGTTCGGGATTGGTCGCGACGAAGTTGGTGGGCGAGAGGGCGCTGGCGATCTGCTTGATGTAGAAGCGGGCCTTGTTGCGCGTATGCGGGTCGAGATCATCAGCCTTGTCGACCATGGTCTCGGCCCAGCGTGAGCCGATGAGATAGGCCTGCTTGATGAAGTCGAAGGTCGGGTGGTTCGACCAGTCCGGGTCCTTGAAGCGGGTGTCGCGCTTGTCCGGCTCGGCGACGGGCGCGACCTCCTCGCCGGCGGCCCGCTTCAGCGCCGCGCTCCACAGGTTGAAGAATTCGCCGGTGAGCGAGGCCTGGGCCTCGATGATCTTCGCCGGGTCGTTCACCCAGCGCTCGGCGACCCGCCCCAGCGTCTTGACCATGTCGCTGGCTTCGTCGGCCTGCCCGGTCTTGGCCTGCCCGCGTTCGAGCGGTTTCAGATAGGCGGCCGTGACCTTGCCGTACTCCTCGAAGAGACGGCCCATATTCTGCGCGAACTGATCGAGATCCGGGGTCGGCGTCCCGGACGCGCCAGCCGCTTCCTTCGATCGGTCGTCGCCCTGCCGGCCCATGAATCGTTTCCCCCTTGTTCTGAGGTTAGCGCATCGCTCCCCATTTTGGTCCTATTAAGGACGCGGCCGGTGTGCTTTACCAAGAAAATTCGTCGAACCGCCGGAAGTCCTCATGCCGATCGAACTCTCCGTGAAAAAGCCGCTCATCCTGTCGGCTGCGCTGCTGGGGCTCTCCCTGGCCGGCTGCGTCGGGGAAGGCCCGGTCAAGAGCTCGGCCGAGGCCATCGGCATGGCGACGACGCCGCAGGAATCGAAAGCCTTCGTCCGCGCGACCCGCCCGGCGGAGATGGAGTATATCCCGGTGGGCTCGTCGATCCCGGTGGCGCAGCTTTGCCCCGGCCCCAATCCTCCGCCGGCCTATGTGCCCTCCGGCCAGGCCGCCCGCTTCAGGACGCCGCCGCCGATCCGCGATCCCAAGGATCCCTGCAAACCGCGGGCGGGCTTCGAGTCGATCGAGAAGCAGCTCGCGGCAAAGCAGAAGGTCAACGAGGCGGCCGGCAACACGGCGAAATCCCTCGGAGCCGCGACGACGCCGCCGAAGCCGGCCCAGATTCCGCCGCTGAACTGACGCTCTCCGGGCCGTAAGCCCTGCGGGCAGGCGCCCAGGCCTGTTCGCCTATTGGTCGAAGATCGCAATTTCTTGCGTTTTTGGCCCTGTCCTGAACAAAGATGCGGTGCTAAGCAGCCTTGGCGCAAGGAAGTGACCTTGCGCATGAGCGATGCCGCCGGCCGGAGGGTAGATCGTCGCGCGTCCGACGGACGCGGCCGCGGTGGTCTATCCTATTGTTATCGCATCGGATTTTCCGGGAAGTGGATGCCGCTTTCCGGATCGGTGCTTCAGGGACCTGTTCGAGATGACCGATTTCCACCGCATCAAGCGCCTGCCGCCTTACGTTTTCGAACAGGTCAACAAGATCAAGGCCGCCGAGCGCGCCAAGGGCGTGGACATCATCGACCTCGGCATGGGCAATCCCGACCTGCCGGCGCCCAAGCACGTCATCGAGAAGCTGGTCGAGACGGCGGGCAAGCCGCGCACGGACCGCTATTCGGCCTCGAAGGGCATCGGCGGCCTGCGCCGGGCCCAGGCGAATTATTACGAGCGCCGCTTCGGCGTGAAACTGAACCCCGAGACGCAGGTCGTCGCGACGCTCGGCTCGAAGGAGGGCTTCGCCAACATGGCGCAGGCCATCACCGGCCCGGGCGACGTCGTGCTCGTGCCGAACCCGAGCTATCCGATCCATGCCTTCGGCTTCCTGATGGCGGGCGGCGTGATTCGCTCCGTTCCGGCCGAGCCGACGCCAGCGATGTTCCCAGCGCTGGAACGGGCGGTGATGCATTCGGTGCCGAAGCCGATCGCGCTCGTCACCTGCTATCCGGCGAACCCGACCGCCTATGTCGCGACGCTTGATTTCTACCGCGACCTCGTCGCCTTCGCGAAGAAGCACGAGCTCATCCTGCTCTCGGACCTCGCCTATGCCGAGGTCTATTTCGACGAGAACAACCCGCCGCCCTCGATGCTGCAGGTGCCGGGCGCGATCGATGTCGCGGTCGAATTCACCTCGATGTCGAAGACCTTCTCCATGGCCGGCTGGCGCATGGGCTTCGCCGTCGGCAATGAGCGGCTGCTGGCGGCGCTGGCGCGGGTGAAATCCTATCTCGACTACGGCGCCTACACGCCGATCCAGGTCGCTGCCGCTGCCGCGCTCAACGGGCCGGACGACTGCATCCGCGAGATGCGCGACATCTACCGCAAGCGCCGCGACGCGCTGGTCGAGAGCTTCGGCAAGGCCGGCTGGGAGTTCCCCGCGCCGGAAGCCTCGATGTTCGCCTGGGTGCCGATCCCGGAGAAATTCCGCCATCTCGGCTCGCTGGAGTTCTCCAAGCTCCTGATCGAGAAGGCCGAGGTCGCGGTGGCGCCCGGCATCGGCTTCGGCGAGCATGGCGACGATTATGTCCGCATCGCCATCGTCGAGAACGAGCAGCGCATTCGCCAGGCCGCCCGCAATATCGGCCGCTTCCTGAAGGGCGCCGACGCGACATTGCACAACGTCATCCAGATGCCGAAGGCAGGGTAGGGCGGGGCGTCAGGGCCGTCATGCTCGGGCCTGGCCCGAGCATCTCCTGAAGGAGAGGCGCCTCATCCTGCATGAGATTCTCGGGTCTGCGCTTCGCTTCGCCCGAGAATGACGGTGGCGGTTTTACGCTGCCTCTGGACCCCGCCGCCAAAACATGGGAACCGGGACGGTGCGGAAGGGAGATTCCGTATCGCGTCCGGGGCTCGCTTCCATGCAACGAAAAGGCCGCCTTATCGGCATCGGCTTCGCCGCTTTCGCCGCGGTCTGCTTGGTCGCGACCTATGATTACTCCAAGGGCCGCATCACCGACACCGGCTCCGATCTGGTCCGGGACGTCCTGGCCTCGTCCGGCAATGCCCGCGAATGCGCGCGCGACGTGACCGATGTGGTTTCGCGGAGGATCCCGATCGGCACGGAGAGGGCGGAGGCCGAGCGCATTCTCGCCGATGCGACGATCGATCCGCCGAAGCCGTGGTTCTGGACGCCCGACGTCGAGAACAGCACGGTCTCGGAAGGCCAGACGCTGGAAGCGCTGCGCACGATCAAGGCAACGGCCTTCGTCAGCAATCTGCTGCGAGTCTATCTCTCCTTCGACGACGGCAAGGTGAAGCGCGTCGCCGCCGAGGTGATCTGCCATTTCGGCTGAGAGGCGTTGCGGGAGCCGCTGAAGCGGCTTGCCCGTCGGATCGGCGCCGCGCCTCTGCACCCGCGGCTCTGAACAAGGCGGTTCCGTTACGTCAGTCGCTGGGCTATCCTGCGCGAGGGCTGCTGCGACAGGTGCTGCCATGGAAGAGACGGACAAGGTTTTCTCCGGTCCCATTCCGCAGATCTACGACCGGCTGCTCGTACCCCTGATCTTTCAACCCTATGCCGAGGATCTGGCGGCTCGGGTCGTGGCCGCTCGGCCCGCCCATGTTCTCGAGCTCGCGGCGGGAACCGGCGCTCTGACGCATGCGATGGCGGCGCGCCTCGACGGGGCGAGCATCGTCGCGACGGATCTCAACCAGGCGATGCTCGACATCGCCGCCGCACGGTTTGCGGGGGACGCCAGGATCGTTTGCCAGCAAGCGGACGCGCTCGATCTGCCCTTCGCGGATGAGAGCTTCGATGTTGTCGCCTGCCAGTTCGGCGCGATGTTTTTCCCCGACAAGCCGAAGGGTTATAGCGAGGCCCGGCGTGTCCTGCGGCCGGGCGGGCGCTATCTCTTCAATGTCTGGGATGCGGTCGCCCGCAATGATTTCACGGCGGTGCTGCTGGACGCGCTGGCCGAGGTTTTTCCGGCCGATCCTCCGCGTTTCATCGAGCGCACGCCGCATGGCTATCATGATCTCGGAATGATCGAGCTCGATGTCATGGCCGGCGGCTTCGGGAGGCCGGTGATCGAGCGTGTCGAGAAGCGTTCCCGCGCCAATTCCGCGTTGGATGTCGCGACCGGCTTCTGCCAGGGCACGCCGATCCGCGGCGAGATCGAGGCACGCGGCGCGCCGGGGCTGGCGGCCGCGACCGAGGCCGTGGCGAAGGCGCTGGAGCGTCGCTTTGGCTCCGGCCCGATCGAAGGAGGCATTTCTGCCTTCGTCGTTTCGGCCGAGCGCTAGTCGTGCCGGAGCGATTTCGCAGAGCTGGGAGTGTCGCTCTCCGTTGACACGCATCGCGCCTCATGCGACCCCGCGCCCATGACCAGCGCTGTCCTCCCGAACGCCTCCCAGCCTCTGCGCATCGGCCTCGCCGGTCTCGGCACGGTCGGCGCCTCGGTGCTGAAGATCCTGCAACGGCAGGAGAACGCGCTTGCCGCGCGCTGCGGCCGGGCGATCCGCGTCGTCGCCGTCTCGGCGCGCGACCGCAAGCGCGATCGTGGGATCGATCTCGGCGGTTTCACCTGGTTCGACGATCCGGTGGCGCTGGCGAAATCGGCCGAGGTCGATTGCGTGGTCGAATTGATGGGCGGTTCCGACGGCCCGGCCAAGGCGGCGGTCGAGGCCGCGCTCTCGGCCGGCAAGCATGTCGTCACCGCCAACAAGGCGCTGCTTGCGGCCCATGGCGTCGCGCTCGCGGAACTCGCCGAGAGCAACGGTGTGGCGCTCGCCTTCGAAGCCTCCTCGGCCGGCGGCATCCCGGTGGTGAAGACGCTCCGCGAAGCGCTGGCCGGCAACAATGTCAGCCGCATCTCCGGCATCCTCAACGGCACCTGCAACTACATCCTCTCGCGGATGGAGCAGGAGGGGCTGACCTTCGAAGCCTGCCTGGCGGACGCCCAACGCCTCGGCTACGCTGAAGCGGACCCGACCTTCGACGTCGAGGGCTTCGACACCGCCCATAAGCTCGCCATCCTGACCAGCCTCTCCTTCGGCACGAAGATCGACGCCGAAGCGATTCATGTCGAAGGCATTTCCGCGATCACGCCGCTCGATCTGCGCATGGCCGACGAGCTCGGCTACCGCATCAAGCTGCTCGGCGTCGCCGAGCGCACCAAGACCGGCATCGAGCAGCGCGTGCACCCGACCATGGTGCCGAAAGCCTCCGCCATCGCGCAGGTGATGGGCGTGCTCAATGCCGTCAGCATCGATGCCGACGCAGTCCGCGAGATCACGCTGGTCGGCCCCGGCGCCGGCGGCGATCCGACGGCCTCGGCCGTGGTGGCCGACATCGCCGATGTCGCGCGCGGCACGGCGGGCCTGCCCTTCGGCCTGCCGGTCGGGCGACTGGAGGAGCCGACGCGCGCGCCGATGCAGCGTCACGAGGGCGGCTACTATGTCCGCCTTGCCGTCGCGGACCGTCCCGGTGCCGCGGCTGCGATCGCGACCCGCATGGCTGAAGCCGATATCTCGTTGGAGAGCATCGTTCAGCGCCGCTCGCCGGAAGCCGTGAACCGTGATCCGGGCGGCCGCTCGGGCGCGCCGGTGCCGGTCGTGCTCATCACCTACGCCACGAGCGAATCCGCCATCCGGGCGGCGCTGGAAAAGGTCACGGCCGACGGCCATGTCGCGGAACCGCCGCAAGTCATCCGCATAGAGCGGGAATAGGCCTTCGGGTCGATTCCGCCCGCCATATTGCAAGGGGAAACCATTTCATGTCCGTCGATCTCCGTATCTCCCCGGATCAGATCATCGAGCGCTATCTCTCGATGGAGCTGGTGCGCGTCACCGAGCGCGCCGCCGTTTCCGCCGCGCGCCTGCGCGGCCATGGCAACGAGAAGGCCGCCGACCAGGCCGCCGTCGACGCCATGCGCCGCGAACTGAACCGCCTGCCCATCGATGGCGAGATCGTCATCGGCGAAGGCGAGCGCGACGAGGCGCCGATGCTCTTCATCGGCGAGAAGGTCGGCAACAAGCAGGGGCCGAAGGTGCATATCGCGGTCGACCCGCTCGAGGGCACGACGCTTTGCGCAAAGGACATGCCGGGCTCGATCGCCGTGATGGCCATGGCCGGCGCCGGCAGCCTGCTCTACGCACCCGACGTCTACATGGACAAGATCGCCTGCGGCCCGGGCTATGCCAAAGGCGTGATCGACCTCGACGCCTCGCCGGCCGACAACATCAACGCGCTGGCCAAGGCCAAGGGCGTGAAGCCGCATGAGATCTCGACGCTGATCATGGACCGCCCGCGCCATGCCAAGCTGATCGAGGAGGTCCGCAAGACCGGCTGCTCGATCCGCCTGATCACCGATGGCGACGTGGCCGGCGTGATCTTCTGCACCCAGCCGGAGAAGACCGGTATCGACCTCTATCTCGGCATCGGCGGCGCGCCCGAGGGCGTGCTGGCGGCGGCTGCGCTGCGTTGCGTCGGCGGCCAGATGCAGGGCCGGCTGATCCTCGACACCGAGGAGAAGCGCGTGCGCGCGGCGGGCATGGGCGTCAAGGATCCGAACAAGAAGTACGACATGTCGGAGATGGCTTCGGGCGACGTCATCGTCTGCGCCACCGGCGTCACCGATGGCGGGCTGCTCTCGGGCGTGAAGTTCGGCAAGGACTTCATCGAGACCGAGACGCTGGTCTATCGCTCGATCACCGGCACGGTCCGCCGCATCTTCGGCGAGCATCGCGAATTCTCGAAGTTCCAGCTCGATTGAGCGGAGCCGTGTTTCCGGCGCCGGCCTTTGGCCTGCGCCGGACATTGCAATAGGGCCTCATTCTCGGGCTTGACCCGGGAATCTCAGGCCGAGAGAGGCGCTGGAGCCTCCATCGTCATGAGATGCTCGGGTCAGGCCCGAGCATGACGGCGCTACGCCGCCGGTCTTATCCCACTGCCTCCGCGGCCGCTCGCCCGGCCGCCCGCCCTGAGAAGATGCAGCCGCCGAGGAAGGTGCCTTCCAGCGCGCGGTAGCCATGCAGGCCGCCGCCGCCGAAGCCGGCCGCTTCTCCCGCCGCATAGAGTCCCGGCACCGGCTCGCCCACGGCGTCGAGCACGCGCGACGACAGATCCGTCATCAGCCCGCCCAGCGACTTCCGCGTCAGGATGTTGAGCCTGACCGCGATCAGCGGACCATGGGCGGGGTCGAGGATGCGGTGCGGCTTTGCCGTGCGGATCAATCGGTCGCCGAGATAGGCCCGCGCGCCGCGCAGCGCTACGACCTGCATGTCCTTGCCGAAGGGGTTGGCGAGCGCCCGGTCACGCGCTTCGATCTGCCCGCGCAGATGCGCCTCGTCGATCAGCGCCTCGCCGGCGAGCGCATTCATGCGCGCGACGAGGCGCGAGAAGTCGCTCTCGACGATGAAGTCCTCGCCCTTGTCCATGAAGGCCTGCACCGGCCCCGGCACGCCGCCGCCCGCGCGCTTCAGCACCTGCCGCCAGCTCTTGCCGGTGAGGTCCGGGTTCTGCTCCGAGCCCGACAGCGCGAATTCCTTGGCGATGATGCTGCGGCTGAGCACGAACCAGGAATGACCATGGCCGGTCTTCATGATGTGTTCGAGCGTGCCCAGCGTGTCGAAGCCGGGAAAGAGCGGCACCGGCAGCCGGTTGCCGCGCGCATCGAACCAGAGCGAGGAGGGACCGGGCAGGATGCGGATCGCGTGCCGCGGCCAGATCGGCGCCCAGTTGGCGATGCCCTCGACATAGTGCCACATCCGGTCGCTATTGATCAGCCGGCCGCCGGCGGCTTCCGCGACCGCAAGCATCGCGCCGTCGACATGATCGGGCACGCCGGAGAGCAGCCGGGCAGGGGGCTGGCCGAGACGCGCCGGCCAGTTGGCCCGGACGAGCTCGTGATTGCCGCCGATGCCGCCGGAGGTGACGATCACCGCCTGCGCCTTCAGTGAAAAATGCCCGGCGACGGTGCGGCCGCTCTTCTCGCCACGGCCGACGGCACTCGGCTCGAGGACTTCGCCCGCGACGCCGTCGACCGCACCGCCGCTCCGCGTAATGCCGGTGACGCGGTGGCGGAAGCGGAACGAGAGCAGCCCCTTGGCTTCGGCCTCCTTGGCGCGGCGCAGGAAGGGTTCCAGCACGCCGGGTCCGGTGCCCCAGGTGACATGAAAGCGCGGCACCGAATTGCCGTGGCCGGTGGCGAGATAGCCGCCGCGCTCGGCCCAGCCGACGACCGGGAACCAGCGCATGCCCATCGCATGCAGCCAGCTCCGCTTCTCGCCCGCTGCGAAATCGAGATAGGCCTTTGCCCAGCGCTGCGGCCATTCATCCTCCGGCCGGTCGAAGCCGGCCGAGCCGAACCAGTCATCCGCCGCCAATTCGCGCGAATCGCGGATGCGCAGCCGCCGTTGCTCCGGGCTGTCGATGAAGAACAGCCCGCCGAAGGACCAGAAGGCCTGTCCGCCGAGCGAGGCTTCCGGCTCCTGGTCGAGCAGCACGACCTTCCGGCCCGCATCCGCGATCTCGCAGGCGGCGACGAGGCCGGACAGGCCGGCGCCGACGATGACGACGTCGGTTTCTGTTTCCATGCGCGTTTCCTGTCCGATCCTGCGCCTTGGCCGGCGCTTGTGCACAGTATGGCGCCCGGTGACGGGGCGGCCAAGTTCGACGCTGGTTGACCTTCCGTCCCGCTTGCGCGACGCCGGGAGCACGATGAGTCTGATGCAGCCCCGTGCTTTTCTCGGCGTGACCCGCTCCGTGCTCGGCCGGCCCTGGCGCGACCGGCTCGACATGGCCGGCCTCGGCCGCGCCGAGGCGTTGAGCCAGCAGCAGGGCTTGCCCGACATCCTCGCGCGCCTGCTGGCCGCCCGCGATGTCGAGCCGGCCGAGGCGCTGCGCTTCCTCGAGCCGAAGCTGCGCGATCTCTTGCCCGATCCCGCCATCCTCACGGACATGCAAGCCGCCGCCGCGCGGCTGGCGCGGGCCGGTGCCGCCCGCGAGCAGGTCGCGATCTTCGGCGACTACGATGTCGACGGCGCCTGCTCCTCCGCCCTGCTCGCCGGCTTCCTGGAGCAGGCCGGCGCCCGCCCGCGCATCCATATCCCCGACCGGCTGATCGAGGGTTACGGCCCCAACAGCGAGGCCATCCGCATGCTGGCGGGCGAGGGCGCGACGCTGCTCGTCACCGTCGATTGCGGCACCACCAGCGACGAGCCTCTGGCCGAGGCCCGCCGGCTCGGGCTCGATGTCGTCGTGCTCGACCATCACCAGGCGCCGGAGCGGCTGCCGGCCGTCGAGGCGCTGGTCAATCCCAATCGTCAGGACGATCTCTCCGGCCTGGGGCACCTCTGCGCCGCCGGCGTCGTCTTCCTCGCCCTCGTCGCGACCAGCCGGGAACTGCGCCGGCAGGGCATTTGGGCCGAGCGCGGCGGCGAGCCCGACCTGCTCGCGATGCTCGACCTCGTCGCGCTGGCGACAGTCGCCGATGTCGTGCCGCTGCGCGGGCTGAACCGTGCCTTCGTCCGGCAAGGCATCGCCATGATGCGCGCGCGCATCCGGCCGGGCCTGACCGCGCTGATGGATGTCGCCGGCCTCGACGGGCCGGTCCAGCCCTGGCATCTCGGCTTCCTGCTCGGCCCGCGCATCAATGCCGGCGGGCGCATCGGCGATGCCGCTCTCGGCGCCCGCCTCCTGCTCACCGCCGACGAGGTCGAAGCGCGTGCCATCGCCGCCGAGCTCAACCGCCTCAACCAGGAACGGCAGGAGATCGAGCGCCTCGCCGTGCTGGAGGCCGTCTCGCAGGCGGAGCATGAGCTCGCCGGCGCGAATGAGAGCCTGCCGGTCCTGCTCGCGGGCAGCGCCGACTGGCACCCCGGCATCGTCGGGCTGGTGGCGGCGCGATTGAAGGAACGCTTCCGCCGCCCGGCTTTCGCGCTGGCGCTGAACGGGGAGGGCGGTGCCACCGGCTCGGGCCGCTCGGTCGCGGGCGTCGATCTCGGCCGGGCCGTGCGCGCGGCGGTAGAGGCCGGCATGGCGGTGAAAGGCGGCGGCCACGCCATGGCGGCCGGCGTCACGCTCGGGCGCGGGCAAGCGAATGCCTTCCACGCCTTCCTGAACGAGCATCTTGCGCGCGAGGTCGCAGGCGCCAGCGAGGCCGAGGCGCTGCTGGTCGATGCCGCCTTGAGCGCGGGGGGCGCCAGCCCGCGCCTCATCGCCGAGATCGAGAAGGCCGGACCTTTCGGCTCAGGCAGCCCCGAGCCGGTCTTCGTCTTCCCCGCCCATCGCTTGACCGATGCCATCCCGATCGGCAGTGGCGGCCATATCCGTATCAAGCTGCGCAGCGGCGATGGGGCCAGCATCGGCGGCGTCGCCTTCCGCGCGGCGCAGGAACCGCTGGGGCAAGCGCTGATCGCGGCACGCGGCGAAATGGTCCATCTCGCCGCGACCTTGAGCCTCAACCGCTGGGGCGGGAACGAGACGGCGGAGCTGCGGATCCTCGATCTCGCCAGAGCCGTCTAGGCGCGGCCGCCCGGCTTGCTTTGAAAATGGGAGGTCGGCTCACGATTCTTGTGAACGGGTGCTTGCGAAGCGGCACGCCCGCCACTATACCTCGCCCCGCTTCGCAACGCGGCCCCGGCCGCGAGAGCACGCGACCTTCGTCTATCGGTTAGGACACCAGCCTTTCACGCTGGGGAGACGGGTTCGACTCCCGTAGGTCGCGCCAAAATCCTTTGATCTCAAAGGGTTACTGGCCGGTTCGCCGGGGTGGTTCGCCAACCGGTTATCCAGCCGCCTTTTTCGGCCTTTTTACGAACCTCACGACCTTGCCCATGCCGCGCTCGCCAAGAGCGCCTGTTCCGCTTCGCGCGAGTAAAGCTCGGCGTGCTTGAATATCTGTGTGGCCAAGTGTGTCCATGATCTCGCGGGTCGTCGACCCGCTCTCCGCCAGCATTTTGCCGAGCGTCTTCCGCAGGCCATGCAGTGTGTAGCCCGGCGGCAGCCCGGCCGACTTCGTCCAGTCCGCCATTCGGCCCGTTAGGCTCTTGGCCGAGAACGGCTCGCCATAGACGGTCATCAGGACGGCCGGCCCGGAAAGATCGGTTGCGTCCAGGACCTCGCGCAACATCGGCGTCACGTCCAGCACCAGCGCCCGGCCGGTTTTTCCCTGCACCAGGTGAATCTTATCCCCGCGGATCGCGCTGGGCGCCAGCTTGGCGATGTCCCCGCGTCGGTTGCCCAGCCACAGCGCCAAGCAGTAGGCGAGGCGAGGGGGCGTGCCGATCGGCCAGCGCTTCTCGAACTTCTCGCGGGCCTCGTCGGGCCAGGCCTTCCAGCCCTTGTATTCCGGCCGATGCTTGAGCTTGTAGGTGGGGTCGGACTCGATCCATTCCTCGTCCAGACCGACGAGGATCATGCGCCGGAGCACGGTTAGAAGGTGCCGGCCGGCGTGCGGGGTGTCGCTCATCGCGGCCAGGATGCCCTTGACGTGCCGGCGCTTCAGATCGGCCAGCAAAACGTCGCCCCATACCGTCGTACCCTCATCGGACACGGTCGAGTTGAGGAATTTCCACGCGATCTTGTCCTGGCGCGGGCGCGTTTCCGGTTCCATTGTCTTCCACCCGGGAAGAGACGTTGGAACGCGACGCCATGCGTCTTTCAGCGAGCGCGGGATCGCGGCGGCCGGATGCTTCCGGACCTCGGCCTTCACAGGCTTCTGGCCAGTGATTGCAGCCTGATAGGCTATCTCGAACTCTGTATGCCCCGGAGAGTGCGGCAACTGGACCGCCACTGCTCGCGGCCGTGGCGGTGCTTATAGGGGCCGGCGTTGGGATATTCTTGTGTCATGGCTCGACGCTAGACACGCCGCCGTCCTTCGTGCAAGGCGGCGTCAATCGTGTTTTCCGTGACGGAATCGATCTCCGTGAACGCGACGTCGAGCTGGATCCGGTCCCACACGATGCGGCCGTCGATACGCTTCCCGCGAGGCATGCGGCCATCGTGAACCAACTGGTCGAACTTCGAGGTTCCGACGCCGATGTACCTGGCCGCCTTCTCGCGCGAGAGCCCTCGCGGGGGATAGGAGAATGGGTCCAGCTTTTGAGCTGCCGTCATCCCGGCCTCCGCTGTTGCGCGCGCCCGTTGATGTAGAGCGTGCCGTCATAGAAGTGGTAGTGGACCAACTTGCCGCCCGGCCCGATCTTCAGAGCGGGCAAAGTCACCTTTTTGCTGGCGGGCAGTTCGTCAAAAGTCGGGACGGGCTTCGGCTTCGCCCAGCGTGCGATCAGACATTGCTCAGGCCTCGCTATAGGCGCAGTCAGCGCATTTCGTGGAGTTGACGGCTCCCTCGAACCGGTAATCACAGGTCGAGCAGCGGCGTAGATGACGGCCGGGCTTCCAGCCGTCGCGCTCGGTTCGCTGGTCGTGTTTGACGTCGTCTAGGAAGGCTGGCGTTCGCTTCGGCGGAGCGCTGGTTTCGATCTCCGCTCGGAGCGGTGCGGGAGCGATCGGTGGAATGAGTTTTTTCGCGACCGGAGGCGAAGCCCGCGACGCTCCGAGCGAAGGCGCGGAGCCGGGCTTGCGGTTTTTCCGTGCCTTCCGAAACCAGACCACGGGGAGCGCCTTCCATACCGGCACGCGATGCGTAGCGGCGAACAGCTTTGCCTCTTTCTCGGCATCGGCGCCGACGGTCAGGATCGAGCGCGTAATGTCGGTGGGCTCTACCTGCGAGTATTCGGGATCGGTAAGCAGCAGCTCGACGGCCTTGACGTGGTTGGCCTGTATGGGCGCGAGATCGGCCTCGGCGAGGATGCGGAGCACTTGGCCTGCATCGTCACCGTGCCGGCGCACCAGCGAGTCCAGTGCCGCTACGGCCATCGTCTCGCGCCGCTTGAACCTGCCAGCGCCGGGCTGGCTCTTCAGCACGACGATGCCCACTGCGGAGCTGGCCCGTTCGATAGCAAGCGCGTCAGCGTCGCCGGCTGTGATGGCGGCGGCGTGAAGCTGTGTTGCCGTGATGGCAACGCGATCCCGATTAAGCCCGATGAAGGCGGTAGCGCGATCCGCCTGCGCGGGCAATGCTGGCGGGAACGGGTGTTCGTCCTCCCAGCTCCGGGCTGGTGACGCTCGACCGTCACCTTCCGATGCGCGGCCTTGCCGCCGGAAGTGAAGGCGGCAATCCGGTCTGAGCCATGGCTCGCCGCCCATTTCGAGATCGGCGAAAAGTACATCCGCACGATCTGCGGTCGCATCTCCTACGCCTTCGCCGGCCTCGATCGGAACATCGACAGCGTCAAGTCGAAGGCGCGCATTCTGTTGTGCTGGGTCGAGCAGCGCATACTCGAATGTCGGGCAATACGCGCCCGTTGACGTGACCGGGCTCTGAGCCTGTTTTTCAAAGGACATCGCCATGGCAATCGGATCTGGGACGAGCGCCCGGAATGTCGGCATTTGGAACTGGCAGCAGGCGCAGGACGCTATCGGCAAAGGCCAGGGTCTCATCAATTCGGCGCAGGATGGTGCCCTCCTTTCGCTTGGCAAGGGCTGCGGCCAGGCGCGCGATGACGCGACCAAGGATTACGGCGAGGCCATCGATCTCCTCAATCCTTGGTACGACGCTGGCAAGGATGCGCTCGGGGTCTATCAGGGCAGCATCGGCGTCGGAGGCGATTCAGCGTGTGACGCCGCGGTTTCGGCATTCCGCGAAGCTCCCGGCTATCGATACTCAGTCGATCAGGCCACGGATGCAATCGCTCGCAAAGCCTCTGCGACCGGGGCGCTCGGCTCCGGCAACACGCTGGCGGCCATCAGCGACCGAGCGCAGAACATGGCCGATCAAGGTTACAAGGATTGGCAGGCCCAGGTGCTCGGCCTCTCGGATCGCGGCCAGCAGGCGGCGGGGACGCAGGCAGGACTGCAAGGGCAGCTCGGCAACACGCTAGCGACGCTTGGCCAGAACCAAGGCAACGCCGAGGCCGGCGTCTACACCGGCCTCGCTGGTCTCGGCGTCAACAACCTCTGGCAGGGCACGTCTGCCGGAATGAATGCTGTCACGCAGGCCCAGAAGACCGCCCAGGCACAGCAGATTTTCGACGGCAACGGCTGCGTCACGGAGAGCCCGAACGCATGAAAGTCAACCTTCGCCTCAAGAGCCCGCCCGCGCTGAAGCTGCGCTATATCCCCGGTGCGACTGGTCCGGCCGGTACGATCACGATCGGCGATGTGAGCACCAGAGCACCCGGCACGGTGTCATCTTCACCAATACGGGGACGCCGGAAGCCGCGATCCTCGATATCACCATCCCCCGTGGCGATACAGGGCTGACCGGCGACAAGGGCTGGTCACCAATCCTGGCCATCGTCACAGATGGCGTCCGCCGCGTTGTCCAAGTAGCGGACTGGACCGGAGGCCAGGGGACCAAGCCGGCTACCGGCAGCTATATCGGCGCGTCCGGGTTGGTTTCTGACATCGCAAGCGCAATCGACATCCGTGGTCCGCAGGGGCCATCGGGTTCCGTCACGGATGGCGATAAGGGCGATATCGTCGTCTCCTCCGCCGGAACAGTATGGACGGTTGACGACAAGGCGATCACGCTCGCCAAGCAGGCGGACGTTGCGCCCGGCGTCATCATGGGCCGTGCCACGGCCGATTCTGGCCCGCAGGAGGCGCTTACGCCAGCGCAGGCGCGGACGGTCATAGGCGCCGTCAATCGGGCTGGAGACACCGGCATGACCGGCAGCTATGCGACGGACGAAGCGTTCTCAGCCGCAGGCGGTCGGGCTATTTTAGGGCGCTCGGGTGCTCCGCAGGTATTTCTCCGCGATCTGGCCGCAGGCCCTGATCTAAAGCGCTCCTACTTCTACAATAGCGCTGGCCAGAGCAGCATCGGAAAACTGAATGATGCGGAGACGGCGGCAACACCGTTCGTCACATTTGACCATGCATCGCTCACCGCTGACTTCAGCGGCAGCATTCGCCACACCGGCAACCTACCACGACCTATGCGCTGGATACAGCAACGCGAACGACAAATGTTGCGAACGGCGCGGTCATCTTCATCGCGACGAACTTTTCGGGGCGCATCACTGTTTGCAATAATATCTCCGGAAAGATGGCCGATTATCTGTGCAGCGCCGGTGCGATCAAGGCGAGCGCGGGCGACACGACGATCCTGACTGCTACCTACGCCGCACCGCAGAACGGATACGCTGTTTTCAACAATACCGGCGCAACCTCGACCTTTACTGTGATGACCCAGCGGGTGAGGAACGCAGCATGAGCTATCAGGCTGAGCCTTATTCTGACCCCGGTTACGGCGCAAAGCGCTTCCTCATCACCACTGATGAGGGCCGGCAGTTCGATGTGTCGGTTGCCGTTGATGAGAGCGAAATCCCGGCTCTGGTGGCGTTTCATCTCAACCCGCCGGCGCCGGCCCCTTATCCGGTGCTGCCGACGATCGACGACTACCGGGCAGCCATCCAGGCGCATGTCGACGCAACGGCCCAGGCTCGCAACTACGACAGCGGTCTGACCTGTGCCTCCTATGTCGGCTCAACGAACCCGGCATGGGCCGCCGAGGCCGCAGCCTTCGTCGCCTGGCGCGACGCGGTCTGGGTTTACGCCTTCACCGAACTGCCCAAGGTCCAGAGCGGCCAGCGAGAGCAGCCGACGATAGCCGCCTTCCTGGACGAGCTGCCTGTGATGATCTGGCCGAACTGAGCCGGCGTCGCACCGACGGGCGCTTGCGCCAATTTCAGGCTCCTAGCCCGCTATCGCCCTGGCGATGATGGCGAATACGGATTTCGGAACGAGCGTAATGATCAGCAGGAATGCGATGGTCGTTGCAGCCAACCATTTCGTCAGATTGGTGAATGACAGCAGCGCGACCGACACAGCGACCAGAAAATGCCCGTTGGGATGATAGGGCTGAACGCTCATCAGTCCCCATACGGCGAAGAATACCGCGATTGATCGGCAAAATCTAAGGAAAAACAGCGTCAACCGCGGCGCGCCGCGGAGGCACATCTCCCAGAATTCACCCATCAGGGCGTCTGCGGCCGCATCGGATTCGTGCGTCGAGAATGACTTGCCCAATTCAGCGTTCATCTTCCTGCCCCAAGGTTGCACAGCACTACTAAGATCGATGCCGAGATTGTTCAACGTCTTTCGGCTATCCCTGAACCAACCGTGCTTTTGACACCCCCGAGATGTCTCATGACTCGCCGCGCTCTCAGCGCCGGCGCTGCTCAGGCGCGGCCGCGCATAGCTGGTACCCTTACGATTGCTGCTCGGACCGCGACCGCTGACCGATGGGCGAAGATGCTCGACTAGCGTGGCCAGCGTCTCCGCGAGCCTTGTGAGGTTGCAGCCATCACAAAAGCAATAGTCCCCGCGATCAGCAGCACGGCAATGATCGTCACCTGAGCAAGCATAGCGCCCTCCGTCGAGGCGTAGCACTCCAACAACCGCGCCGGTGGGCGCTGTTCCGATTTCTGGAGGTCATCATGGATATCCGCGAGGCTCAGGCCGCGCTGGTCGCGCTCGGCTATTCGCTTGTGGTGGATAACAAGCCGGGGCCGGCGACGAAGGCGGCTATCCAGGCGTTTCAGGTGTCGCATGGGCTGCATGTCGACGGGATCATCGGGCCGAAGACGACTGCAGCCTTGAACGTGGCGACGGCGGGAAGGCCGCAGGGCGTCTCGGTTATCGATCGCGCGAAGTTCTTTGCCTATCTGCGGTCGGGCAAAGCTCCGATGTTCGGATCCTCGCTCTCGACCGGTCAGGTCCGGGGCATCGAAGGCATCCTCGACGGTTTCGCGCAGACTGGCGATGGGCGCGACAAGACGCTGGGCTATGGGCTCGCCACGGCGCGGCGCGAGATCGGTTCCGGCATGGTCCCGGTGCGGGAGGGCTTCAGCAAGACCGATGCGGCGGCCCGCGCCTATGTCGCCAAGCACTATCCGAACAAGGGCTACAGCAAGCCGGCCGGGCCGTGGGGGCACGTCTATTACGGTCGTGGCATCGTTCAATTGACCTGGTTCGACAACTACGAACGCGAGGGCATTGCCGCCGATCTCGATCGCGCGCTCGCTCCCGAGTTCGCTGCGGAGCTCATGTTTGCAGGGCTTCTTGATGGCCGCTGGAACAAGCAGGGGAAGGGCATCGCCTATCTCCCGACCGCCGGGCACGACGACCTGAAGAACGCTCGCCGGACCGTCAACCTCACGGACCACTGGGAAGAGATCGCCAGCTTCTACCGCCAATTCATGGCAGCGATCGCAGCCGCCCGCACCTGAAACCGCCGCGCTCCGCTTCCGATCTCGCTATCGCGATCGGCGAAACGATGAAGGCGCTGCAGGCGATCGAAGCCGCGAAGAAAGGAGCCTGAGCCATGAACGAACAGATACTCAGCTTTATCCGCACCGTCGTCCAATCGGCTGCGGCTGCGCTCGGCACCTACGGCGTGCTCGATGCGCAGGGGCAGACGGTCGTCGTCGCCTTCGTCATGTGGCTGATCCCGACGGTCTGGGGGCTCTATGTCCGCCGTAAGGCCGGGCTCGTCGCCTCTGCGGCCGCGCTGCCGGAGGTGAAGCGGATCATCACCACCCCGGAGATTGCCGCAAGGGTGGCTGCCCCGGCCGTTGCGCCGCGCTGAGTTGGAGGCCCGATGAGCCACTATCAGCCTCCGCCTCCCGACTGGTTGCATGCTCTGATCGGCATGCGTCTTGTCGACGTCATCTTCGGCGCAGCCGGCGGCAGCGTCCGCGGCCTCGTCGTTCGAAATCTGTCCTGGTCGCAGCGCATCGCTTCGACGATCGTCCGGGCTCTCACCGCCGGAAGCGTCGGCCCGGCGGCGAACGCGGTTGCTATGCGCTGGCTGGATTGGTGGGGCGCGCCGCCGACATTCCCGACACCACCGCCGAAATCGAGCGGCTGATCGCCGCAAGATCGCCTTGCCCTTGTAAGGGGCGGCCCTCCTTGGGCGTTTCCTCCCTGAACTTGGCCCCGCCAGCTCTGGCTGGCGGGGCCTCTTTACTTTGGCGCGTCCAAGCTGGCCGGCAACGAAAGGTGCCCCGAGACCGAAAGTGCAAGCATGAGTGAGGCGACGTGAAGGGACTGAGGCAGAATTCCGCCCTGCAGGTTGGCGAGAGCCTCCCTCACCGGCAGGAGGTGGACCGTCATGCCCTCTTCGCCAGCGTCCAGTTTCCGCGTTCCTGTGGGCTGCACCCCGATTGCCAGATACGTGTGAACCCGATTGGACTGGATCGCGGGGTTAGGAAAGAGCGAGGAGATCAGCAGCAGCTCGGCTGCCTGGTAGCCGGTTTCTTCTTCCAGTTCCCGGCGAGCGGATACCTCCGGACTGCTGTCATTCGCATCGACGGTGCCGGCAGGCAGTTCCAAAAAGACATCTTGCGCTCCGTGGCGATACTGCCGCACGAGCACGAGTTCGTCGGATTGAGTGATGGCAACGACGTGCACCCAATCCGGGTAGTTTAGGACATAGTAGGGCGAGATTTCTTGACCGTTGGGGGTGCGGCATTCATCTGCTCTGAGGTCGATCCAGCGGTCCTTGATGATCGTCTCCGACGAGAGCCGCTGCCATTTGATGTCCATCGTTGCCACTGCTGCGCTGCCCTTTTCGCATTGGTTAGCCCGGGGTTGCTCGCGATCCAAGAAACGATTCAAAGGCAGACCCGCTCTCCCGCCCTTACCTCTCGCCATGGGTGAGCCGGCGACCCGCCATCCTCTCGCAGACCGGAACCGCCAAGCAGCCGATATTCGTCATACGCCTATTTCCACGGGAGAAGAAAAAATATGGGCGTGGGCGATGCGGCCAGAGCCAGATCGAGCGTGGCGGTGACGTCATCACGAAGCGTGGATTTTTCTTACTACCCGCGGGGATGCTCGCGCGCCGCACCCTGCTCGCCGCCGGGGCTGCAAGTCTTGCTGCCCCGGCGCGGGCCCATGTGGTCACCACGCTCGGCTCCGAGGCGGAGCGCATCACGATCCTCAGCGAGGGAGGCTTCGAGATGCCGCTGTCGACCTTGCAGTGCGACGTGCCGGCCGCCGAGATCGCCGCGCAGGCCGGCCCGTCCGATCCCTTCCGGGCGCCCCTCAACATCACCTGTCTGCGGCGCGGCAAGGACTTGATCCTGTTCGATTGCGGGCCGGCGCCAATTTCCGGCCCGGCACCGGCCACTTGCAGAACAGGCTGACCGCATCCTCGAAACCGGCGATCATGCGATCACGCTTGTATTCGCATCGCATACCGGAAGCAGAAGTTCCGGATGTCCGCTTTCGACCGATTGTGTTGAAGAAGTCGGCGTTGCTGCGAGGTTGAAGTCCTGATTCAGTCGTCCTTGGGCTGGAGAGCGACCGATGATGGGCGAACGAACAGTGGGGCAAGAGGCGCTGTTCTATGAGTTCAGCCTGGAGCGGCATGTCCCAGCCAACCACCTGCTTCGTGCGATCGACCGCTTCGTCGATCTGTCCGGCATCCGCGCGCATCTACGCCCCTTTTACAGCGAGACGGGTCGGCCCTCGATCGATCCCGAGCTGATGATCCGGATGCTGATCGTCGGCTACTGCTTCGGCATTCGCTCCGAGCGCAGGCTGTGCGACGAGGTCCATCTGAACCTCGCCTATCGTTGGTTCTGCCGGCTCGGGCTCGAAGGTGACGTGCCCGACCATTCCACTTTCTCGAAGAACCGCCACGGCCGCTTCCGGGATACCGATCTGCTCCGCGAGGTGTTCGAGACGACGGTCCGGCGCTGCATGGCAGAGGCCTCGTCGGTGGCGAGGGCTTTGCAGTCGATGCCAGCCTGATCAAGGCTGACGCCAACCGCCAGAATGGCGTGCCCGGCAAGGACGGGCTGACGCCCGAAGCGGCGAGCCACGCGGTGCGTGAGTATCTGGCCGTGCTGGACGATGCCGCCTTCGGCGGGGCGACGCCGGTTGTGCCGAAGTTTATCTCACCGGCTGATCCGGCCGCGCGCTGGACCGCGGCCCATGGCGGGCAGGCCTTCTTCGCCGATGCGACCAACTACCTGATCGATCTGAAACATGCCGTCATCATGGACGTGGAGGCGACGACGGCCGTGCGGCAGGCCGAGGTCGGCGCCGCACGAACCATGATCGAGCGCACCCAGGACAGGTTCGGCACCTGGCCCGAGAAGCTGGTCGCGGATGCCGCCTATGGCTCGGCCGAGAACCTCGCCTGGCTGGTGCATGAGCGCGGGATCGAGCCGCATGTTCCCGTGTTCGACAAATCCCGGCGCCGGGACGGTACCTTCAGCCGCTCCGACTTCGCTTACGACCATGATCGCGATCTCTACATCTGCCCAGGCGGCAAGGAGCTGCGGCAGTTCCGTTGGCCCTTTGCGGTGCCCCGAGACGGCATCGATCCTGAAGGCCTCATGCGCTACCGGGCGATCAAGCGCGACTGCGGCGCCTGTTCCCTGAAGCCGCAGTGCTGTCCGAAAGATCCTGCCCGCAAGATCCTGCGCTCCATCCACGAAGGCGCCCGCGACATGGCGCGCGACATCGCCGCCACCGATGCCTACGTCACCTCGCGGCGCGAGAGGAAGAAGGTCGAGATGCTGTTTGCGCACCTGAAGCGCATCCTCAAACTCGATCGCCTGCGCCTGCGAGGACCATGCGGCGCCCGCGACGAGTTCCTCCTCGCAGCCACCGCCCAGAACCTCAGGAAAATGGCGAAGCTGATGTTGATGAGAACGCCACCTCTGGCGGCATGAGGGCGAACGCCCTCTCAGCGATCCGTTCAGTCTCGCTCGACAGCCGACCCAAAGCCGACTTCTTCAACACAATCGGCCTAGTCCGGAAGCCGGATGATCCAAGGCAGGGTGGCCGAGCTCCAAGCGGGCTAAAAATTACAACGCTATCTCAAATACATAGGTGTTCGCAGTTTTTTTCTTGGATGGTGCGCCACCCACTATTGGGTGGTAAAAGATTGAAAATAAACGAAAGTCAGAGATCGAAGATCGAGGGTGTCCCCGCGATGTCTCCCATTTGCGTACCCCAATCGGCGGCGGCGTTGGAGACAGGAAGCCCCGTTAGTGTTGTCTCGTCAGCTGTCGGCTCCAGCGGCAGGGCAGCTTCAGGAGGGCTCGGGATAGTATGGGAAGGCAGGGTAGAGCTGTAGCCCCGAGACCTATTGCGGGAAATCGCCGCCCCGGGTGGCCGATGGCTCCCACCTTGTATTGACGCCGGCCTCTGATTTGAAGTTCTAGTTATGTTCCTTCTTCGGAGAGGCCGAAATGAGGAACAGCAGCCTGCATTGTGTCTTTTGCCAAGCATCCTGCCTAGGCGTAAAATGGGAGCTAAGCAGCCCTCGTTCACCGGAAGGGTGCTTGAAATCTTCCAAGCGGGGAGGATGTCATGGGACGCAAGTTCGTAGACTGCCGCGCATTCCCGAGCCAGATGAACTGCTCGATCGCGATCAGCGCCGATAGTGAAGGCGAATTATTGGAGGCTGCCGTTCAGCATGCCGTCGCCGTGCATGGTCATCAGGATACGCCCGAACTGCGGCAGCAACTCAAAGGCATCATCAAAGATGGTATGCCGTCTGAGGAGGCCCCGAGCCGGGCCGCCTGATCGGGCATTGCAGCGGCCGGGAGCTTGACGAGGCACCTGGGGTAGCCCGAGGTGCGCGAACGGTGGTCTGGTAGAAGTCGAGGCTCAATCCGAGCTGATCGCGAGGAGCCGGGCAGCACGACGCGCGATCGCCAATGAGGGAGCGGCCTTCTCGCGGACGGGAGAGCCCGACCTTGGAGAGTTCACTGAAGCTGTGGTGCTGGTCCGTTATGGGAATGTGCCGGCAGACGCGGCTTCTTATGTCATGTGAACATCGAGGGGCCGCAGGCGCCGCTGATCGACTAGCAGAGCAAGGACAGCTTCGCCGGCCTGCCAGCTATTGCGCTTCCTTGGTGACCGCCTTGTAGGCGTCCGCGTGGACATCGCTGGATCGGGGAGGGCTGATTTGCCGGTTCATCGCGCCACATAAGATCCCCGACGGCTCGCCGGCCGCATGCAAGGCACGAGGGGTGCGGACGGTATTTGTCTATAACGTAAGTGGATTAATGCTAGATCGCATAGTCCATCGCGATGGCTGGCTGGACAAGGGGGCGCCGGACGAGGTCGGCGACCGTGGTGTTGTCGACGACCGAGGCCATGGCGTCGCGGACCTCGGTCATGACGGAGCGCACCGGGCAGTTGTCGATGTCGCCGCAATCCTCGCAGATGCTGAAGGCCGAGCGGCTGGCGCAGGCGATCGGTGCAATCGGGCCCTCGAGCGCGCGGATCACGGCGCCGACCTTGATCGTTCTGGCCGGCTTGGCGAGCGCGTAACCGCCGCCCGGTCCCTTCTTGCTGCGCAGCATGCCGGCATTGCGCAGGTCGAGCAGGATCGCATCGAGGAATTTCTTCGAGATGTTGTTCTTCTGGGCGATGTCGGCGACCTGCGCGGTTTCGCCAGCCTCGAGTTTGGCAAGATGAACGATGGCTTTGAGGCCGTATTTGCCCTTGTTGGTGAGCACGGCGCACAGCTCCCGTTTATAAATTACAGCATATCTATCAATTTTGACGATATTGGCAAACCAGCTCGATCCCAGTTGAGGCCCGGGCTGGCGATATCGTTCTCGTTCTTGCCTGCAGGGAGATGGTTGTCCGCGTCAGGCGATGACACCCCTCAGGCTACGCGCGGCGTGTCAGATCAGCGCCGCCATGTGCAGAAGGACGAAGCAGCCCGCTCCGCCGCCGATCAGCACGAGCGGATTGATCGGCGTCGTCATCAGCAGCGCGGTCGAGGCCAGCGCCAACCCGCGCCCGATCCAGCCGCTGTCGAGCGAATTGATCAGCACGTAGCTCGCCGCCAGGATCATCCCGGCCGCGACGGGCCGCAGGCCTCTTTCCAGCGCCTTGAGCAATCGCGCACCCTCGAAGCGCGACCAGATATGGGCGACACCGTAGATCAGCAGCGCGGTCGGGCCGAAGATGCCGATGGTCGCCGCCAGCGCCCCCCAGAAACCGGCGATGCGCCAGCCGATCAGCGTCGCGAGCAGCGAGCCCGGGCCCGGCGCCAGCCGCGAGATCGCGAAGGCATCGACGAATTGGGAGGCGGTCATCCAGCCATGCACGTCGACGATCTGGCGGTGCATATCGGCAACGGCGCTCTGCCCGCCGCCGATCGTCACCAGCGAGAGCGGCAGGAAGACCAGCAGGATGCTGATGGCGATGGCCGGCATTGTCCGTCAGCCCTGGTGGTAGGTCACGGCGACGCTGAGCGAGCCGGCGACGAGCACCGTCCAGATCAGCGGCAATTGCAGGATGGCGACCGCGACGAAGGTGGCGGCCATGATCGCGAGCGGGAACACGCGGCGCGGCACGCGCCGCGCGGCGACGAGCCCCATCGAGAGCGACAGCCCGATCGCGGCGCAGGCGGCGCCCGCAAGCGCGACATGGGTCAGCTCGAAGCCGGCGAGCGCGGTGAAGACGGTGCTGATCAGCGTGATCACGATGGCGGCCGGCACGATGATGCCGAGCCAGGAGGCGATGGCGCCGTTGCGCCCGCCGAGCTTGTAGCCGATCCAGATCGCCATATTGGTGACGTTGACCCCCGGAAGCGCCTGCGCGATCGAGAGCCCGTTCAGGAAATCCTCCTCGCTCATCAGCTTGCGCCGCTGCACGAACTCCCGCAGCAGCCAGCCGCTCAGGCCGCCGCCGAAGCTGGTCAACCCGATGCGCGTGAAGATCAGGAAGAGCTGCACCGCGCTTGGGCGTTCGGCGGGGGCTTCGTCCCGGCCTTTTCGGAGCGCTGCGTTCCGGCTTTCGGGCTGAGGCGTTGGGGAGGAATCCGGCATCTCAACTCCGGGAGACGAGCGACTCTGGAACGTCCCACATTGCCGGCTTTGTCCCGGCTGGCCAGCACGCCCGCGCATGCTGGTCATGACCGGCGCGACGAGGGGCGGGGTGCGCCTGTTTCATCAGCGCGAAGGAGGCTCGCGCCGCCGCAAGGTGCGGCTGACGGCCCGTTTCAGGCGGACGCCGGCTTTCCGGACGAGTTCGCGGTTGCGCCGCTCGCCGGTGTCGCCCGAGAGCGCCTCCGGCAAGGGCAGGGGGCGTTCGGACAGCATGGCGTGCGTGGCCTCGCTTGCTGTCGCGGCATCGGTTTCCGCGCTCTCGGGAAGGGCGAGGCTCTGCAGGCCGGGATCGACATAGGCCTTGATCGGCAGATGGTCCGAGGCGGTCCTTGCCAGCGGCGTGTCGTGGACTTCGACATCGGACAGGATTTCCGGCCGGTTGGCGATGATGCGGTCGAGCGCCAGGAGCGGCAGGCCGGAGGGAAAGCTCGGCACCGGCACCGGCAGCCTGCCGAAGGCCGGACCCAGCTCCTTGAGCGAGGAGCGCTCGCCCAGGCGCCATTCGTTGAGGTCTCCCAGCAGGAGGGTGGGGCGCTCGTCCCGGCTTTGCATGATCTCGATCAGCCGGCGCGCCTGCTGCGAGCGCGAGCGCCGGAGCAGGCCGAAATGAGCGGCGACGAGCCGGAGCGCCGCACCGCTTTCGAGGTCGAGATCGACGACGAGCGCGCCGCGTGGCTCGAGCCCCGGCAGGCTCACCTGATGGACGTCCTGTACGATGCCACGCCGGAACAGCACGACATTGCCGCGCCAGCCATGGGCCCGGCTCGCATTGCCGAGCGGGACCGGCACCAGCCCGGTTTCCTGCTCGAGCCAGGCGAGGTCGAGCAGGCCCTCGCGCTCGCCGAAGCGCTTGTCGGCCTCCTGCAGGGCAATGACGTCGGGGCCGATCTCGGCGATGACGCGGGCGATCCGCTCCGGATCGAAGCGGCCGTCGACGCCGACGCATTTATGGACATTGTAGGACGCGACCAGCGTGCCGGAGAGGCGTTCGCCGGCGATGCCGGAAAGGGTTCCCGCTCGGTTCCTGCGCTGGCGGAGCGAGGAGATGATGCTGGCCCGCAGGCTTGGGCTCTTCTTCTGCATCGCTGCGCCAGCCTGTGTCGGCACGGAATCGAATCGGGCGGACCCGCAGTCTATACTGCCGAGGAGGCCGGGCTCGTCACCGTTTCGTCAGAGATAGGGCGAGCCGAGCCAGATCACCCGGTCCATCAGACGTACGAGATAGGGCCGCGCGCGCAGGCCGGCAAGCGTGACCTTGCCGGCCTTGGCGATCACGGCGTCGATCCGGGCCTCGATCCCGCGTGCGAAGCCGGGATCGAGAACCTCCACGTCGATCTCGAAATTCAGCCGGAGCGAGCGCGGGTCGAGATTGGAGGAGCCGACATAGGCCCAAGCCCCGTCGATGGCGAAGAGCTTGGAATGGTCGAAGGGGCCGGTTGCGCGCCAGATCCGGCAGTAATTCTTGAGGATCTGGTCGAACTGCGCCGTCATTGCCCGGTCGACCAGCACGAGGTTGTTGACCGAGGGCACGACGATGTCGATGTCGACGCCGCGCCGCGCCGCCGTCACCAGGGCGCTGATCAGTTCCTGGTCGGGCAGGAAATAGGGCGACATGATCCTGACCGAGCGGCGCGCCACCGAGAGCGCACCGATCAGCAGCTTGTGATTGGTCTCGAGGAAGGAGTCGGGGCCGGAGGGCACGGCGCGCATCAGCACCGGCCGCTCGACGGGTGCCGGCGCCTGCATCGCCCAGTCCGCGCCGGTCAGCGCCTCGCCGGTGGCGAAGCGCCAGTCCTCGGCCGCCACGGCGAAGAGGTCGGCGACGACCGGCCCGGTGATGCGGAAATGCGTGTCATGGGCCGAGGCCTCGCCCGCGAATTCCGTCGTGAAGCCCTGCCGGATGTTCATTCCGCCCATGAAGGCGGTCGCGCCGTCCACGACGATGATCTTCCGATGGGTGCGCAGATTGGCATAGGGCAACCGCAAGCCCATGATGATGTTGCCGTTGAACACGGCGACGGTGACGCCGCCGCTGCGCAGGGGGCCGACGATGCTGGGCACCGAGTAACGGGCGCCGACCGAGTCGATCAGCACGCGGACGGAGACGCCGCGTCTCGAGGCCGCGATCAGCGCGTCGGCGATCCTCAAGCCCAGCGGGTCGCGATCGAAGATGTAGGTCTCCAGGATCACGCTGCGCTCGGCCGCTGCGATGGCGGCGAGCATGGCGGCATAGGCCTCGTCCCCGGTCCGCAGCGTCTCGATCTGGTTGCCCTTGGTCAGCGGATGGCGCGCGACGCGGTCGCCCAGCGTCTTCAGCGCCGCGAAGCGCTGGCCGAACACGTCGCCGACCTCGTCATGGCTGATATGGAAGCGTCGGGTGGAATCCGCGGCGGCGCCGTGCCCGGGGCGTTGCGAGAGGATCGTGGCACGGCGGATACGGTTGACGCCGGCGACGGCATAGAGGAGCGGGCCGACGATCGGCGACAGGATGATGACGCCCGCCCAGCCGATGGCCGCGCGCACCTCGTCCTTGGTCATCACCGCATGCGCGGCGGCCACGGCCGCCATCACCACGGAAATGACGGCGAGGATGTGCGGCCAGTAGGTCGAGAGAATCTGCCACATGACGCGAAGCTAGAGCATGGCGAGGGAAAGTGGCACCGCGCCGTTGGGAAACGGGGTCATCGGAGCATCGGGGCGGACTCCCGGCATCGGTCGCGGGATATCGGGGCTGTTGCAGCGAAGCTGACGCAAAACGGTGCCGATCTGCTATGAGCGCGCCATGCTGAGAGAGTTCTTCGCCTATTATCGCCCGCACCGGACGCTGTTCCTGGTCGATTTCGGCTGCGCCGTGCTGTCCGGCCTGCTCGAGCTCGGCTTCCCGATGGCGATGAAGGCCTTCGTCGACCTCCTGCTGCCGCGCGGCGACTGGCCGCTGATCCTGCTCGCGGGCGTCCTGCTGCTCGCGATCTATGGGCTCAACACCGGGCTGATGGCGATCGTGACCTATTGGGGCCACCGGCTCGGCATCAATATCGAGACGGAGATGCGCCGGCGCGCCTTCGACCATCTGCAGAAGCTCTCCTTCCGTTTCTACGACGACCAGAAGACCGGCCATCTCGTCGCCCGCGTCACTAAGGATCTGGAGGAGATCGGCGAGGTCGCCCATCACGGGCCGGAGGATCTGTTCATCGCGGTGATGACCTTCGTCGGCGCCTTCCTGCTGATGCTCTCGGTCCATGTCCATCTGGCGCTGATCACGGCGCTGATCGTGCCACTCGCCGGCTTCATCGTCGCCCGCTATGGCGGCCGCATGACCACCAACTGGCAGGCGCAATATGGCCGCGTCGGCGCCTTCAACGCCCGGCTGGAGGAGAATATCGGCGGCATGCGCGTGGTCCAGGCCTTCGCCAACGAGGCCCATGAGCGCGCGCTCTTCGCCGGCGACAACCAGCGCTATCGCTCGACCAAGCTCGAAGCCTACCGCATCATGGCGGCGAGCCAGGCGCTGAACTATTTCGGCATGCGCCTGGTCCAGCTCGCGGTCATGCTGGCCGGCACCTGGTATGTCGTGCAGGGCAGCCTCAGCATCGGCGGCTTCGTCGGCTTCCTCTTGCTGGTCGGTGTCTTCTACCGCCCGCTCGACAAGATCGCCGCGGTGATCGAGACCTATCCGAAGGGCATCGCCGGCTTCCGCCGCTACCAGGAACTGCTCGCGACCGAGCCCGATATCGCCGATGCGCCCGATGCCGTCGAGGCGCCGCCGCTCAAGGGCGAGATTCGCTTCGAGGGCGTGCGCTTCGGCTATGCCAAGGACAGGCCGATCCTGTCCCATATCGACCTCGCGATCCGGGCCGGCGAGACGGTTGCCTTCGTCGGCCCTTCGGGAGCGGGCAAGACGACATTGCTCTCGCTGCTGCCGCGCTTCTACGAGGTCGATGCCGGCCGCATCACCGTTGACGGCATCGACCTCCGCGAGCTGACGCTCGCCTCGCTGCGCCGCCAGATCGGCATCGTCCAGCAGGATGTCTTCCTCTTCGCCGGCACCATCCGCGAGAACATCGCCTATGGCCGGCTCGGCGCTTCGGAAGCGGAGATCGTAGAGGCCGCCCGCCGGGCGCGGCTCGACCGGATGATCGCCGATCTTCCGGCGGGGCTGGACACGGTGATCGGCGAGCGCGGCGTCAAGCTTTCCGGCGGCCAGAAGCAGCGCCTCGCCATCGCCCGCATCTTCCTGAAGAACCCGCCGATCCTGATCCTCGACGAGGCCACTTCCGCTCTCGACACCGAGACCGAGAAGGCGATCCAGCAATCGCTGACCGAGCTGGCGCAGGGGCGCACGACGCTGGTCATCGCGCACCGCCTCGCCACCATCCGCCATGCCGACCGCATCGTGGTGGTGACGCCGGCCGGCATCGCCGAGCAGGGCCGCCACGAGGATCTCATTCGTGCCGGCGGGCCCTATCAGGCGCTGCACGAGGCGCAGACGCTGACCTGGCAGGCGGCGGGTACGGCGGCGGAGTAGCTGGCCAAAGAACCGGATGGTTATCCCGGACAAGCCGCGAAGCGGCGCCGATCCGGGATCCATGCCGGAGCGCTTCCGAGTGAGGTTCCGGCATGGATCCCGGATCTGCGCTTCGCTCGTTCGGGATGACAGCGGATATGGGACGAAGCCGAAAACTTTCCGTGCCACCCGCTGTCAGCGGTCCACTGCCGAAACGGGAGACTCGACTCGCCTTCCACCGCGCGACGTTCTATAAAAGAACAAAGAGTGAACAATTGCTTTGTCGCCCATGCAGAACGCCATCTCGCCAGCCTTGTCCAATCTGCGCCGCAGCCTCGCCGAGGCGGCCTTGCGGTCGGGGCCGGCTGCGGCGGGCAAGATAAGCCTCGGCGCCACGGAGATCGATGCAGCCCTGTTCGGCGGGCTCGAACGGGCAGCGCTGCATGAAGTCTACGCCGCTGGCGCCGCCGATCTGGCGGCTGCGACGGGCTTCGCGCTCGGGCTGGCGCTGCGGGCGGCGCAAGGGGAGGCGGGAGACGACGCTGCGCGGCCGATCCTCTGGGTGCGGCAGGATTTCGTCGATGCCGAGACCGGCCGTTTGCATGCGCCGGGGTTGAACGAACTCGGGCTCGATCCCGCCCGGCTTCTGCTGGTGCGGGCACGCGACGCCCTGGGCGTGTTGCGGGCCGGCGCCGAGGGAGCGCGCTGTCCGGCGCTCGGCGCCGTGCTGATCGAGCCCTGGGGCGAGCCGCGCGCCTTCGACCTGACCGCGAGCCGGCGGCTCGCGCTCGCGGCCGAGGGGTCCGGCGTGGCGACCCTGCTGCTGCGGGTCGCGGCGGCGGAAGCGCCGAGCGCGGCGCGGACGCGCTGGCAGGTCGTGCCGCTGGCCTCGCGGGCGCTGGAGGCGAATGCGCCGGGCGCCCCGGCCTTCGCCTTGAGGTTGCTGCGCCATCGCGGCGGCGTGCGCGGCGATGCGGCAGAGCGTGAGTGGCGTGTGGAGTGGAACCGTGACCGATGCGCTTTCGAGAACCGAACCGTCTTTGACCGATCCGACAGGCTCATTCCCCGCAGGAACGATGTCCCGCCGCTATCTCGCCCTCTGGTTTCCCTATCTGGCGACGGACAGGCTGCGGCGGCTGGGCCGGATTCCGGCCTTCGGCGCGCCGGCTGAGAAGCCCCATGTCCTCGTCGAGATGCAGGGCAACGCCTTGCGCCTCGCCGATTGCGACCGGCGCGCCGTCCGCCTCGGCCTGACGCGGGCCATGACGCTGGCCGATGCCCGCGCCCGCATTCCCGATCTCGTCGCGCTGGAAGCCGAACCGCAGGCGGATCGGGACTTTCTCGATGAGGTCGCCGCCTTCTGCGACCGCTTCACCCCGCTGGTTGCGCGCGACGAGCCGCACGGCCTCACGCTCGACGTCACCGGCTGCGCCCATCTCTTCGGCGGCGAGGCGGGGATGCTCGATCTCGTGCGGCAGGTGATGGATCGATCGGGCTTGAGCCTGCAAGCCGCCATCGCCAGCACGCCCGAGGCCGCACGCGCCTGTTCCCGCTTCGGACCGCGCGACATCATCCCGCCGGGACGGGACGAAGCGGTGCTGCGCCTGCTGCCGGTCGCCGCGCTGGAGGCGGAGCCCGAGACCGTGATTGCTCTTTCCCGCGCCGGGCTGAAGACCCTGGCCGATGTCGCCGCGCGCCCCTCGGAAACCCTCTCCGCCCGCTTCGGCGAAGCGCTGGCGGTGAAGCTCCGGCGCATCCTCGGCCATGAGGATCGCCGCATCACGCCCTTGCGGCCGCCGCCGGATTGCGTGGTCGAGCGTCATTTCCCCGAACCCTTCGCCGATACGGCGAGCCTCGAGGCGGTGGTCGTCCGGCTGATCGGGGAGGCGGCACGGGTGCTGGAGGCGCGCGGTGAAGGCGGGCGCGCCTTCGAGCTCGGCTTCTTCCGCAGCGACGGCACGGTTCGCCGCCTCGTCATCGAGACCGGCCGGCCCTCGCGCGACGCCAAGGCTTTGTTGCGGCTCTATCGCGAGCGCATCGAGACCCTGGCCGACCCGCTCGATCCCGGCTTCGGTTTCGATGCCATCAAACTCGCCGTGCCGGTCTGCGAGCCGCTCAACACGCAGCAGCACAGCCTCGACGGCCGCGCGGTGGAGGAGGAGGCGGTGGCCGATCTCGTCGACCGGCTCGTCACCCGCTTCGGTCGCGACCGGGTGCTGCGCTTCGCGGCGCAGGACACCCAT
Source organism: Allobosea spartocytisi (assembly GCF_014764685.1). Classification (NCBI taxonomy): domain Bacteria; kingdom Pseudomonadati; phylum Pseudomonadota; class Alphaproteobacteria; order Hyphomicrobiales; family Alloboseaceae; genus Allobosea; species Allobosea spartocytisi. The sequence continues at coordinate 297,813 of NZ_JACXWY010000002.1, forward strand.
CACCCCGTCCGCGCGGCAAAGGCGCTCTCGGCCGCTGCGCCCATGCCGGAAGCGGTCTGGTCCGCACCCGAGCCGCAGGAGCCGCCGGCCCGCCCGCTCCAGCTCTTCGAGCCGCCCCAGCCCGTCGAGGCGATCGCGGAAGTGCCGGATGGACCGCCGATCCGTTTCCGCTGGCGGCGCCTCATCCACGACGTCGCTCGCGCCGAAGGCCCGGAGCGGATTGCGCCCGAATGGTGGCGCGACGGCAGCGACGAGCCGATGCGCGATTATTACCGCGTCGAGGATGCGCAAGGCCGCCGCTTCTGGCTCTACCGCACCGGCTTCTACGAGGCCGAGAGCGCGCCGCCGCGCTGGTTTCTGCACGGGCTCTTCGCATGAATCAGTCTGTCAGCCCTTTCGCCGAACCTGTTGCGGCGACAAATTTTTCCTTCCTGCGCGGTGCCTCGCCGGGGCCGAACATGGTGCTGACGGCGCTGCTGCTCGGATATGCCGGCATCGGCATCGCCGATCGCAATACGGTGGCGGGCGTCGTGCGGGCCTGGGCGGCGTTGAGGCAGTTGCGCGAGGATGGTTTGCCGGCGCCCGAGAAAATCCGCGAAGGCGGCAGCCCCGGCGAATATGTCTGGATCGAGAACCCGGATTTCTCCGACCTGCCCATCAAGCCCGAGGAGATGAAGGCGCTGGCGGAGCGCTTCAAGCTCGCGACCGGCACCCGTCTCGTCTTCGCCGACGGCACGCCCGACATCGTTGTCTATCCCGCCAATCGCGACGGCTGGGGCCGGCTCTGCCGTTTGCTCAGCCACGGCAATCGCAAGGACGGCGTGAAGAAGGGCGAATGCCACCTCGTCCTCGACGACCTTCTGAACGATGCCCGCGACCTGCTGCTGATCCTGATGCCGGGCCGCAGGCTCGACGGGCTTCCCGAAGTGCTCGCCCGGCTCGACGAGGCCGCGCCCGGCGCGGTCTGGCTTGCTGCCAGCATGCACCGCCACGGCGACGATCGCCGCCGCCTCGCGCGGCTCAAGGCCATCGCTGCCGCGACCCGCACCCCGCTGATCGCGAGCAATGACGCGCTCTACGATTCCATCGCGCAGCGCGATCTGCAGGACGTGCTCAACTGCATCCGCGAGGGCGTCACCATCGAGCGGGCCGGGCGGTTGCTCGAATCCAATGCCGAGCGCCATCTCAAGCTGCCGCAGGAAATGGCCCGTCTTTTCAGGGATGCGCCCGAGGCTATCGCCGAGACGCAAACCCTGTTCTCCCGCATCGAATTCGATCTCGGCCAGCTCAAATACGAATACCCCGACGAGCCGATCCCGCCCGGCTGGAAGGATCAGGACTGGCTGGTGGAACTGGTCCGCCGCTGCTGCCTGATCCGCTATCCCGACGGCGTTTCGGACAAGGTTCAGGGCCTGCTGGCGAAGGAACTCGCCCTCATCGAGAAGCTCGAATATGCCCGCTATTTCCTGACGATTCGCCAGATCGTCGAGTTCGCCGACAGCAAAGGCATTCTCTGCCAAGGTCGCGGCTCGGCCGCCAATTCCGCCGTCTGTTATGTGCTCGGCATCACCGCTGTCGACCCGGACGAGAACGACGTGCTGTTCGAGCGCTTCATCTCCACCGAGCGTCGCGAACCGCCCGATATCGACGTCGATTTCGAGCACGAGCGGCGCGAGGAGGTGATCCAGTGGATTTATGAGAAATATGGCCGCCATCGCGCCGGCATCGCCGCGACCGTGATCCATTACCGGCCGCGCAGCGCCATCCGCGAGGCCGGCAAGGTGCTGGGCCTGACCGAGGACGTCACCGCTCGCATCGCCGATACGAACTGGGGGAGCTGGGGCAGCGAGATCGGCGACGCCCGCGTCCGCCAGGCCGGGCTCGACCCGACCAATCCGACGATCCGCCGAGCCGTAGACTTCGCCACCCGGCTCTTGGGCTATCCGCGCCATCTCTCGCAACATGTCGGCGGCTTCGTGTTGTCGCGCGGACGCCTCGACGAGACCGTGCCGATCGGCAATGCCGCGATGGCGGACCGCACCTTCATCGAATGGGACCGCGACGACATCGACGCGTTGCAATTGATGAAGGTCGATGTGCTGGCGCTGGGCATGCTGACCTGCATCCGCAAGGCCTTCGATCTGATCAAGGAGAACGGGGGGAAGGACTATGCGCTCGCCGACTTGAAGGATGGCGACGAAGCGACCTACGACATGCTCTGCGAAGGCAAGTCGCTCGGCGTCTTCCAGGTCGAGAGCCGGGCGCAGATGAACATGCTGCCGCGGCTCAAGCCGCGGAAATTCTACGATCTCGTCATCCAGGTCGCGATCGTCCGGCCCGGCCCGATCCAGGGCAATATGGTGCACCCTTATCTGAAGCGGCGGGCGGGGATCGAAGAGGTAACTTACCCCGCGCCTGCGCCGGGACAGGGTGACAAGGACGAGCTTTTCGAGGTCCTGAACAAGACCGAAGGCGTCCCGCTCTTTCAGGAACAGGCGATGCGGCTCGCCATGGTCGCTGCCAAGTTCTCCGACATCGAAGCCAATGGCCTGCGCAAGGCGATGGCCACCTTCCGCAATGCCGGCACCATCGGCAATTACGAGACGATGATGGTCGAGCGCATGGTCGCGCGTGGTTATGAGCGCGATTTCGCCCAGCGCTGCTTCGAGCAGATCAAGGGCTTCGGCAGTTACGGTTTTCCGGAGAGCCATGCCGCCTCCTTCGCCAAGCTGGTCTACATCTCCTCCTTTCTGAAGAAGCATTACCCGGCGGCTTTCGCTGCCGCGCTGCTGAATTCCCAGCCGATGGGCTTCTATGCGCCGGCCCAGATCGTGCGGGAGGCGGAGGAGAACGGCGGCGTCGAACCACGGCCGGCCGATGTCAATTCCAGCTTTTTGGACAACAGCTTGGAAGCCGTTTCGGAATCGAGCTCTTACCATGATCGGCCACGCCATGAGGCCGAGAGAGACCCCTTCGCCCTGCGTCTGGGCTTCCGTCAGATCGACGGCTTCAAGGATGAATGGGGCAAGGCCATTGCGGAGGCGCGGGAAGCGGGCGGCCCCTACCGCGACGTCGAGGAACTGATGCGCCGCGCCAGCCTTCCCGCCCGCGCCATGCGCCTGCTCGCCGATGCCGATGCCTTCCGCTCGCTCGGCCTCGACCGGCGCGAGGCGCTCTGGGCCGTGCGTCGCCTGCCGGATGATGCGGCGCTGCCGCTCTTCCAGGCCGCGCAAGCCCGCGAACTGGGACAGGAGCGGGCGATGGCGCTGCCGAGCATGCCGCTTGCCGAGCATATCGTCGCCGACTACCAGACCGTCCGGCTCTCGCTGAAGGGCCATCCGATGCAGTTGTTGCGCCCGCGCTTCCAACGCGAGGGCATCCTGAGCTGCGCGCAGACCGAGGGGAAGCCGGACGCCGCCTTCGCCCGCACGGCCGGAATCGTGCTGGTCCGCCAGCGCCCCGGCAACGGCAAGGCCATCTTCGTCACGCTGGAGGACGAGACCGGCATCACCAATGTCGTGATCTGGGCGCGGTTGTTCGAGCGCTTCCGCCGCGAGGTGATGGGCGCGCGATTGATGCTGGTCGAGGGCCGGGTGCAGAAGAGCGTCGAGGGCGTCACCCATCTCATGGCCCAGCGCATCGCCGACCGTTCGATCGATCTGCTGTCGCTCTCGGATACGCACCGTGCCGAAGTGCCGCTTCCCATCGACGAATTGAAGAACCCGCCGCTCCCGCGCCATCGCCACCCGCGCAATGTCCGCATCCTGCCGAAATCGCGGGATTTCCACTGAGAGGCAGGCGGTTCAGCCTCCGCGCGGTTCATCCCGGGCGAGCGCAGCGAGACCCGGGATCCATGCCGGAACCTCTATCGGAACCGCTCCGGCATGGATCCCGGATCGGCGAGACTTCGTCGCTCGTCCGGGATGACGGCGAGGAGGCGGCGGCGGCAGAGCCTCCCTCCGATAATGCCCAGCAACGTCCGCTAAAACAAACTTCTCCAATGGAAGTGAAATAAGAAAAAACACGCTACCTGCCGTAAATTGAACCTTTGGCCTCATGGGTATAAATCCAGCGTTCGATTTACCGAACAGATGGCCAGAACGATGGCGGCAAGCCCCGGCCCGGACGAAACCTCGACAAGCCCGCAGCCAACCGTGGTGCTGGCGGCCCGCGCGGCCGCGCTCGATGCGGCGTTCGGCATGGCGGACGTTCCCGAGCGCCTCTCCGGCATCGTCGCGCAAGCCGCCGGCCCCGTCGTCTTCACCACCTCCTTCGGCCTCGAAGATCAGGTGCTGACCCATTTCATCGCGACCGCGAAGCTCCCGGTCATCTTCGCCACGCTCGATACCGGCCGGCTCTTTCCGGAGGTCTACGCCCTCTGGCAGGAGACGGAGGAGCGCTATGGCATCCTGATCCGCCCCTATTATCCGCGCCATGACGCGGTCGAGCTCTATGTTCGCCAGAACGGCATCAACGGCTTCTACGGCTCGCGCGATGCCCGCAAATCCTGCTGCGACATCCGCAAGGTGGAGCCGCTCGGCCGGGCTCTGGCCGGGGCCGATACCTGGCTGACCGGCCTGCGCGCCGACCAGTCAGCCGCGCGGGGCGGCGTCAAGCTGGCGGAGGCCGATGCGGCGCGCGGCCTCGTCAAGGCGAGCCCGCTGATCGACTGGTCGCGCGAACGCACGCTCGCCTTCGCCGAGGCGAACGACGTGCCGATCAACCCGCTGCACGCACAGGGCTTCGTCTCGATCGGCTGCCAGCCCTGCACCCGCGCCATCCGCCCCGGCGAGCCCGAGCGGGCCGGGCGCTGGTGGTGGGAGGACGATGCCGCCAAGGAATGCGGCCTGCATGTCGGGTCGGACGGAAAGCTGGCGCGCGCCAAAATCGCGCCGGCGGAGGCCCACGCATGATCCAGCTCAGCCATCTTCAGAAGCTCGAGGCGGAAGCCATCTTCATCATCCGCGAGGTGGTGGCGACATCGGACAAGCCGGTGCTGCTCTATTCGATCGGCAAGGATTCCGCCGTCCTGCTGCATCTGGCGATGAAGGCGTTCTACCCGGCCAAGCCGCCTTTCCCGCTGCTCCATGTCGATACGACCTGGAAGTTCCGCGACATGATCGCCTTCCGCGATGAGACGGCGGCGCGGCTGGGGCTCGATCTCATCGTCCACATCAACCAGGAGGGCGTGAGGGCCGGAATCAGCCCCTTCGCCTCGGGCTCGCGCGTCCATACCGACGTGATGAAGACGCAAGGGTTGAAGCAGGCGCTCGACCTCTACAAGTTCGATGCTGCCTTCGGCGGCGCGCGCCGCGACGAGGAGAAGAGCCGGGCCAAGGAACGCGTCTTCTCGCTTCGCAGCCCGGAGCATCGCTGGGATCCGAAGAACCAGCGCCCCGAGCCCTGGCAGCTCTTCAACACCCGCAAGCATCGCGGCGAGAGCTTTCGCGTGTTTCCGCTCTCGAACTGGACCGAGCGTGACGTCTGGGACTACATCGCGCTCGAGAACATCCCGGTCGTGCCGCTCTATTTTGCCGCGCCGCGCCCGGTCGTCCGGCGCGACGGCGCCTGGATCATGCGCGACGACGAGCGCATGGAGCTTCTCCCCGGCGAGGTCGTCGAGACCCGCATGGTCCGCTTCCGCACGCTCGGTTGCTACCCGCTGACCGGCGCTGTCGAGAGCGAGGCGGCCAGCCTCACCGACATCATCGCCGAGATGCGCTCGTCGCGATCCTCCGAGCGGCAGGGCCGCGTCATCGACCATGACGGCTCGGGCTCGATGGAGCAGAAGAAGCAGGAAGGCTATTTCTGATGAGCTTCGCCATCGCCAGGAATCTGGCCAAGAAGAACAAGGCACTGAGGCCGGCTCAGAACCTTCTCCCCGCCAACGATACGCCCAGCGCCTCCGAAACCGGCCAGCATTCGCTGCTGCGCTTCATCACTTGCGGCTCGGTCGATGACGGCAAGTCGACGCTGATCGGCCGTGTGCTCTACGAGGCCGGCGCGGTCTTCGACGACCAGCTCAGCGCGCTCGACAGCGATTCCCGCAAATTCGGCACGCAAGGCGCGGCGCCCGATTTCGCGCTTCTCGTCGATGGGCTTTCGGCCGAGCGCGAGCAGGGCATCACCATCGATGTCGCCTATCGCTATTTCGCGACCGACAGGCGCAGCTTCATCGTCGCCGACACGCCCGGCCACGAGCAATACACCCGCAACATGGCGACCGGCGCCTCGACAGCCGACCTCGCCATCATCCTGATCGATGCACGCAAGGGCCTGCTGCCGCAGACCCGCCGCCATTCCTTCATCGTCTCGTTGGTCGGCGTGCGCCATGTCGTGGTCGCGATCAACAAGATGGACCTCGTCGGCTATGACGAGGCGGTCTTCGAGCAGATCGCCGCCGATTACCGCGCGGCGGTGCAAAACCTCGGCTTCGCCTCGATCCGCTTCATTCCGGTCTCGGCGCGTGACGGCGAGAACGTCATGCGGCCCTCCGCCCTGATGCCCTGGTATGACGGCCCGGCGCTGCTGCCCTATCTCGAAAGCGTCGCGATCGCGCCCTCCGCACCGCGCGACGAGGGCTTCGTGCTGCCGGTGCAATGGGTCAACCGCCCGGATCTCGACTTCCGCGGCTATGCCGGCACGCCTGTCACCGGCCGGGCCCGCGTCGGCGATCCCATCGTGGCGCTGCCGTCCGGCCGCACGAGCCGCATCGCGCGATTGATCGGCGCGGCCGGCGAAGCCAGCCAGATCGCCGCCGGCCAGGCCGCGACGGTGACGCTGGAAGACGACATCGACATTTCGCGCGGCGACGTGATCGCTGCCGCGGGTTCGACGCTGCCGGTGAGCCGCGGGCTGAAGGCGCGTTTGCTCTGGACCGGCGAGCGCGCCATGCTCGAAGGCGGGCAGTTCCTCGTGAAGCTCGCGACGCAGAGCGCCAATGCCACGGTCGAGGCGCTGCATCACAGCATCGACATCGAGGGCTTCCAGCCCCTGCCGGCGCAGAGCCTGCGCATGAACGGCATCGGCCTCGTCACGCTCCGGCTCGACCGGCCGCTGGTCTCGCTGCCCTATGCGCGCAGCCATGAGCTCGGCGGCTTCATCCTGATCGACCGCATCAGCAACGAGACGGTCGCCTTCGGCTTCGTCGAGCCGGGCGAGGGCGAGGCCCGGCAGGCGGTGGGCGAGGGCGGGGCGCTGGCACGGGCGCAGCGCGGCGTCCTTCGCATCGTCGGCCGGAAGGGTACGCCGGATCGCAGAGCCTGGCTCGCGGCGGTGAGCTGGCGCGTTCTCAGCACGGCGGGGTTGTTCGTCGCGGCCTTCGCGCTGACGGCGAATGTGCCTGTCTCTCTGGCGCTCGCCTTCGGCGACATCCTGCTGCGACCGGGCCTGCGGGCGCTGCATATGCGGCTCTGGCGGAAGGTGCCGACCGGAACCTTGCAGGACGGGGCAGGGATCTGAGGAGCGGCGCCAGCGGCTTCTGCCGTGGGCGTCGAGAGTGTTGCGGTTGCCACGATGCGAGGCGGCATCCGGTTGGCCGAACTCAGGCCGCCTTGGCGTAGATCGTTTCGGTGGTGCCCTGCGCTGAGAGCTGCGACGCGCTGCCATAGGCTTGTGAGGCGTTCTGGAAGGCTTCCGGCGGCCGCCGGTGGTGATGCCGCTCGCCGGATTGTTGCAGCGAGGACTGGAAGGCCTTCACCTCGTCCTGCGAGACGGAGCCGTCGCCATTCTTGTCCAGCGAGCTGAAGAGCCGGTTCAACTGGTCGCTGTTCAGCCGGCTGTCCTTGAAAGCCGCGCTGAACTCGTCCTTGCTGATCCCGCCATTGACGTCGCTGTCGATCGCGTCGAAGGCCGACTTGCTGTCTTTATCGCTGTCGCTGTCGGAGGCAGCTTGGGCGTTCTGCGTTCCGCCCGCCTGGAGTGAGAACAGGAAGGACTGCAGCAGGCTGTCGGCCTTCTTGGCCTTGTCCTTGAACGCATCCGACTCGGCCTTGGTGATCGAGCCGTCGCCGTCCGTGTCGATCTTCTTGAAGAGCTCTTCGCTCTTGGCGCTGTCGGCACCCTTGGGGGCGGCGCTCTCGAACTCGTCGAGGCTGATGCCGCCGTCGCTGTTACTGTCGATCTGGTCGAAGCTGGGAGGTTTGTGGTGGGGGCGGAAGCCGCCGCCCACCCCGCTGATACTGGACATGGAGATACTCCGGGACACGTCGCGATCTTGCGACGCGTCCCGGATTCTGCGCTCGGAATCTTGGTGAATGCCTAATGAATGACGTTGCGTGAGTTGTCTTCTCGGCCGTGGAATCGCGGCGGTTTGACGCAGGCTGTCCTCAGCCGTCCACCACCGCCGTCGCCTCGATCTCCAGCAACGCCTCCGGCTCGACCAGCGCGGTGACCGCGACCACCGCCATGGCCGGGAAGTGCCGGCCGAAGACCTCGCGATAGACCGGTCCCATTTCCTTCAGGCTGGCGCGATAGGTCGCGATGTCCGTCACGTACCAGGTCAGCCGCACGATATCCTCGACGCGCCCGCCGCCGGCCTCGACCACCGCCCTGATGTTGAGGAAGGTCTGGCGGAGCTGGCCGATGAAGCCCTTGGCGAAGACGCCCTGCGCGTCCCAGCCGACAAGGCCGCCGGTGACCAGCACGCGGCCTTCCGCCACCATGCCGTTGGCATAGCCGCGCGGCTGCGGCCAGCCCTCGGGCAGGATGGCGCGGGATTGCGAATGGTCGGACATGGCGTATCGCCTCGATTTCGGCCGTTCAGGCTCTGTTGGAAGAAAGGTCAGCTCTCGCCTTGCGCGATCTGGCGGAGCGCGAAGCGTTGGAGCTTGCCGGTCGCCGTCTTCGGCAGGGCTTCGACGAAAGCGATGGCGCGCGGATATTTGTACGGCGCGATACCGGCCTTCACATGCTCCTGCAAGGCCTTGACCAGGGCGGCATCGCCGATGACGCCCTCGCGCAGCACGACATAGGCCTTCACGATCTGCCCGCGCTCGGGGCAGGGCGCGCCGACCACGCCGCATTCGGCCACGGCCTCGTGCGTCAGCAGGGCGGCCTCCACCTCGGGCCCGGCGATGTTGTAGCCGGCCGAGATGATCATGTCGTCGGAGCGGGCCTGGTACCAGAAATAGCCGTCGGCGTCGCGCAGATAGGTGTCGCCGGTGATGTTCCAGCCGTTCAGCACGTATTTCGCCTGCCGCGGGTCGGCGAGATAGCGGCAGCCGGTCGGGCCGCGCACGGCGAGCCGCCCCGGCGTGCCGTCCGGCACGTCGCGCCCTTCCTCGTCGACGATCTTGGCCTCGTAGCCCGGCACCGGAATTCCGGTCGAGCCCGGCCTGATCCTGTCGCGTGGCGCGCCGATGAAGATGTGCAGCATCTCGGTCGCGCCGATGCCGTCCATCAGCGGGATGCCGGTGCGCGCCTGCCAGGCGTCGAAGGTCGCCTTGGGCAGGGCCTCGCCGGCCGAGACGCAAATCCTGAGTGAAGAGATGTCGCGCCCGTCGAGCTTGTCGAGAATGGCGCGGTAGGCGGTCGGCGCGGTGAAGACGACGCTGACCTTGTAGCGCTCGATCGCGTCGATCAGATCGGCGGGGCCTGCCTTCTCGGGCAGCACCATCGCAGCGCCGATCCGCATCGGAAACAGCACGAGCCCGCCGAGCCCGAAGGTGAAGGCGAGCGGCGGCGAGCCGGTGAAGCGGTCATCGGCCGAGGCCTTCAGCACGCGTGCACCGTAGCAGTCGCAGATCGCCAGCATGTCCTGATGGAAATGCATCGTGCCCTTGGGCTCGCCGGTCGTGCCGGAGGTGAAGGCGATCAGGCAGACATCGTCGCGCGCGGTGTCTGCGGCCTCGAAGCGCTCATAGCCCGGCTGCGCCATCAGCGCCTCCAGCTCGCTCTCCGCGCCGCCGAAGGCGACGATGCGGGCAAGCTCCGGTACGTGCGCTCCGGCGGCTTCGAGATCGGCGGTAAGCCGATGGTCGCAGAGCGCCAGCGCGATCTTCGCCTTGCGCAGGGGATAGACGAGCTCGCCCACCCGCAGCATCGGCATGGTCGCGACCGCGACGCCGCCGGCCTTGATGACGGCGAGATAGGCCGCGACCATCATCGGCGTGTTGCCGGCGCGCAGCAGCACGCGGTTGCCGCTGATCATTCCGAGATCACGGCTCAGCACATTGGCGATGCGGTTCACTTTCTCGGCGAGATCGGCATAGCTCCACTCGAGACCGGCCGCGACAACGGCGGTGCGTCGGCCGCGTCCCTCGGTGATGTGCCGGTCGAGCAGTTCGGCGACGCAGTTCAGCCTTTCGGGATAGGCCAACCCTGCCTCTGCAAGTGTGAGATCGGGCCAGCTTTCGCGCGGCGGCAGGTTGTCCCGCGCAAAGCTGTCCTTATGTCCTGATCTCGCGAATCCGGTTGCTGTCATTGCGTTCCCCTGCCTTTTCGGCATGTAGTTTCAGCAGGTCGCGCGCGATCACGACCTTCTGGACCTCGCTGGCGCCCTCGTAGATGCGCAGCGCTCTGATCTCCCGGTACAATTCCTCCACCTTGACGCCCTTGGTGACGCCGAGGCCGCCATGGATCTGGACGGCCCGGTCGATCACGCTCTGGGCGTTCTCCGTCGCGACGAGTTTGGCCAGCGCCGCCTCCCGGGTGACGCGGGGCGCGCCGCGATCCTTGGTCCAGGCGGCGCGGTAGACGAGAAGGGCGGCGGCATCGACCTCAGCCGCGCTGTCGGCGATGGCCGCCTGCGAGAGCTGAAGGTCGCCGAGCGTGCCACCGAAGAGCTTGCGGCCATTGGCGTGCGAAATCGTCTCGTGCAGCGCCCGTCGGGCGAAGCCGAGCGCGGCGGCGCCGACCGTCGAGCGGAAGATGTCGAGCGTCGCCATCGCGACCTTGAAGCCCTCGCCCGGCCCGCCGATGCGGTTTTCGAGCGGCACGCGGCAACCCTCGAAGCGCAAGGTCGCCAGCGGATGCGGCGCGATCACCTCGATGCGCTCCGCAATGGTGAGGCCAGGCGTATCGGCTTCGACCAGGAAGGCGGAGAGCCCGCGCGCGCCCGGCGCCTCGCCGGTGCGGGCGAAGACGATGTAATGGTCGGCGATGCCGCCATTGGAGATCCAGCTCTTCTCGCCGTCGATGCGGACATGGCTGTTACCGTCAGCTGTCGCGGTCGTCGCCATGGCGGCGACATCGGAGCCGGCCTCCTTCTCGGAAAGGGCGAAGGCCGCGATGCGCTTGCCGGCCGCGACATCCGGCAGGATGCGCTGCTTCATCGCCTCCGAGCCTGCGATGCTGATCGAGCCGGTCCCGAGCCCCTGCATGGCGAAGGCGAAATCAGCGAGCCCGTCATGCGCCGCCAGGATCTCGCGGGCGAGGCAGAGCGTGCGGACATCGAGCTTGTCGGAAAGCCCGCCATAGGCCGCCGGCACGGCAGCCTTCAGGAAGCCAGCCGCACCCAAGGCCGCGACGCGCGCCCGGCAGGCCTCGTCGACATCGTCATGCGGCAAATCGGCGAGATAGGAATCGGCCCAGCCGGAGAGCTCCGTGGCGAAGGCGCGGTGGCGATCCTCGAAGAACGGCCAGTCCAGCGTGTCGCCGAGGATATCGAGGCCGAGGCGAGGGGAGCCGCTCATCTCAGTTGCCCTCGAAGACCGGCTTCTGTTTCGCGGCGAAGGCGTGATAGGCGCGGGAAAAGTCCTCGGTCTGCATGCACAAAGCCTGCGCCACGGCCTCGGCCTCGATCGCGCTCTCGACCGACATCGCCCATTCCATTTCCAGCATGCGCTTGGTCATGGCGTTGGCGAAGGTGGGGCCGTCCGCCAGCTCGGCCGCGAGGGCTTGCGCTTCCGGCAGCACGGCCTCGGATGCGCAGAGCCGGTTGAGGAAGCCCCAGCGTTCCGCTTCCTCGCCCTTGAGCACGCGGCCGGTATAGAGCAGCTCGGCGGCGCGGCCCTGGCCGATGATGCGCGGCAGCATCGCGCAGGCGCCCATGTCGCAGCCGGCCAGGCCGACGCGGTTGAACAGGAAGGCGATCTTGCTGCCGGCCGTGCCGAGCCGCAGGTCGGAGGCCATGGCGACGATCGCGCCGGCTCCCGCGCAGATGCCGTCGATCGCGGCGATGATCGGCTGCGGGCAGGCGCGCATCGCCTTGACCAGCTCGCCGGTCATCCGGGTGAACTTGAGCAGGTCCTTGGTCTCCATCGCGACCAGCGGCCCGATGATCTCGAAGACGTCGCCGCCCGAGGAGAAATTGCCGCCGGCGCCGGTCACGACGATCGCCTTGACCTCTTCCTCCTTCTGCGCGGCAAGGAAGAAATCCGTGAGTTCGCGGTAGCTTGCGAAGGTCAGCGGATTCTTTTTCTCAGGCCGGTTCAGTGTCACCGTCGCGACCTTGCCGGAGACCGAGAGAGCGAAATGCTGCGGCGTGAAGCCGGCCAGCGGCAGGATCGTGGCGTTGGCGGCGATCATCAGGCGTTTCCCTTCGCGGCCTCGTCGGCGGCATCCTTCGCGCGGTCGGCGATGGCACGATGCAGCGAGGTCTTGGTTTCTCCGAGCAACCGGAAGAGCTGCGCGAGCTCGGGCTGGTCGAGTCCGGCGAAGAGCTCGGCGATCCAGCCTTCATGGCGTTCGGCCATGGCCCGGAAGGCCTTGCGACCCGAAGCCGTCAGCGTGAGGATCTGCACGCGCCGGTCCTGCGGGGCGGAGCGCTTGTCGACGAGCCCATCCGTCACCAGCCCGGCCACGACGGCGGTGACATTGCCATTCGACACCATCAGGCGCTGCGAGACCTCGCCCACCGTCATGCCGACGGCGGTCTTGTCGAGCTGGGCCATCAGGTCGAAACGCGGCAGCGTGGTCTTGAATTCCTCACGCAAACGGTTGCGGATCTCGGTCTCGATCAGGGTCGAGCAGGTGAGCAGGCGCAGCCAGAGCCTGAGCTCGTCCTTGTGGTCGCCGGGGCGCTCGCTAGCCTTGGTCTCGCGGTCGAGCATCGGGGCGGAGGAGGGTGTCTCCATCTCAGAACTCCCCACCATTGATCATGAGCGACTGGCCGGTGACGGCATCGCTGCCGGACCCGCAGAGATAGAGCACGGCGGCCGCGACCTCTTCGGGCGCGATCAGCCGGCCTTGCGGATTGTCCCTGACCATCTCGGCCAATGCCTGCTCGCGGCTCTTGCCGGTCTTCGCCGCGATGGTGTCGAGCCCGCTCGCGACCATGTCGGTATCGGCGTAACCGGGGCAGACGGCGTTGACGGTGACGCCGGAGCGGGCCGTCTCCAGCGCCAGCGACTTCACCAGCCCGACCACGGCATGCTTCGCCGCCACATAGGCGCTGACATAAGGATAGCCGCGATGCCCGGCGGTCGAGGCGATGGCGATCAGCCGGCCGCGGCGCTGTTCCAGCATCGCCGGCAGCACGGCGTGGAACAGATTGACGGTGCCGATCAGGTTGATCTCGACCATCCGGCGGAAACGTTTGCTGTCGCTGCGCATGAACGGGCCGGTCTCGACCGCGCCGGCATTGGCGATGGCGATGTCGAAGCCATGTCCACCGGAGAGATGATCGAGCGCGGATGAGACGGCACTCTCGTCGCGCACGTCGCAAGGAGCGAAATCGGCGGCGACTCCCGCAGCCACGGCGTCGCGCAGAGAGGTTTCATCGCGCCCGAGGATGCTGACCCGCGCTCCGGCCTGCGTCAGTGCCGCGGCGATGGCTCGGCCGATGCCGCGTCCGCCTCCCGTCACCAGCGCGTGCCGTTCCCGCAGAGTCATGATCGCTCGACCTCCTCCGCAGAACATATTTTAAGTCTCAATCAATTTGCAAGCGGCTCGTCGGGCGCCGGCGGACACGCCGGCGCCGTTCTGGGGGCGTCGGGGCTGGTCTGCAGGGCCTGAAGCCCTCATCCTGAGGAGCTGCCCCGTCGGTAATGGCGTCTCGAAGGGTGCTTCCGGGGGCACCTGCAGGTCTCTTGACCGTCTTTCGAGATGCCGCTGCGTGACTCCTCAGGATGGGGCTGCGGGGGGTCGATGGGGTTTCGGCTCCGTTGTTGAGTGTCCGATTTGAAGGTTGCAAAAGTCTCTTGAGCTCAAAAATATTTTAGGCTTAAAATAATATCATCAGCCGGATCGGCTGGTGCTCTGGAGGAGGCGTCGATGCGCATTGCGGTCGTGGGCGGCGGGCCGGCAGGGCTCTATTTCGCGCTGCTGATGAAACGTGACTGGCCGGAGATTGCGGTCGATGTCTTCGAGCGCAACCAGGCGGACGACACCTTCGGCTTCGGCGTCGTGTTCTCCGATCAGACGCTCGACACGTTCAAGGCGGCGGATGCCGAGAGCTATGCCGCGATCCGCGACAACTTCGCCTATTGGGACGACATCGAGATCCACTTCAAGGACACGGTCCACCGCGTTCCCGGCAACGGCTTCTGCGGCTGCTCGCGTCGCTCGCTGCTGATGCTGGTGCAGGCGAGGGCGCGCGCGCTCGGCGTCGGGCTGCATTTCGGCGAGGAGATTGCCGATATCGAGGCGCTGAAGCGCGATTACGACCTTGTCGTCGCTGCCGACGGCATCAACAGCCGCATCCGCGAGAACTGGCGCGACCGCTTCCAGCCGCAGACCGACCTGCGGCCGAACAAGTTCACCTGGATGGGTTCGACCCGGCCCTTCGACGCCTTCACCTTCTTCTTCAAGCAGACCGAGCACGGGCTCTTCATCGCCCATTGCTACCAATACGAGGCCGGGCGCTCGACCTGGGTGCTGGAAACCGACCCCGAGACCTTCGAGAAGGCCGGGCTCGGCAAACTCGACGAGGCGCAGTCGGCCGCCTTCCTCGAAGGCGTCTTCGCCGAGGAGCTCGAAGGCCACAAGCTCATCACCAATCGCTCGCTATGGCGCAATTTCCCGATGATCCGCTGCCGGAATTGGGTGAGCGAGAACGTCGTGCTGATCGGCGACGCCAAGGCGACGGCGCATTTCTCGATCGGTTCCGGCACCAAGCTCGCGATGGAGGATGCCATCGCCCTGCACAGGGCGATGGGGCAGGCGAAGCTCGATGTCACGGCGGGCCTGAAGCTGTTCGAGACGCAGCGCCGCGAGGAGGTCGAGAAGACCCAGCATGCCGCGGATGTCTCGCTGGTCTGGTTCGAGGAATTGAAGCGCTTCTGGGATTTCGAGCCGCTGCGCTTCGCATTCGGCCTGATGACGCGCTCCAAGGCGATCACCTACGACAATCTGGCCCTGCGCGCGCCGGAAATGGTCACGGCCGTCGACAAGCTCGTCGCCGACGGGCTCGGAGACCTCGCCAAGCGCCGCAAGGACGGCTCGCCGGTCCCGCCGGCCTTCCAGCCCTTCAAGCTGCGCGAGATGCAGGTCGAGAACCGCATGACGCTCTCGCCGATGTGCCAGTACTCCGCCGAGGACGGCCTGCCGGGCGATTGGCACCTGATGCATTACGGCTCGCGCGCCATCGGTGGGCCCGGGCTGATCTTCACCGAGATGACCTGCATCGCGCCCGATGCCCGGATTACCCCCGGCTGCACCGGCCTGTGGAACGACGAGCAGGAAGTCGCCTGGAAGCGGATCGTCGATTTCGTGCACAGCCACTCCGCCGCGAAGATCTGCCTCCAGCTCGGCCATGCCGGCCGCAAGGGCGCGACCAAGCTGATGTGGGAGGGCATGGACCGGCCTCTGCCGGAAGGCGCCTGGCCGATCATCTCGGCCTCGCCTCTGCCCTATTATCCGGAAAGCCAGGTGCCGCGCGAGATGGCCCGCGCCGACATGGACCGGGTCAAGGCCGAGTTCGTCGCCGCCGCCGAACGGGGGATGCGCGCCGATTTCGACATGCTGGAGCTGCACTGCGCCCATGGCTATCTGCTGGCGAGCTTCCTCTCGCCGCTGACCAACAGGC
Source organism: Allobosea spartocytisi (assembly GCF_014764685.1). Classification (NCBI taxonomy): domain Bacteria; kingdom Pseudomonadati; phylum Pseudomonadota; class Alphaproteobacteria; order Hyphomicrobiales; family Alloboseaceae; genus Allobosea; species Allobosea spartocytisi. The sequence continues at coordinate 313,720 of NZ_JACXWY010000002.1, forward strand.
GCACCGACGACTATGGCGGCTCGGTCGAGAACCGCCTGCGCTATCCGCTGGAGGTTTTCCGAGCGCTGCGCGAGGCCTGGCCGCGGGAGAAGCCGATGTCGGTGCGCATCTCCGCCACTGACTGGGCCGAGGGCGGCCTCTCCGCCGCCGACTCCGTCGCCATCGCCGAGGCTTTCGCTGCCGAGGGCTGCGACCTCGTCGACGTCTCGACCGGCCAGACCGCTCGGGAATCGCGCCCCATCTACGGCCGCATGTTCCAGACGCCGTTCTCGGACCGCATCCGCAACGAGGCGGAGGTCGCGACCATGTGCGTCGGCAACATCACCTCCGCCGATCAGGTCAACACCATCATTGCCGCCGGCCGCGCCGATCTCGTCGCGCTCGGGCGGCCGCATCTGGCCGATCCGTCCTTCGTGCTCCGCGCCGCCGCCTGGTACGGCGTCGATACAGAGCAGCCGGTGCAATATGCGCCCGGCAAGGACCAGCTCATGCGCAACACCCCGCGCGAGCGCGAGGAGCTGGAAGCGCTGAAGCTCAAGGCCAAGCCGACGCGCCACGCCGCCCAAGCGTAGGCCTGGCTTAGAGCTTGCTGATCTCGAGCGGAAAACGCGCCGGCATCCCGGGCTTGACCCGGGATCCATGCCGGAGCGCTTCCGTTTGACGTTCAGGCATGGATCCCGGCTCTTCGCTTCGCTGCGACCGGGATGACTCGCGTGTCGGCGCGGGCTCGAACGCTGTCCTACTTGCCGCCCTGCGAACGCCCCGAAGGCGAGACGTCGGGAATGGTCGGTGCCGTGGCCGGGCGTTCCCCGAAAGGATTGGCCGAGGGCGGGTTACGCCGCAGGCGGAAGGCGAGATAGACGCCGGTCGCGGCCGAGAGCAGGCCGAGATAGATCAGCATCCCCTGCGGCCCGATGACCTGCATGAAGGCGGTCGAGACCAGCGGGCCGATGGCCGAGCCCGTCGCCCAGAGGAAGAGGAGCTGCGCCGAGAGGCCGAGCGCCCGCTCGCGGCCGAGCCGGAAATAGGCATGTGCGACGGCAACGGTATAGATCGGCATGCTGCCGGCGCCGATCAGCGCGAACAGCCCGAACAGCCAGAACCGGCTATGGGGCAGGGCGAACCAGAGCACGACGCCCAGCGCCAGCGTGCAGAGCACCACCGAGGCGGTGGCGCTGAGCATGATCTTGCGGCTCTCGACCCGGTCCGCCAGCAGGCCGAGCGGCCATTGCAGCACCAGCGCGCCGATCTGGATGCCGGCGGTCAGCAGGATCGCCCATTTCTGGTCGAGGCCGATCAGGATGCCATAGGCCGGCGCGACGTTGGAGAGCGCCCCGCCCATCAGCCCGACATAGAGGCAGCCGATGACGGCGGCCGGGGCATACTGCCAGATCGTGTTCAGCCTGACCGAGATCACGGCGCCCGATTCCGGGCCCCTGGCTTTCGTCATGCCGACCGGGATCAGCGCCAGCGAGAACGCCGCGCTGGCGAACAGGAAGATCTCGCTCGACTGCATCGCGACATAGCCGACGCCGATCTGCGAGCCGATCAGGGCAAGCCGGTTGATGATCTGGTACAGGCCGAAGATGCGCCCGCGCTGGCCGGCCTTCGCCTGGCCGCTGATCCAGCTCTCGATGCAGATGGCGTGGCCTGCGCCGGCGAAGCCCATGCCCAGCCGCGACAACCCCCAGATGTCGATCGGCGTCTGCCCGAAGCTCAGCGTCAGCACTGCCTGCAACGCCGCGAAGACGGCGAAGGCGCGGATATGCCCCACGCGCCGGATGAAAGCGGGAATGATGAAGCAGCCGGCGAGGAAGCCGACCGAATAGGCCGAGCCGACCAGGCCGATCAGCAGCGGCGCCTTCTGGGCGAGCGCCATCTTGAGCGGGATGACCGTGTTCACGATCGTCGCGGCGATTTGCAGGATGAGCGCGCCGCTCACGATGGCGCCGAGCGCCGCGACCGAACTCGTTCTCGCCTCGGCTGGCGGCGTCACGGGAGGCGCTGCCTCCTGCGTGGCCGTCTCTGCGGGCTGCGGTCCTTGCGACATGTGCGATTCGGCCAGGCTGGGGAGAGGACCAGGTCCCTTCGCCCGGAAAGATGAACTAATCGCGGCGGGTGAGCCAGAAAAACCCTCTCTTTGCGAATGACCGCCCTGCGCCTTGCAACCCGCGCCTTGATGGTGCCGCCTTTGCGTGGCCTTCGGGGCCCGCGACACGTCGCGCCGCTTCACCACCCACCGCCTAAAAAAAGCGCGGTCGGCTTCACCGACGATTAACCAACACGGCGCTTTATCGGAGAAGAACGTAGTTTGGGTTCTCCCAGCATGGCCGGACGCATCGTCACGCGCCGCGCATCCCGTTGCCTCGGGGTGTGGCGGAACGAGCATGCGCGCCTGTCGAGGCCGGGCGTGGCGTTGGCGTATCGAGAGTGCGGGCAATGAGCTATGGCAGACATGCGCGGCGGAGCGGGGCGCCCCATCTGCGTCTTCGGCGGCGTCGTCGCCCCATCGGCCGGACCCTGTTCTGGGCGGCCGCGCTCTGCCTCGGAGCGATGACGGGCTTCCGCTTGCTCGATCATGTCGCGCCGCATGATCCCAGCGTCGATGTTGCCGCCAACGACAAGAAAGCCGCCATCTCCCAGGTGATCAGGCCACCTGCGCCGGAGCGCCTCGCCGGAACGACCACCGAGCGGGCCTATGGCGGCCTGCTCGATCCGCATTTCGCCGGCACGACCCCGACCTCGCTCGCGCAGAGCCGGCCAGTCGGCTCCGCGATGCGCCTGGCCGCGGTGCCGGAAGCGCTCGATCTGCCGGATTCGGGTTCGGTTCTGCCGCTGCCGTCGCAGGCGCCCGTGAGCCTGGCCGAAAAGGCGCCGCTGCCGGCGTCGCGTCCCTCGGAGCTGATCGCGTCCGTTCCGCCCGAGACGGCCTCGCAGGAGATCGCCGGCCTCGCTGCCGCTCCGTTCCCCGTGCCGCGTCCGGCCGAGCTGGTGCCGCCGCCTGCCGAGGCCCAGCCGCCGCGCCTGGCGCAGCAGCCGGCGACATCGGCCCGCCGCAGCCGGGTCGCTGCCGCCACGCCCGCGCCGACGTCCGAGGACAATCGCAATTTCTTCGAGAAGCTCTTCGGCGTGCAGAAGCAGCAGCCGGCGGGCACGGCGCTGGCCTATGCCGCGCCGCAGGATGACGTCGTCGACCGCGGTCGCGTCGCGCGCCTCAGCCCCTCGGCCGGCACGCCGCCGCGCACCGCCGAGGCCGGCACCGCGATCTACGATATCAGCGCCAAGATGGTCTACATGCCCAATGGCGAGCGGCTCGAGGCCCATTCCGGCCTGGGCGAGATGATGGACAATCCCAGCTACGCCCATGTCCGCATGAAGGGCGTCACCCCGCCGCACACCTACACGCTGACCGAGCGCGAGGCGCTGTTCCATGGCGTGCGCGCCATCCGGCTCAATCCGGTCGGCGGCTCGGGCGCGATCCACGGCCGCGCCGGTCTCCTCGCCCACACCTATCTGCTCGGGCCGCGCGGTGACTCGAACGGCTGCATCTCGTTCAAGGACTACGAACGCTTCCTGCAGGCCTTCCTGCGCGGCGAGGTGAGACGGATCGTGGTGGTCGCGAGCCTGTGACGGAAGCACGCCGTCATTAGGGGCATGTCACAAGCATGAGCCCGGAACGACCCGTGGTCCGGGTAAAGCCAGCAAGCTCTAGCGCCGTTGCGAACGGTTCCCGATCCACAGCACGGCGCCTGTGACCATCAGAACGCAGCCCAGGAAGAAGGGCGGGATGAACAGGCTGAGCGCCTCGGTATCCTCCCAGCGCAGGCGGAAGTTCTTGCAGCCTCCGCAAGCGTAGGCGTTGAGCCAGACCCAGCCCGCGAAGGTCACGGAGCAGACGAGTGCCCCGAGACCTGCAAATAACCAGCTCGCCAGACGCATGACCGCGCTGTCTCTTGCGAAAGCGAGCGGCCTCAGCCGCTTGCCGTCTTGGCCTTGGCGGGAGCCTTCGCGGCTGCAGCCTTCTTGGCCGGCGCCTTCTTCGCGGCGGGCTTTTTCGCCGGTGCCTTGGCCTTTGCCGCAGCACCCGCGGCCTTCGCCTTGCCCTTGGCGCCGCCTTTCGCCTCGGCCTTGGCGTTCGCCAGCTCGATGGCCTGCTCCAGCGTGATGCTCTCCGCGGTCATCGTCTTGGGCAGTGTCGCGAAGATCTTGCCCCAGGCGACATAGGGGCCGTACTTGCCGGCCTTCACTTCCAGAGCACCGCCGGCGGGATGATCGCCGAGCGCCCGTCCCGGTGTCGATGCCCGGCCGCCGCGCCCACCGCCGCTTTCCTTGGCGACGATTAGGTCGATGGCGCGGTTGGCGCCGAGCTCGAGCACGTCGTCGCCCTTGTCGATATTGGCGTAGGTCTTGCCGTGCTGCACGTAAGGCCCGTAGCGACCGATGCCGACGAGGATGGGCTCGCCGCTTTCGGGGTGCCGCGCCACCTCACGCGGCAGGGAGAGCAGGGCCAGCGCCTTCTCCAGCGTCACGCTGGCCGGGCTCATGCCCTTGGGCAGGCTGGAGCGCTTCGGCTTCTCGCCCTCGCCGAGCTGGATATAGGGGCCGAAGCGGCCGTCGCGCATCGTGACCTCGAGGCTCGTCACCGGATCGGTGCCGAGGATGCGCACGCCGGGTGCGCCCTGGCCGCCCTCGGCCGAGGCCTCGCCATCGGCGGCGGGCACGGAGAGGGGCCGCGTATAGCGGCATTCCGGATAGTTCGAGCAGCCGACGAAGGCGCCGAACTTGCCGAGCTTGAGCGAAAGCTGGCCGTTGCCGCAGGTCGGGCAGATCCGCGGGTCGGAACCGTCGGCCTTCTGCGGGAAGATATAGTCGCCGAGGACGCCGTTCAGCGCCTCCAGCACGTCGCCGACGCGCAGATCCTTGGTCTCGCCGATGGAGGCGGTGAATTCCTCCCAGAACTCGCGCAGCAGCGCCTTCCAGTCGATCTCGGCGTTGGAGACGCGGTCGAGCTTCTCCTCCAGGTTCGCGGTGAAGTCGAACTCGACATAGCGCTTGAAGAAGCTCTCCAGGAACGAGGTCACCAGCATGCCCTTGTCCTCGGGCACGAGGCGCTTCTTCTCGATGCGGACATATTCGCGGTCGCGCAGGGTCGAGAGCGTCGCGGCATAGGTCGAGGGCCGGCCGATGCCGAGCTCTTCCATGCGCTTGACCAGGCTCGCTTCCGAGAAGCGGGGCGGCGGTTCGGTGAAATGCTGGTCGGCGGCGATGGCGCGCTTCTCCAGCCTGTCGGCCGCCTTCATCGCCGGCAGCTTCTTGGAGTCCTCGTCTTCCTCGTCGTCGCGGCTTTCCTGATAGAGCGTCAGGAAGCCGTCGAAGAGCACGACCTGGCCGGAGGCGCGCAGCTCCAGATTGCGGGCGCCGACCTTGGCGGCGATGTCGACCGTGGTGCGTTCCATCTCGGCCGATTCCATCTGGCTCGCGATGGTGCGCTTCCAGATCAGCTCGTAGAGCTTCGCCTGTTCCGGCTCGAGATGACGCATGACCTGCGCCGGCAGGCGGCCGAGATCGGTCGGGCGGATGGCCTCGTGAGCCTCCTGCGCGTTCTTGGCCTTGACCGTGTATTTGCGCGGCACGCTCGGCACGTAGCGGTCGCCGAATTCCTTGCCGATGACGCTGCGCGCGGCGGTGATGGCCGAGCCGTCCATGTCGACGCCGTCGGTTCGCATATAGGTGATGAGGCCGACCGTCTCGCCGCCGATATCGACGCCCTCATAGAGGCGCTGGGCGAGCTGCATGGTCCGGGCCGGGGCGAGACCCAGCTTGCGCGAGGCTTCCTGCTGCAGCGTCGAGGTCTGGAAGGGCGGGTAGGGGTGGCGCTTGACCGGCTTGGCCTCGACCTCGGTCACGGTGAAGAGCGCGGTTTCCAGGGCCTCCTTGAAGGCCTTGGCCTCCTCGGCATTGCCGATGTCGAGCCTTGCGATCTTCTTGCCGTCGGCGCCGACGAGACGGGCCTCGAAGGTCTGACCGGATTCGGTCGCGAGCGTCGCGACGAGCGACCAGTATTCGCGGGCCCGGAACGCTTCGATCTCGCGCTCGCGGTCGCAGACCAGGCGCAGCGCCACGGACTGGACGCGCCCGGCCGAGCGGGCGCCCGGCAGCTTGCGCCACAGCACCGGCGAAAGGGTGAAGCCGACGAGGTAGTCGAGCGCGCGGCGCGCCAGATAGGCATCGACCAGCGCCTGGTCGATGGCGCGGGGATTGGCCAGCGCCTTCTGCACGGCGTCCTTGGTGACGGCGTTGAAGGTGACGCGCTCGACGGGGATGCCCTTGAGCACGCGCTTCTGGTTCAGGGCCTCCAGCACATGCCAGGAGATCGCCTCGCCCTCGCGATCCGGGTCGGTGGCGAGGATCAGCTTCTCGGCGCCCTTCACGGCGCGCGCGATCTCGGCGACCTGCTTGGCGCCGCGCCCCTCGATCTCCCACTTCATCGCGAAATCATTGTCGGGCTCGACCGAGCCGTCCTTGGCCGGCAGGTCGCGAATGTGCCCGAACGAGGCGATGACCTCGTAGTCGGAGCCGAGATATTTGTTGATCGTCTTGGCCTTGGCCGGCGACTCGACGACGAGGAGCTTCATGGTTTTCGTGTCTCGATGACAGCCCTGATCAGAGCGCGGAACCGGCCGTAACGGACGGGTCCGCGACCCGCAAGACCTGTGCGGTTCGGAATTGCGCGCGAAAGTGGTTCAGCGGGCGAGCCGTGTCAAACGCCGATTGCGCTTTCCGGGATGGGGGAGAGCGTTTAGGGCCTTCCACGGGGTAGCACCCGTCACATGGGGAGAAGAGCGTGTCGTCGCAAGCACAGATCAAGCGCATGACGGCGTTGGACATCCGCAGCCGCAAGGCGGCTGAGCCGATCGTCTCGCTGACGGCCTATACCGCGCCGATGGCGGCGCTGGCCGACCGCCATTGCGATTTCCTGCTCGTCGGTGACTCGCTGGGCATGGTCGTGCACGGCCTCGACAGCACCGTGCCGGTGACGCTGGAGATGATGATCCTGCACGGGCAGGCGGTCATGCGCGGCTCCCGTCGCGCGCTGATCGTCGTCGACATGCCCTTCGGCAGCTATGAGGAGAGCCCCGAGCAGGCCTTCCGCAACGCCGCCCGCATCATGCAGGAGACCGGCTGCGGGGCGGTGAAGCTCGAAGGCGGGCAGCGCATGGCCAGGACCATCGCCTTCCTCGTCGAGCGCGGCATTCCGGTGATGGCCCATGTCGGCTTGACGCCGCAGGCGGTCAATGTGCTCGGCGGCTTCAAGGCGCAGGGGCGTAACCGGGCCGAATGGCCGGCGATCATCGCCGATGCCGTGGCGGTGACCGAGGCCGGCGCCTTTGCGGTGGTGCTGGAGGCCGTGGCCGAGCCGCTCGCGGCGGAGATCACCGCCAGGATCGCGATCCCGACCATCGGCATCGGTGCCTCGGCCGCCTGCGACGGGCAGGTGCTCGTGCTCGACGACATGCTCGGCTTGACCGGGCGCGTGCCGAAATTCGTCAAGCTCTTCGGCAACCTCGCCGAGGGCGTCGACAAGGCCGTGGCGGATTACGCCGCCGAGGTTCGAGCCCGACGCTTTCCCGGACCCGAGCAGGTTTATGCCGTGAAGGAAGGCTGAGGCGCGCTCAGGCCTGCGCCGCCAGCAGCCGGTCGATGAAGCCCTCGGTCGAGGCGCCCTCGATCCAGCGCAGCACCGCGACGATGTCGCGCTCCGGCTCGACCCAGATCACGTTGCTGCCGGCGCCCAGCGCCGAGAACGCGGTCTGGGGAACGCCGGGCCGCGCCGCGGGGCCGCGCGCCAGCCACCAGAGATAGCCGTAATTGCCGAGCGTGGGGGAGGGCGTCAGCGAGCGTTCGATCCAGTTGCGGGAAACGAGCTGCCGCCCGTTCCACTCGCCCTTGCGGCCGATCAGCAGGCCGAAGCGGGCATGGTCGCGGGCGCCGATGAAGAGCCCGCCACCCCAATGCCCGCCGCCGGGCACGGACTGGATGCGCCGGCCATCGATCTCGACGAAGGACGAGCTGTAGCCCTCCCATCGCCAGTCCGGCGAGGCGCCGACCGGGTCCATGATCCGTTCGCGCAGCACCTCCGGCAGCGGCCGGCGGAAAAGCTGGAGAAGGGCATAGGCAAGGACGTTCACCCGCACGTCGTTATACTCGTAGAAGGAGCCGGGATCCCTGAGCTCGCGGCGTTGGCCCTTGCGGCTGTTGTCGGCGCCGGGGCCGATCTGGCGATTGTGATCGACCTGATCGGATTTCCCGAAGATCTCGCCCTGCCATTCGCTCGATTGCTGCAGCAGGTGCCGCCAGGTGATCTGGCCGTTATGCGGCCCGGCGAAAGCGGGATCATCCACGCTTTTGCCGATGGGTTCCTCGACATCGCGGATCAGCCCGTCGTCGAAGGCTATGCCGGCCAGCACCGAGAGATAGCTTTTCGCGATCGAGAAGGTCATGTCGGTGCGGCCGGTGTCGCCCCATTCGGCAACGATACGCCCACCCTTCAGAATCAGCCCGGCCGGGCCGCCGCGCTCGCGCACCGGGCCGACGATCTCGGTCCAGGGGCCGGTCTCGTTCCATTCGACATTCCCGACATAGGAGCCGTCCGGATAATAGAGGCTGCGCGGCCAGGGGCTCTCATGGCCTTGCGCGAAAGTGACGGCCTCGCCGAGCCGTCCGGCATCGAAGCCGGCCTCGGCCGGGGCGATGGTCTGCCAATCGGCTCCGTGAGGCGCCGGAACATGAGCGGTCGTGGAAGCGGACAAGGCGAATTCCTTCGGCAAACGCAGGCAGCGGACGGATCGGCTTCTGACCTAGCGCCAATCGCAGGCAAGCTCCACCGCTGCGCGCGGCATAGCGGTCTTTCCTGTTCGGAGCGGCTTGCACCTCGGGCGAGTCGCGCCTAAACAGCCTGCTTCAAATGACATCGCCAGCGCCGCTCTATCCGCACCGCCACCTGCTCGGCATCGAGGGGTTGTCCCATCTCGACATCGAGGGCCTGTTGGACCGGGCCGAGGACTATGTCGCGCTGTCCCGGCAGGTCGAGAAGAAGGCGGCGACCTTGCGCGGCCGCACCCAGATCAACCTGTTCTTCGAGCCTTCGACCCGCACGCAGGCCTCCTTCGAGCTCGCCGGCAAGCGGCTCGGCGCCGACGTCATGAACATGTCGGTCGCCTCTTCCTCGGTGAAGAAGGGCGAGACGCTGATCGACACCGCCGCGACGCTCAACGCCATGCGGCCCGACATCATTGTCGTGCGCCACCATGCCGCCGGCGCGGTCAACCTGCTCGCCCGCAAGGTGGGCTGCTCGGTGGTCAACGCCGGCGACGGCGCCCATGAGCATCCGACCCAGGCCCTGCTCGACGCCCTGACCATCCGCCGCAACAAGGGCCGCATCCAGGGGCTGACGGTGGCGATCTGCGGCGACATCCTGCATTCGCGCGTCGCCCGCTCCAACATCATCCTGCTGAATGCATTGGGTGCAAAAGTCCGGCTGATCGCGCCGACGACGCTGCTGCCGCCGGGCATCGAGCGCATGGGCGTCGAACTCTTCACCGACATGAACAAGGGGCTCGAAGGCGCTGACATCGTGATGATGCTGCGCCTCCAGCTCGAACGCATGCATGGCGCCTTCGTGCCGTCCCCGAAGGAGTATTTCCGCTATTACGGGCTCGACCGCGAGAAACTGGAACGTGCCGCGCCCGATGCGCTGGTGATGCATCCCGGCCCGATGAACCGCGGCGTCGAGATCTCCTCGGAGGTGGCCGACGGTGCCCAGTCGCTGATCCGGGAGCAGGTCGAGATGGGCGTCGCCGTCCGCATGGCGGTGCTCGACGCGCTCGCACAGCACCTGCCGAATGTCTGAGGCCGATGGACGGAGCTCTCGCCTGGCTGCTTCGAACGATGCGCCGGGTGCGGTTCGTCTTCGTCGGGCTCTATCTCGTGGTCGCGGCCGGCTATCTCTGGGCCGATCCGCACGCCGGCTGGACCTGGTTCATCGTCCTGGCCGGTGCAGGGCTCTGTCTGCTGTTCTGGGGGCTCGTCGCCTTCTGGAGCTTCGTCTTTACGCGCCGGCCGGATGCTGACGGCCGCAATGGAACGGATCATGGCTGAAACGCAGGACATCGCAGCGCAGGACATCGCGATCGTCAACGCCCGGCTGGTCGATCCGGCCACCGGTCGCGAAGGGGCGGGTTCGGTCCTGCTGCGCGATGGCGCCATCGCGGCCGTGGAATGGGGCGCGGCGCCGGCGACGGGCGAGAGCGTCCGCCACATCGATGCGAAGGGACTGGTGCTGACGCCCGGCCTCGTCGATCTGCGCGCCTTCCTCGGTGAGCCCGGCGCGGAGTTCCGCGAGACGCTCGGCTCCGGCTCGCATGCGGCGGCTGCCGGCGGCGTCACCACCGTCGTCTGCCGGCCGGACACCGATCCGCCGATCGACGACCCCGCCATCATCGACTTCCTGAAGCGCCGCGCCCGCGACAAGGCGATCGTCAACGTGCTGCCCTGCGCCGCCCTGACCAAGGGGCTCGAGGGCCGAGAGATCACCGAATTCGGCCTGCTGCTCGAAGCCGGCGCGGTCGCTTTCTGCGACGGCGCCCGGGCGCTGCGCAATCCGCAGGTCATGCGCCGCGCCATGATCTATGCCGGCAATTTCGACGCGCTGATCATGAACCATGTCGAGGATCCCGAGCTGCGCGGTTCCGGCGTGATGAACGAGGGCGAGTTCGCCAGCCGCAAGGGCCTGCCGGGCATTCCGGCCGAGGCCGAGACGGTGATGTTGGAACGCGATCTGCGCCTCGCCCGCGCCACCGGCGCCCGCTACCACGCCGCGATGATCTCCTGCGCGGAATCGGCCGAGTTGGTGCGCCGGGCGAAGCAGGACGGCGTGCGCGTCACCTGCGGCGTCTCGATCAACAACCTCACCCTCAACGAGAACGATGTCGGCGACTACCGCACCTTCTGCAAGGTCTCGCCGCCGCTGCGGTCCGAGGACGAGCGTCTCGCCATGGTCGCGGCGCTGGCCGAGGGCGTGATCGACGTCATCGTCTCCGACCACGATCCGCAGGATGTCGAGACCAAGCGCCAGCCCTTCGCCGAGGCGGCCGACGGCGCGCTCGGCATCGAGACCATGCTGGCGGCCGCGCTGCGCATGGTGCAGTCGGAGCAGATCGGCCTGTCCGCGCTGCTGGCCGCCCTCTCGACGCGCCCTGCCGGGCTGCTCGGGCTTGGTGGCGGCAGGCTCGCTGCGGGCGCCCCGGCCGATCTCATCCTGCTCGACCCCGATGCGCCCTTCGTCGTCGACAAGCGCAAGCTGAAGTCCCGCGCCAAGAACTCGCCCTTCGACGAGGCGCGGCTTCAGGGCATCGTGCAGACGACCTTTGTCGGTGGGCGGGCGGTTTACGAGCTCGGGCCGGGCTGAGTTTTCTAAATGGAAGGTATGGGTCATCCCGGGCAAGCGAAGCGCAGACCCGGGATCCACGCCTGAACCTCCGCGGAAAGCGCTCCGGCATGGATCCCGGATCTGCGCCGCCGAAGCGGCTTGTCCGGGATGACAGCGCGTTTATGGGGGGCGGGCGCTTTCTATTCCCACCGACAAATCCTATTGTGACGCTCGCCAAGGGGGCGAGGGGACTGCATGGCTGAGACGTTGACCTGGGGCCTTTCCGGCTCCGCCACGCTGATCGCCCTCGTTATCGGCTATCTCTTCGGCTCCATCCCCTTCGGCATCATCCTGACGAAGCTCGCCGGCGGGCCGGATCTGCGCAGCATCGGCTCGGGGAATATCGGCGCGACCAATGTGCTGCGCACCGGCAACAAGAAGCTCGCGGCGGCGACGCTTGTCGGTGACATGCTCAAGGGCACGGTGGCCGTTCTCCTCGCCTGGCACTGGCTCGGCGGGCCGCAGGCGGCGCTGGCCGCCGCGGTCGGCGCCTTTCTCGGCCATCTCTTCCCGGTCTGGATCGGCTTCAAGGGCGGCAAGGGTGTCGCGACCTATCTCGGCGTGCTGATCGGCCTCAATGGCTGGATCGCGCTCGCCTTTGCCGCGATCTGGCTCTGCGTGGCCTGGCTCTCGCGCTACTCCTCGCTCGCCGCGCTGACGGCGAGCGTGCTGACGCCGCTGCTGCTCTGGTTTGCCGCAGGGATGCATCAGGCGGCGGCGGTGATGGCCGTCCTCACCCTCCTGCTCTGGATCATGCACCGGGCCAATATCGCCCGGCTGTTGGCCGGCAGCGAAGGCAAGATCGGCCAGAAGGGCTGATGGCATGGCTGCTGGCATCGTCCTCTCCGATCGCCAGCGCCTCGATTGGTTGAGGCTGATCCGCAGCGACGGCATCGGGCCGCGCAGCTTTCGTTCTCTCACGAACCGCTTCGGCGGTGCCGGCCCTGCGCTGGAGGCATTGCCCGACCTCGCGCGGCAGGCCGGCCGCAACATCCGCATCTTCCCGGAGGCCGAAGCCGAGCGCGAGATGGAGGGGCTGCACCGTCTCGGCGGCCGCTTCGTCGCGCAGGGCGAGGCCGACTATCCGCTGCCCTTGCGAGCGATCGATTCCGCGCCGCCGCTCGTCGCGATACGCGGAGAATTCCCGAAACTGCCGGCGGTGGCGCTGGTCGGCTCGCGCAACGCCTCGGCTGCGGGATTGACCTTCACCCGCCGGCTGGCGCGCGAGATCGGGGAGGCGGGCTTCGCCATCGTCTCGGGCCTCGCACGCGGCATCGACACTGCCGCCCATCAGGCGAGCCTCGCGACGGGAACCATCGCTGTCCTGGCCGGCGGCCTCGACCGGATCTATCCGCCTCAGAATGGTGGGCTTGCCGAGCGCATCGCGGCCGAGGGAGCCCTCATCAGCGAGATGCCGCTCGGCTACGAGCCGCGCGGCCGCGATTTTCCGCGCCGCAACCGCATCGTCTCGGGGCTCGCGCTCGGTACTGTCGTCGTCGAGGCGGCGCGCCGCTCCGGCTCGCTCATCACCGCACGCTTCGCCAATGAGCAGGGCAGGCAGGTCTTCGCCGTGCCGGGCTCGCCGCTCGACCCGCGGGCCGAGGGCGGTAACCATCTCATCCGCGAGGGGGCCACGCTCTGCGCCGAAGCCGCGCATGTCGTCGAGGCGCTGCGTCCGATGGTGGGGCGGCGGGACGACCTGTTCCACCAGCATCAGGCCATGCGGGAGGAGGCTGTGGCGAGCGCGGGCGAACCGCTCTGGGACGAGCTCGACCTGCCGGATGTGACGAAGCCGCCGGTCTCCGAGGCGGCCGGAAGCGACCGCGATGGCTTTGCGCCCGCGCCGCCGGCCGGGACGGGCGAGGCGGACGATATCGGCTCGAACCTGCTCGGGCTCCTGAGCCCGACGCCGGTCGCTCTGGACGATCTGGTGCGTGCGAGCGGCTATCCGGCGCGGGATGTCGGGCGCGCGCTGATCGAACTGGAATTAACCGGAGCCGTGCTGCGGCATCCTGGAGGCGGCCTGTCGCGCGCGGGCGCCTGAGGGCTTCCCGCTTCGCTACAGGACTGGTCCGGATCAGGCGTCGAGCTTCCGCTCTGCGATCTGCTCGATCTGCGCCGAGGCCTCGATCCGCGCCATTTCGAGGAAATAGGACAGGGTGTCGAGCTTGGCGTTCCGGGCCATCCGGTGCAGCTCCGCCGTCATCCCTTCGATGAAACTCGCAGCCTCGAACGGCGAAAGCGGCCGTTCCGGCAACTCGGCTTCCTGTTCGGCATCGCTATACGCGGACCGGACCTTATCGACCGGATTCATCGCGGGCAGACTCCCTCATGGTTGGAGGCCAGTCGTTCACTGTCGCCGGCTCAACGCCAGTGATACAATTATAGAGTGTATATGTAATTAAATACAAGTTTTAGGATATGGTTCCGCCCTGTGCTCGCATAAGGTGCCAGCCTTCGAGGCAAGAGGAAGAGAGCCGGTGTGATTGGGCGCTTTTCCTCCAAAATCGGCGGATTCTATCCCAGAAGAAGGACTGCCACCGGTATCGTGGCGAGCGCGAGCAGAGTCTGCAAGGTGGTGATCTCGGCCATGAGCGGCGCGTCTCCGCCGAGGTCTCGGGCCAGGAAATAAGCAGCCGTCGCCGTGGGCACGGCGCCCGCGATGATCGTCATCGTCAGGGCGGGGCCCGTCACGCCGAAAAGCCCGGCAAAGAGCCATGCCGCCAGCGGCATCGCGACGAGCTTGAGCAGAACGGCGACGCCATGCGCCAGGTTCGGTCGGGCCAGCCGCTTCAGGTCGAGCCCGGCCCCGACCACGAGCAGCCCGATCCCGAGCGAAGCGCGGCCGAGCACGTCGAGATAGCCGGTGAAAGCCATGGGCATGGCCCATTGCACCTGGTTGAGGGTGAGCCCCACCGCGGACGACCAGATGAAGGGGTTGTACAGGATCGAGCGGATGGTCGCGCTGGCGCTCATCGGTTTGCCATTCGCGAAGCGCGCCAGCACCAGCACGCAGATCACGTTGAGCAGCGGAATCATCGACGCCACCGCGATCGCCATCAGCGTCGCGCCGGTGCGGCCCTGTAACCCGGAGGCGAGGGCGAGCGCGACGAAGGTGTTCCAGCGCACCGAGCCCTGGAAGATCGAGGTGAAGGCCGGCCCGTCGATGCCGGCCCGCGCGAGCAGCGGGCGTGCCAGCAGCAACAGGGCCGCGACGCTGAGAATGGCGAGGACGAGGCTAAAGCCCATGGCCAGCACGGGCAGGTCGCCGAGATTGGCCATCGCCAGCGTGTAGATGACGACGGCCGGGAAGAGCACCTGATAGGTCAGCCGCTCGACGCCGATCCAATGTGCCGGCGAGACGATCTCGCGAACCTTGAGGAACCAGCCCGTCGCGATGACGAGGAAGACGGCGATCAGGCTGTCGAGCATGACGGGCGGGAACTCGTGGAAATGGCCGGAGGGAACAAAGGCTTCCATCACCGGTTGTAGAGTCGGATGGAAGACCGGCCTGTCCCTCCCATGGCAGGCGGATCGGGAGCAAGCGCGTTGCCATTCGGTCGCCTTTGTCTCCGCCGCATTGCCGCCGTGATTGGTTCAGGTCTCATTCAAGAGTGGCGGCGCAAGATATCCGCAAGGTTCGGGCGCTGCCCCGGGAAAGGAGATATCGTCATGATGTCTTTGAGGAAGAAATGGATTGTCGCTCTGACCGCGGCCAGTGTCGCGGTGGGTAGCGTTGCGGTGCCGGCGATGGCGCAGGAGCGCCGTTCCTTCGATCCGGCCAGGCTCGACAAGGTGCAGGCCGAATACAGCCAGTATCGCTATCGCGGTTACTATCGCGGCGGCTGGCGTGGGCCTTCACGGGGCTCGGCCATTGCGGCCGGCGTCGGCCTGGGCATCCTCGGAGCGGCGGCTGCCGCGGCGAGCGCCCGGTCCTATGACCCGTATTACGATGGCGGCTATTATGCCGCGCCGGTCTACGCGCCGCCGCCGCCGGTCTATGTGGCGCCGCGCTACTACGCGCCCTACGGCTACTACGCGCCCTACGACTTCCGCGATCATCGCTGATCGCGGATGATGATCGGAGCGAAGGGTGGAACTCGCTCTTCGCTCCGATGCGATAACAAGATCGAGATTCGGTCGCCGTTTCGGCCGGACGGAGAAACGCCACCGTGAGCCGCTCCGGCTCGCGGTGGGCCTGAATTGGGGGAATGTCGGATGATTGGGTTGAAACGCTACGTGTCGGTCAAACGAGCGCTGATGGTTGGGGTGCTCGCCCTCGGGCTGGCGCCGGCCGCCTCGCTCGCGCAGGACATGCCCTACGGCAATGACTACGGCCGTGGCGGGAGCTATCAGGCCAACCCGTATTCCCGGGGCGGCAACTATAACTACAATTATCAGCGGCCACCGGCCGCCGGCGGTCCGATCGACAACGGCGCGCCCAGCTATCGCGGCGGCCCGGGGTATCGTGGCGGGCCGGCCTATGGCGGTGGACGCGCTTACGGCCGGCGCGGCAATCCCTATTACGGCATGTCGATCGAGCAGCAGAAACGCGCGATCCGGAACCAGCGCGAGGCGCAGAAGCGGGCCATCAAGCGCGGCTTCTGACAGCCTCGCCGGCACTCCGATACCAGCCACGACCCGGACCGGGACGGAAAATCCTTCCGTTCCGGTCTTCGCCATGTCGGAAAGGCGGACAGGCTTCGATCTGATCGGGGCCCCGGCGTGGCGCCGGGCTCACGCCGTTTCCGGCCCGAATGCGTCGTCGGCCAGTCGCGCCAGCCGGTCGAGCGCGCCTTGGAGGATGTAGGCGGCCGCCATCTTGTCGACCACGGCCGCGCGCTTGGCCCGCGAGGCGTCGGCGTCGAGCAGGGTACGCGTGACCGCAAGCGTCGACATCCGCTCGTCCCAGAACACGATCGGCAATTCGGTCAGCGGCGCGAGATTGCGCACGAAGGCGCGGGTCGACTGCACGCGCGGCCCCTCGCTGCCATCCATGTTGAGCGGCAGGCCGATCACCAGCCCGGCGACCTGATATTTGCCCGCGATCTTGAGCAGCGCGGCAGCGTCGAGCCCGAACTTGACGCGCTGGATGGTTTCGAGCGGCGTCGCGATGCTGCGCTCGACATCCGACAGCGCAAGCCCGATCGTCTTGGTGCCGAGGTCGAGCCCGAGCAGCCGCGCGTGATCCGGCAGATCGAGAAGGCTTTCGAGCGGAACGATGGCACTGGTCATCCCAGCGCGGTAGCACGCGGGGCCCGCGCTTACGAGCGATTGCTGCGCGAAGAGCGCGCCTTGCATCCCGGGAATGGCCACCGTCGCGCCAGATCGTGCCGGAGCCGTCGCGCATGGCGACCGAGCGCTCTATCCTCGATGCACGAAGGCGGGATCGCCGCCATGGAAGGATACACTGCGCGTGCCGGCTCTGATCTCGTTGCAAGTTCCCGACAGAGCCCTGCTCGCGCCCTATGAGGCGGCGCTGCGCGGCGGCTGGTCGCCGAATACGACACGCGACGTCGCGCCGGAACAGCTCACCGCCATCGCTGCCGATCCCGACGCCTTCCTCGCCGAACTCCGTGGTGGACCGGGCCGTATCCGCCTGCCGGATGGCCGCGAGGTCGAGCGCCTGCCGGGGCCGACGCGCTGGATCTTCGCGCAGGACAGACCCGGGCGCCCCTTCGTCGGTTCGATCAATCTGCGCTGGCAGGCGGATGCAGAAGGCCGCCCGATGCTGGCCCTGCCCGAGCATGTGCTCGGACATATCGGCTACGCCATCCTCCCGGCCTTCGCCGGTCACGGCTACGCCACCGCCGCGCTCGGCGCCATGCTGCAGGTGGCGCATCAGGCCGGCTTGCCGGAGGTCGTCATCACCTGCGACGAGTCCAACCACGCCTCGCGGCGCATCATCGAGAAGAACGGCGGGCGGCTGGTCGAAGCCTTCACCGCGCTGCTCTATAGCCCCGACCCGCATCTGCGTTTCCAGCTCAGCACCGCTCGGTGATCAGCCTCGCCAGAGGGCCAGCAGGTGAAACGTTGGATGAAGCCGTGATCGGAAACGATTCCGCTTATTGAAGAATCGGCCCGCTCGAATGCGCCGAGATCACGCGAGATGTCCCTCAGACGAGCGCGAACCGGTCGACATCGACCAGCCCCTTGTCGGTGATCTTGAGATGCGGGATCACCGGCAGGGTCAGAAAGGCGACCTGCAGGAAGGGTTCCGCCAGCACGACGCCGAGCGCCTTCGCCGCCGCGCGCAGCGTTTCAAGATCGTGCCGCACCGCTTCGAAAGGCGCTTCGCTCATCAGCCCGGCGACCGGCAGCGCCAGCTCCGCCACGATCTTGTCGCCATCGGCCACCGCGAAGCCGCCGCCGGTCTCGATCAGCCGGTTGGCCGCCGCCGCCATCGCCACGTCATCGACGCCGACCACGCAGAGATTGTGGCTGTCATGGCCGACCGAAGAGGCGATGGCGCCGCGCTTCATGCCGAAGCCATGGACGAAGCCCGTGGCGATGCCGCCGCTCCTGCCATGGCGCTCGATCACCGTGACCTTGACCGCATCCTGCGCGAGATCGGGCAGGGCCTCGCCATCGCGCGCGGGCAGGGACATCGCCAGCCGCTCTGTGATGATCCGGCCGGGCACGACGCCGATCACCGGCGTCTCGCCCTCGCGGGCCTGTGCTCGGAAATCGGCCGGCGTGAGCCTGCGGCTCTTCACGCTGCCATGCCCGACCGCCGGAACCTCAGTCCGGCCCTCGAACAGCCCGGCTTCGACCAATCGTCCTCCGGTGAAGACATGGCGCACCGAACAGGTGGCGAGATCCTCGACCAGCACGATGTCGGCGCGCTTGCCCGGCCCGATGAAGCCGCGGTCGAACAGGCCGAAATTCCGCGCCGCCGAGAGCGAGGCGATGCGGTAGGTCGCCAGCATATCCGCGCCGTTCGCGATGGCGGTGCGGATCATGTAGTCGAGATGGCCTTCCTCGCCGATATCGAGCGGGTTGCGATCATCGGTGCAGAAGGCAAGGAAGGGCGAGGCATCGCGCGAGATCAGCGGGATCAGCGCATGCAGATCCTTCGAGACCGAGCCCTCGCGGATCAGGATCGCCATGC
The DNA here is from genome assembly GCF_014764685.1 of Allobosea spartocytisi. Lineage (NCBI taxonomy): Bacteria > Pseudomonadati > Pseudomonadota > Alphaproteobacteria > Hyphomicrobiales > Alloboseaceae > Allobosea > Allobosea spartocytisi. The sequence continues at coordinate 332,319 of NZ_JACXWY010000002.1, forward strand.
CTTTGCTGAGTTTTTCGCGCGCTTCGTCGGCGGTGGTCGTCTCGTGGTCGGTGCGGATGCCGGCGGCGAGATAGGCGTTGAGGTCCATGCCCCGCACCAGCGGCGCATGGCCGTCGATATGGCGGTCCGAGAAGGCCTCGAGCTTGGCGAGGCAGCTGGGATCGCGGTGGATCACGCCCGGAAAGTTCATGAATTCGGCGAGGCCGATGACCTTGGGATGGTCCATCATCGGGGTCAGGTCGGCGGCCTCGAGCTGCGCGCCGGCCGTCTCCAGATGCGTTGCCGGCACGCAGCTCGACAGGTTGACGCGCAGATCCATCCGCATCGCCTCAGAGCAGGCGAGGAAATAGCGGATGCCCTCGCCGCCCAACACATTGGCGATCTCGTGAGGATCGCAGATCGCAGTGGTGACGCCGTGCGGCAGCACGCAGCGCTCGAACTCGAAGGGCGTCACCAGCGAGGATTCGATATGCAGATGCGTGTCGATGAAGCCGGGCACGGCGATGAGGCCGGCGGCGTCGAAGACGCGCTTGCCTTCGTATTGGCCATAGGTCCCGACGATGGTGTCGCCGCAGAGGGCGATGTCGCTCTCGACGAGATCGCCGGTGACAAGATCGAGGAGGCGCGCCCCCTTGATGACGAGATCGGCCGGCTCGTCGCCATGCCCCTGGGCGATCCGGCGGGCGAGCGTGGCTGCGTCGGTCATGGAGCGATTCCGTTGGCTGGTCATGCCGACAGCCTGCATGGCTGCGCGCGCATTGTCGACTTGGTCGGGCGGTCGGATCGGCCTAGATAGGGGCCGGCAACTGAAAAGCCTGGAGACCCCGCATGAAGCTCACCTGGTACGGCCATTCCGCCTTCCGCGCCGAGATCGACGGCGCCGTCATCCTGATCGACCCGTTCTTCACCGGTAATCCGGGCTTCGAGGGCGATATCGCGGCCATCTCCAGCGGCGTGACCCATATCGTCGTCACCCACGGCCATGGCGACCATGTCGGCGACACGCTCGACATCGCCGAGAAGACCGGCGCGACGGTCATCACCAATTACGACCTCGCCATGCATCTCGCCGCGAAGGGGCTGAAGAAATTCCAGCCGATGAATACGGGCGGCACCGTCGATCTCGGCCCGTTCAGCGTCACGCTGGTCCGCGCCGACCATTCGGCGGGAATGGGCGAGGCCGGCGTCGCCGTCCCGGTCGGCAGCCCCAACGGCGCCATCATCAAGGCGAAGGGCGAGAAGACGCTCTGGCATATGGGCGACACCGACATCTTCTCGGACATGGCGCTCCTCAGCGAGATCCACGGCGTCGAGGCCTGCATCTGCCCGGTCGGCGACCGCTTCACCATGGGCGGCAAGGTCGCGGCGCTCGCCATGACCCGCTTCGTCAAGCCGAAGGTCGCGATTCCCTGTCACTACGGCTCGTTTCCGATCATCGACTCGAACGCCGATGCTTTCGTCGCCGGGATGCAGGGCAGCGGCATCGAGGTCGTGGTGCCGAAGAAGGGCGAGGCCTTCGCGATCTGAGCCGGGCTCCCGGATCGTCAATGTTGATTTACGTCGGGGTGTTCGCCGCGCTATAGCCCCGGCGAACCGTTTTCAGGCGCATAAGCCGCGCCCCATTCAGGAGTCCGCCATGTCGGTCGATCTCGCCACCGTCAAGCGCGTCGCGCATCTCGCGCGCATCGCCGTTCCGGAGGCCGATCTGCCCAAGCTGCAAGGCGAGCTCAACGCCATCCTTGGCTTCGTCGAACAGCTGAACGAGGTGAATGTCGAGGGCGTCGAGCCGATGACCTCGGTGACGCCGATGGCGATGAAGCAGCGCGAGGACGTGGTCGATGACGGCGAGATCGCCGACGAGATCGTCGCCAACGCTCCGGTTTCCGAGGACGATTACTTCATGGTGCCCAAGGTGATCGAATAGGCGCGAAACGCGCTTGTTCGATCACCCCGGACGCGCGCAGCGCGATCGGGGGTCTTTTGACCAGATAACTCCGGAATTTTCCCGTGACCGATCTCACCCGCCTGACCCTGACCGAGGCCCGTGACGGCCTGAAGGCCAAGACCTTCACCGCGACCGAGCTGACCAAGGCGCATATCGCCGCCGTCGAGAAGGGGCGCGCCCTCAACGCTTACGTGCTCGAAACGCCCGAGCATGCCCTGAAGCAGGCCGCCGCCTCAGACGAGCGCATCGCCAAAGGCGAGGCCGGGCCGCTCGAGGGGCTGCCGCTCGGCATCAAGGACCTCTTCGCGACACAGGGCGTGCGCACCACCGCCTGCTCGAAGATCCTCGGCAATTTCGTGCCGTCCTATGAATCGACCGTCTCTAGCCAGCTCTGGCGCGACGGCGCGGTGATGCTCGGCAAGCTGAACAACGACGAATTCGCCATGGGCTCGTCCAACGAGACCTCGGCTTTCGGCAACGTCGTCAACCCCTGGCGGCGCAGCGGTTCCAATGTCGGAGCCGGGCAGGGCGGGGCGGTCGAAGGCAACCATCTCGTGCCGGGCGGCTCCTCGGGTGGCTCGGCGACCGCCGTCGCCGCCGATCTCTGCCTCGCCGCCACGGCGACCGACACCGGCGGCTCGATCCGCCAGCCGGCCGCCTTCACCGGCACGGTCGGCATCAAGCCGACCTATGGCCGCTGCTCGCGCTGGGGCATCGTCGCCTTCGCCTCCTCGCTCGACCAGGCCGGGCCGATCGGCAAGAGCGTGCGCGACTGCGCCGTGATGCTGCGCTCCATGGCCGGGCACGACCCGAAGGACACCACCTGCGTCGATACCCCGGTGCCGGATTACGAATACGCCGTCGGCCGTTCGGTGAAGGGCATGAAGATCGGCATTCCCCGGGAATACCGGCTGGAGGGGCTGAACCCTGAGATCGACGCGCTCTGGCAGAAGGGCATCGAATGGCTCAAGGCGGCCGGTGCCGAGATCGTCGAGATCTCGCTGCCGCACACGAAATACGCCCTGCCGGCCTATTACATCGTCGCCCCGGCCGAGGCTTCGTCCAACCTCGCCCGCTATGACGGCGTCCGCTACGGCCTGCGCGAGCAGGGCAAGGATATCGTCGAGATGTATGAGAAGACCCGCGCCGCCGGCTTCGGCGCCGAGGTCAAGCGCCGCATCATGATCGGCACCTATGTGCTCTCGGCCGGCTATTACGATGCCTATTATCTGCGCGCCCAGAAGGTCCGCACCCTGATCAAGCGCGATTTCGAGACGGTTTATGCCGACGGCATCGATGCGGTTCTGACGCCGGCGACGCCTTCGGCGGCCTTCGGCATCGGCGAGAAGGGCTCGGCCGATCCAGTCGAGATGTATCTGAACGACATCTTCACCGTGACGGTGAACATGGCTGGCCTGCCGGGCATTGCGGTGCCGGCAGGGCTGGACAGCCAGGGCCTGCCGCTCGGCCTCCAGCTCATCGGCCGCCCCTTCGACGAGGAGACGCTGTTCTCGCTCGGCGAGGTGATCGAGCAGGCGGCGGGCCGCTTCCCGGTCAGCGAGCGCTGGTGGGGCTGAGGCGGCTGAACAGGAAAAGCGTCATTCTCGGGCGAAGCGAAGCGCAGACCCGAGACTCTCGGGCAGGAGATGCTCGGGTCAAGCCCGAGCATGACGTGACGTCGCGTTCATGACGTGGGCTCTTCGCCGCGCCCGGATGACATGCGGAGAGCTCAACGGGTAGAAGAGCTGTGCGAGCAGCCCCCGCGAGGAGACGGCCATGATCTTCAGCCGCGCCATGGCCTATGCCTGCCTGACGGTGCTTGCCGGCATCCTCGCCTTCGTCGCTGTCCTGCTGGTCCTGCTGACGATCGTCCAGATGGCGCGAGGGGAGGCCGTTCCCGATCCGGCGGCGAGAGCCATCGCGACCGTCATTGCCTTGGGCCTCGCTCTGGGGTGCCGGGCGGTGGCACGGCGCCTGGTCTGATCCTTTCCGAAAGGCTTCGCCGCTCGGGCTCCGAAAGCCTCTGAGCGGAGACGAAACGAAAAGGGGCCGCAATTGCGGCCCCTTTCTTGTTCGTGGCTCCGGTTGCCGGAGCGGCTGCCGGCGGCTTCAGTGCGCCGCTGTCGGTTCGGCCGGCGGCGGGGCCTGCACCTTCCGCTTGGTCCCGCGCAGATCCGCCAGCCAGCGCACCATCACATAGAACACCGGCGTGAAGATCAGGCCGAAGAAGGTCACGCCCAGCATGCCGGAGAACACCGCGATGCCCATCGCCTGGCGCATCTCGGCGCCGGCGCCGACCGAGATGGTCAGCGGCAGCACGCCCAGGATGAAGGCGACAGAGGTCATCAGGATCGGCCGCAGTCGCGTCCGGGCCGCGGCGATCGCCGCGTCGCGCCGGTTCATGCCTTCGTCCTCGGCCTGCTTGGCGAACTCGACGATCAGGATCGCGTTCTTCGCCGCCAGGCCGACGAGCACGACCAGGCCGATATCGACCAGGATGTTGCGGTCGAGATTGGCGTAGTTCACCCCGAACATCGCCGCCAGGATACACATCGGCACGATCAGGATGACCGCCAGCGGCAGCAGCCAGCTCTCGTAGAGAGCCGCCAGCAGCAGGAAGACGAAGACCACCGCCAGGCCGAAGGCGACGATCGCGGTGTTGCCGGCGAGCTTCTCCTGCAGCGCGATCTCGGTCCATTCGAAGCCGAAGCCGGCCGGCAGGCGCTCGGCCGCGATCTTCTCGACCGCCGCGATGCCCTGGCCGGTGGAGAAGCCGTGCGCCATCGAAAGCTGCACTTCCGCTGCCGGATAGAGATTGTAGCGCGGCACGCGATAGGCACCGGTCGTGTCCTTGAAGGTGGCGACCGAGCCGATCGGCACCATCTCGCCATCCGCGTTGCGGGTCTTGAGATTGGCGACGTCGCGGGTGGTCAGGCGGAACGGATTGTCGGCCTGTGCCGTGACGCGGAAGGTGCGGCCCAGCAGGTTGAAGTCGTTGATATAGGCCGAACCCATATAGATCGACAGCGTCTCGAAGATGCGGGTGACGGGCACGCCGAGCATCTCCGCCTTGGTGCGGTCGATATCGGCGTAGATCTGCGGCGTCTTGGTCGAGAACAGGGTGAAGGGCTGCACGATGAAGGGCAGCTGGCCGGCCGAGCCGGCGACCGTCCAGGCCGCGCCTTCGAGCGCCGCGAGGCCGCGCCCGCTGCGATCCTGCACATAGCCCTTGAGGCCGCCGCCATTGCCGATGCCGGAAATCGCCGGCGGCTCGATCAGCAGGGTGAAGGCTTCCGAAATCCCGAACATCTGCTGGCGGAGGTCGCCGAAGATGCCCTGGGTCGTCAGGCCCTGCTTCACGCGCTCTTCGAAGGGGGAGAGCGTGACGAAGGCGACGCCGGTGTTCGGCGCGATGGTGAAGGTCGCGCCGTCGAGGCCGGCGAAGGCGACGGTATGCGCAACGCCGGGGCGGGACTGCAGGATCTCGTTGGCCCTGCGCAGCACGGCGTCGGTACGCTCGAGCGAGGAGCCGGGCGGCAACTGGATCACGGCGATGAAATAGCCGCGGTCGAGCTGCGGAACGAGGCCGGTCGGCGTCTGGACCAGCCGCTGCGCGGTCAGCGCGATCAGCCCGGCATAGACGATAAGCAGGATCACGGCGAGGCGGATCAGCCGCGAGGTGACGCGCCCATAGCTGCGCGAAAGCCAGTCGAAGGCCGCGTTGAAGTAGTGGAAGAACCAGCGCACAGGCGCGCCCAGCTTGTAGATGAAGCCGTGCTGCTCATGCGGGTCATGCGCCTTGTGCGGCTTCAGCAGCAGCGCCGACATCGCCGGCGAGAGCGTCAGCGAGACAAAGCAGGAGATCGCAGTCGAGGCCGCGATGGTGACGGCGAACTGCTGGTAGAATGTGCCCTGCAGGCCGCTGATGAAGGCGGTCGGGATGAACACCGCGCAGAGCACGAGCGCGATCGCGAGCAGCGCGCCGCCGACCTCGTCCATGGTCTTGTGCGCGGCCTCCTTGGGCGACATTCCCTGCGCCAGATAGCGCTCGACGTTCTCGACAACCACGATCGCGTCGTCGACGACGATGCCGATCGCCAGCACCAGGGCGAGCAGCGAGATCGTGTTGAAGGAGATGCCGACCGCGCTCATGATCAGGAAGGTGCCGACCAGCGAGACCGGGATCGCGACGATCGGGATCACCGCCGCCCGCCAGGTCTGCAGGAACAGGATCACCACCACGACGACGAGGATCATCGCCTCGAACAGCGTGTGCACGACCGCGTCGACCGACTGCGCGATGAACTCGGTCGGGTTGTAGATGATGCGGTGCTCGAGCCCCGGCGGGAACTGCTTGGACATGTCGTTCATCGTCGCGATCAGCTTGTCCGAGGTCGCGAGCGCGTTCGAGCCGGGCCGCTGGAAGACGCCGATGGCGACGGTGTTCCTGTTGTCGAGATAGGCGTTGGTTGTGTAGTCCTGCGAGCCGAGCTCGACGCGAGCGATGTCGCGGACGCGGATGGTGCCGCCATCGGCGTCGGAGCGCACGACGATGTTCTCGAACTCGGAGACGTCGGTCAGGCGGCCGAGCGTATTGACCGAGAGCTGGAAGGCCTCGTTCGACTTCGCGGGCGGCTGGTTCAGCGCGCCGGCGGCCACCTGCACGTTCGCCGCCCTGAGCGCGGCGACGACGTCGCTCGCCGTCAGGTTGCGCGAGGCGACCTTGGCCGGATCGAGCCAGATGCGCATCGAGAAGTCACGCGCGCCGAAGACCTGCACATCGCCGACGCCGTCGACGCGGGTCAGCACGTCCTTCACATAGAGCGAGGCGTAGTTGGAGATGTATTGCGCGTCGCGCGACCCGTCCGGCGAGATCATGTTGATGACCATCAGGAAGTCGGGCGAGGCCTTGCGCACCTGGACGCCCAGCGCGCGTACGTCCTGCGGCAGGCGCGGTTCGGCCTGGGAGACGCGGTTCTGCACCAGCACCTGCGCCTGGTCGATGTCGGTGCCGCCCTTGAACACGACGTTGATCGTCACCACGCCGTCGCCGGTCGACTGCGAGGTGATGTAGAGCATGTCGTCGACGCCGTTCACCTCCTGCTCGATCGGCGTCGCCACCGTGGCGGCGACCGTCTCGGCCGAGGCGCCGGGATAGGTGGCGCGGATCGACACCGTCGGCGGGGCGATCTCGGGATATTCGGCGATCGGCAGGGAGCGCTGGGCGATCGCGCCGGCGATCGTCAGCAGGATCGAGAGGACCGTGGCGAAGATCGGCCGGTCGATGAAGAAATGGGCGAAGCGGAACATGGAAGGTCCTGTCCGGAAAAGGCGGACGGGCGCCGCGAGGCGCCCGGATTGTCGTGTCAGGGGCCGAGGGCCGGCCCCCGACCGGTCAGTTCGTCGTCGCGACCTTGATCTCGCCCGGCTGCGGCGTGACCGCCACGCCCGGACGGACCATCGGATTGGCATTGCCGCCGACGATGACCTTGTCCTGCGAGGTCAGGCCGGCGCGGATCACGCGCAGGCCTTCGCTGAGCGGGCCGAGCTCGACGATCTTCGGCACCACCTTGTTCTCGGGGCCGACGGTCAGCACGACCTTGTGGGACTGGTCCGAGGCGATGACGGCGTCGGGCACCAGCAGCGCATCCGCCTCACCGGCGAAGAAGCGCAGGCGGCCGAACACGCCGGGCGTCAGGAACTGGTCCTTGTTGTCGAACACGGCGCGGCCGCGAATGGTGGCCGAACGCGCATTGAGCGCGTTGTCGAGGAAGTTGACCTTGCCGCGGCGGTCCCACTTCGCCTCGTCGGACAGGCGCACTTCGACCACCGTGCCGGAATCGCGGCTGGCACCGTCGCGCGGATTGGCCATGCGGGCATAGCGCAGATAGTCGGCCTCCGAGACGTCGAAGGTGAAGTAGATCGGATCGACCGCGACGATGGTGGTCAGCAGCGTCGCGCCGGACTGGCCGCCCGAGATCAGGTTGCCCGGATCGACGCGGCGGTTCGAGATGCGACCCGCCAGCGGCGCGCGCACCTCGGTCCATTCGAGATTGAGCTGGGCGGTCTTGAGATTTGCCTCCGCGCCCTGCAGCGTGCCGACGGCGCTGTCGAGATTGGCCCGCCGCTGGTCGACGTCGCGCGCCGTGATCGTGCGGTTCTGGGTCAGGCCCTCGGCGCGCTCGACCTCGTTGCGGGCGAGATCGACCTGCGCCTTGGCGCGGGCGATGTCGGCCTGCGCCACATCGACGGCCAGTTTGTAAGGCCGCTGATCGATGGTAAAGAGGAGGTCGCCCTTCTGAACCAGCGCGCCGTCACGGAAATGGACGCGGTCGATGAAGCCGGAGACGCGCGCGCGCACCTCGACCTGCTCGCTCGCTTCGAAGCGGCCCGTATACTCGTCCCAGTTGGTGACGCGTTTGGCGAGCGGGTTGGCGATCTGGACGGGCGGGGCCGGCGGCGCTCCCTGGGCGGACGCATCCTGCTGAACGAGGATGGTCGACGCGGCGGCAGCGAGCACCAGGCCGATAAAACGGCTGCGTGACATGGAGAAACTCCGGATTGCGGGCCAGGCATATCATCGTTGGTTTCCGGCCGTTGGCGCAAGAAGGGTATGGCAGTGACGAATGTCAAGAACCATCACCCATCATAAGACGCCTTCCTGACACAAATAAGCAATGTTCCCGCCATCTGGTTGCAGGAGTGCAACGCGTTTCGGCCTCCGGATGACGCGTCGAGGCCCTGGCGCGAGGAATGCGTCTTGCGCGCGGCGACCTCCGCGCACTGTGATCCTTGCGCGCCGTGACCCTTGCCGCCCGTTCGCCGAAAGCGTAACGCGTAGCCGAGTTTGAGAGCCGAAAGGTTAGAGATGAACGCGCATGTCCGCCCCGCCGACCCCAAGAAGCTGATCAAGGGCGCGACCGGGGATTGGGAAGTGGTGATCGGCATGGAGATCCACGCCCAGGTCACCTCCAACGCCAAGCTGTTCTCCGGGGCTTCCACCGGCTTCGGCGCCGAGCCGAACGAACATGTCAGCCTCGTCGATGCGGCGATGCCGGGGATGCTGCCGGTGATCAACGCCGAATGCGTCCGCCAGGCGGTGCGCACGGGCCTCGGCCTCAACGCGCAGATCAACAATCGCTCGGTCTTCGACCGCAAGAACTATTTCTATCCGGACCTGCCGCAGGGCTATCAGATCAGCCAGTACAAGAGCCCGATCGTGGGCGAGGGCGAGATCGTGGTCGATCTCTCGCCGACCGAGCAGATCACGGTCGGCATCGAGCGGCTGCATCTGGAGCAGGATGCCGGCAAGTCGATCCACGACCAGCATCCGACGATGAGCTTCGTCGACCTCAACCGTTCGGGCGTGGCGCTGATGGAGATCGTCTCCAAGCCGGATCTGCGCTCGGCCGAGGAGGCGAAGGCCTATGTCTCGAAGCTGCGCACCATCCTGCGCTATCTCGGCACCTGCGACGGCGACATGGAGAAGGGCAATCTCCGCGCCGACGTGAACGTGTCCGTCCGCAAGCCCGGCGACGAGCTCGGCACGCGCTGCGAGATCAAGAACGTCAACTCGATCCGCTTCATCGGCCAGGCGGTCGAGGTCGAGGCGCGCCGCCAGATCGGCATCATCGAGGATGGCGGCACGATCGACCAGGAGACGCGCCTCTACGATCCCGGCAAGGGCGAGACCCGCTCGATGCGCTCCAAGGAAGAGGCGCATGACTATCGCTACTTCCCCGATCCGGACCTGCTGCCGCTGGAGTTCGACGACGCCTTCGTCGCGAACCTGAAGGGCGCGCTGCCGGAGCTGCCGGACGCCAAGAAGGCCCGCTTCATCGCGGAATACGGATTGTCGCCCTATGACGCCTCGGTGCTCGTCGCCGAGCGCGAGCAGGCCGATTATTTCGAGGCGGTGGCGAAGGGCCGCGACGGCAAGGCCGCCGCGAACTGGGTGATCAACGAGCTGTTCGGCCGCCTCAACAAGGAAGGCAAGGACATCGCGTCCTCTCCTGTGTCGGCCCTCCAGCTCGGCGGGCTCGTCGACCTGATCGGCGAGAACGTCATCTCGGGCCGCATCGCCAAGGACCTCTTCGAGATCCTCTGGACCGAGGGCGGCGACCCGCGCCAGATCGTCGAGACCCGCGGCATGAAGCAGGTCACCGACACCGGCGCGATCGAGAAGGCCGTCGACGAGCTGATCGCGGCCAATCCCGACAAGGTCGAGCAGGTCAAGGCCAAGCCGACCATGCTGGGCTGGTTCGTCGGCCAGGCAATGAAGGCCTCCGGCGGCAAGGCCAACCCACAGGCCCTCAACGAGATCCTGAAGAAGAAGCTGGGGATCGAGTGATCGAATACGCCGTCATCCCGGACGCTGCGACGCGGAGATCCGGGATCCATGCTTGAAGCTTTTTCGGAAGCGCTCCGGCCTGGATCCCGGGTCAAATCCGGGATGATCGCGGTGTTCCCTGCGCAAGCTGGACGATTGGGATGACCCCCGCCGACCTCGTCATCCGTGACGCCGAAGCCGCCGACATCCCGGCGGTCAGGGCGCTTCTGGTCGAGACCTGGCATGCGACCTATGACGGCATCTATGGTTGGCAGCGGGTCGCCGAGATCACCAATGCCTGGCATTCGCCGGAGAATCTGCACAGCCAGCTCGGCCGCGACGAGGGCGTCTTCCTCGTCGCGTCGGTCGGTGCGGAGATCGTCGCCACGGCATCCGCCAGACCGGAACGCGACGGCGCGGCGCTGCTGACCCGGCTCTATGTCCTGCCGGCCTGGCAGGGTGTCGGCATCGGCCGCACGCTGCTGCAGGTCGCGCTCGCCTGCTTTCCGAAGGCGCCGGTCGCCCGCCTCGAGGTCGAGAGCCAGAACGAACCGGCGATCGCCTTCTACGAACGCATGGGTTTCTTCCTGCAGCGCCAGGCGCGCTTCGACGGCCGCGACGACACGCCGAACACGCTGCTGATGGCCAAGCGCCTCTTTGCCGAGTGACCTCGCGCCCACTTCCCGTCTGTGCCTGAGCCGAAAGCCGATGCGATGACCAGGACATCTGTCTCCGCCGCCGAAATCACCATCCGCCGCGCGCGGGCCGAGGATGTCGCACGCATCGTGGAACTCATGATGCTCGGCGCGCCGACGCAGACGTTGACGCCGGAGGAGATCGCCGCCGAGGCACGTCACCCCGCCTATGCCGAGGCCTTCGCCGAGATCGCTGCCAGCAGGGACAGCGCGCTCTGCGTCGCCGAGCGGGCAGGGCAGGTGATCGGCACCTTTCAGATCACGCTGATCCCCGGCCTTATCGCGCGCGGGCGCAAGCGCGCCAAGATCGAGAGCGTCCACGTTTCGCCGGAGAGCCGCGGGCTCGGCATCGGTGCGCTGATGATCCGCCACGCCCTGGCCTTTGCCGAGGAGAGCGGCGCCGGTCTCGTCGAGCTGACCTCGAACAAGAGCCGCGTCGATGCCCATCGCTTCTACCGCAAACTCGGCTTCGACCAGAGCCATGAGGGCTTCAAGAAGCCGCTCTGAACCTGAAAAGGTTACACGCGGGGAGGACATGGCGCAGTCGCGCTGGGGGCGGGCGCAGCCCCTTCCGGCCCCGCCGGCCTAACCATAGATTGGCGGCTGAAGTCTCGTCGCAGCAAGGAAGCTCCCGATGTCGCAAGCTCCCGCCAATCCGATCGACCTCTATTTCTGGCCGACGCCGAACGGCTACAAGATCAGCATCATGCTCGAAGAATGCGGGCTGCCCTACAACGTCGTTCCGGTGAACATCGGCAAGGGCGACCAGTTCAAGCCCGAGTTCCTCGCCATCTCGCCCAACAACCGCATGCCGGCCATCGTCGATCCCGACGGGCCGGACGGCAAGCCGATTTCCGTCTTCGAATCCGGCGCCATCCTCCAATACCTCGGCCGCAAGACCGGGAAGTTCTATCCGAAGGACGAGCGTGGCCGCGTCGCGGTCGACGAGTGGCTGTTCTGGCAGATGGGCGGCTTCGGACCGATGCTCGGCCAGACCCATCATTTCCGCCTCTACGCGCCTGAGCAGGTGCCCTACGCCATCGAGCGCTACACCAACGAGGCGAACCGGCTCTATGGCGTGCTGAACAAGCGGCTCGCGGGCCGCGACTACATCTGCGGCGATTATTCCATCGCCGACATGGCTTGCATCGGCTGGGCCCGCGGCTGGGAGCGGCAGGGCCAGGACATCAAGCAGTTCCCGCATGTCGGCCGCTGGATCGAGACGATGCTCGCTCGCCCCGCGGTCGAGCGCGGCCTCAAGGTCGGCGAGGAGCTGCGCAGCCCGGCCGGCATCAACACGCCGGAGCAGAAGGCGGTCCTCTTCGGCCAGAAGGCGAGCTGAACTGCTCTCCCTTCTCCCCCGGGGGGAGAAGGTGGCAGTGCGAAGCGCTGACGGATGAGGGCCGTCAGCGCCACCCTTTCCTCATCCGTCTGCTTCGCAGACACCTTCTCCCCGAGGGGAGAAGGAAAACCGGCTCAATTGGTCCGCGACCACTTCACCGTGCGGCAGATCAAGCCGCCCATGACACAGCCTGCCGTGGTCAGCGCATTGCCCGAGAGCGTCATCGTGCCCGAATAGGTCTTGCCGTCCTCCGGGTTGAAGGCGCTGCCGTTCCACTTGTTCGCGCCGTTCGGCTTCATGTCGAAGAAGATGCGCTGGCCGAGTTTCGCCGGACCGTTCGGATCCTTGAGCCATGAGATCGTGCCGCAGAGCGCATCGCCGCATTTGCTGAAGCGCACGCGCGAGGCGCCGGTGTCGCGTTCCCAGACGCCGACCACCTCCTGCGCCGAGGCGCGCGTGGCCGCGCCGGCCAGAGTGAACGCCGCCAGGCCTGCCAGGCCGAAAGCCGCCAGTGTCCTCATCGTTTCCTCCTGATCGGCCCGTCGGCCGTTATGGTTTACATGTGAACCATAGCGCCGTTTTGCGTCGGCTCCAAGATGCCGCAGCGACAGTTCTTGACGGCGGTTCCGTGAGGCAAGGTGAATCCATCATCAACGCCGGCATTCCTCCGCTCTGGTCAGGGCATTGAGCGGAAACGCTTTTCCGGCATTCCTTCGTAAACGCCCCGTTGCTTTAACCTGGCGATGACGTCTCGTTGAGACTCGATTCATCGCAAAATTTAGCCCGCGCTTTAACGGTTGCGGCCACTCTCGCACTCATCGGTCGGGGCCTTGGACGGGTGGCTGGCCGCAACGACAGACAGGGTTGGTTCAATCATGGCACGCATGGAGATGAGCGCGATCCCCGCTTCACTGGTGGCACCGGTGGAAGTATCGGCCGAGGCCTATTGCGAGCTCGGGCTGATGCATGCTTCGGGGCGGGCAGGAGCCGTCAATCTGGTCAAGGCTCAGACCTGGTTCAACATTGCCTTCGCACGCGGCAGCGCCCGGGCGGCGGCGCATCGGCAGGAGCTGGCACTGGAAATGAGCCGCGACGAGATCGCGGAAGCGCTGCGCGAGGCCCGCACTTTCCTGACGCGGCACTGAGCGCCACGTTCGGCTACTCGGAGACGACGCGGTCTCGCGTCGTTCAGAAGGCCGCGATGCCGCCCGAGGGCGGGGGCAGGTTGCCCCTGCGGTCCTTGCTGATGGAGTCAGGCGTCACGAGCAGCACCTGGCAGAGCAGGGAAACGAAGCCCGCGAAGACGATCGCAACGACAACCATGGATTGGCTCCCTGTTGTTCACGCGCCATCCTAGCATGAAACAGATCAGTCGGCTCATCGATTCTGGCGCGGCAGCCCGGTGCGCGCGCCTTTTGGGGCAAGCCTTGTAGGGTGCGAAGGCGGCAGCTATAAGCGCGCCGCATTCCCTTATTCGACCCTTCCAAGGATCATTCGATGGCTGTCCAGCGTACCTTCTCCATTCTCAAGCCCGACGCGACGAAGCGCAACCTCACCGGCGCGGTCAACGCGGTCATCGAGAAGGCTGGCCTGCGGATCGTCGCGCAGAAGCGCATCCAGATGACCAAGGCCCAGGCCGAGACCTTCTACGCGGTCCATTCGGCGCGTCCCTTCTTCGGCGAGCTCGTCGAGTTCATGACCTCCGGCCCGGTCGTCGTGCAGGTTCTGGAAGGCGAGGACGCCATCGCCAAGTACCGTGACGTGATGGGCGCCACCAACCCGGCCAACGCCGCCGAGGGCACCATCCGCAAGCTCTTCGCCCAGTCGGTCGGCGAGAACACCGTGCACGGCTCGGACGCTGCCGAGACGGCGGCCGTCGAGATCGCCCAGTTCTTCGCGGGCAACGAGATCGTCGGCTGATCGCAGCCGCAGTTCAGGCTGAAAAGCAAAAAGGGCGGACCGGTTTGCCGGTCCGCCCTTTTCTTTTGGGGCGCAAGCCTGACCGGGCGCTTGCCCGGCCATGGCCCTGCCGTTCCTCAGAAGCCGAGCGAGTAGTTCGATCCGGTGTCGAAGGAATAGCTCGCCGAGATGCCGACTGTGATCGAGTTGCGCGAACCGAAGGGCCGGACGATCGGCGAGCGGGCGGCGTCGCCGGTCAGGCGCTTGTACTCGACATAGGTCGTGGTCTGGAGCCGGTCGGACCAGTGATAGGTCGCCTGCGCCAGCGCGCCATACGAATGCACGCCGGCATTGAAGCGCTGCAGCAGCCCGCCGGTGCCGGGCAGGGCGCCGCTGGTGCCGAAATAGGTGCGCACGTAATCGGCGCTGGCGATGCGCATGCGCGGGCCGATGCCGAAGGTCCAGGGGCCGAGATTGGTGAAGGCGTCGAGCTTGAGGTCGGCGACGACGCCGTCATGGGCGACGATGCCGCGGCGGACGTCGACGCGGGCGCGCAGCCAGGATGTCGGATAGAATTCGGCGAAGGCGCCGGCCTCGCCACCGAATTTCGTGGGGGGCACCGCGACCAGCGCCGGGTTGACCTTGGCGTTGCGCTTCCAGAGCAGATCCCCCGAGAAGCCGATGCGCCAGCCCTGGCCGGAGAACACGCCGATGCTGAGCATGGCGTCGTCCTCGGCCGCCCACCAGGTGCTCTTCAGCCCCCGGCCGAGCGAGATGATCGGCCGCGCCCGGAAGAGATAGTCGTCGGAGCCGGTATAGTCCGGCTGGTAGCGCAGGCCCGCCCCGACCGTCAGATACCAGTTCTGGGCCGACTGGGGCGAGGTGAGCTGGGTGTAGTCGCTCGACTGGGCCTGTGCGGCTCCGGGCAAGGACAGGGCAAGGCCGAGCACGAGGCCCGCCAGATACGCAACGCAACGCATAGTCGAGAACTCCGGCGCCGTGGCACCTCTCGCAAGGGATCTTGCTGCAATGTCGATCAGGAGGATTAAGACGCGGTTAGCGTTGACGGCTTCTTAGCGTCCGCTTGATGATTCGAGCCCTCATCCTGGGAAGCCATTCCTCACGGACGGCTCCTCGGGATCGGGGTTGAGGGAATTTCCAAACGGCGCCTTGCGCATGCGGCCTGTCGCGAATTTCGGCTCCCGCGCCGCCACGCGATGGATTAGAAAAGCTCCATGAACCAGATGCCCCGCGTCGAGATCCGCCCCTCGGTCTGCCCGCATGATTGCCCTTCCGCCTGCTCGCTCGAGGTCGAGGTTCTCGACGGACGCAGCATCGGCCGCGTGCGCGGCTCCAAGCGCCAGAGCTATACCGACGGCGTGATCTGCGCCAAGGTCGCCCGCTACGCCGAGCGCATCCACCATCCCGACCGGCTGCTGCACCCGCTGAAGCGCGTCGGCCCGAAGGGGGCAGGGCAGTTCGAGCGCATCTCCTGGGACGAGGCGCTCGACGAGATCGCGCGCCGTTTCCTCGCCATCGAGACCGAGCATGGTTCCGAGGCGATTTGGCCTTATTATTATGCCGGGACGATGGGGCTGGTGATGCGCGACGGCATCAACCGCCTGCGCCACGCCAAGCGCTATTCCGGCCAGTATTCGACCATCTGCACGACGACCGCCTGGACCGGCTTCATTGCCGGCACGGGCCGTCTCGCCGGCGTCGATCCGCGCGAGATGGCGAAGTCGGACTGCGTCGTGATCTGGGGCACCAACGCCGTGCACACCCAGGTCAACGTCATGAACCACGCCATCAAGGCGCGGAAGGAGCGCGGCGCCAAGATCGTCGCCATCGACATCTACCGCAACGCCACGCTGCAGCAGGCCGATCTCGCGCTCGTCCTGAAGCCTGGCACCGACGCGGCGCTCGCCTGCGCCGTGATGCATGTCCTGTTCCGCGACGGCCATGCCGACCGCGACTATCTCGCTGCCCATACCGACTACCCCGACGAGCTGGAGGCCCACCTCGCGACGCGCACCCCGGAATGGGCGGCGGCGATCACGGGGCTGAGCGTCGCCGAGATCGAGGAATTCGCCACGCTGGTCGGCACCCGCAAGCGGAGCTTCTTCCGCCTCGGCTACGGCTTCGCGCGCCAGCGTAACGGCGCGGTCTCGATGCATGCGGCGCTGTCGGTGCCGGCGGTGACGGGAGCCTGGCAGTACGAGGGCGGCGGCGCCTTCCACAGCAACAGCGGCATCTACAGATGGCGCAAGAGCCTGATCGAGGGGCTCGACACCATGGAGCGCGGCGTGCGCCAGCTCGACCAGTCGCAGATCGGCCGCGTCCTGACCGGCGATGCGCCGGCCCTGCGCGATGGCGGCCCCGTCAAGGCGCTCTTCATCCAGAACACCAACCCGGTCTCGGTGGCGCCCGAGCAGGAGCTGGTCAAGCAGGGCTTTGCCCGCGAGGACCTGTTCACCGTCGTCCACGAGCAGTTCATGACCGAGACGGCGGCCATGGCCGACATCGTCCTGCCGGCGACGCAGTTCATGGAGCATGACGATCTCTACCAGGGCGGCGGCCACCAGCACATCATGTGGGGCGGCAAGCTGATCGAGCCGCCGGGCGAGTGCCGCTCGAACCATGAGGTCGTCTCGGCGCTGGCGCAGCGGCTGGGCGCCGAGCATCGCGGCTTCGCCATGACCCCGCGCGAAATCGTCGACTGGACGCTGCGCGAGAGCGGGCGCGGTACGCTGGACGAGCTGATCGCGAATGATTTCCTCGACGTACAGCCGGATTTCGAGACGGCGCATTACCTGAAGGGATTCGGCCATCGCGACGGCAAGTTCCACTTCAAGCCGGACTGGCCGAAGGTGCCGAACGCCAATGACGGCCTCGTTGGTCCTTATGACCGGCTGCCGGCGCTACCCGATCAGTGGGACGTCATCGAGCTCGCCGATGACGAGCATCCTTTCCGCCTCGCCACCAGCCCGGCGCGCAGCTTCCTTAATTCGACCTTCAATGAGACGCCAGGCTCGCTGAAGAAGGAGGGGCAGCCGACGCTGATGCTGCATCCGGACGATGCGGCCGGGCTCGGCATCGCGGCCGGCGACGAAGTCGTCGTCGGCAACCGGCGCGGCACGGTCCATCTGACCGCGGCGATCTTCGCAGGGCTGGTACGCGGCGTGGTCATCGCCGAGTCGATCTGGCCCAATGCGGCCCATAAGCACGGTCGCGGCATCAACACCCTGACCGGCGCCGATTCGCCGGCGCCTTTCGGCGGTGCCGCCTTCCATGACAACAAGGTGTGGATCCGGAAGGCCTGACAAGCTTCGGAGCCTCTTGACCTTTCATGCATCTGTGTCATGCGGAGGCGTGGCGGCGCCGGGATCCATGCGACCGCTTCTTCTCGAAGGACGGGCAAGTCATGATGATGCGGCGGTTGGGTGCGGTCGTTCTGGCCGGTGGATTCTCGATGCTGTTGGGCGCCTCGGCCTATGCCGCGAGCAGCTCCACGGCGCTGCCTCCGCCGGACCCGACCGCGAAGAACCTGACGCCCTACATGATTCAGCTCCGTGCCTTCGACGCCTGCCTGATCACCCAGTCGCGCCTGCTCAACACGACGCGCGAGGCGGTGCACACGCCCTGCAGCTGCTACGCCAAGGGCACCGTCAATGCCATGAGCAAGGACGAGATCCAGGCCTTCCGCGACACCGGCTATTTCAACGACACGGCCCGCGAAAAGGGCCTCCGCTTCATCGACCAGTGCAAGCTGAAGCGGCCGATCTGAGCCGAGTGGCGTTTTTGGTCGGTGCGGCAGCGCCGTTTCTCGGATAGCGCGGGGAACCCTCTCCCGGAGGGAGAGGGCAGGGTGAGGGGAAGGCCGCTGGACGTTGTGGCCGTGACCTGACGGCTGCTGCTGCGAGGTTTGTGCCTTACTGGTCAAACGACCTACACCTCACCTCTACCCCTCTCCTTTCCGGAGAGGGGATCCCGCGCCTTCGATACCTCCCGCCTTGCTGCTGACACGCTCCTGACAGAAGTTGTCACCCCGGCTGGGCCATGATGCCGCAGCTACGAGGCCGGGTAGGGAGATAATGCCGTGCAGCGCGCCGAACGATTGCTCGACATGATCCAGAGCCTGCGTCGCCGCAGGCGCCCCGTCACCGCCGAGACGCTGGCCTCAGAGCTCGATGTCTCCGTGCGGACGGTCTATCGCGACATCGGCGCCTTGGTGCGCCAGGGCGTGCCTGTGCGCGGCGAGGCCGGCATCGGCTATGTGCTCGACGCCGGTTTCGACCTGCCGCCGCTGATGCTCTCGCCCGACGAGATCGAGGCCGTGCTCGTCGGCATGCGCTGGCTCAGCGAGCGGGCGGACCCGGTGCTCGCGCGAGCGGCCGAGGATGTCGTCAGCAAGGTTGCGGCCGTACTGCCAGCCCATCTGAAGCCGATCCTGCTCGACGGCGCCTTGTTCGCGGCCTCCCATCCGGGCGAGCTGCCGGTCGATCAGGTCGATGTCGCGGCCGTGCGCGCCGCGATCCGCAACGGCCGCAAGCTCTCGATCGAATACAGCGACGAAAGCGGCCATGCGACGCAGCGCATGATCTGGCCGATCGGCATGACCTTCTACGAGCGCGTCCGCATCGTCATCGCCTGGTGCGAGCTTCGGCAGGCCTTCCGCCATTTCCGCACCGACCGTATGACCGGCCTCGTCGCACTGGAGGAGCGTTACCCCGCCCGCCGCGCCGATCTCTTCCGCCGCTGGCAGAAGGAGGAGGAGAAGACGCGCGAGGAATGGGAGCGCTGCAAGCGCGAGGGCGGCGGGATGCCGGCGAACGCCGAGGGCGCAGCCGCCTCTCAGCCGCGGATGACGACCCCGCCTTCGAGCCTGGCCCGGCCCGAAGCGACCTCGGCCAGCGCCGCCGGATAGAGCTTGTGCTCCTCGGCAAGGACGCGCTGCGCCAGCTTGTCCTCGTCGTCGCCGGGCAGGACCGGCACCTTCGCCTGCAAGATGACCGGGCCGGCATCGAGCTCCGGCACGACGAAATGCACCGAGCAGCCATGCTCGGCGACGCCGGCTTCCAGTGCCTGCCGGTGCGTATGCGTGCCCTTGAACAGCGGCAGCAGCGAGGGGTGGATGTTGATCATCCGGCCTTCCCAGCGCGTCACGAACCAGGGCGTCAGGATGCGCATGAAGCCGGCGAGCACGACCAGATCGATCTGGTTGACGCGCAGCACCTCGTCCATCGCGCGCTCGAAGGCCTCGCGGTCCTTGCCGAAGGCGCGGTGATCCACGGTCGCGGTCGCGATGCCGAAGCCGCGCGCCCGGTCGAGCCCCGCGACGTCGGGAATGTTCGAGAGCACAAGCGCGATCTGCGCCGGGTAATCCGACGCCAGCGCGGCTTCCGCCAGCGAAACCATGTTGGAACCGCGCCCGGAGATCAGCACTCCGACGCGTTTGCGGCCAGCCGCCATGCTCACAGCGCGAGCTTGCCGCGATAGCTGACCGGCTCCTCGCCTTCCGCGGCCGGCACGATCTCGCCGAGCCTGACTGGCGCCTCGCCAGCGGCCTTGAGCGCCGCAAGAACCTCGTCGGCCTTCGCAGCATCCGCCGCGACGATCATGCCGATGCCGCAGTTGAAGGTGCGCAGCATCTCGCGCTCGGCGACACCGCCGATCTTGGCGAGCCAGCCGAAGACGGGCGGCACCGGGATCGAGGCGAGGTCGAGCGCGACGCCGAGCCCTTCCGGCAGTACGCGCGGGATATTGTCGGGAAAGCCGCCGCCGGTGATATGGGCGAGCGCCTTGATGCCGTCGGTTGCCTTCAGCGCCTGCAGCAGCGGCTTCACATAGATGCGTGTCGGCTCCAGCAGCGCCTGCGCCAGCGTCCTGGCGGGGGCGAAGGGGGCAGGGGCTTCCCAGCCGAGGCCACTGAGCTCGACGATGCGGCGCACCAGCGAATAGCCGTTCGAATGCACGCCGGAGGAGGGCAGGCCGAAGACCACGTCGCCCGGCTTCAGGTCCTCGCGGGGCAGCAGCGTGCCGCGCTCGGCCGCGCCGACGGCGAAGCCGGCGAGGTCGTAATCCTTTTCGGCATACATGCCGGGCATCTCGGCGGTCTCGCCGCCGATCAGCGCGCAGCCGGCCTGGCGGCAGCCATCGGCGATGCCGCGCACGATCTCGACGCCGACCTTCGGGTCGAGCTTGCCGGTGGCGTAATAGTCGAGGAAGAGCAGGGGCTCGGCGCCCTGGACGATCAGGTCGTTGACGCACATCGCCACGAGATCGATGCCGATCGTCGAGTGCAGCCCGCTTTCGATGGCGATCTTCACCTTGGTGCCGACGCCGTCATTGGCGGCGACCAAGATCGGATCGTTGAAGCCGGCGGCCTTGAGATCGAACAACCCGCCGAAACCGCCGATCTCGGCATCCGCGCCCGGCCGGCGCGTCGCGCGCACCAGCGGCTTGATCTCGTCGACCATGGCATTGCCGGCGTCGATATCGACACCTGCCTGCGCATAGGTCAGTCCGTTTGCGCCGGGCTTGCTCATTGCGGTCTCGCCTTTGTTCCTGTTCGCGGGAGCGATAGGCAAGCACGCCCCGGCTGGCAAGGCTTGGAACGGGCTTTATTGGCTTTATCATCGCCATCTTGCGTCATTCCGGGCGACCGAAAGAGAGACCCGGGATCCATGCCTGGGCTAACCCGGGATGACGGCGCGAGGAAACGGATGTCATGAGTGGCCGGGCTGGCATTGCGCGTGATGCTGAGCGAAGCTGCACCCATGACGATCCCGAATCTGATCACGCTCGGCCGGCTCTTCCTGGTGCCGCTCGTCATCGTGATGATCGTCAATGCGCGCTGGGACGCCGCTTTCGTCATTTTCGTCGTCGCGGGTGTGTCCGATGCCGTCGACGGCTTCCTCGCCAAGCGCTGCGGCATGGCGAGCGAGCTCGGCGCCTATCTCGATCCCATCGCCGACAAGGCGCTGATCGTCTCGATCTACATCACGCTCGCGGTGGTCGGCGCGATTCCGTTCTGGCTCGTCGTCCTGGTCGTGGCGCGCGACATCATGATCGTGGCCGCGGTGCTGCTCTCCTGGCTGCTCGACCGGCCGGTCACGATCGCCCCCTTTATCGTCAGTAAGCTCAACACCGCCGCGCAGATCGCCTTTGCCGCGCT
The DNA here is from genome assembly GCF_014764685.1 of Allobosea spartocytisi. Lineage (NCBI taxonomy): Bacteria > Pseudomonadati > Pseudomonadota > Alphaproteobacteria > Hyphomicrobiales > Alloboseaceae > Allobosea > Allobosea spartocytisi. The sequence goes on from NZ_JACXWY010000002.1 coordinate 353,706, forward strand.
GGCGCTCGGCTCGCGCGCCTTCGGCATCGATCCCGGTCCCGCCGGCACGGTCGGCGAGCTGGTCGTCGCCTTGTTGACGCTCGCCTCGATGGCGGCCTATCTCGCCTTCTGGCTGCGGCACATGGCGGGATCGACCGAGACCGCCCGCGCTGGCCGGGAACCGCCGGACCACGTATAGAGTTGCTCGTCTTCCTGCCGAAGACGCGAAGAGGCTGATGGATGACCTTACAGCGCCAGATCGGCTTTTGGCTGGGTTCCCTCTTCCTCTTCGTGCTGTTCCTGGTGCTGCTCAGGGACATCCTGCTGCCCTTCATCGCGGCGCTGGCGCTTGCCTATCTGCTCGATCCGCTGGCCGACCGGCTGGAGCGCCTCGGGATGAGCCGTCTTGCCGCGACCATCGTCATCCTCGTCGTCTTCATCCTGATCTTCGCGCTGGTGCTGATCCTGCTCGCGCCGCTGCTCGGCCAGCAACTCGCCGGGCTGGTGGCACGGCTGCCCGGGGATGCGGCGAAACTGCAGTCGCTCGTGCTCGAAAAGGGCGCGCCCTGGCTCGAGCGCTTCGGCGGCGGCGATCTTGCCAAGCAGGCGCAAAGCTCGCTGGGCGACCTCGTCGGCCAGGCGACGAAATGGGTTGGCGGCCTGCTGCAATCGCTCTGGAGCGGCGGCACCGCGATCGTCGGCGTCTTTTCGCTGCTGGTGCTGACGCCGGTCATCGCCTTCTATCTGCTGGTCGACTGGGATCGCATGGTCGCGACCGTCGATAGCTGGCTGCCGCGCGACCATCGCAAGACCATCCGCGGGCTGGTCCGCGAGATGGACACCGCCATCGCCGGATTCCTGCGCGGGCAGGCGCTGGTCTGCCTGCTGCTGGGCGCTTTCTACGCCATCGGGCTGAGCGTGGTCGGTGTCAATTTCGGCGCGTTGATCGGCATCATCTCGGGCTTCCTCTCCTTCATTCCCTATGTCGGCTCGCTGACCGGGCTCGTGCTCTCGGTCGGCGTCGCGACGGTGCAGTTCTGGCCGGACTGGACCTGGCCGCTGGCGACGCTCGGCGTCTTCCTGGTCGGGCAGTTCCTCGAGGGCAACATCTTCCAGCCGAAATTCGTCGGCGATTCGATCGGCGTCCATCCGGTCTGGCTGATGTTCGCGCTGCTTGCCTTCGGTTCGCTCTTCGGCTTCGTCGGCCTGCTGCTGGCGGTGCCGCTGGCGGCGGTGATCGGCGTGCTCTGCCGCTTCGCCCTCAGGCAGTATCTCGCCAGCAATCTCTATCGCGGCATTCATCCGAACCCGGCGAAGGCCGATGTGACGATCGAGATCGAGCGCTGAGCCGCCCATGTCAGACGCGCCTTCGCGCCCGCGCCAGCTCGCCTTCGACCTGCCGGTCGACAGTCGCCACGGCGTCGAGGATTTCCTCGTCGGCCCCTCGAACGAGGCGGCCTACGGGCTGGTCGAAAGCTGGCCGCGCTGGCCGGATGCCTGGCTGCGCCTGACGGGACCGGAAGGCGCGGGCAAGACCCATCTCGCCGCGATCTGGGCCCGCATGGCCCATGCCTGGACAATTCCCGCGCGTGATCTGGCTGACGAGAAGGTGCCGCATCTGGTCTCGGGCGGCGCGCTCGTGATCGAGGATTGCGATGCCGCCCCCTTCGACGAGCCGGCGCTGTTCCATCTGATGAACGCGATCAAGGCGCGCGGCGGCCATCTGCTGCTGACGGCGCGCACGCCGCCCGATCTCTGGGGCCTGCGCGTGCCGGACCTGCTCTCGCGCCTGCGGCTGGCACCGAGCGCCACCATCGAGCCGCCGGATGACGGGTTGCTTCGCGCCGTGCTGGTCAAGCTCTTCATCGATCGCCAGCTCGTGGTCGATACGGCGGTCATCGATACGCTGGCGCTCAGGATGGAGCGCTCCTTCGCCGCCGCGCGGCAGGTCGTGGACCGGCTCGACCGGGTGGCGCTGGAGCGCGGCCGGCGCGTGACGCGCCCGCTGGTGCAGGAGGTGCTGGCCGAGCTGTTCCCGCAGGAGCCGGGCTGAGCGGCTTGCTGACGATCGCGGGGGCTGCCGGGCGCCCCGTGAAGCCTCCTATCTATGGCCGGCGGCCGATGCCTGCTAACCTTTTCCGACAGCGATTCATGTCGCTTGTCATCGAACCGTCACGGTAGGATGGCTTCACAACGCCCCATGAGACGCACGAGCAGGACGACGACCAGGGTAAGGGTACGGACCAAGCGCATGACCACGGAGATCGCGGCCGACATGCCCGACATGCCGGATAGGGCGACGGGGGATTCGGACGCATTGCCGCTGCGCCGGCAGCCGGCGCGCTTCATGAATCGCGAGCTCTCCTGGCTGCAGTTCAACCGCCGGGTCATGGAGGAGGCGTCGAACCGCAGCCATCCGCTGCTGGAGCAGCTGCGCTTCCTCTCGATCTCGGCCAACAACCTCGACGAGTTCTTCATGGTCCGCGTCTCGGGCCTGCGCGAGCAGCTCAAGGCCGGCGTCGTCACTCCCAGCCAGGACGGGCTCACCCCGGCCGAGCAGCTCGTCGAGATCGGCAATGCGGTTTCGGCCCTGACCGACGACCAACAGGCGCGCTGGGTCGAACTGCGCCATGAGCTGCACGAGAACCGCATCCACCTGCTCGGCCCGGCCGATATCGGTTCGCAGGACCGGATCTGGCTGGAGGACTATTTCCTCAATTACGTCTTCCCGGTGCTGACACCGCTGGCGATCGACCCGGCCCATCCCTTCCCCTTCATCCCGAATCTCGGTTTCACCGTCGCGCTCGCGCTGGAGCGCCTCAGCGACGGGCGCCAGCTCGACGCGCTGATCCGCGTGCCGATCAAGATCGACCGCTTCATCGAGCTGCCCGATCTCGCCCGCGAAGGTTTGCACCGCTTCATCACCCTCGAGGATGCGGTCTCGCTCTTTATCGCCAAGCTTTTCCCCGGCTACGAGGTCAAGGGCACCGGCTCCTTCCGCGTCATCCGCGACTCCGACCTCGATATCGAGGAGGAGGCGGAGGACCTCGTCCGCGTCTTCGAGACCATGCTGAAGCAGCGGCGCCTCGGCGTCGTCATCCGGCTCGAACTCTCGACCGGCATGCCCGACCATCTGCGCCGGATGATCGTGCGCGAGCTCAAGGTCGACAGCGACGAGGTCGTCGAGGTCAACGGCATGATCGGCCTGAACGAGCTTGCCCAGCTCGTCAGCGTCGACCGGCCGGACCTCAAGTTCAGGCCCTACAACGCCCGTTTCCCCGAGCGCATCCGCGAGCATGGCGGCGACTGCTTCGCCGCGATCCGGCAGAAGGACCTGCTGGTCCATCATCCCTATGAGAGCTTCGACGTCGTGGTGCAGTTCCTGCAGCAGGCGGCGCGCGACCCCAATGTCGTCGCGATCAAGCAGACGCTCTACCGCACCTCTTCGAACTCGCCGATCGTCAAGGCGCTGACCGAGGCCGCCGAGGCCGGCAAGTCGGTGACCGCACTGGTCGAGCTCAAGGCCCGCTTCGACGAGGAAGCGAACATCCGCTGGGCCAAGGAGATGGAGCGCGCCGGCGTCCAGGTCGTCTACGGCTTCATCGAGCTGAAGACCCACGCCAAGCTGTCACTGGTGGTGCGGCGCGAAGCCGGCCAGCTCGTCAGCTACTGTCATATCGCGACCGGCAACTACCATCCGATCACGGCGCGCATCTACACCGACGTGTCCTTCTTCACCGCCGATCCGGTGCTTTCGCAGGATGTCGCCCGCGTCTTCAACTTCATCACCGGCTATGCCGAGCCGGCCGGGCTGGAGCGCATGGCCGTCTCGCCGACGAACCTGAAGAAGCGTCTGCTCGGCGACATCGCCGAGGAGGTCGCGCATGTGAAGGCCGGCCGCAAGGGCGCGATCTGGGGCAAATGCAATTCACTGGTCGATCCCGAGATCATCGACGCGCTCTATGACGCCAGCCGGGCCGGTGTCGAGATCGACTTCGTCGTGCGCGGCATCTGCTGCCTGCGGCCAGGCCTGCCCGGTTTGTCGGAGAATATCCGGGTCAAGTCGATCATCGGCCGCTTCCTGGAGCACAACCGCATCTACGCCTTCGGCGCCGGCCATGGCTTGCCTTCGCCCAAGGCGAAGGTCTACATCTCCTCCGCCGACCTGATGCCGCGCAATCTCGACCGTCGCGTCGAGGCGCTGACGCCGATCCTGAACCCGACGGTGCACCAGCAATTGCTCGATCAGATCATGCTCGCCAACCTGCTCGACAATGAGCAGAGCTGGACGATCCTGCCCGATGGCGGCTCGCGCCGCATTGTCCCGGCGCCGAACGAAGAACCGTTCAATGCGCATAATTACTTCATGACAAATCCGAGTCTGTCCGGTCGTGGAAAATCGCTCTCCAGTTCCAGTCCCCGTGCCCTTTCCCGCAAGGGAGGCCGTAAGGCCTGAATTGCAGCACGCGCCCGGCCGTCTGGCGCTCGGCGACACCATCGCCATCGTCGATATCGGCTCGAACTCGGTTCGTCTCGTCGTCTACGAGATGCTCGTTCGGGCACCGTCGCAGGTCTTCAACGAGAAGGAGATGGCCGGGCTCGGCCGGCAGGTCGCCACGACCGGCCGCCTGGCCGAGGACGCCATCGAGAAGGCGATCGCCGCGCTGGTGCGCTTCCGCATCCTCTGCGAGGCGATGCATGTCGGCGAGCTCCGCGTCATCGCCACCGCCGCCGCGCGCTATGCCGAGAACGGCCCCGAATTCATCGCCCGGGCGGAGCAGGCGATCGGCCAGCCGATCGAGCTGATCTCGGGCGGGCGCGAAGCGGTGCTGTCCGGGCTCGGTGTCATTTCCGGCTTCGACGAGCCCGATGGGGTGGTTGGCGACCTCGGCGGCGGCAGCCTCGAGCTGATCTCCGTGAAGCGCGGCGAAGTCGGGAAGGGCGCCAGCGTGCCGCTCGGCGGCCTGGCGCTGCTCGACCGCTCGAAGGGCTCGCTGAAGGCCGCCGAGAAGATCGTCAAGGACGAGCTCGACAAGCTGCCCCAGCTCGCCGCCATGAAGGGGCGGGACTTCTACGCCGTCGGCGGCACCTGGCGTGCGCTCGCGACGCTGCATCAGCGCCGGGCCAATTATCCCCTCAACGTCATGCACGGCTACGCCATCCCGCCCCGGGACGCGGCCGATTTCGTCAGGCTGGTCGAGCGCGCCGACGCCTCGGTGCTCGATGCGATCGACGCCGTCTCCTCGGCGCGCCGCCCGCTGCTGGCCTATGGCGCACTGGTGCTGGACGAGCTGATCAAGCGCGGCAAGCCGCGCAACATCGTCATCTCCGCCCAGGGCGTACGCGAGGGCCTGCTGCACGAGCAGCTTTCGGCCGAGGAGCGTGCGGCCGATCCGCTCCTGCAGGCGGCGCGCGACTACAACCTCCTGCGCGCCCGCGATCCACGCCACGCGGCCGAGCTGATCGACTGGACCAAGGCGATCATGGAGACGGCGGGTCTGCCGCAGGACGAACCCTCGGCGCGGCTGGTCGAGGCCGTCTGCCTGCTGTCGGATATCGGCTGGCGCGCCCATCCCGACTATCGCGGCGAGCAGAGCATGAACGTCATCGCCCATGCCTATTTCACCGGCATAGACCATGTCGGCCGCGCCTTCCTGGCGCTGACGATCTTCCTTCGCTATGCCGGGCTGAAGGCGTCCTCGCCTGCGGCCGATGGTCTCAGGACGCTGCTGCCGCCGGCTCTGTTCGAGCGGGCGGTCCTGATCGGCGCGATCTTCCGGGTCGCCTATCTGCTCTCGGCCGGCATGGCCGGCATCCTGCCGCGCATTCCGGCGCTCTGCGTCGACAGGCGCCTCGTGCTGCGCCTGCCCGACGATCTCGCGGCGCTGGCGAGCGAGCGCGTCGAGGGACGGCTGAAGCAGCTCGCGAAGCTCCTGGCGCGGGACTACGAGATCGGGCGGGTCTGACGCCGGGGATCGAGGCTCGCGTCATTCTCGGGCGGAGCGAAGCGCCGACCCGAGAATCTCTTGCAGAACCGGGGTCGAAGCCCCGCTTCGCGTGATGCCCGGGTCAAGCCCGGGCATCACGGCTATTTCTCTCAGCTCGCAGCCTTCAGCCGGGCGAAGCCCGCTTCGAGATCGGCCTTGAGGTCTTCGAGGTTCTCCAACCCGATATGGATGCGCACCGTCGGCCCCTTGTAGTCGGGCGTCGTCGCCGTGCGGTAGGCGCGGCAGTCGAAGGGCAGGACGAGGCTCTCATAGCCGCCCCAGGAGGCGCCCATGCCGAACAGCGTGAGCCCGTCCAGCATCGCGGCGACCGCCTTCATCGAGACCGGCGCGAACTCGAAGGCGAAGAGCGAGGAGGCGCCGGTGAAGTCGCGCTTCCAGAGGGCATGGCCAGGGTCTTCCGGCAGCGCCGGATGCAGCACGCGGGCGATCTCCGGGCGCGCCTGCAGCCATTTCGCCATCTCGATTCCGGCTGGCATCTGCTCCTTGAGGCGGATCGCCATGGTCCGCATGCCGCGCAGCGTCAGGAAGGCGTCCTCCGGGGCGACGATGACGCCGAGCTCTTCCCAGGCCTTGCGCAGGGTCTTGTAGAGCTCGGGCGTGCGGGCCGAGATCGTGCCGATCAGCACGTCGGAATGGCCGGCATAGTATTTCGTGCCGGCCTGGACCGAGATGTCGACGCCGAAGGCGTGGCTGTCGAAATAGAGCGGCGTCGCCCAGGTGTTGTCCATCATCGTCAGGATGCCGCGCGCGGCGGCGGCCTTGGCGATGGCCGGGATGTCCTGCATCTCGAAGGTCTGGGAGCCGGGGGCCTCGGTCCAGACCGCCTTGGTGTTCGGCTGGAACAGCTTGGCGATGTCGGCCCCGACCAGCGGGTCGTAATAGCTGACCTCGACGCCCATCCGCTTCAGGAAGGAATCGCAGAAATTGCGCGTCGGCCGGTAGACGCTGTCCGTCACCAGCACATGGTCGCCGGCGGAGAGGAAGGCGAGGAAGGGCAGGGTGCAGGCGAGCAGCCCCGAGGGGGTCACCACGACGCCGGCGCCACCCTCGATGGTGTTGGCCGCGGCCTCGAGCGCGTCGAGCGTCGGGTTGCCATGGGTGCCATAGGTGTAGCGCGCCTTCCGGGCGAGGAAGTCCTCCGTGTTCGGGTAGATGACCGTGGAGCCTCGTACGATAGGAGGATTGACAAAGCCGTAGCTGTCGCTGGGGTCGCGGCCGGCGAGGGCGAGGCGGGTCCGTGTGCCGAGGCGGGCAAATTCAGAGGAGGGCAGCTTTTTCATGGAACCGATGCGGCTGGAGCGGAAGGCGAGGCGGCCGGGCTTGACCGTCTTGCCAAGTTCGCATGTGATGATTGTGGCGAACAAGTGGCGGCTGCGGCGGATGGCCGTTGCTTGACGCTCATGGGTCGCTCTGGCAATCGACTTGTTTAAGGGGACGCCGCCTCATTGCTGGGAACGACAGAGCGGTTTGGGAGCCGCCAGCGGCGAACCGGATTTTCGAGCGTGTCCGGATCCTCCGGTATGCTTGTTTCAACGGGAGAGTTACGATGAAAAAGCTTTTGGCAGCCGCCCTCTTTGCAGGAGCCGGGCTCGCGATTTCCGCAACGGGCGCCTCGGCCCAGGCCACACTCGCGCAGGTCAAGCAGCGCGGCATCCTGAACTGCGGCTCGAATCCCGGCCTCGCCGGTTTCGGCGTGCCGGACGCGCAGGGCAACTGGACCGGCCTCGACGTCGACGTCTGCCGCGCCGTGGCCGCTGCGATCTTCAACGATCCGGCCAAGGTCAAGTTCATCCCGCTTTCGGCCAAGGACCGCTTCACCGCGCTCCAGTCCGGCGAGGTCGACCTGCTCGTCCGCAACTCGACCTGGACGATGACCCGCGACGCGTCGCTCGGCATCGCCTTCACCGGCGTCAACTACTATGACGGCCAGGGCTTCATGGTTCGCAAGAAGCTCGGCGTGAACTCGGCGCTGCAGCTCAACGGCGCCTCGGTCTGCACGCAGCAGGGCACGACGACGGAGCTCAACCTCGCCGACTACTTCCGCGCCAACAACCTGAAATACGAGGTCGTGGCCTTCGCGACCGCCGACGAGACCATCAAGGCCTATGATGCCGGCCGCTGCGACGCCTTCACCACGGACGCCTCGGGCCTCTATGCCGAGCGCCTGAAGCTCGCCGCCCCGGACGATCACATCGTTCTGCCGGAGATCATCTCCAAGGAGCCGCTCGGCCCCTCCGTCCGCAACAATGACCCGCAGTGGTTCAACCTGGTGAAGTGGGTCGGCTACGCGATGCTGAACGCCGAGGAGCTCGGCGTCACCAAGGCCAATGTCGACCAGCAGGTGAAGTCCGACAATCCGGAGATCAAGCGTCTGCTCGGCACCGAGGGCAAGTTCGGCGAGCAGATCGGCCTGACCACCGACTGGGTCGTCCGGATCGTCAAGCTGGTGGGTAACTACGGCGAGTCCTTCGAGAAGAACGTCGGCCAGGGCTCGCTGCTCAAGATCGCCCGCGGCCAGAACGCGCTCTGGACCAAGGGCGGCCTGCAATACGCTCCGCCGGTTCGCTGAGCGTGCCATCGGGAGGCGCCGGATCGTCCGGCGCCTCTTCGCGATATCGCCCGGCGCCATGATCTGGGCCATGGCCCGGGCGGACCGCGACGACATCGGCCGCTCATCGGCTGCAACGACCGGTTTTGCCATGGGAACAGCGAGGATAGCCCATATCTTTGCGCTGACTGCCGCCGCGGCGATTATCGCCCCGGAGGCCCTGGCGAAGGGCGATCTGCTGGCGCAGGTGAAGGCCCGCGGGACGATCCTCTGCGGCGTCGCGCCATCGCTGCCCGGCTTCTCCATGCCTGACAGCCGGGGCAACTGGACCGGCCTCGACGTCGATCTCTGCCGCGCGCTGGCCGCCGCGATCTTCGACGATCCGGCCAGGGTGACCTTCGTGCCGCTCTCCTCGCAGGACCGTTTCACCGCCTTGCAGACGGGGGAGGTCGATCTCCTGTCGCGCAGCTCGACCTGGTCGATGACGCGCGACACGGCGCTGGGGCTGCGTTTCGCCGGGATCAATTTCTACGGCGGCGAGGGCTTCATGGTCCGCAAGGCGCTCGGCATCGCCTCCGCCACGCAGCTCGGCGGCGCCACGATCTGCGCCGAGCAGGGCACCACCACGGAGCTCAACGTCGCCGATTTCTTTCGCCGTCACGGCCTGCGCAGCGAGATCGTCACCTATCGCGGCAGCGACGAGACGGTCGATGCCTATGGGGCCGGCCGTTGCGACGCCTATGCCTATGATCGGGCCGGGCTCGCGATCCAGCGCAGCAGGCTCGCCGCGCCGCAGGATCATGTCATCCTGCCCGAGACGATTTCGAAGGAGCCGCTCGGGCCGGTGGTGAGGCAGGGTGACGAAGGCTGGTTCGGCTTGGTGAAGTGGACGCTGTTCGCCATGCTCGATGCGGAGGAGCTCGGCGTGGGCCAGAACAACGTGGAAGCGATGCGGGCCTCCGAGCGGCCGGATGTCCGCCGTCTTCTCGGCCTCGAAGGCGATTTCGGAGGAGCGCTCGGGCTCTCGCGCGACTGGGCCTACCGGATCGTTCGCCATGTCGGCAATTATGGGGAATCCTTCGAGCGCAACCTCGGCCGCGGCTCGCCGCTGGGGATTGAGCGGGGTCTGAACGCGCTCTGGACCGGAGGTGGGTTGCATTACGCGCCGCCGGTGCGCTGAAATCGGCCGGCGCAGGAGGCAGGGGCGCCGAACGGCCGGAAGCCTCGGGCTTCCGGATTGAAACGAGAAGAAGACCGCCGGAAAGGTGGTCCGGGACTTGCTATGAACGCGGCGAGAGCGGGACCAACCCGCTCCGACAGGGGAATGACGATGAAGAGTTCGATCGAGAGGCTGCGAGCGCGGCCGGTTTCTTCGCAGCCGAGCCCGGCGGATGGGCCGGCGAGGCGGTACCCGCACGCCTTGGCGACAGGGCGTCACAGGCGCGGCGCATCCGCCATCGCAGGAAGCGCGATCGACGACGGACAGGAATGATCAGAGACAATCGGTCCGGACCAAACGGCCTTCGGTGGAGTCGCACCGCCGCAGGATCGCCGGCCTCAACAAGCGAAGAAAAAAGGGCGTAACAGGTGTCGAGCATCCCGACCGAAACGGTATCACCCGGCAAGGCGTCGTTATTCTACGATCCGAAGATCCGGGGCTATGTCTATCAGATCGTTCTGCTGCTGGTGGTCGGCTTCCTGATCTGGTCAGCCGCCTCGAACGTCATCGAGAACCTGCGGGCGCAGAAGATCGCCTCGGGCTTCGGCTTCTGGCACAACGCGGCCGGCTTCGACGTCAACCAGAAGCTCATCCCCTTCAGCGCTTCGGGCTCGACCTATGGTCAGGCGTTTTTCGTCGGCCTGCTGAACACGCTGCTCGTCGCCGCGCTCGGCATCGTGCTGGCGACGATCATCGGCTTCTCGGTCGGCGTCGCGCGGCTCTCCAGCAACTGGATCATCGCCAAGCTGGCGATGATCTATGTCGAGGTCATCCGCAACATCCCGCTGCTGCTCCAGCTCTTCTTCTGGTACAACGCGGTGCTGAAGCCCCTGCCGGACGCGCGCAATTCGATCTCGCTGCCCGGCGGCATCTATCTGAACAACCGCGGCATCATCTTCCCGAACCCGCAATTTGCACCGGCCTTCGAGTGGGTGGTGATCGCTTTCCTCATCGGCATCGCGGGCTCGATCGCGTTCTACATCTGGGCGCGCGGGCAGCAGGCCAAGACGGGGAAGCAGTATCCGAACGGCTGGGTGGCGTTCGGCCTGGTCATCGGCATGCCCTTGATCGTCTTCCTGCTGGCCGGCCAGCCGCTATCCTTCGAGTATCCGCAGCAGGGCCGCTTCAACCTGACGGGCGGCCTGCAGATCTTCCCCGAATTCGTCGCGCTCCTCGTCGGCCTGTCGACCTACACGGCGGGCTTCATCGCCGAGGTCGTGCGCGCCGGCATCCTCGCTGTCTCGAAAGGGCAGACGGAAGCCGCCAACGCGCTCGGTTTGAGGTCGGGGCCGACCCTGAAGCTCGTCGTCGTGCCGCAGGCGATGCGCGTCATCATCCCGCCGCTGACCTCGCAATACCTCAACCTCGTCAAGAATTCGTCGCTGGCGGTGGCGATCGGCTATCCCGATCTCACTCAGGTCTTCATGGGCACGGTGCTGAACCAGACCGGCCAGGCCGTCGAAATGGTCTCGATTACGATGGGGGTCTACCTCACGATCTCGCTTGTGACCTCGTTCGCGATGAACATCTACAATAAGCGCATGGCGCTGGTGGAACGGTGAGGGCGTAAGCGATGACCGACGCAACTCTCGACAACGCACCCAACGCCTTCGTCCGCAGGGAAACGCTCGCGCAGCAGCCGGCGCCGCTCTCGGTGGCCGGCCCGGTGGCGTGGATCCGCTCGAACCTGTTCTCCAGCCCGCTGGGCACGGTCCTGACGCTGGTGAGCCTCTACATCGTCATCGTCGGGGTGGAGGACCTGGTGCGGTTCTACATCCTCGACGCCGTCTGGACCGGTGCGAACCGCGAAGCCTGTCTCGCCGACAAGATCGGCCGGCCGGTCGGCGCGTGCTGGCCTTATGTGGTCGATCGTTTCCAGTATTTCGTCTACGGCTCCTATCCGGTCTCGCAGCGCTGGCGGGTCAACATCGTCTTCGTGATGTTCGCGCTCGGCGTCGTCTGGCTCCTCTGGAACAAGGCGCCGCTGAAGAAGCTCGGCGCCTTCTTCTTCTTCATCATCCTGCCGCTCAGCGGCTTCATCCTGCTGCTCGGCGGCGCGACGGCCGAGGGGCTGCTGCGCAATCTGCTGCTGCTCAGCGCCGCGCTGGCGGTGCTCTACGCCGTGGTGTCCTTCGTGCCTTCGCTGGCGTTCTGGACCCCTGCGCCGCTGCTGGCGGCGGAGCGCGAGGCGTCGCCCTGGCAGCGCTTCTACCGGCCGAAGCGGCTGATCCTGATGGCGCTCGTCGTCTTCGGGCTGATCGCCGTCATCCAGCAGCAGCTCGGTCTGCCGCGGGTCGATACCGGCCTGTGGGGCGGCATGACGGTGACCTTCCTGATCTCGGCGGTCGGCATCGTCTTCTCGCTGCCGCTGGGTGTCGTCCTGGCGCTGGGACGCCGCTCGCGGCTGCCGATCATCCAGCTGCTCTCGGTGATCTTCATCGAGTTCGTGCGTGGCGTGCCGCTGATCACGGTGCTGTTCATGGCGAACACCATGCTGCCGCTCTTCGTGCCGCAGGAATATTCGCCGGACCGGCTGCTGCGGCCGCTGATCGGCGTCGCGGTCTTCGCCTCGGCCTATATGGCGGAGGTCATCCGCGGCGGCCTCCAGGCGATTCCGAAGGGGCAGTTCGAAGGAGCGATGTCGCTCGGCCTCGGCTACGGGCAGATGATGCGCCTGATCATCCTGCCGCAGGCGCTGCGCATCGTCATTCCCGGCATCGTCAACACCTTCATCGGCCTGTTCAAGGACACGACGCTGGTCGCGATCGTCGGCATCTTCGACTTCCTGAACACGATCCAGGCGACGCTGGTCGATCCGACCTGGGCGACGCCGACGACGCGGACGACGGGCTATGCTTTTGCCGCGATCTTCTATTTCCTGTGCTGCTGGGGCATGTCGCGATATTCGATTGCGGTCGAGAAGCGCCTGGCTGCCGGCCAAAGACGTTGAGAGGGACAAAAACCATGGCAATGGCCGAAACCAAGATCACCGACACCCGCCCGGCAGCGCTGAAGCCGACCTCGTTGAAGACCGCGACGGCGGTGGAGATGGTCGGCGTCAACAAGTGGTACGGGGAGTTCCACGTGCTGCGTGACATCAACCTCAAGGTCTCCCGCGGCGAGAAGCTGGTCATCTGCGGCCCGTCCGGTTCGGGCAAGTCGACGATGATTCGCTGCATCAACCGGCTGGAGGAGCACCAGAAGGGCCAGATCGTCGTCGACGGCACGGAGCTCACCAACGATCTCAAGAAGATCGACGAGATCCGCCGCGACGTCGGCATGGTCTTCCAGCACTTCAACCTGTTCCCGCATCTGACGATCCTGGAGAACCTGACGCTGGCGCCGATCTGGGTCCGCAAGATGCCCAAGAAGGACGCCGAGGAGATCGGCATGCACTATCTCAAGCGCGTCAAGATTCCCGAGCAGGCTCATAAATATCCGGGCCAGCTCTCGGGCGGCCAGCAGCAGCGCGTGGCGATCGCCCGCTCGCTCTGCATGAGCCCGAAGATCATGCTGTTCGACGAGCCGACCTCGGCGCTCGACCCCGAGATGGTCAAGGAGGTGCTCGACACCATGGTCTCGCTGGCGGAGGAGGGCATGACCATGCTCTGCGTCACGCACGAGATGGGCTTCGCCCGCCAGGTCGCCGACCGCGTCATCTTCATGGACGCCGGCCAGATCGTCGAGATGAACACCCCCAACGAGTTCTTCAAGAACCCGCAGCACGAGCGCACCAAGCTCTTCCTCAGCCAGATCCTGCACTGAGAAGATGGGGTTAGATCGAATTGCGAAAGCGCGCCGGGAAACCGGCGCGCTTTTCTTTTTCGTCGAGCATTGCGTCGTGGTGGAAGCGCGAGTCATCCCGGACGCAACCCTCGGGTCCGATCTTCGATCGGCCCAAGGATAAACTCCGCGCAGATCCGGGATCCATGCCTGAATCTCGATCGGAGGCGCTCCAACATGGATCCCGGGTCAAGCCCGGGATGACGGCGGAGGTTCTGGGTAAAATCACGACGGTCCAATGCGGAAATCATGCGGCCGGCGCCCGCGAACGCCGTTGCGCCGGACCGCGCGGCATCCTATTCTCACCGGCGATGGGGATGGAGTTCCCCCGAAACCGCCCGTGAGGGCTGATGACTCCTACCGCACGAAACTGCGGTGGGAAGCCGTCCGCAGCCCGCCGCAAGGCGGGTTTTTTCATGCCCGTCGACAAGGGAGCCGAAGCGAGCATGTCCTTCTCGACCGTCGTTTTCGTCATGATCGGAGGCGCGCTCGGTACGCTGGCGCGCTACCTCATCTCCGTGCTTGCGCTGCCGATCAGCGGGAGCCTGCCCTGGGGCACCATCCTCATCAATATCGCCGGCTCCTTCGTCATCGGCTTCTTCGGCACGCTGACGCTGGCGAGCGGCCGCTTCCCGGTGTCCGAGCCCGTGCGCCTGTTCGTGATGGTCGGCCTCTGCGGCGGCTTCACCACCTTCTCGTCCTTCAGCCTGCAGACGCTCGACCTGTTGCGCAGCGGCGAGACGGTGCGGGCGGCGATCAACGTCGTCGCCTCCGTCGTGCTCTGCGTGACGGCCGTCGCGGTCGGCCACGCCGCCGCCACCCGGTTCAACGGTGATCCGCGCATCGCTCAGATGGTCATGGAGGAGGAGGCCTGAAGCTTCCTCCCTGGGCAAGCCTTGCGGCCTACTTGCCGTCGCGCGCCTTCACGGCGTGGTCGGTGAAGTCGGTGAACATGCCGTCGATGCCGAGCGCCAGATGGGCCTTGTATTCGGCAACCGGGTCGTTGTTGTAGTCGGCCGCGAGCCGGTGCGCCTCGCTGCGATAGGCCCAAGGGTGGACCACCAGCCCGGCCGCATGCGCGTCCTTCACCACATTGGTCGGCGCGATGACGTTGCGGTCGCGCTCGTCGATCTTCCCGTCGCCGTTGAGGTCCTTCGGCTTGCCGTCCGGGCCGATCGTCTGCCGGGCGCCGATCAGATAGACCTTCCAGGGGCCGACGCCGTCGGCATAGGTAGCGATCTCCTTGAGGCCCTCCGGCGACAGCATGTCGGGGAAGGTGCGGTTGTCGCCGAGCACCGCGAAGTCGTAGGGCCGGTCGAAGGGGGCGGCCAGCGTGACCTTGCCGTCCTTGTCGACGCCGTCGCCGTCAACGAGCTGCACGAGCCGGAGCTGCGTCTTCTTGCGCAGATATTTCAGGTTCGCCGTCTCGAAGCTCTGGATGAAGACCGGGGAGCTCTTCTGCGTCCAGCCTGCGTCCGTGAGCATGTCGAGCAGCTTGTCCTCGAAGGCGAGGCCGAGCGCTGCGTGGTAGGTCGGGTGCTTGGTTTCCGGATAGATGCCGATGGTCCGGCCGGTGCGGGCGCTCTCCGCCTTGGCGAGGTCGATCACCTCCTGGAAGGTCGGGATCTCGTATTTGCCGTTATGCGACTGGTCGCGGTCGGCAAAGGCCTGCTTGGCCCGCAGCGTCTTGATCTCGGCCAGCGTGAAGTCGTTGGCGAACCAGTCCGCTGTTTCGATGCCGTCGAGCTTGCGGGTGGTCTTGCGGCCGGCGAATTCCGGGCGGTCGGCGACATCGGTGGTGCCGCTCAGCATCGGCTCGTGGCGCACGACCAGCACGCCGTCCTTGGTCGAGACCAGGTCCGGCTCGATGAAGTCGGCACCGAGTGCGATGGCGCGCCGGTAACCTTCGAGCGTGTGCTCCGGCAGATAGCCGCTGGCGCCGCGATGGGCGATGACGAGGGGCGGTTGGCCCGAAAGCGTCGGCGCGGACTGCGCGCCGACGGTCAGCGGTTGCAGCGCCAGGGCGGCGAAAAGCGATGTCGAGAAAAGCAGCGTCTTCTTCATGATGGGCCTCGGCTCGCGAAAGGGCGCGCGAAGCTAGGCCGCGGGATGTGACATCCCCATGAAGTGCGTTCGCGCCTGTGCGCTGCCGGCCGGAGACGACCGACTGCGAACCGGACGTCAGGAATCTGTTTGGAAACTCTCGACCCTGCTCCGAGAGGCCATTCCGGGCGGAATGACGGCTCGGGATGAGGGTTCAGGGCGTTTCCAAACGGAACCTCAGCGGTGATTCTCGAGCGTGGTCTTGGCGTCGAGGCGCTTGGCGGGCGGCGGGGTCAGATCGGCCTGCGGCTGGGTGGCGCAAGCGGCGAGAGCGAAGGCGAAGAGGCCGAGAACGGCAAGGCGGGCGGCATTTTTCATGGTGTCGTGTCCCATTGGCCGCGACATGCGGTTGCATCGTCTTTCTGCTTATGAAACGACCGCGTCAAGAACATGCCGCCGCGATACCCATGCCGCAGCGACATGATGGAATGCGTTGAAACTGACCTTGCCCTTGTTTCGCGGCGCCATGCCCCAGCGGCCCGCGCCAGGATCGAACGACCATGACGCCAGCCGCCCGGATCAGCGCCGCCATCGAGGTGCTGCAGGACATCATCGAGCGCCGTCGCCCGGCTGCCGACGCGCTCAAGGATTGGGGCCTGTCGCGCCGCTTCGCCGGCTCCAAGGACCGCGCGGCCGTCGCCTCGCTGGTCTATGACGCGCTGCGCCGCAAGGCCTCCTCCAGCTACGCCATGGCTTCCGAGGAGCCGCGCGCGCTGGTGCTGGGCATGCTGATGGGCCTGCGCGGCCTGCCGCTCGCCGAGATCGCCGCGCTTTGCTCCGGCGAGAACCACGCGCCCGCGCCGCTCAGCGCCGACGAGACGGCCCTGCTCACCGCCTTCTCGGATGACGATGCGCCCGACTGGATTCGCGCGGACGTGCCGGAATGGCTCTGGCCCGCCTTCGAGGCGGCGTTCGGCGCGATGGCGGTGGAGGAGGCGCGGGCCTTGGCGGCGCGCGCGCCCGTCGATCTGCGCGTCAACCGGCTCAAGGCTGGCCGTGATGCGGTGCTGAAGGATCTCGCCCATCTCCAGCCGGAAGAGGGCGCCTGGTCGCCCGACGCCCTGCGCTTCCAGCCCGGCCATGACGGGCGCGGCCCGTCGCTTCAGACTGAAGCCCCCTTCTTTGCCGGTGCCTTCGAGATCCAGGACGAAGGCTCGCAGCTCGTGACCTTGCTTGCCGGCGCGAAGCCCGGCGATACGGTGATCGATCTTTGCGCCGGGGCAGGGGGCAAGACGCTGGCGCTGGCAGCCCTGATGGCCAATCGCGGCAATCTCTACGCCACCGATCTCGACAGCCGCCGCCTTGCCCCGCTGCATGACCGGCTGGCGCGCTCGGGCGCCGACATCGTCGATATCCGCATTCCGCGCTCGCGCGGCCACGAGCCTTTGGCGGATGTCGCCGGACAGGCCGATCTCGTTCTGGTCGATGCGCCCTGCACCGGCTCCGGCACCTGGCGGCGCAATCCCGATGCGAAATGGCGCGTGCGCCCCGGCGCGCTCGCCGAGCGGATCAAGGACCAGGCCGAGGTGCTGGCCCGCGCCGCCAGGCTGGTGAAGCCGGGCGGGCGCATCGCCTACATCACCTGCTCGATGCTGCCGGAGGAGAACGACGAGGCGATCCGCGCCTTCCTCGGCCGTCACCAGGGTTTTGCCGCGGTGGCGCCGATCGACGTGCTCACCGGGGCCGAGAGCGACTTCTCCCTGCTCGCCCGCTTCGCCACGGAATTCGGCCTGCAGCTCTCGCCGCGCCGGACCGGGACGGACGGGTTCTATCTGGCTTGCCTGCGACGCGGGGATTGAGGCGGGGGCAGCCATTGCGCGCGCCCGCATGATCCATACTCTGCGGCCGCATCGGATTGCCCCGAAAAGTGGGTTCCACTTTTCGGTCCGATGCTCTAACGGGACGCGATGACGAGCGCTCAGCCCCATCACGACTCCATCCTCATCATCGATTTCGGCTCGCAGGTGACGCAGCTGATCGCGCGGCGCATCCGCGAGATCGGCGTCTATTGCGAGATCGCCCCGTTCCAGTCGGCGGGCGAGGCGTTCCAGCGGCTGAAGCCCAAGGGCGTGATCTTCTCCGGCGGCCCGGCCTCGGTGCCGGACGAGGGCAGCCCGCGCGCCCCGGAGGCGGTGTTCACCGCGAATATCCCGCTGATGGGCATCTGCTACGGCCAGCAGACCATGGCGCATCAGCTGGGCGGCAAGGTCGAGGGCGGCCATGCCGCCGAGTTCGGCCGCGCCGATGTCGAGATCGTCGCGCCCTCGAAGCTGTTCGAAGGCGTCTGGGAGAAGGGCGCGCGCTATCCGGTCTGGATGAGCCATGGCGACCGCGTCACCGAATTGCCGCAGGGCTTTTCGGTCAAGGCGACTTCAGAGAACGCCCCCTTCGCGGTGGCAAGCGATGAAGCGCGGCGCTTCTACACCACGATGTTCCACCCGGAGGTGGTCCACACTCCGGATGGCGGCAAGCTGCTGCGCAATTTCGTCGTCGAAATCTGCGGCTGCAAGCCGGACTGGAGCATGTCGGCCTATCGCGCCGAGATGAGCAAGAAGATCAAGGAGCAGGTCGGCACCGGCCGGGTCATCTGCGGGCTTTCCGGCGGCGTCGATTCGGCGGTGGCTGCGGTGCTGATCCATGAGGCGATCGGCGACCAGCTTACCTGCGTCTTCGTCGATCATGGATTGATGCGCCTCGGCGAGGCCGAGCAGGTCGTGACCCTGTTCAGGGATCACTACAACATCCCGCTCGTCCATGTTGAGGCCGAGGAGCTTTTCCTCTCCGAGCTGGAGAAGGTCGGTCCCGATCCGGAAGCCAAGCGCAAGACCATCGGCCGCCTCTTCATCGAGGTCTTCGACGCGGAAGCCGCCAAGATCGGCGGCGCCGATTTCCTGGCACAGGGCACGCTCTATCCCGACGTGATCGAGAGCGTCTCCTTCTCCGGCGGGCCTTCGGTGACGATCAAGAGCCACCACAATGTCGGCGGCCTGCCCGAGCGCATGAAGATGAAGCTCGTCGAGCCGCTGCGCGAATTGTTCAAGGACGAGGTCCGCGTGCTCGGCCGCGAGCTCGGCCTGCCCGAGGCCTTCGTCGGCCGCCACCCCTTCCCGGGGCCGGGCCTCGCCATCCGCTGCCCGGGCGAGATCACCAAGGAGAAGCTCGACATCCTGCGCAAGGCGGATGCGATCTATCTCGACGAGATCCGCAAGGCGGGCCTCTACGACGTGATCTGGCAGGCCTTCGCCGTGCTGTTGCCGGTCCGCACCGTCGGCGTGATGGGCGACTACCGCACCTACGACCATGTCTGCGCTCTGCGCGCGGTGACTTCGGTCGACGGCATGACGGCGGATTTCTATCCCTTCGACATGAATTTCCTCGGCCGTGCGGCGACCCGTATCATCAACGAGGTCAAGGGCATCAACCGCGTCGTCTACGATGTGACGTCGAAGCCGCCCGGCACGATCGAGTGGGAGTGACAGGAGCGTCGTTTCGGATACTGCGGGAAACCGTGTCGTAGTGTAGGCGGTTTACACACCTCGACAGTACCGAAAATGTCCGCTTGCGAGACTTTGTGCTCGGTCGGCTTCAGAGCGATTCCCAAAAGATAGCGGACATTCCTGCTTGGGCGTCGCGGACCGCGAAAGATGGGGCTGCATCCCTTGACCAATCTGATGCCATCGCCTAGATAATTGAGCATCTACTCACTCAATATCGTTAGGCCGAAATATGGCGCGTCCCGTCAGTGAAGAAAAGCGACAGGCGCTGCTCGATGCAGCGGCCGAGTTCGTGGCCAGCCTGGGCACAGGCGCGTCCACGGCCAAGATCGCAAAGGCTGCTGGCGTTTCCGAGGGGACGCTGTTCACTTACTTTCCAACCAAGGACGATCTGCTGAATCAGCTCTTTCTGGAGATCGAGACCGACCTCACAGAGACGATGCTGGCGCCATATCCCGCGAACGCCTCCGCCCAAGATCGGCTATTCGCGGTCTGGAACCGTCTGATTGATTGGGGGGTGGCTCATGCCACAGCGCGCAAGGCCCTTCGCCAGTTGAAGGTGTCGGATCGCGTGACGGCGGAAAGCCGGAACCGGTGTCACGCCATGCAGCGAGATGCGCGAACGATGGTGGAGGAGTGTCTCGCCGGCCATACCGCGCCTGACAGGATCGCCTTCTACATCGATACCATTCTCTTCGATTTAGCCGATATCAGCATCAACGCGGTCGCGGCCAAACCCCAGGAAAGTGACGCCATCCGGCAGGCCGGGTTCGACCTGTTCTGGAAGGGGTCCGCCGCTTAAATTTTAACTCATAAATGAGTATGTAGTCACTCATAGACAGGGATCGAAAGTGTCGAATAGTAAGGGTTTCACCGAAGCCAACGTCCCCGAACAAACGGGAAAAAGCTTCATCGTCACAGGCGCCAACGCCGGCGTAGGATTTGAAATCGCGCGGGTGCTTGCCGCCAGGGGCGCGCGCGTCCTGCTTGGCTGCCGCGAGCAGACTAGGGCGCAGGATGCCATTGCGCGGATCAAGCGGATCACGCCGAATGCGGATCTCATCTGGTTGCCGCTGGACCTCGGTGACCTGGACAGCATTCGCGCCGCAGCCGAGATCGCCGCGAAGGAGTCCCGGATCGATGCGCTCATCAACAATGCCGGGGTCATGAACCCGCCGCTGACGCGCACGAAGCAGGGGTTTGAATCGCAGTTCGGCGTCAATCATCTCGGCGTGTTCGCGCTCACTGCGCTGCTCCTGCCTAAACTTGCGGAGACTCCGGGAGCGCGGGTGGTCGTGACCTCGAGCGTCGCACATCTGAAGGCCAAGATCGACTGGGACGACCTCAACGCCGACAAGAGTTATGTCAAGACCGAGCGCTACGGCGCCAGTAAGTTGGCGAACGCGCTGTTCTTCTTCGAGCTGGATCGTCGCCTGCGTGCGGCGAAGTCGCCCGTCACAGCCATCGGCATTCATCCTGGAGTCGCTGCCACAAGTCTTGGCCGTCACATGGGGCTGATCCAGACCGTCGGCCCAATCGTCGGCCTGTTGCTCAATAGCGCCGACAAGGGCGCGTGGCCGGCACTTCTGGCCGCGACCGGCGAGGTGAAACCCGGAGGCTATTATGGTCCCACCGGCTTTGGCGGAATCCGCGGTGTAGCCGGCGAAGCAAAGCGCGCGCCGCATGCCGAAGATTCAGCGCTCGCGAAGCGGCTGTGGGAAGCATCCATCGCCATGACCGGCATCGATCCAGGCTTGCCGGCCGCGTGACCTCACGAGGCGACAACGGTTAAAATCAACAGCGTGGATTTTTACAGATCCCATGTCGGCTTATTGTTATCCAAGCTAAGAAATTTATATTGAAATCAGATGCTTATGGTCAATCCGAACAGTCTGCTGGGAGTGGCCGCGGGTCAGTCGTCTCACCAGATAAGCGGTATCAGGCGCCAGCGCACGCGGCGCGCGTAATCGTCATAGCCCTCGAGGCCCGTCCGCAGCGCCTGCTCCTCGATGCCGATCCGGATGCCGAACAGGAGGGCGAGGATGGGGACTGTCGCAAGTCCCCACCACGAGCCGAGCACGAGCGACGTGCCGGCGATGTAGAAGAGCGAGCCGAAATACATGGGATGGCGGACGATGGCATAAGGGCCTGTCGAGATGACCGCCTGTCCGCGATCCTTTTGTATTTTCACGACCGGCGCCGCGAAGCTGTTCGTGCGCATGACCCAGTAAACGAAGACCAGCGCCGCCAGAAGAAGGGCGCAACCTGCCCACTGCACGGATGGCGGCATGGTCGACCAGTGCCAGCGCGCCGCATCGGCTGCCATGAAGCCCATGCCTCCGAAGATGAGGAGCAGGATCGGGACGAGAACCAGCTTGTCGGCTAGAGGCTGGTCCTTCTGCATGGGCGACTTCAGGCGTTCTCTAAGGAGCCCGGGATCGATACGCGCCATGATCGTCCCAAACAGGATCGAAAGCGCGACCATCAGGCCGAGATAGAGCCAGCCGCCGGTGTAGGCCATCGTACCTGCGGCGCCGAAGATGATCGCGCCCATGAAGCCGAACCAGACGATCGTCTGGAGGATAAGATTGAGAACGAGACTCATTGCCTGCCTCTCGCGTCGAAGCTGTTGATCCTTCCGCGCGGCATACGCCGCTGCGGGAGTTCGTTTCTCACCGGGGTCGCCGGCCACGCTTCCAGCGGCTCATGGCGTCTTCCATGGCGCCGCGCATCACCCGATAGAAATCGGCCATCTCGTCGAGACGCGCGCTTGCCGTTTTGGACGCGGCGATTTCGGCTCCGGCGTTCAACTGTTCGGCCAAGGCGTCGAGCAGGCGGTTCTGCTGCCGGATCATGACTTCGTAATCGTCTGCCACGGCATAGAGCGCACGCTTTGTCCCGGGCTGACTATGGCGACGCGCCAGCGTGTAACTCTCCAACAGTCGCGCGGCGACGCTTGCACTGCTCTTGCTGATCTCGAGGCCCTCGGTGATCTGGTCGAGGCTGGCGGGGCCGGGGCAGAGAAGCAGATAGCCATAAAGGCGAGCCGCGACGGGCGGCACGCCCCAGGGCGTGAGCAGCCGGGCCACGTCCTCCACGAACCGTTGCTCATCCTTGCTGGGCTTGTTTGATATATTCGGCATATTCCGAATATAGGGGAAATGTGACTGGCGGCAAGCCTCAACAGCGATGCCTCATGACAGTCTTCGAGCGCAAAATCGCGGTGTGCCCCGGTCCCGGGTCCGGGCGGTGCGAGAGGAAAATCACGATTTACGAATGTTCCTGATTTGTTCTAGAATGTCGCCCTCGGCCATTTTTTCGAAGGAGGCGACCATGGAACGGAGTGTCCGGCTGCCCGAACGGGCCCATTATTTCTTCGCGCTTCTGCCCAATCCGATCGCAGCGGCCGCGGCCGACCATATGGCCTGCGCGCTGCGCAATTGGTTCGATCTGTCCGGCAATCCACGCGGTATCGGCAAATACCACGTCACGCTTTGGGGATGGCCTGAACGTCGCGAACCGGATTCGCAGGAACTCGCCTTGATGCACTGCGCGGCGGGACGTGTCAGGCAGGATGGCTTCAAGCTGCGGCTCGACGAAGTCGCGACCTTCGCCCAAGGATCGGAGAAACCGGCGCTCGTCATGACCGGCCAGGACAGCGTGATCGGGGCAGACCGGCTTCACGACGCGTTGGATCGGGAACTGAGGGTAGGCGGCTTTCGGGGCAGGCGCTCTCCCTGCCATCCTCATCTGACGCTGCTCTATGCCCGCTTTCGGACGAAGGCGTTCCGCGTGCGGCCGCTGGGCTGGCGCGTGGCGGACTTCGCCCTGATCCGGAGCGTTCCGCACCAGCCTTATGAAATCCTCGGCCGCTGGCCCCTGGCCAATCGCTGATCGTGCACCATCGCAAACCGGCTTTGCGAAGCTAATGCGGTTGCCCCGTTGCCTTGAGCCCATCCGGCTCTATCGTGCCCGCCCGAAGCTCTCCCGATTCAACCGGAGCACCCGATGGCCGATCTTTCCGCTTTCCCGATCACCAAGCGCTGGCCCGCCAGCCATCCCGACCGCATCCAGCTCTATTCGCTGCCGACGCCCAACGGCGTGAAGGCCTCGATCGCGCTGGAGGAGCTGGAACTGCCCTATGAGCCGCATCTGATCGACATCGGCAAGAACGAGACCTGGGGACCGGAATTCCTCTCGCTTAACCCCAACGGCAAGATCCCGGCGATCATCGACCCCGATGGGCCGGACGGGAAGCCCTTCGGTCTGTGGGAATCCGGCGCGATCCTGCTCTATCTCGCCGAGAAGACCGGCAAGCTCCTGCCGAAGGACCCTGCCGCCCGCTACGAGACCATCCAGTGGGTCTTCTTCCAGATGGCGGCGATCGGGCCGATGTTCGGCCAACTCGGCTTCTTCCATAAATTCGCCGGGCGCGAATATGAGGACAAGCGCCCGCGTGATCGTTACGCGAACGAAAGCAAGCGCCTGCTCGGCGTGCTGGAGGACCGGCTGGGCAGCCGCACCTGGATCATGGGCGACGACTATACCATCGCCGATATTTCCATGCTCGGCTGGGTGCGCAACCTCGTCGGCTTCTATGGCGCCGGCGAACTCGTCGACTATGCCAGCCTGACGCATGTGCCGATCTGGCTGGAACGCTGCCTGTCGCGCCCGGCGGTGCAGCGCGGCCTCGACAGCCCGAAGCGTCCGGCCTGAGGCGCGCTCGGTATGACGACGACGATCTACGGCATCAAGAACTGCGACACGATGAAGAAGGCGCGCGCCTGGCTCGACAGCCACGGCGTCGCTCACGCCTTCCACGACTATAAGGCGAGCGGCATCGACCGCGCCTCGCTGGAAGGCTGGGTGAAGGAGCATGGCTGGGAGACGGTGCTGAACCGTGCCGGAACGACCTTCCGGACCCTGCCGGATGCCGAGAAGCAGGGGCTCGACGCTGGCAAGGCGATCGCGCTGATGCTGGCTCAGCCCTCGATGATCAAGCGCCCGGTGCTCGATCTCGGCAAGGGCAGCACGATCGTCGGCTTCAAGCCGGAGGTTTACGAGGCGGCGGTCGCGGGGAAGTAGAAGAACCGGGTCATCCCGGACAAGCCGCGTAGCGGCGCCGATCCGGGATCCATGGCTGAGCCTTTCCGATGAAGGTTCCGGCATGGATCCCGGGTCTTCCTGCGGTGGCCCGGGATGACGATCTGATCGGGATTCCCGGTGATGACGCATGGCCCATCCGGCGCGCGGGTCTCTTCCCTAAACCGGCGCGCTGCTCTACCTCGCAGGCTATGACCGTTCAGTCCCAGCCCATGCAGCCGGACATCGCTGCCACTCCCGAATTCACCTTCAAGGTCGCGGCCCGCGACGGCGCAGCCCGCACCGGCGCGATCAGCATGCCGCGCGGCGTCATCCGCACGCCGGCCTTCATGCCGGTCGGCACGGCCGCGACCGTCAAGGGCATGTATCCCGAGCAGGTGAGGGCGCTCGGCGCCGATGTCGTGCTCGGCAACACCTATCATCTGATGCTGCGTCCGGGGGCCGAGCGTATCGCGAGGCTCGGCGGGCTGCACAAGTTCATGAACTGGCCTCACCCGATCCTGACCGACTCGGGCGGGTTCCAGGTGATGTCCCTGTCGCAGCTCAGGAAGCTGACCGAGGAGGGCGTCACCTTCCAGTCGCATATCGACGGCTCGAAGCATGTGATGACTCCCGAGCGCTCGGTCGAGATCCAGAACCTGCTCGGCTCCGACATCGTGATGCAGCTCGACGAATGCGTCGCGCTGCCCTGCGAGGACAAGGTGGCCGAGAAGGCGATGCGCCTGTCGCTGCGCTGGGCCGAGCGCTGCAAAACGGCCTTCGGCACCCATCCGGGCCGCGCGCTGTTCGGCATCGTGCAGGGCGGGGCTGTGCCGAGCCTGCGCGTCGAGAGCGCACGCGAGCTCGCCGCGATGGATCTCAAGGGCTATGCCGTCGGCGGGCTCGCGGTCGGAGAGCCGCAGGAGGTCATGCTGGCGATGATCGAGGCCGTCGAGCCGCATCTGCCGCAGGAGAAGCCGCGCTATCTGATGGGCGTCGGCACGCCCGACGACATCGTCGAGGCGGTTTCGCGCGGCATCGACATGTTCGACTGCGTGATGCCGACGCGCGCCGGTCGCCATGGCCAGATCTTCACCCGCTTCGGCCGGATGAACCTCAAGAACGCCAAGCACGCCGAGGATCCGCGCCCGATCGACGAGCAATCCGCCTGCCCGGCCGCGAATGGCTGGTCGCGCTCCTATCTCCACCATCTGGTCAAGGCCGAGGAGATGCTCGGCAAGATGCTGCTGACCTGGGTGAACCTCGCCTATTATCAGGAGCTGATGGCCGACCTGCGTGGTGCCATCGCGGCCGGGCGCCTGGCCGATTTCATCGCCGAGACGAAGGAAGGCTGGGCCAGGGGCGAACCCGGAAGCAGCCCGGCGTGACCGTTACCGATCCCGGCCTGCTGCTCGTCAAGATGGCGATCGCGGCCGCTGTGGTGGTCACCTGTTCGCTGATCGCCGAGCGCAGCGGGCCGAAGCTCGCGGCGATGATCGCCACCTTGCCGATCTCGCTCGGCCCGGTCCTGTTCTTCCTGGCGCTCGAGCACGAGCCGGCCTTTATCGCCGAGAGCGCCCGCGGCACGATGCATTCCAACGTCGCCAATGCCGGCTTCGTCCTGGCCTATGTCCTGGCGGCGCAACGCCTGGCGACGCTGCCGAGCCTTGCTGCCGCGCTGACGGCCTGGATCGCGGTGCTGCTCGGGGTGCGAGCCCTGTCGCTGGCGGCTTTGCCCCTGACGCTGCTCGCCACGGTCGCGCTTGTCCTGGTCCATCTCCTGGTGCGGCCGTTTCTCGCTGCGCGGCCTTCCGTCCTGTCCAAGCGGGCCTGGTTCGCAGTCCCGCTGCGCGCCGCTTGCGTCGCCGCCCTGGTCGGCGGCGTCACCGTGGCGAGCCATCAGGTCGGGGCGAACTGGTCGGGCATCCTCGCCGGGCTCCCGCTGGTGCTGTCGAGCCTTGTCCTGATCTTGCAGCCGCGCATCGGCGGGGCCGCGACCGCCGCCCTGATCGGGAATGGCGCGCTCGGCCTGCTCGGCGTCGGCCTCGGCCTGGCCGTGCTCCACTTCACGGCCGTCCCGCTCGGCTCAGGACCGGCGCTGGCTCTCGGATTGCTGTTGTCGATCTGCTGGAATCTCGGGCTCCTGGCGCACCGGCCGGCGCCATGACGCCACGAACAGCCCGCTGACGATCAGACCGAATCCGGCGAGCTGCATCGGGCCGGGGAGCTCGCCCAGCACCGGAATGGCGAGCGTTGTGCCGGTGACAGGGATCAGCGGCGGAAACCGCCCGACCACGGCGGCGCCCAGCACATGCGCGGCCCAGCCCCAGAGCCACAGACCCAGGATGACGTTGACGACGCCCTGATAGAGCGCATGCAGGAGGAGAACCCACCAGGGCGCGATGTCGAAGCCGCGGAAGAAGAACAGGAAGTAGATCGGCAGATAGGCGAGCGACAGCACCGAGACGATCACCGCCCCCTTGAGGCCGTCGATCTTCCAGAGCTGGATCAGCAGTGGGTAGAAGCCCCAGAGCAGCCCGACGCCGAGGAAGCAGAGATCGCCCCTGAGCGTCTCGGACGCCGCCCCGCTGCTGCCGGCGAAGGCGAGGAAGCTCAAGCCGCAGATCACGCCGAGGATGCCGACGATCAGCGGCGCGGAGAGCCTTGCTCCGAACAGGACGACACTGCCGACGATGCCGATCACGGTCACGGTGCCGGGGCCGATCGTGGCGCCATGGGCGGCGGGTGCCATCGTGAGGCCGGTCAGCATCAGGAAGGTCATCGGGAAGCCGCTGGTCGCCGCGAGCCAGAGGCCGCGGTTCCAGCCGACGCCGCCACAGGTGGCCAAGCCGCCCCCGCGCAGGAAGAGCGGCATCAGCAACAGGCCCGCCGTCGCGAAACGCAGTGCCATCAGATCATGCGGACCGACGCCGTTGAGCATGGCGTGCCGGCTGACGACGAAGTTGGAGCCGAAGATCAGCACGCTGAGCAGCATGCCGGCGACGGCGAGCCGGCGTCGGCGGCGCTCCTTGTCCTGAGGTGCGGGAAGGCTGGCGACGCGCTGATCCATGCGCTGGCATAGCGCGATTGCTGCACTGCCGTTACGGGCCGTTGCGCATGGCGCCCGCGCTTGCGGATGCGAACCGCAATTGCGCCCCGGTTCGGCCCTTCTGCCGCCCACAGGGCAGGGCTTGTTGGCTCCCGCGAGCCAAAGGGGCAGCGAGCGATCCGGAGTGGCAGCGATGTCCAGCACCCTCTATCCACCCAGCCCGGCAGCGATGGCGAGCCGGCTCGGCCACCACCTCCTGCTTTCGCTGGGCGTGGTGACGACTGTTGCTTTGCTCGCGGCGCTGCCTGCGCTTCTGTCCGGTACGGCGCCCGGACAAGGAGCCCGCGCCGCGATCGGCAATCAGGCGTCCGTACCGGCGCTGGCGATGCTGCGGAACGGCAAGATCGCCGACCGGCTGGAGCGCATCTCGGCCGGGGGCGCGGAGATCCTGGCCAACGCGCCGGTCACGCCGGCGGCGCTGGCGATGCCGATGTCGTTGAATTGGCCGGAAATCGGGGAGTGGGCGCCGCCGCAGCTCGCGATGCTCTCCGAGCGCCGGCCGCGGGCGGGCGACAGCACGCCCCGTGCAGTGTCGCGCCGGAGCGCTTCGCCGACGACCCGCGCCGTTGCGGCATCGGGGCCGCTGGTCATCCTGCCCCCCGCCGCGGCGACGGCGATCGAGATCGCCTCGACGGCCGAGACGTCCCACGACGATTCCTGGAGCCGTCTCGTGATCGCACCGGCGACGAAGGTCGTCGATGCCGTTTCGGGGGCTGCTGGCGGCGTGCAGGCCGTCGGCTCCTGGGGCCTGTCGCAGGCGAGCGGCCTGCTGCCGCGCTGGTGAGCGCGGCAGCGCGGGCCTCGATCAGGCGAGGGCCTTCAGCGCGGCGCGGCCGGCATAGATCGCCTGCGTGCCGAGTTCTTCCTCGATGCGCAGAAGCTGGTTGTACTTCGCGGTCCGGTCAGAGCGGGCGAGCGAGCCGGTCTTGATCTGCCCGCAATTGGTGGCGACGGCGAGGTCGGCGATGGTCGAGTCCTCGGTCTCGCCCGAGCGGTGCGACATCACCGCCGTGTAGCCGGCGCGCTGCGCCATATCGACGGCGGCGAGAGTCTCGGTCAGCGTGCCGATCTGGTTGACCTTGACCAGGATCGAGTTGGCGGTCTTGCTCTTGATGCCGCGCGACAGGCGCTCGACATTGGTGACGAAGAGATCGTCGCCGACGAGCTGGCACTTCGCCCCGACGAGGTCGGTCAAAGCCTTCCAGCCCTCCCAGTCATCCTCGGCCATGCCGTCCTCGATCGAGACGATCGGGTAGCTGCCGACGAGCTTGGCGAGGTACTTGGCCTGCGCCTTGGGATCGCGCGTCTTGCGCTCGCCCTCATAGACATAGGAACCGTCCTTGAAGAACTCGGTCGCGGCGCAGTCGAGCGCCAGCGCGATGTCCTCGCCCGGCTTGTAACCGGCCGCCTCGACCGCCTGCATGACGAAATCCAGTGCCGCTTCCGCCGACTTGATGTTGGGGGCGAAGCCGCCCTCGTCGCCGACATTGGTGTTGTGGCCGGCGTCGTGCAGCTTCTTCTTCAGCGTGTGGAAGATCTCCGAGCCCATGCGCAGGCCTTCCGCGAAGGAGGTCGCGCCGATCGGCATCACCATGAATTCCTGGAAGTCGATCGGATTGTCGGCATGGGCGCCGCCATTGACGATGTTCATCATCGGCACGGGCAGGACGCGGGCCGAGGTACCGCCGACATAGCGGTAGAGCGGCAGGCCGGACGCCTCGGCAGCAGCCTTGGCGACGGCAAGCGAGACGCCGAGGATGGCGTTGGCGCCGAGCTTGCGCTTGTTCGGCGTGCAGTCGAGCTCGATCATCGTCTGGTCGATCGCGGTCTGGTCCTCGGCGTCCATCGCGACGATCGCCTCGGCGATCGCGACATTGACCGACTCGACAGCCTGCAGGACGCCCTTGCCGAGATAGCGCGACTTGTCGCCGTCGCGCAGCTCCACCGCCTCATGCGCGCCGGTCGAGGCGCCGGAGGGAACGGCGGCGCGGCCCATCGAGCCGTCCTCGAGCACCACATCGACCTCGACCGTCGGATTGCCGCGGGAATCGAGGATCTGGCGTCCGATGATGTCGATGATGGCGGTCATGGCAGGCTCCGGAGAAGGGGCAAGCGGGAAGGACAGGCAGCTTCTAGAGGCTGTTCCCGGCCTTGGCTAGACATGGGGTGGGGTCAAGCCGGCCGGCGCGTCATGGCGCGGGAAGCCATCATGAGGCCTCCTTGTTGGTTGCGCATCGCGGCAAGGCCGATCGCGTTTTTCTGGCCCGCGCGATCAGGCGAGAGGAGACTGTGTGAAGAGCGGCTACTCTGGAACGCGGACCGGCAAGGCGTGGCGCGATGATTGCGGATTTTTCGATGGTTTTGGCGCTTCGCCTCATCGGGAAACAAGCATGTTCCAGAATATGTCCGCTCGTCGTCGCCCCTCTCTCGCCCTTGTCCTGTTCTGGTGCGCGCTGACCGTCGCGTGGTGGGTCGGCCTGTGCCTCTACGCCGGCAGGCCGATCTGGTTCTGGTGATCACGCCTCGTCATCCGGCGTGGCGAAATAGCTGCCAAGCAGGAAGCCGCTCTGGAGCGCGAACAGATAGCCGATCCAGATGAAGAGGGTGAAGAAGCTCAGCTCTCCGCGGATCAACCAGAGCGGAAAGAAAAAGAGCGTCAAGGCGGCGCTGGCAATGACGATGGCCGGATAGCCATAGGACAGGCCAATCAGAATACCGAGTAGAAATAATATACCCGCAATTATCATAAAATTATCGGGATCTGATCCGTTACGCCATTGATTTGCACTATGATGTTGCATGGTGCGTCGCAAGGATGCGTGTGGAAGATCGATAAATATTGAGATATCGCACCCGGTAGGTCTTTAGGGCGGTCTCTGCGCTTGTCCGATACAGGCGAGGCTATGCGGCCCGACCCCGATGCGCGCCGAAGGGTCATGCGCCTGCACGGGCAGCTCCCGTCATCGCGCAAGATGCTCTGGCGAAAGGGTTGGGGCAGGATTCTCGCGAAAAACCGGCTCCCACTGTTTGGCGTCCTGCTCTAGAAGCGGCGCAAACACAGGAGCATCCGATGTCCATCGACGCCTCGACCTTGCAGCTCGGGCAATCCAGCGCGCTGCCGGCCTCGCCGCAGGAAGCCCGCCTCGACCGCGTGCCCAATCCCCATGTCGGCACGCATTATCTCGCCCGCTTCACCTGCCCGGAATTCACCTCGATCTGTCCGGTGACGGGCCAGCCGGATTTCGGCATCCTCGTCATCGACTATCTGCCGGGCCAGTGGCTGGTGGAGTCGAAGTCGCTCAAGCTCTATCTCGCCTCGTTCCGCAACCACGGCGCCTTCCATGAGGATTGCACCGTCGGCATCGGCAAGACGCTGGTCGATCTGCTGGAGCCGGAATGGTTCCGTATCGGCGGCTACTGGTATCCGCGCGGCGGCATCCCGATCGACGTGTTCTGGCAGACCGGCGAGCCGCCGAAGGGGCTCTGGCTGCCCGACCAGGGCGTCGCGCCCTATCGCGGGCGCTGAGGCCGGCCGGACGTTTTGGAGCCGGGTGTCGTTCTCGGGCCTGACCCGAGAAACTCCGGGCAGAGGAGCGCAGGGAACGTCCTTTGGGAAGACATGCTCGGGTCAAGCCCGAGCATGACGGCGGCGTATACCTCTCAGGTCCGCGAGCCCAAGGGCGGCAGCAGCTTCGGCGCCATCAGCCCGAGCAGGCCGACGGCGGTACCGAAGAGGGCGAGCGCTCCTTGCGTGCCGAGCGCTTGAAGGGCCGTGCCCATCAGCAGCGGCCCGGTCGCATGGCCCATGAAGAAGAAGCAGGCGAAGAGGGCCATGGCCGAACCGCGTGCCGTGGGAGCGAGCTCCGTCGCCTGGGCCTGAAACGTGCCGTGGATCAGGAAGAATCCGAAGCCGATTGACAGGAAGACGCCGATCGACGTCCACCACGGCGCTGGCAGGATGAAGGCGAAATCGGCCAGCGCCACGGCAAGCCCGCCAAGGCGCATCATCTGCGCGGGTCCGACGCGCTGGACAAGGATGCGCGTCAGCAGGCCATAGACCAACCCGCCAAGCCCCATCGCGCCGATGGCGATCCCCGCCTCGGATGGGCCGGTGCCCGAGCGCTCGTGCAGGATCGCAGCGACGAAGGGTGGCAAGCCGAAGATCAGCGCGCCTTCCAGTAGCACGAGGCCGTACAGCACCTTGCTGCGCGGATTGGCGAAGACGGCTGCGTAGCTCGTCATGGCGCCGGCGAGACTCAGCGGCGGCCGTTCGGCGAGGGGCCGGGGCTTCAGGACGAGCCGCACCACCAGCGCGCCGCAGGCCGCGAGCGCGGCAGCCACCCCCAGCACCGCCCGCCAGCCGATATGGTCGGCGACCACTCCCGAGAACGAGGCGCCCGCCATCTGGCCGATGATCATGATGACGAGGAAGCGACCGAGCATGATCTGCCGCTCGGCCATCGGAGCCCTATCGCCGATCGCCGCCATCGCGGCGGGGATCACGCCGCCCGCCATCACGCCGGCTCCGGCACGCAGCGCGAACAGCATCCAGTAGTTGGTGGCGAAGGCCGCGAGGCCGGACAGCACGCACAGCAAGGCGAGGCAGGTCGAGATGCTGCGCAGCTTCCCGACCGAGTCGGCGATCGGACCGAGGAAGGGCTGGCCGAGCGCATAGCAGCCGGCGAAGGCCGTCACCAGGAAGGCGATCTGGTGGATGCTCTGGCCGAATTCGGCGGCGAGGGTCGGCACCAGCGGGTCGACCAGCCGCATGGTGAAGGTCGAGGCGAAGCCGCACAGCCCCAGCACGGGGATGAGGGCGCCGAGATCATGGCCGGCGGCCGGCTTCAGCTCAGACATAGGCCAGGTTTGGCGACGGGCGGCCCTTGGCGAGACGATCGAAACCCTGCAGCTCGGCGATCAGGCTCTGGAACTCCGCCAGCGGCACCATGTTCGGCCCGTCGGACGGCGCCTTGTCCGGGTCGGGGTGCGTCTCGATGAAGACGCCGGCGACGCCGACCGCCACCGCCGCCCGCGCGAGCACCGGCACGAATTCGCGCTGCCCCCCGGAGGAGGAGCCCTTGCCGCCCGGCTGCTGCACCGAATGGGTGGCGTCGAAGATCACGGGGGCGCCGATCTCGGCCATGATCGGCAGGGAGCGCATGTCGGTGACCAGCATATTGTAGCCGAAGGAGGCCCCGCGCTCGGTCAGCATGACATTCGCATTGCCGCTTTCCGTTACCTTGTTGGCGACGTTCACCATATCCCAGGGAGCGAGGAACTGACCCTTCTTGATGTTGACCACCCGGCCGGTCTTCGCCGCCGCGACAAGCAGGTCGGTCTGACGGCAAAGAAAGGCGGGGATCTGCAGCACGTCCACCACCTCCGCCACGGGCGCGCATTGACTCGCATCATGCACGTCGGTCAGGACGGGCATGCCGGTGCGCTCGCGGATCTCCGCGAAGACGGGCAGGGCGGCCTCCAGCCCCATGCCGCGCTGGCCGCGCACGCTGGTCCGGTTCGCCTTGTCGAAGGAGGTCTTGAACACCAGCCCGATGCCGAGCGCCGTCGCGATCTCCTTGAGCGCCAGCGCGCATTCCAGCGCATGGCCGCGGCTTTCCATCTGGCAGGGGCCGGCGATCAGCGCGAGCGGCAGGGCGTTGCCGAAGCGCACGGGCCGGGCGAGATCCTCGCCGATGGAGACGATGGCGTGCGGGGTCATGGCATTTCCTTTGCGGGCGGGCAGCCGGGCATATGGCTGCTGCACCGCCCCGGTCAAGTCGCGGTCCGGGGGCAGGGCGGGCGAGGCCAGCGCAGAGTTGATCGGCTGCGACGCGAACAGGCTGGCGAAGCGGAGACGAGGTCTGTAAATTCGGTGACGAAGCACTATCTTGGATCGTGATGCGGGATCGGTTGGGTACGGCGCGGACGGATATGAGCGAGGCAGGCCAGGGCAGAGCGATGCGAGCCGGGATTTCGCAGGAGATGTCCGCGCGCGCTGAGCGTGTCGCGGGCACCGTCGGCATGGCCGACCGCCCGAAACGGGCCGGGCCGCCGGCCGATGGCGGGCGCGAGGGAACCGGGACGGCGGTGCTGACCCGGACTCGCACGCGCAAGCCCAATCTTTATCGTGTTCTGCTCTTGAACGACGACTACACGCCGATGGAGTTCGTCGTTCACGTGCTGGAGCGGTTCTTCAACAAGGATCGCTCCGAAGCCACGCGGATCATGATGCATGTGCATCAGAACGGCGTCGGCGAATGCGGCGTCTTCACTTACGAGGTCGCCGAGACCAAGGTTACGCTGGTGATGGATCTGGCGCGCAAGCACATGCATCCGCTGCAATGCGTGATGGAGAAGAAGTAGCCTTGGGTATTTCACCCTCTCAAAACAGATAGGAGCGCGCCCCTTGCCGAGTTTCTCGCGCAGTCTCGAACAGGCGCTTCACCGGGCTCTGGCTCTGGCCAATGAGCGCCGCCACGAATACGCCACTCTCGAGCATCTCCTGCTCGCGCTGGTCGATGATCAGGACGCGGCCGCGGTGATGCGCGCCTGCAGCGTCGATCTCGACCTGCTTCGTCGCAACCTCGTCGACTACATCGACGCCGAGCTGACCAATCTGGTCACCGACGGCCGTGACGATTCCAAGCCGACGGCGGGCTTCCAGCGCGTGATCCAGCGCGCCGTCATCCATGTCCAGTCCTCCGGCCGCGAGGAGGTGACCGGCGCCAACGTGCTCGTCGCGATGTTCGCCGAGCGCGAGAGCCACGCCGCCTACTTCCTGCAGGAGCAGGACATGACCCGCTATGATGCGGTCAACTACATCAGCCACGGCATCGCCAAGCGCCCGGGCGCCAGCGAGAGCCGTCCGGTGCGCGGCGCCGAGGACGATGCCGAGCCGCAGCGTGAGCAGCGCGCCGAGCAGGGCCAGAGCGACGACAAGGAGAAGAAGAAAAAGGAAAGCGCGCTCGACGCTTACTGCGTCAACCTCAACCGCAAGGCGAGGGACGGGCGCATCGATCCGCTGATCGGCCGCGAGGCCGAGGTCCAGCGCACCATCCAGATCCTCTGCCGCCGCCAGAAGAACAACCCCCTGCTGGTCGGCGACCCCGGCGTCGGCAAGACCGCGATCGCCGAGGGCCTCGCGCTCAAGATCATCCGCGGCGAGGTGCCGGAGGTGCTGCACGACGCCACCGTCTTCTCGCTCGACATGGGCACGCTGCTCGCCGGCACGCGCTATCGCGGCGACTTCGAGGAGCGCCTCAAGCAGGTGATGAAGGAGATCGAGCAGCACCCCAAGGCGATCATGTTCATCGACGAGATCCATACGGTGATCGGCGCTGGTGCGACCTCGGGTGGCGCGATGGACGCCTCCAACCTGCTCAAGCCCGCGCTCGCCTCCGGCACGCTGCGCTGCATCGGCTCGACCACCTACAAGGAATACCGCCAGTATTTCGAGAAGGACCGGGCGCTGGTGCGCCGCTTCCAGAAGATCGACGTCAACGAGCCGTCGATCCCGGACACGATCGAGATCCTCAAGGGCCTCAAGCCCTATTTCGAGGAGTTCCACAAGCTGCGCTACACCAGCGACGCCATCAAGGCGGCGGTGGAGCTCTCGGCGCGTTACATCCATGATCGCAAGCTGCCGGACAAGGCGATCGACGTCATCGACGAGACCGGCGCCTCGCAGATGCTGCTGCCCGAGGGCAAGCGCAAGAAGACCATCGGCGTGAAGGAGGTCGAGGTCGCGATCTCGACCATGGCCCGCATTCCGGCCAAGACCGTCTCGAAGGACGATGCCGAGGTGCTGCGCAACCTCGAGGAGACGCTGAAGCGCTCCGTCTACGGCCAGGAGAAGGCGATCGAGGCGCTGTCCTCGGCGATCAAGCTCGCCCGTGCCGGCCTGCGCGATGGCGAGAAGCCGATCGGCAGCTATCTCTTCGCCGGCCCGACCGGCGTTGGCAAGACGGAGGTCGCGCGCCAGCTCGCCTCTTCGCTCGGCGTCGAGCTGATCCGCTTCGACATGTCGGAATATATGGAGCGCCACACCGTTTCGCGGCTGATCGGTGCGCCTCCGGGCTATGTCGGCTTCGACCAGGGCGGCCTGCTGACCGACCAGATCGACCAGCATCCGCACAGCGTTCTGCTGCTCGATGAGATCGAGAAGGCCCATCCCGACCTGTTCAACATCCTCCTGCAGGTGATGGACCACGGCAAGCTGACCGACAACAACGGCAAGCAGGTCGATTTCAGGAACGTCATCCTGATCATGACGACCAATGCCGGCGCGGCCGATCTGGCCAAGAACGCCTATGGCTTCACCCGCCAGAAGCGCGAGGGTGACGATACCGAGGCGATCAACAAGCTGTTCGCACCGGAGTTCCGCAACCGTCTCGATGCGACGATCTCCTTCGGCCACCTGCCGAAGACCGTGGTCGCCCGCGTCGTCGACAAGTTCGTGCTCCAGCTCGAGGCGCAGCTCGCCGACCGCAACGTCACCATCGAGCTCTCGGACGAGGCGCGCGACTGGCTGGTTGAGAACGGCTATGACGAGGCGATGGGCGCCCGGCCGATGGCCCGGCTCATCCAGCAGACGATCAAGACGCCGCTAGCCGATGAGGTGCTGTTCGGGCGCCTCAAGGGCGGCGGCGCCGTCAAGGTCGTGGTCGTCCAGTCCGAGACCGGCATCAAGGTGCTGGGCCTCGAGTTCCCCGATGGCCCGGTCAAGCCGAAGCCGGAGAAGGATGTCGTGGCCGCCACCGCAAAGCGCGAGCCGAAGTCGCGCGCCAAGGCGTCGGGCGCCGCTCCGGCCAAGCCCGTTCCGCCTCGTCGTGCTCCCAAAGGTGGTGCAGGGTCAGGCGGTGCGGGGTCGAATGGGGCACCGGGCGGCTCGGCCGCGCCGACCAAGGCGTCCGGCCGTGCCGTCCGCACGGTGCCGAAGGTTCCGCTGACCAAGGCGTGAGAAGGCGTTAAGACGTGCTGTTCAGACGGAAGACTGCGACGCTGGCGACCGAGACCGGCGAGGTCGCGACCGAAACCGCCGCGCCACCGCCGCGGCAGAAGGAAAAGCTCGGCTGGTTCGAGAAGCGCAGCCGCCGCCGGCGGCGGCGCATCATTTTCGAGGAGGTGCTGGGCTGGATCCTGGTCCCGGCCTTCATCTATTTGATCTATCTCGGCATCAAGTCGGTCGGCGGCATCCCCAAGGAGCTGGTCGACTTCGCCAACGAGCTGATCGCCATGGCCCTGAAGGGCAAGGGCTGAGGCGGCGCCGTCATCCCGCGCGCGGCGAAGCCATGGCTCGTCGCTGAACCCTGAAGCTGTGCGGTGCTCGCGGATTCCGGTTCGCCGCCTGGTTCCCTTTGCAACTACCGCAGGGCAGGCCGGCTTGCTGATGTCTATGCAAGCGTCGGCTGCGTGAACGATAGAGGAGAGGGCTCCGGATTCGCCGGGACCTGAACCCTCCCGAGCCTTCCCGCCGATGACCGCATGAGCGTATCCGCCGATTGGAGCTGGCAGCGCGTCGCGTTGGCCGGCATGCGCGACGCGCTGTCGCTGCCGGCCTGGATCGTCGGCTTCGGCCTGGTCGGCATCGGCTCTCTGGCGCGCGATGTCGGCTATCCCGTCGGCAGCGCGGTCCTCTCCACCATTCTCGTCTGGGCCGGCCCCTCTCAGGTGCTGTTCTTTGCCTCGATCGCGGCGGGCGCGGCCTGGAGCGCGATCGCCATCGCGATCGGCTTTGCGTCGTTGCGCTTCCTGCCGATGACGGTCGCGATCCTGCCCTTGCTGCGCCGCCCCGGCCAGAGCGTCTGGCTGCAGCTCCTGCTGGCGCATTACGTCGCCGTCACCGCTTGGACCGAGGGCCTGCGGCGGCTGCCCGCGATCCCGCTGCACCAGCGCGTTCCCTATTTCCTCGCCTTCGCCAACACCTGCATGGCGGTGAGCGCGCTCGGCACCTTCGCGGGCTATTATCTCGTCGGGGCGCTGCCCTTGCCGTTCGCCGCCGGGCTGCTCTGCCTCACGCCGATCTTCTTCCTCGTCTCGCTCACGGCGGGGCTGCGCCATCGCGGCGACGTGGTCGCGTTGGTCCTCGGCCTCGTGCTGGCCCCGATCTGCGAGCGCTTCATCGGCGGCGGCTTCGACCTCATCGTGGCCGGACTCGCCGCCGGGACCATCGCGCTCTTCGTCGGCAAAAGGCGAAAGACGGCATGACCCAGCCCATCGCCTGGCTCGACGGGCCGTATTGGCCCTATCTCGCGCTCTTTCTGTTCGCGGTGCTGCCGACGGAGATCTGGCGCTGGCTCGCCGTGGTCTTCGCACGCGGGCTCGGTGCCGAATCGGCGCTGCTCGACTGGGTCCGTGCCGTCGCGACCGCGCTGCTTGCCGGCATCGTCGCCAAGCTCATCGTCTCGCCGCCGGGCGCGCTGGCCCACGCGCCGCTGCTGATAAGGATCACGGCGCTGGCCGCCGCCGTCGCCGTTATGGCGATCGACCGGCGGCGCATGATGCTGGCGGTGCTGATGGGGGAAGCGGTGCTGATCGGTGGCGTCTGGCTGTTCGGAGCGGTCTAGCTGCCTTTGAGGCGGTCGCGCACCGGGCCGAGCTTGTCCGGGTTGCGGATGACGTAGATCGCATGGACCTGGCCATCGCGGATATCGAGCACCACGGCCTGCTCGGTGTCGGTTTCCACGCTGATATAGCCGGGCATCCCGTTGATCAGCACCGGCTCGTAGCGTGGAGCGAAACCCTGCTGCTCCGATTTGCGGGCGAGGCCGGCGAAGAAGCGGCCGATCTTGTCGCGCCCGAAGATCGGGTTGAGCACCGAGCTCGCCTTGCCGCCGCCGTCGCCATGCAACACCGCATCCTGTGCGAGCAGCCCCTTCAGGGCTGTGGGATCGGTGCTGTGGGCCGCTTCGAAGAAGGCGATGGCGTAGCGGCGGGCCTCGTCAGGCGAGAGCGGGTGGCGGGGGGCATCCTGCCGCGCATGCCGGCGCGCCCGCGAGACGAGCTGCCGGCACGCCGCCTCGCTGCGCCCCAGCGTGTCGGCGATGTCGGAGAACGGCACGTCGAACACGTCGTGCAGCAGGAAGGCGGCGCGCTCGAGCGGCGACAATCGCTCCAGGGCGAGCTGCAGCACATAGGGAATGTCGAGATTGTCCTCGTCGCGGGAAAGGCCGCCGATCTCCTCGATCAGCGGTTCCGGCAAC
Organism: Allobosea spartocytisi; assembly: GCF_014764685.1. Taxonomy (NCBI): domain Bacteria; kingdom Pseudomonadati; phylum Pseudomonadota; class Alphaproteobacteria; order Hyphomicrobiales; family Alloboseaceae; genus Allobosea; species Allobosea spartocytisi. Next base: position 392,232 of record NZ_JACXWY010000002.1, read on the forward strand.
CAGGCTCCGACATAGTTCTCACGCCGCCGCCGGGCCGATTTCATCAGGTCGAGGCAAAGCCGCGTCACCACGCGCCCGAGCCAGGCGCGCGGGTTCGCGAGCGCTTCGGGCGCGGATTCGTGCCAGCGCAGCCAGGCATCCTGCACCACATCCTCGGCATCGCTGAGCGAGCCGAGCATGCGGTAGGCGAGGCGCGTCAGATAGGGCCGGTGAAGCTCGAAGCCGGCGGCGGTGGCGTCCGTCATGAAATCCCGTGTATACGGATTCCTAGGCTGCCGCAGCCTTCGGCGCCCTGTCATTGGGATGGTGCAAACGGAAGCCGATCGCGATCCGGTTCCAGACATTGATCGCGCCGATCAGCAGGGTGAGTTTCACCATTTCCTCCCCGCTGAAATGGCGCAAGGCTTCTTCATAATCGGCATCCGGCGCATGGGTCTGCGGCACCAGCGTCAGCGCCTCGGTCCAGGTCAGCGCGGCGCGCTCGCGTGGCGTATAGAGCGCGGATTCATGCCAGGCGCTCAGCAGGTAGAGCCGGGCCTCGCTCTCGCCGGCCTTGCGGGCGTCGGCGGAGTGCATGTGCAGGCAATAGGCGCAGCCGTTGATCTGCGAGGCTCGCATTTTCACGAGCTCGATCAGGCTGTGCTCGAGGCCGGAATTCGCGACCGCCTCCTCGAGCGCCATCATCGGCTTCAATGCATCGGGGGCGGTCGTATAGGGGTTGAGGCGTTTGTTCATGGCGGTTCTCGCTGGCATCGGACCGAAAAGTGGAGTCCACTTTTCGAAGAAATCCGATGAGATGAGAGAGATAGCGGTTGCCGGCCCGCAGGTTCTGCCTGTGGGCCGATCCGGTCAAGGCGTGAGCGTCAGGCGGCGGCCTTCGCCGGCTTGTCGGCCGGATGGCGCGTACGGAAGCCGGCATTGATCCGGTTCCAGCTGTTGATCGCGCCGATGGCGAGCGACAGGTCGACGCATTCCTTCTCGCTGAAATGCGCGCGCAATTCCGCGAAGGCCTCGTCGCTCGGCGCGCCTTGCGAGAGCCGGGTCAGCACCTCCGTCCAGGCCAACGCCGCACGCTCGCGCGGGGTGTAGAGGTCCGATTCGTGCCAGGCGTCGAGCAGATAGAGCCGGGCCTCGGTTTCGCCGGCCTTGCGCGCATCGGCGGCGTGCATGTGCAGGCAATAGGCACAAGCGTTGATCTGCGAGGCCCGCATCTTCACCAGCTCGAGCAGGCTGTGCTCCAGCCCGCATTCATTGATGTAGGTCTGCGTCTTCAGCATCGCGTCGATCGCGCCGGGCGCGGCCTGAAAGGCGTTGAGGCGTTGGCTCATGGTTCGTCTCCATCAGTTGACGAAGACAGGACGAGGCAGCCTGCGCCGCTGTGACATGCTCCTCAGGAATTTTTCAACGCGGCGCGAATCTTCTCGGCATGGGCGGCGAGGATCTCCGGTTTTTCCATCGCGCCGGTATGGGGCCTGAGCGCCACGCCCTCGAAGCGCGGCATGACATGGACATGCAGGTGGAACACGACCTGGCCGCCGGCCGACTCGTTGAACTGCTGGATGGTGAGCCCGTCGGCGTCGAAGGCTGCCTTCACCGCATGCGAGAGCTTCTGCGTCGTCAGCGCGACGGCCTTCAGCGCCTCGGGCGGGGCGTCGAAGATGTTGCGGCAGGCGGCTTTCGGGAGCACCAGCACATGCCCGTCGGCGCGCGGCATGATGTCCATGATCGCGAGCGTCTCGGCGTCCTCGTAGACGGTCTGGGAGGGCAGTTCGCCACGCAGGATCTTGGCGAAGACATTGGACGGGTCATAGGCGCTCATGGCGGGTCCGGCTGGTTCGACGAAGGTGTCGCAACCTGTGGCCCGGCCGCCGGGGCGTCAAGGCCGCGGGGCCGCCGGCGCCCCTGCGTCAGCCGCCGAGCGGCAGGGTCTCCGCGACCTGCGAGTCGAGCACGAGATCGTCGTCGGCGCCGAGCAGCCAGAGCTCGCGCGGGGTGAAGCGCAGCAGCGCCACGTCCCGCCAGCATTCGATGAGAGCGGCGAGGGCGGCGGTCTCCGCCGCATCGAGATCCTCGGTCAGATTGTAGAGTCCGACGAGCCAGAGATCGCCCGGAGGCCGTCCGAACGCCGCCTGGACCTTGTGCAGCATGTTCGCCCCGTCCCGTTTCTGCGGATAGACGGGGAGATAGAGGCGTCCGCGATTGACGTTTCCGGAGAACAGCCCGCGCAGCTCGACCGCGAAAGGACCGATCCCGGCCAGTGCCCGGCGGGTTTCAGGTGCGATGACGAGCGGCTCGCCCACGCCGAGCGAACCGCAGATGGTCGCGTGCAGCTTGTCGCGTCGCCTCGGAAGCAGGTCCCAGGCGATCTTGCCGGCGAAAGGCGCCGCTTTCAGCACGCTTTCCAGTTCGCGGAAGGCCGGCGAGGCTTGCAGGGTCGCGTCGTCGACCGGCAGCACCAGCGAGAACACGCGCGGATGCCGGCCCATCTCGTAGAACTTGCCGTCCCGGTGGGGAATGACGCGCGGATGGTCCGGCGCCACCAGCGGCAGATGCGCCAGTCGGTAGCTCTCGTCGAGCGTCAGGGGTTGCGAGAAATCGGTCAGGCTGCGGCGATAGCCGAGCTCGCCGTCCGTGCAGAACAGCAGCGGGCTCGCAGGCTCGACGGGACCGTCAGTCATTGTCGCCCTCTGTCTTCCGAAACGGTCCGTCCGCCTCCAGCGCCGCCTGCGCGGCTGCGATCTCCGCGCGTTCCTGCGCCAGATAGTTCGCGACCGGCCGGCGCAGGCCGGGATCGGCGATGTGATGCAGCGAGCGGGTGATGACCGGCCGGTAGCCACGAGCCAGCTTGTGCTCGCCCTGCGCCCCGGCCTCGACCCGGGCGAGCCCATGCGCGATCGCGTAGTCGATGGCCTGATGGTAGCAGACCTCGAAATGCAGGAAGGGATGATCCTCGATGCAGCCCCAGTTGCGGCCGTAGAGCGTGTTGGCGCCACGGAAATTGATTGCGCCGGCGATGTAGCGTCCGGCTCGTTTCGCCATGATCAGCACGACCCGCTCGCCCATCGCCGCGCCGACCAGTGAGAAGAACTCCCGGTTGAGATAGGGTCGGCCCCATTTGCGCGAGCCGGTGTCCTCATAGAAGCCGTGGAAATCGTCCCAGACGGCTTCCGTCAGGTCGGAGCCCGACAGAGCTTCGATGGTGATGCCGGCCGAAACCGCCTCGCGCCGCTCGCGCTTCAGCGCCTTGCGCTTGCGCGAGGCCAGCGTGGCGAGGAAGTCGTCATAGCCAGCGAAGCCCTCGTTCCGCCAATGGAACTGCAAATCATTGCGCTCGAGATAGCCGGCCTGCTTCAGCGCCGTGACGTCGGGCTCCTGCGCGAAGGTGACATGGACGGAGGAGGCCTGCGTCTGCCCGCGCAGCGCCTCCAGCCCGGCGATGAGGGCTGCGCGCGCTTCCTCGGCGCGCGGCGTATCCGTGACGAGCAGGCGCGGGCCGGTCGCGGGCGTGAAGGGTGCGGCGACCTGGAGCTTGGGGTAGTAGCGGCCCCCGGCGCGCTCATAGGCATCGGCCCAGCCGTGATCGAAGACATATTCGCCCTGGCTGTGGCCCTTCAGGAAGCTGGGACTCGCGGCGAGGATCTGCCCGCTCTCATCCTCGACAACCAGATAGGCCGGCGACCAGCCCGAGCGGCCGCCAATGCAGCGGCTCTCTTCCAGCGCACTCAGGAATTCATGGCTGACGAAGGGGTTGTCGCGGTCGATGCCGGTTTCCGCGGACGGGGAGCAGGGCGCCGCGAGGGCGTCCTGCAAGGCATGGGGATTGGCGCAGGCGTTCCACGCGCCGGCGGGCACGGCCTTGAGCGAGGTCGCAACGCGGACGCTGAGACTGTCGCCCGGGCCGTCGCTCAAGGGCGAAAGCCCTCGAACACCATCTGGTCGGCGAAATCGGCCGCCCGCTGCCGTTCCTCCGGGGTGCGCACCGTCCAGCTCATCAGCGGCATCCCGATGACGTTGCGGCAGAGATAGGGCGCGGCGCTTTCGAGGTCCGTGACCTTCCAGGACAGGAAGTCCGGCCGGCTTTCGGTGAAGTGGAGGAGATTGGCGAGCGCATGCTTTCGTTCGGGCGAGAGCTTGTCGTAGTCGCCGTAATCATAGGCATTCATCGCGACGATTCCGCGGGGGATCTGCGGCGCAAGCGTGCGCAAGGCGGTCACGATCTCGGGATCGAAGGATTTGATCACGATCGGCTGGCCCGCATGGCCGGCCAGCACCTCCACCGTGCGCCTGGTCAGGGCGAGATTGCCGTCGAAGCGGCTCTTGATCTCGATGACGAGAGGAACGCGCCCGCCGATCAGGTCGAGGAAGGCGGAGAGCGTCAGGATCGGGTCGCTCGACCCCTTGAGCGTGATCTTGCCGAGTTCAGCCGCCGTCTTCGCCACGACCGCCCCGGTCTCGCCCGTCAGCCGGTCGAGCACGAAATCGTGGAACACCACCGCCTCGCCGTCGGCGGTGAGCTGCACGTCGCATTCGATGCCGAAGCCGCCGGCGATGGCCGCCTTCGCCGCCGAGGGGCTGTTCTCGATCACGCCGGCGGAGAGATCGTGCAGGCCGCGATGGGCGATCGGCTTTGCCACCAGCCAGCCGAGATCGGGCCGGCTGGCGTCCTTTGCGAGGCCGGCGCTCATCAGGCGATCTCGAACATGGCTTCGACTTCGACCGCGGCATCGGCCGGCAATTCGGCGACGCCGACCGTCGAGCGGGCATGACGGCCCTTGTCGCCGAGAACCTCGACCATCAGGTCCGACGCGCCGTTCATGATCGCCGGCAGGGCGGAGAAATGCGGGGCGGCGTTGATGAAGCCGCCGAGGCGGACGCAGCGCACGATCCGGCCGAGATCGCCGTCGAGCGCGGCTTTCGCCTGGGCGAGCACGTTGATGGCGCAGAGCCGTGCCGCTTCCAACCCCGCCTCGTTGAAGATCTCGGCGCCGAGCTTGCCCTTGTGCTTGTCGGAGAGCTTGCCGTCGAGGCCGAAGCAGAGCTGGCCGGAGATGACCAGCAGCTTCCCCGTGATGACGTAGGGCACGTAATTGGCGATCGGCGCGGCCGGTGTCGGAAGGGTGATGCCGAGTTCGGCGAGCTTGGTATCGACGACGTTCATGGTCTTGGCTCCGTCTGGCTGCGCGAACGAGGGCAGGGGCCTTTCATGGCCGATGGCCGGACGGCTCGCAAGCGTCGCGGCATGCCGCGCGGGCAGGGCTGCCACGGCACGGAAGCCGAGGCGTTTCGCCTTGTTTGCGCCATTGCCGCAATGCACCTAGATTTCGCTGACAGGAAGCGGACAAGCGACATCATGAGCGGAAGTCTATTCGGCCTTGCGGGGCGGGTTTGCGTGGCGGCGCTGCTGCTGGCGGGCGGGGCGCAGGCGCAGAGCGCCTCGCAGGACAAGGCCGCGCCGAAGGGCAATGCGGCCGACAGAGTGGTGCTGGCGCCGCATCGCGCCGTCTACGACCTCGTTCTCGACGGCACCAAGCCGTCCGGCAACATCGAGGCGGCGAAGGGCCGCATCGCCTTCGAGTTCACCGGCGACGCCTGCGAGGGCTACGCGCTTTCGTTCCGGCAGGTGACGCAGCTCGGCACCGAGGCCGGCCCGCGCGTCGTCGATGCCCGCACCACCAGCTTCGAGGCCGGCGACGGCGCGAGCTACCGTTTCAAGACGGAAAGCTCATCAGGCGGCGCCCAGCCCGAAACGGTCGACGGCACGGCCGAGAAGGCCGGCGGCGGCTACGAGGTCAAGCTGCGCCAGCCCAAGGCCGAGGCCTATCGCGAGCCGAACGACGCCCTTTTCCCCAATGCGCAGATGAAGGCGGTGATCCAGGCCGCGCGCGCCGGCAAGACCACGCTGAACGTGCGGCTCTATGACGGCGCCAACAGCGGCAAGGAGGTCTACGACACGCTCTCGATCATCGGGAAGCGCATCGAGGCCGCGCCGTCCGAGAAGCCGTTGCAGCGTCCGGAATTCGAGAAGATCGCCCGCTGGCCGGTTTCGATCTCCTACTACAAGGTCGGCGCAGGCGAATCGACGCCGTCCTACACCATCTCCTTCGAGCTCTACGAGAACGGCGTCACCGGCGCGATCCATCTCGATTACGGCAGCTTCGCCCTGCGCGGCACGCTCAGCCGTCTGGACCTTCTTCCTCAGGAGCCTTGCGCGAAATAGCCGGTTCGCTCGACGGGCGCTGTGGCAGCCTGAGGTTCAGGCCCCGGCCGATCGAAGCATCGCCGAAGCGAGCGCGCAGCTTGTCGAGCGCGCCCTCCATGGCCTTCAGCCGCGGCGTGGCGGTGTCGGCGAGATCGCCATGGTCGGCCTCGGCCGGCGGGCTGAAATCGCTCGCGCCGATGCCGATCAGCCGGTAGCGCGGGCCGGTGCATTCCCGCTTCAGCAGGTCGCGCCCGGCGGCGAAAAGCCGGGCGGCGAGCTGCGTCGGCTCCGGCAGCCGGGTCGCGCGGGTGATGCTGTGGAAGCTTGCGGTCTTGAGCTTCAGGGTGATGGTCCGCCCCGCAAGCTCCTGAGCCTTCAGCCGTTTCGAGGTCTTCTCGCAGAGCCGCCACAGGATCGGCTCCAGCTCCTCGAAGCCTGAGAGATCGACATCCAGGGTCGTCTCGCTGGAGACGCTCTTGGTCTCGCGCTCGGGTGTGACCTTGCGCGGGTCGATACCATTGGCGAGCTTCTTCAGCCGCGGCCCGTCCTTGCCGGCGAGGCGGAAGAGCTTCTCATCTGGAGCCTCGCGCAGGTCGCCGATCAGCTTGAAGCCCCCCTCCGCGAGCTTGGCGACGCTCGCCGGCCCCATGCCGGGAATGAGCCCGACCGGCTTGTCGGCGAGGAAGGCGACGGCCTCAGCCCGGCCGATGATCGAGAAGCCGCGCGGCTTGTCGAGGTCGGAGGCGACCTTGGCCAGGAACTTCGCATAGGACAGCCCGACCGAGATGGTGATTCCGAGCGTGTCCTCGACGCGCCGGGCAAAGCGCGCCAGCGTCTCGGCGGCGCTGGCATGGTGCAGCCGCTCGGTGCCGGAGAGGTCGAGGAAGGCCTCGTCGATCGAGAGGGGCTCGACCAGCGGCGTGAGCTCCCGCATCATCTGCCGGACCTCGCGGCCGACCGAAACGTATTTCGCCATGTTCGGCTTGACGACGACGGCGTCCGGGCAGGCCTCCAGCGCCTTGAACATCGGCATGGCCGAGCGCACCCCATAGGTGCGGGCGATATAGCAGCAGGTCGAGACGACGCCGCGCTTGCCGCCGCCGACAATCACCGGCTTGTCCTGCAGGCTCGGATCGTCGCGCTTCTCGATCGTGGCGTAGAAGGCGTCGCAGTCGATATGGGCAAGGCTTAAGCGATCGCGCTCGGCGTGGCGGATCAGCCGTGGCGAGCCGCAAGTCGGGCAACGCCGCAGCGGGCCCGCGGCCTCGTGGTCGTTCAGGCAATCGCGGCACAGGCTGCGCACGCGCAAAACCCCGCTCGTTCAGGCGAATTCGCCGGGGCCGGGCGCGTCCCCGGCGAGCCGGCGGCGTGCCTCGGCCACGATTTCCGGATTCAGCCTTAAATTTTCGGCAAATTCGAGCAGGAGCGAATCGCTCGATCCGATATGATCGAGCACGGCGGCAAGGAAGCCGGGTTCACCGGCGGCAGCGCGCAAATTCGCGGGATCAAGCCCGGTCGTGGCCAGGAAAGGCCCGATTCGCTCGGGTTCGGCGGCGAGAAAGCCCAGCGCTTGGACCGCCAGCGCCTCGGCGTCGGGAAAGCTTTGTCGCGGTGCCATCGGCCTCGTGTCGCATATTCGATTTGCGTTTCGTCAACTGCTGTCATGCTAGCACATTTAGCGAACGAAGCCGCCAGGCCGAAGCTCCGACGCAAGTCGGATTTTGGCGGCGCAGCACGAAGGGCGGCCGAATGAAGACGGTTCTGATCGTCGAGGACAACGAGCTCAACATGAAGCTCTTCAACGACCTGCTCGAGGCGCATGGCTATGCCACGCTCAAGACCTCGGACGGGATCGAGGCCATCGAGCTGGCCCGTACCCATCGGCCGGACCTGATCCTGATGGACATCCAGCTCCCGGAGGTTTCGGGGCTCGAGGTCACGAAATGGATCAAGGAGGACGACGACCTCAAGGCCATCCCCGTCATCGCCGTCACCGCCTTTGCGATGAAGGGCGACGAGGAGCGCATCCGCGAAGGCGGCTGCGAGGCCTATCTGTCGAAGCCCATCTCGGTAGCGAAATTCCTGGAGACCGTCCGCGCCTATGCCGGCGCAGCCTGAGTCGAAAGCCCTTTCATGTCCGCTCGCGTCCTCATCGTCGACGACGTTCCCGCCAATCTGAAGCTGCTGGAAGCGAAGCTTTCGGCTGAGTATTTCGACGTGCTCACGGCGACGAGCGGCCCTGACGCGCTGGCGATCTGCGAGCGGGGCGAGCCCGACATCGTGCTGCTCGACGTGATGATGCCGGGCATGAACGGCTTCGAGGTCTGCCGCCGCCTGAAGAGCACGCCGGTGACGGCGCATATCCCGGTGGTGATCGTCACGGCGCTCGACCAGCCGCGCGACCGCCTGCAGGGTCTCGATGCCGGGGCCGATGATTTCCTCACCAAGCCGCTCGACGATGTCGCGCTCTTCGCGCGGGTGCGCAGCCTTTCGCGGCTCAAATCCATGACCGACGAGCTGCGCAACCGCGCCGCCGCCTCGCGCCGCCTCGGCATCGCCGATCCTCTGGTGGCGGCCGCCGCCGAAACCGGCCTCAACGGGCGGGTTCTGCTGGTCGAGGACCGCGTCTCGGTCGCCGAGCGCCTGCAGAGCGCGCTTTCGGCCTTCCATCTCGTCGAGGTCGAGCCCGATTCCCAGCGGGCGGCTGTGCGGGCGGCGGAAGAAGATGTCGACGCGGTCCTGATCAGCCTCGACCTGCAGGGGCAGGACGGCTTGCGCCTGTGCAGCCAGCTCCGCTCGCTCGACCGCACCCGTGACATCTCGGTGCTGCTGATGGGGGAGGCTGAGGATCGGGGCCGCATCCTGCGCGGGCTCGACATCGGCGCGCATGATTTCCTGATCCGCCCGATCGACCGCAACGAGCTGCTCGCCCGCGTGCGCACGCAGGTGCGCCGCAAGCGCTTCACCGACCGGCTGCGCGACAGCCTGCAATCCTCCATGGAAATGGCGGTGCTGGACCAGCTCACCGGGCTGCATAATCGCCGCTTCATGGACACGCGCCTGGCCGCGATGTTCGACGAATCCGCCCTGAGGGCCCGCGCCCTGTCGGTGATGGTGCTCGACGTCGACCACTTCAAGGTGGTCAACGACAGCTGGGGGCACGATGCCGGCGACGAGGTGCTGAAGGAATTCGCCGACCGGGTGCGCGCCTGCACGCGCGGCATCGATCTCGTCGCGCGCATGGGCGGCGAGGAGGTGGTGGTGGTTCTGCCGGAAACCGGCCCCAAGGCGGCCTATGCCGTGGCGGAGCGCATTCGCGAGCGCGTCGAGAACACGCCCTTCGCCATTTACAACAACAGTCGCGAGATCCCGGTCACGGTCTCGATCGGCGTGGCGAGCCGCAAGGCCGGCGACGCCTCCTCCGCCGATATCGTGAAGCGCGCGGACGACGCGCTCTATCGGGCCAAGGCCAGCGGCCGCAACCGCGTGATTGCCGCCAACGCCGCTTGAGGGCGTTTCCGCATCCAGCGGATGAAGTCTTTCCGCTAAGCCGCTGCGCCGATTAGTGAAACGTGACCTTGAGTCAGTGCGCGCAGCCTCAAGCTTAAGCTTAGCAGGTAAGGTTAAAAATCGATGAACAATGGCGAATCGGTCGTATTCGATTGATTCGTTTCAGTCAGATTGTAAGTGTTTCCGCAACGCAGCGGCATCGCTGCTCGGCAATGCCCCTCGGAGACTCAGGTCCGCCGCATCTCCTGGGAAACCGAAGGGCTCGGCCGGTCGGCAGCGGAATTCTGGCCTCCTCAGAACCGTCGCCGACCGGCCACCTCATCTCCGGTGGCGGTGGCAACGGATAAAGCCGCAAGCCCATGCTTCGCCGCTTTCAGCGCGACGGGATGCAGATAGCCTATCCCGGAAAATAGTGCTGGAAGAGCGCAGGCAGCCAATAGCCGGCGGCAGCGAAGCTTCCAAGCAGGCCGATCAATCCAAGCGCCGCTGCGATTCTCTTGCTCAGAAAGCGCGACGAGTCGATCTCGACGAGCAGCTTCAACAAGTGTCGCGCGAGACCGCTCGTTCTGTGATGCGCCTTCCCATCCTCTTGATTCGCCAAAGAAAGCACTCCGTGATCGGTGCCGGGAAACTCTAGCGGCGCATGCCAAGCCGAAACAGCGCTGCTCCAGCAAATAGCGTGTCGAGCAGCCGATTAACAGGCTTGCCTGCGAAAGCGTTGCGAGTGGCCGCGTCTTGCCCGGCGCTGGCGCGTTGCAGGTTGACACCGAGCGGCAAGCGTGGCGGCGGAGCCGCCGACGCATCGGCATCGAAGGATGGCCCTAAATTCGCCATGCGCTCGACGATGCTGGTGGCCATGAGGCTCCTTGCTGCATCAACTCTCGTCCTCGCTCTGGGTGCTTGCGCGAGCACGCCCGAGCCCATCGTCGAGGATCGCTCTCGCTGCGATGCCTACGGCTTCCAGCGCGGGACGGACGCCTTCGCGAACTGCGTCATGACGGCCGATCGGGATCGCCAGAAGCGGAGCGAGCGACAGTTCGACCGTGGTGGCTATCCCACGTCCCAGGAAGAATAGCCGGGCACTCCATCCCCTGGCGGAGGATGCGGTCGCCGGTGCCGGCTTCACGCGGGTCCGGAGCGGTCGCCGCGGCCTGGCGGATTGTTTTGCGAAGCTCGGGCCACCCGAAAAGCAAAAGCCGCCCTGGCGGGCGGCTTTGCAAAAAGCATCCAGATCCGAAGGCGGGTGCCTTACTTGATCTTGGTTTCCTTGAACTCGACGTGCTTGCGCGCGACCGGGTCGTACTTCTTCTTCGACATCTTCTCGGTCATCGTGCGCGAGTTCTTCTTCGTCACGTAGAAGAAACCGGTGTCGGCGGTCGAAAGCAGCTTGATCTTGATCGTCACGGCCTTGGCCATGGGCTTATCCTCGAACCATGCGGGCCGCGGATGGCCCTCAGAAAAGAAAATGGCCGGGCAGACCCGGCAAACCGTCAGCGCGGGAGATGCCGCAAAGGGCCGGCGAAGTCAAGGAAGAATAGCGTGGCCGGATGTGCGCTTCATCCGGGAATGCGGCCTCGTCGCGCTTCAAAGCTCCTCGCGCACGAAGCTGCCGCGCTTCTCCCAATAGAACGGCACCGGCAGATAGGGCGCGAATCCGCCTGCGATCCGCGCTTCGACCTCCTGGATGATGACCTTGGTGATGCTCGGCAGGTCGAGCGCCTTGGCCTCGTCGAAATCGACCCAGACCAGGTCGGTCAATTCCGAATCGGGTCCCGTCACCCCGTCGATCTTCTTGGCCAGGGCCGAAGCGTCGATGGTAAAGAATCGCGTGTCGAAGCGCTTCGGCCGGCGCGGCGGTGTGATCGCGCGGGCGACGAAGGTGATGGCGGAGAGATCCGGGAACACGCCATGGCCGGCGAACTCGCTCCAGCTCCCCTCGGGCGCCAATTCGGGCACGCCGAATTCGTCCGAGCCGAAGAGCAGGCCGGTTTCCTCGAACGTCTCCCGGACCGCCGCCAACGCCAGCGCGCGCGCCTTGCTCGCGCTCGGCCGCACGGCGCGCTTGAGCAGCCGGTCCTCGCAGATCTGCGACAATGCGCCCGTCGCCACCATGCGCCGGTCGCCGTCGTCGAGGCGGCCGCCGGGGAAGACATATTTGCCCGGCATGAATTTGTGGCTCTCATGGCGCTTGCCCATCAGCACCTTGGGCCGGGCGCCGTTGCGATCGATGATCAGCATCGTCGCGGCGTCCTTGGGGCGCAGGTTGATGGTGCCGCGCGCGCGCTCGGCCTGGGTCAGGGTGACGGTATGGTCGGTCATGGATTGCGTCCGCGGGAAGGCAGGGGCTGGCGCTCGGGCTGATCGGCTTCGCCGCCGAAACCATGCATCCGCAAGGCCCATTGCAGGCCGATGACGCCTCCCTTCACCGGCTGCATCAGGGCAAGGCAGAGGATGATCGTCAGGGTGGGCCACAGCGCCATGTGCCACCACATCGGCCAGTCGCCGTATTTCTCGGCGAGCAGCAACCCGCCGACCACGACATGGCCGACGATGGTGATGACGATATAGGGCGGCAGGTCGTCGGCGCGCTGGTGGTAAAGGTCCTCGCTGCAAGCCTCGCAGCGGTCGACGGGCTTCAGGAAGGCGCGGAACAGCCGGCCCTCGCCGCAATGCGGGCAGCGGCCCTTGACGCCGCGCGTGATCGCCCCGCGCCAGTCGCGCAGGCCGGCGTCCCCGGCAGGACCGTGAAACTGAACGCTCATCGGCGCCTCTTGCCCGCCCCGCTCTTGCCCGGCCTAGTCTTGCCTGTCCGGCCGAAGGAGGCGGCGGGTCGGCTCGTTCCATATGGCGTGCCGCCACTTCGCTTGCCAGCGCGTCCGGTCGCCACGGTGCGGCCGGCCGAGAGCAGCTCGAAGCGCAGCGCGCCTGCGACCGGCGCCGCCTCGACGAGCTTGACATGGACCTTGTCGCCGAGCCGCCAGCTCTCGCCGGTGCGCTCGCCGATCAGCGCATGGGCCGCCTCGTCATAGCGATAGTAGTCGCCGCCCAACGTGGAGGCCGGGACGAAGCCGTCGGCACCGGTGCCGTCGAGCTTCACGAAGAGCCCGGCGCGGTTCACCCCGCCGATGCGCCCGTCGAAGCTCGCGCCGATCTGGTCGGCGAGGAAATGCGCGATCAGCCGGTCGGTGGTCTCGCGCTCGGCCGCCATGGCGCGCCGCTCCGCCGCGGAGATGCGGGTCGCGACCTCGCGCAATTCGGCGAGCGTCACGCTTTTCGGCAACCCGTCTTCGCCCAGCTTCAGCGCCGTGATCAGGGCGCGATGCACGATCAGGTCGGCATAGCGCCGGATCGGCGAGGTGAAATGGGCGTAGCGGCGCAGATTGAGGCCGAAATGCCCGTAGTTCTCCGCGACATATTCGGCCTGCGCCTGGGTCCGCAGCACCACCTCGTTGATCAGCGTCTCGTTTTCCGAGCCCTTGATCATCCCGAGGATACGGTTGAACAGCACGGGCCTCAGCGCCCCGTCCTTCGGCAGCTTGATGCCGATCGAGGCCAGGACCTCTCCGAGCGCGCGCATCTTCTCGAGCGAGGGCTCGTCATGGCAGCGATAGATCAGCAGGCTCCCGGCCTTCTCCAGCGTCTCGGCGGCCGCGACATTGGCGAGGATCATGAACTCCTCGATCAATCGATGCGCCGCCAGCCGTTCCGGCACGATCACGCGCTCGACCGCGCCGTCGGGCTTCAGGACCAGCTTGCGCTCGGGCAGGTCGAGTTCGAGCGGCTGGCGCTGGTCGCGGGCACGCGCCGCGATGCCATAGGCCGCCCAGAGCGGCATCAGCACGCTCTCGCGGATCGGGCCGGTCTTCTCGTCCGGCGTGCCGTCGATGGCAGCCTGCGCCTGCTGGTAGGAAAGCTTCGCCGCCGAGCGCATCAATACGCGATGGAAGGAATGGCTCTTCTTCGAGCCGTCCGCCTTCAGGACGAGCCTGACGGCCAGCGCCGGCCGGTCCTCGTTTTCACGCAAGGAGCACAGGTCGTTGGAGATCCGTTCCGGCAGCATCGGCACGACGCGGTCGGGGAAATAGACCGAGTTGCCGCGTTCCAGCGCCTCGCGGTCGAGCGCCGAGCCGGGCCGCACATAGGCCGCGACATCGGCGATGGCGACGGTGACGACGAAGCCGCCGGGATTGTCGGGGCTCTCGTCCGGCGCGGCGTGGACCGCGTCGTCATGGTCCTTGGCGTCGGCCGGGTCGATGGTGACGAGCGGCAGCTCGCGCCAATCCTCGCGGCCCTTCAGGCTCGCGAGCGGCGCCTCGGCGGCTTCCTTGAGGGCCGCCGGCGGGAATTCATGCGGGATGCCGTGGGCATGGATCGCGATCAGGCTGACGGCGCGCTCGGATTTGAGCGAGCCCAGCCGCTCGCGCACCTGCGCCTCCGGCGGTCCGAAACGGCTCTCGCGGCGGAGCGAAACCGAGACGAGATCGCCGTCCTCGGCCTCTCCGGTGCGTCCCTTCGGGATGATCGCCTCGCGCCCTTGCGCCTTCTTGTCGATCGGGACGAGCCGGCCGGAACCGTCGGGCAGGGCCCGGAAGATGCCGAGCACGGCGGCCTTCGCCTTGCCCATCACTTTCAGCACATGGCCGGAATAGGCGAAGCCATCGACGCCGCGCAGCCGCGTCAGCTTGAGCAGGACCTGATCGCCGACGCCGGGTGCAGGGCGCGCATCCTTCGGCTTGCGCCGGCCCTCATGCCGGTTCTCGATCAGGATTCGCGGCGGCGCGCCGTCATCGGCCTCGTTCCATTCGAGCGGCTGCGCCACGAGATCGCCGTCGCGATCCCGGGACTTCACCTCGCAGAGCAGGACCGGGGGCAGGGCGCCGCGCGGATGCACCGGGCGCTCCTTGCCGTCGCCGCCGATCTCGCCTTCCTGCTCCATCTCACGCAGCAGGCGCTTGAGCCAGATCTTGCCGCCCTGGTCGAGGCCGAAGGCGCGCGCGATCTCACGCCGCCCGACCTCGCGGCCGGCGGAACGCTCCTCCTCGATGAAATCGAGGATCGCCTCGCGGCTCGGTTCAGGCACGTTCACGGGGCGCCGCTCGTCAGGATGGGAAGGATATGAACCACACCCGACTGTCTGCCACGGCCGGCGAGCAAGTGCCAGCATTCGCGAGACGAAAAGAAGAAGGGCCGCCCTTTCGGACAGCCCTTCCATTGTCGAACCGCGATCCAGCGAACCGGATCAAAGGTGCGAAAACTCACGCGGAACACGAACCCCAGCAAGAAGAGGTCCAGGTCCACCCGCCTTGCACCAGCGGCTGATGACAATGAGACACTGGATCACCTCCTTTCAGTTGTTACCGACCAGATGAGGCTAGGGTGATTCTCGGCTCCACGTAAATGCCAAAAAAAGCGCTGTCCGCTGCGCCGTGAGCGGCGTGTTTGCGGGCTAAATTTCAGGCGGATGGTGCGGTGCGCAATTAGCAGGCAGTGGATTTGCCTGCAAAATGAGCAGAAATGATCGATGTGACCTGATCATTGCGTCGGGGCCCGCCTCTTTCGCAGGAAATGCGGGGTTTGCTGACCTAGCGGCAGAGATTTGCGCGACGACCCGTTCGGTGAGGCCGGTTGGCATGTGGCTTGCGATACCTGCCTTCGGGCCGGGGAGGCCTGTCGGTGCCGATCGCGGCGCCGCTCAACAGGAATATTCGGGAGCAGCCCGTGAACAGCAATCGTCGCGAATTCCTCGGCACCGCGCTCGCGGGCGCCGCTTTCCTCGGTTCCTCCTATCTGCCGGCGGCGGCGCAGCAGGAGACCATCAAGATCGGCATCCTGCACTCGCTCTCGGGCACGATGGCGATCTCCGAGACGACCCTGAAGGACGTCATGCTCATGCTCATCGAGGAGCAGAACAAGAAGGGCGGCGTCCTCGGCAAGAAGCTCGAGGCTGTGGTGGTCGATCCGGCCTCGAACTGGCCGCTCTTCGCCGAGAAGGCGCGCGAGCTGATCACCAAGGACAAGGTCGCGGCCACCTTCGGCTGCTGGACTTCCGTGTCGCGCAAATCGGTGCTGCCGGTCTTCAAGGAGCTCAACAACATCCTGTTCTATCCCGTCCAGTATGAGGGCGAGGAGAGCGAGCGCAACGTCTTCTACACCGGCGCGGCCCCGAACCAGCAGGCGATCCCCGCCGTCGACTATCTCGCCAAGGAGGAGAAGGTCGAGCGCTGGGTGCTCGCCGGGACCGACTATGTCTACCCGCGTACGACCAACAAGATCCTCGAGGCCTATCTCAAGTCCAAGGGCGTGAAGCCCGAGGACATCATGATCAACTACACCCCCTTCGGTCATTCCGACTGGCAGACCATCGTCTCCGATATCAAGAAGTTCGGCTCGGCCGGCAAGAAGACGGCCGTGGTTTCGACCATCAACGGCGATGCCAACGTGCCGTTCTACAAGGAGCTCGGCAACCAGGGCATCAAGGCGACCGACATTCCGGTCGTGGCCTTCTCGGTCGGCGAGGAGGAACTCGCCGGCATCGACACCAAGCCGCTGGTCGGCCATCTCGCCGCCTGGAACTATTTCGAATCGATCAAGACGCCGGAGAACGAGGCCTTCATCAAGCAGTGGCAGGCCTTCACCAAGAACCCGAAGCGCGTCACCAACGACCCAATGGAGGCGCATTACATCGGCTTCAACATGTGGGTGAAGGCGGTCGAGAAGGCCAAGTCGACCGATCCGGACAAGGTCATCGACGCGCTGCCCGGCATCGAGGCGCCGAACCTGACCGGCGGCATCTCCAAGATGCTGCCCAACCACCACATCACCAAGCCGGTCTTCATCGGCGAGATCAAGGATGACGGCCAGTTCGACGTGGTCTGGAAGACCTCCGGCCTCGTTCCGGGCGATGCCTGGTCGAAGGAGCTCGACGGCTCCAAGGATCTGGTCGGCGACTGGGTCGAGAAGAAGTGCGGCAACTTCAACGTCAAAACCAACAAGTGCGGTGGCGCCTGAGATCATGAGGGGGAGGGGCGGCACGGGAAATATCCCGGTCGTCCCTCGTATCTCGCCTTTGTATCTCGCCGTTCCATCGCGGTTGCTCGTCCCGCTCCGTCATCCCGGCGGAGCGAAGCCTAGAGGCGGGATCGATGCCTGAGCTTTTCGGGGAAACGCCCGGGCATGGATCCCGGGTCGCCCTGCGGGCGCCCGGGATGACCTGAATGCGGAAGCCGGTCTTGATGTCCTTCCTTTATCGCCTGCTGCATCTCGGAGTGATCGTCGTCGCACTGGTCGCGGCCTCGATCGCCTCCTTCGCGCAGACTGCCGACGAGGCCTTCACGCGCCTCGCCGCCGACAGCTATTCCGACACGACGCGCGCCGTCGAAATCCTGGTGTCGACCGCCCATCCCAATGCTGCGCTGATCGTCGAAGCCCTGAACGACGGTCGCCTGCTCGCCGGCCCCGGCGGCGTCGTGCTGAAGACCCCGACAGGTGGCTTCGTCGACGCCAGGACCGGCGCTGCGCTCACCGCCGCTCCGGCGGATGTGAAGACCGTTCGCCTCAACAACGCGGTGCGGCGCACCGTGCAGGCCGCGCTCGGCGGCCTGAGCCTGCTCAATCCTGAACCCGCGAAACGGACTGCCGCAGCCGAAGCGGTCTTCAAGTCGCGCGATGCCAGCCTCCTGCCCATCGTCGAAGCCGCCATCGGCAAGGAGACCGATCCGCGCGCGCTCGCCGCCCTGCGCCAGGCCCAGGCCGCGATCCTGATCGCCAAGCCCGATGCCGCCCCGCTCGACCGCCTCGGCGCCATCGACCTGCTGCGCGAGCGCGGCGACCAGGATGCGCTGGCGACGTTGCGCTCGCTCGCAGGCGAGGCGACCCCGGCGCTCAAGGACGCGCAGGCGAGGGCGATCTCCGCCATCGAGGGCCGCCTGCGTCTCTGGGCCATGGCGCAGAACCTCTGGTACGGGCTCTCGCTTGGCTCGGTGCTGCTGCTGGCCGCCATCGGCCTTGCCATCACCTTTGGTGTGATGGGCGTCATCAACATGGCCCATGGCGAGATGGTCATGCTCGGCGCCTACACCACCTTCGTGGTGCAGGAGATCATCCGGGCGAACGCGCCCGGCCTGTTCGACTGGTCGCTGGCCATCGCCTTGCCGGCGGCCTTCATCGTCTCGGGCGCGGTCGGCATCGCCATCGAGCGCGGCGTCATCCGCTTTCTCTATGGCCGGCCGCTCGAAACATTGCTGGCGACCTGGGGCATCAGCCTCATGCTGCAGCAGGCGGTCCGCACCGCCTTCGGCCCGACCAACCGAGAGGTCGGCGCCCCTAGTTTCATGTCCGGCGCCTTCGATCTCGGTGGGCTGGCCATCACCTATAACCGACTCTGGATCATCGTCTTCGCGGGGCTGGTCTTCGCGGCGCTGCTCGCCATCCTGAAGCTGACGCCGATGGGGCTGCAGATGCGCGCCGTGACGCAAAACCGCCGCATGGCCTCCGCCATGGGCATCCGCACCGGCCGCATCGACGCGCTGACCTTCGGGCTGGGCTCCGGTGTCGCGGGTTTGGCCGGCGTCGCGCTCTCCCAGATCGACAATGTCAGCCCCAATCTCGGCCAGAGCTACATCATCGATAGCTTCATGGTCGTGGTCTTCGGCGGCGTCGGGAACCTGTGGGGCACGCTGGTCGGCGCCATGACGCTCGGCGTCGCCAACAAGCTGCTCGAACCCTATGCCGGCGCGGTGCTCGGCAAGATCGCGCTCTTGGTCTGCATCATCCTCTTCATCCAGAAGCGCCCGCGCGGCCTGTTCGCGCTCAAGGGCCGGGCGGTGGAAGCATGATCACCCGCTTCCTCCTGCAGAAGATGGACCGTCGCGGCGGCATCTTTCTCGCGATCCTGCTCGGCCTGGCCGTGCTGGTGCCGCTTTCGAACCTGCTGCTGCCGGCGTCCTCGCCCTTCCACGTCCCGACCTCGACCATGTCGCTCTGGGGCAAATATCTCTGCTACGCGCTGCTCGCGGTCTCGCTCGATCTGGTCTGGGGCTATTGCGGCATCCTGAGCCTCGGCCACGGCGCCTTCTTCGCGCTCGGCGGCTACGCCATGGGCATGTACCTCATGCGCCAGATCGGCTCGCGTGGCGTCTATGGCAACCCGATCCTGCCCGACTTCATGGTCTTCCTGAACTGGCAGGAATTGCCCTGGTACTGGTACGGCTTTTCGTCCTTCCCCTTCGCCATGCTGATGGTGCTGGCCGTGCCCGGCCTGCTCGCCTTCGTCTTCGGCTGGTTCGCCTTCCGCTCGCGCGTCACCGGCGTCTATCTCTCGATCATCACCCAGGCGTTGACCTATGCGCTGCTGCTCGCCTTCTTCCGCAACGATATGGGCTTCGGCGGCAACAATGGCCTGACCGATTTCAAGGACATCCTCGGCTTCAACATCCAGGCGCAAGCGACTCGTGCCGCTCTGTTTTCGCTGACCTGCGTCATGCTTGCGGTCGGCTTCCTGATCGCGCGCGGCATCGTCGTCTCGAAGCTCGGCAAGGTCGTGATCGCGATCCGGGACGCGGAGTCGCGCACCCGCTTCCTCGGCTACCGGGTCGACCGCTTCAAACTCTTCGTCTTCACCGTCTCGGCCTGCATGGCGGGCGTGGCAGGCGCGCTCTACGTGCCGCAGGTCGGCATCATCAATCCCAGCGAATTCGCACCGGCCAATTCGATCGAAACGGTGATCTGGGTCGCGGTCGGCGGCCGCGGCACGCTGGTCGGCGCAGCGCTGGGCGCGGTCGTGGTGAACTGGGCCAAGACGGTGTTCACTTCGGGCTTCATGGCGCCTTACTGGCTCTTCGCGCTCGGTGGGCTCTTCGTGGTGGTGACGCTCTTCCTGCCCAAGGGAATCCTCGGCACGGCCGAGGCGCTCTGGGCGCGCCGCCGCAAGCCCGATCAGACTCCGGCCGCCGAGCCGGCTCCGGCGGAGTGAAGCGATGAACGCTCCCGTGCCCGGCGCACTCACCTCCTCGCTGCTCTATCTCGACGGCGTCAGCGTCTCCTTCGACGGCTTCAAGGCGATCCGCGGGCTGTCTCTGACCATAGAACCGGGAGAGATGCGCGCCATCATCGGCCCCAACGGCGCCGGCAAGACCACGATGATGGACATCATCACCGGCAAGACCAAGCCCGATGTCGGCACGGTGATGTTCGGCGGCTCGGTCGATCTCACCAAGCTCGACGAGGCCGCGATCGCCAATCTCGGCATCGGCCGCAAGTTCCAGAAGCCGACGGTCTTCGACTTCCACACCATCGAGGACAACATCCTGCTCGCGCTGAAATCGAAGCGCACGGTCGGCAGGACGCTGTTCTGGAAGACCGAAGAGCCCCAGCAGAAGCGCATCGACGACATCCTCGGCATCGTGAAACTGGCCGACAAGCGCGACCGGCTCGCGGGCTCTCTGTCGCACGGCCAGAAGCAGTGGCTGGAGATCGGCATGCTGCTGGCGCAGGACCCGAAGCTCCTGCTCGTCGACGAGCCCGCCGCCGGCATGACCGATGGCGAGACGGCGCAGACGGCGGTGCTGCTCAAGGAGATCGCGCGGGATCATTCGGTGATCGTGGTCGAGCACGACATGGGCTTCATCCGCGAACTCGGGGTGAAGGTCACGGTGCTGCATGAGGGCTCGGTACTGGCCGAGGGGCCGCTCGATCAGGTCAGCGCCAACGAGCGCGTCGTCGAAGTCTATCTGGGGCGGTGAGATGACGCTGTTCTCATCCGGCTCAGTCCGTCTGCTGATCCTCACCGTCATCCCGGACAAGCCGCGAAGCGGCGCCGATCCGGGATCCATCGGAGGGCTCCGGAGGCTTCCGATGGATCCCGGAGTTCCGCTGCGCTGCGTCCGGGATGACGCGGTGTTTCCTTGCGATTCCGGCGAGGGGGCGTCCTCATGCTGACCGTCGACGCCATCGACCTCCATTACGGCGCGGCCCAGGCACTGCGCCGCGTCTCCGTCACCGCGGAACCGGGCAAGGTCACCTGCGTGATGGGCCGCAACGGCGTCGGCAAGACCTCGCTGATGCGCGCCATCGTCGGCCATCAGCCGATTTCGGCCGGCCATATCCGTTTCGACGGAGAGGACATCTCGACTCTGCGCAGCGAGGATCGGGCGCGGGCCGGCATCGCCTATGTGCCGCAGGGGCGGGAGATCTTCCCGCTGCTGACGGTGAAGGAGAATCTGGAGACCGGCTTCGCGCCGCTGAAGCGCAGGGAGCGCTTCGTCCCGGATGAGCTCTTCGACCTGTTCCCCGTGCTGAAGTCCATGCTGGGCCGGCGCGGCGGAGACCTCTCGGGTGGCCAACAGCAGCAGCTCGCCATAGCGCGAGCGTTGGTCACCCGGCCCAAATTGCTGGTTCTGGACGAGCCGACCGAGGGCATCCAGCCCTCGATCATCAAGGATATCGGCCGCGCCATCGACTATCTCCGCCAGAAGGGCGGCATGGCGATCGTGCTCGTCGAGCAGTATTTCGATTTCGCCCGCGATCTCGCCGACACGATGTTCGTGATGGATCGCGGCGAGGTCGTGCTGTCCGGCCCGATGAACGAGCTCGACGGCAACCAGGTGCAGAGGTTGATTCAGGTCTGAGGGGCGGACCCGCTGATTACCAGACCCGCTGATTAAGAGTCAGCGGCTCCGATGCAGCCTCTCGTCAGGCGGCGAGATCACGCGCCGCGAAGACCTCCTTCGCCGCGAAGAGCCCGTTAAGCGCAGCCGGAAACCCGGCATAGACGGCCATCTGGATCAGGATCTCGGTGATCTGCTCTCGCGAGAGGCCGACATTCAGCCCCGCCTCGATATGCACCTTGAGCTGCGGCGCGGCATTGCCCATCGCCGCAAGGGCGGCGATCGTCGCGATCTCGCGCGAGCGCAGGTCGAGACCGGGCCGCGAATAGATGTCGCCGAAGGGAAATTCGAACACATAGTCCGCGAAATCGGGTGCGATGTCGGCGAGCGCCGCGATCACCTTGTGGCCTGCTTCGCCGTCGATCTCAGCGAGCGCGCGCTTGCCGCGTTCTAGCCGGCTGGTTTCGGCGTGAGCGTTGATGTGCGTCATAGTCTTCTATCCTGTTCTCGGCGTCGGCATAGCCGGCGATCTTGGTGTCGAGGACGAGAAGGCAGGCGTTGAGCTCTGCGATGCGGGCGCGGACCTGCTCGCGGTGGCGCTCCAACTGGGCGCGCCGCTCGGGTTCCGTGCCGGCACCCTGTTCCCGCAAGGCGGCGTAGCGCAGCATCTCGCGGATCGGCATGCCCGTGGTCTTGAGCCTGCCCAGGAACTCGATCCAGGTCAGGATCGAGGCATCGTAGTCGCGTTGGCTCGACCGGTCCCGGTCGGCATAGGGCAGGAGGCCGATGCGCTCGTAATAGCGGATCGTATGGGCCGTCAGCCCCGAACGCCGGGCCAGTTCGCCGATCTTCATGCCGCCCTCTTCTCATGGTGACGCCGTGGAAGCTACGAGTTCGAGCGCGCTCTAAGTCAATGCCGTCGACGCGATTTTTTTTGGGGACCGCGCGAGCCCTCAAAACACCAGCGGCGCGTTGTCCACGACCTCCTTCATGACGAAGAAGGTGCGCGTCTGGCGCACGCCCGGCAGCGCGATCAGCCTGTCGGCGTGGAGCTTGTTGAAATCGGCCATGTCGCGCACGCGGATCTTCAGGATGTAGTCGAAATCGCCGGCGACGATGTGGCAGTCGAGCACCAGCTTCATCTCGCGGATCGCCTCCTCGAAGGCGCCGAAGCTTTCCGGCGTCGAGCGGTCCAGAACCACCCCGACGAAGGCGAGCGTGCCCATCTCGACCTTCTTCGGCGCGATCTGAGCCCGCACGCCGATGACGTAACCCTCGGCGAAGAGGCGCTGGATGCGGCGATGGCAGGTCGCGGCGCTGGTGTTCACCCGCTTGGCGATCTCGGCATTGCCCATGCGCCCGTCGCTCTGCAGCAGGCGCAGAATCCTGAGGTCGGTTTTGTCGAGCGTCTGGTCCATGAAAGAATCTTCCGAAATATGGCTCAGCTTCTGATTACAGGAGTCACAGAATTGCTTATTGCAGCGGAAATGCAATAGAAAGAGGGCTCATTTCGGAAGGACGTTTCAAAACGAATTTGTTAGCTTTCTCCGGTGTTTAACGGGAGCAAGCAAGACCCATGCTGGAGAAATTCGAGCGCTATCCGCTCACCTTCGGGCCGTCGCCGATCGAGAAGCTCTCGCGGCTCTCAGCCCATCTCGGCGGCGCCGTCGAGCTCTACGCCAAGCGCGAGGACTGCAATTCGGGCCTCGCCTTCGGCGGCAACAAGCTGCGCAAGCTCGAATACATCGTGCCGGACGCCATCGCCTCGGGCGCCGACACGCTGGTCTCGATCGGCGGTGTGCAGTCGAACCACACCCGCATGGTCGCGGCCACGGCGGCCAAGATCGGCATGAAGTGCCGGCTCGTGCAGGAAAGCTGGGTGCCGCATGACGACGCCGTCTATGACCGGGTCGGCAACATCCTGATGTCGCGCGTGATGGGCGCCCATGTCGAGCTGGTCGATGAGGGCTTCGACATCGGCATCCGCGAAAGCTGGGAGAATGCGCTGGCCGATGTGAAGGCCAAGGGCGGCAAGCCCTATGCGATTCCGGCCGGCGCCTCGGTCCATAAATTCGGCGGGCTCGGCTATGTCGGCTTCGCCGAGGAGGTGAGGGCGCAGGAGGCCGAACTCGGCTTCAAGTTCGACTACGTCGTGGTCTGCACCGTCACGGGCTCGACCCATGCCGGCATGGTCGTCGGCTTCGCCAAGGACGGACGCCAGCGCAACGTCATCGGCATCGATGCCTCCGCCACGCCAGCCCAGACCAAGGCGCAGGTTCTCGACATCGCGCAGAAGACCTCGGCGCTCATCGGCGGCAAGGACATTACCGCCGAGGACATCATCCTCAACGAGGACTACGCCTACCCCGTCTACGGCGTGCCCTCGAAAGAAACGATCGAAGCGATCCGCATGTCGGCCCGGCTCGAAGGCATGATGACCGACCCCGTCTATGAGGGGAAATCCATGCAGGGCATGATCGATCTCGTGAAGAAGGGCTTCTTCCCGGCCGGTTCGAAGGTGCTCTACGCCCATCTCGGCGGCGTGCCGGCGATCAACGGCTACAGCTACACCTTCCGCAACGGCTGAGCCGCCATGGAGGGGCTGCTTCTTGTCGAATACGACGCACGGGCCGCGGGCGTCCGGCAGGCCCTGCTCGGCCGGGTCGAGGCGCTCGTTCTGGCCTGCAAGGGTCAATTGCGCTTCGTCGCGACCGAGCGGAGGGGCGAGGAGGCCCGCGAGATCATGGCTGTCGATCTCGCCAGGGCGGCCGATGCGGCTGCGATCATCGCCGATTGGCGCGCCGATGCGGCGTTTCCGAACGGCGTGGACGCGCGGGTCCTGATGCGCGAGCCGGTGCGTGCGCCAGGCCCGGTGGAGGCTCTGTTTCCCTGAGCCTTCAATCGTGCAGCTTCAGGCCCTTGACGATCTTGTCGATCTCCTTGCGTTCGGCATGGAGAGCGAGTCCGACGAGATCGAGATCGGCCGTGGCGACCCCCGCCACGGCTTTGCGGTTGTCGACATCGTTGCCGGTCGCGAAAAGCTCGTATGTGTAGAGATGGGCCCTGACGCCGCGCCCCTGCGCGCGCTGCAGCACCTGCGTCAGCTCTTCGCCGGTCGCGGCGAAGATCAACACGGGCTGGCGGATCAGCGGGCCGTAGAGCCGACCCGAGCCGTCCTGATAAGGCTCACCCGCGAGTTCGGATGAGGTGCCGACGAGCCCTCCGGCGAGGAAGCTCGCGACATTGAGTTTCTGCCAGGTCGCGAGATTCTCGCGCACCACGATGGCGATCTTGGTATCGTAACGCATGGGTGCAGCGTTAGCCGAGGCCGGAAAGGCCAGTCTTGAACGATCGTGCAAGCCGGGTGCCGCGGACTGGGTGCGGCTCGGCACCGGCGCTGATGGCATCGAGCGGATCGAGGCCTTCTTCCATGGCTACGCCTATGATCCGCATCGCCACGACACCTATGCCTTCGGGCTGACGCTTTCCGGCGTGCAGTCCTTCGACTATCGCGGCGCCCGGCGCGACAGCCTGAGCGGCCATGCGATCGTCATCCACCCGGACGAGATCCATAACGGTCGCTCCGGCATCGCCGAGGGCTTTCGCTACCGGATGATCTATGTCGAGCCGCGGTTGATCCGCGAGGCGATGGGCGAGGCCGGCCGCAGCCTGCCCTTCGTTCCGGCCGCCGTCTCTCAGGACGCGCGGTTGGTAAGTGCCGTTACCGGCGCGCTTCGCGATCTCGATGCGCCGCTCGAAACGCTCGGGCTCGATGACATCCTGGTTCCCCTGGCTGACGCGCTTGCCGCGATCGATGCTTCCGCGGCGCGCATGCGCCGGCAGCGGCTCGATCGTCCGGCGCTGGAGCGGGCGCGGGATTATCTCGATGGCCATCTCGAAGCGCCGGTTGCCTCCGAAGAGCTCGAGAGGCTGACCGGGCTCGACCGCTTCACTTTGGCGCGACAATTTCGGACGACCTTCGGCACGAGCCCCTACAATTACCTCGTCATGCGTCGCCTCGGCCGGGCGCGCGGGCTGCTCGCGCTGGGTACGGGTTTGGCGGAGGTCGCGGCCGCCTGCGGTTTCGCCGATCAGAGCCATCTCACCCGCCAGTTCCATAGGGCCTACGGCATCACGCCGGGGCGCTGGCGGAGTCTGCAGCAGCGGGCCGCCGCGGCGCGCTGACCCTACCCCCGCTTGCTCCGCCCGCCGCCGCCATGCTTCAAGCAGGCAAGAGAGCCGGCTTCCCGGCAGGAGTGATCTGACATGCAGCTCGGAGTGATCGGCCTCGGCCGGATGGGTGGCAATATCGTGCGCCGGCTGATGCGCGCCGGCCATGAATGCGTGGTCTATGACCGCGATCCGAAACCGGGGCAGGCCCTTGCTGCGGATGGCGCCACCGTCGCCGCCGACCTCAAGGACATGGTCGCCAAGCTGAAGGCGCCGCGCGCGATCTGGGTGATGCTGCCGGCCGGCAAGATCACCGAGGGCACGCTCGCCGAGCTCGCCGGCCTCGTCGGCGCGGGCGACGTCTTGATCGATGGCGGCAACGCCTTTTGGAAGGACGATGTCCGCCGCGGCAAGGAGCTGGCGGCCAAGGGCATCCACTACATGGATGTCGGCACCTCCGGCGGCGTGCACGGGCTGGAGCGCGGCTACTGCCTGATGATCGGCGGCGCCAAGGAGGCCTTCGACCGGCTGGAGCCGATCTTCAAGGTGCTGGCGCCCGGCAAGGGCGAGGTCGAGCCGACCAGGCATCGCGAGGGCCGCAACCCGACCAGCGAGCAGGGCTATCTGCATTGCGGGCCGACCGGCTCGGGCCATTTCGTCAAGATGGTCCATAACGGCATCGAATACGGCATGATGCAGGCCTTCGCGGAGGGCTTCGACCTGCTGCGCAACGCATCGGCCAAGGAAGGCCTGCCGGCCGATTACGGCTTCGACTTCGACGTCGCTGAGATCGCCGAGGTCTGGCGCCGCGGCTCGGTCGTCACCTCCTGGCTGCTCGATCTGACGGCCGAGGCGCTCGCCGCCGATGAGGAACTCTCCGCCTATACCGGCAACGTCTCGGATTCGGGCGAGGGTCGCTGGACCGTCGATGCCGCCGTCGAGACCGCGACGCCGGCTGAGGTGTTGACCTCGGCGCTCTTCGCCCGCTTCCGCTCCCGCGTCGACCACACCTTCGGCGAGAAGATCCTCTCCGCCATGCGCGCCGGCTTCGGCGGCCATGTCGAGCCGAAAAAGCAGGGCTGACCGGCGTGAGCGCAGAAGATAAGGGCGGTCGCCCGGCCGTCATCGTCATCATGGGCGTCGCCAGCTCCGGCAAGACCTCGCTCGGCGAGCGGCTGGCGGCGCGCCTCGGCTGGCCGTTCCGCGATGCCGATTCCTTCCACCCGCCCGAGAACGTCGCCAAGATGGCCGGCGGCACCCCGCTGACCGACGAGGATCGCAAGCCCTGGCTCGCCGCCATCGCCGCCTGGATCGACGATCTCAGGGCGACGGGCGCGCACGGCATCGTCACCTGCTCGGCGCTCAAGAAGGCCTATCGCGAGGTCATCATCGGCGATCGGCCGGATGTGAGGCTGGTCTATCTCAGGGGCTCGCGCGAATTGATCGGCCGGCGCATGGCGGCCCGGCAGCACCATTTCATGCCGCCGGCGCTGCTCGACAGCCAGTTCGCCACGCTGCAGGAGCCGGGGCCCGACGAGAACCCGCTCGTCGTCTCGGTCGAGGACAGCAAGGACGCCATCGTGCAGGATGTGGTGGACCGGCTGGGGCTGGACGCGGGCTGATCGGATCAGGCGAGACTGCCACCGCCGTCATGCTCGGGCTTGACCCGAGCATCTCGGAAACCAGTGTCTTCTCGGCCTGGGCTTCTCGGGTCTCCGCTCCGCTTCGCCCGAGAATGACGGAGCAGAAGACCTTAAACCACCTCGAACCAGCTCCATAGCCCGAGATCGAAGCGTTCCAGCACGGTCGAGGAGATCAGCCAGCGGCCGGGGTTGTCGGCGATGAAGGCGATGTGCAGCTTCTTGCCCTCCGGAATCTGCACCGTGTCGAGGAAGTAGTTTTCCCAGCCGTCGTCGAGCGGGTGCAGCAGCCGGAAGGCGTGCCCATGCACATGCACGGGCTGGATGAAGGCGGTGCGGTTGTCGATCGCCATCACGACGGGCGTGCCGCGCTTGACGCTGAACAGCGGCTTGCCGTCCTTGGCTCCGATGCCGCCATTGACCAGCCAGGGCCGGGCGAGGTCGAGGCCGGTATAGTCGAGCGTCCGCTCCGGCGTCGGCTTGCCGCCGCCCTCGATCACCAGCGTCGGCCGCAGCGCGTCCTGCATCCGGACCGCGGCGGGCAAAGCGGGGTTGAGCTTGAGCGCCGGCACCGCGGCTGGCGGGACCTTCGCCGCGCCATCCGTGACGATCCGCACCAGCGGCAGGCCCGGGCCGATCAGGGCGGTGACGTTGACCGAGGCGCCGGCTTCGATCGGCAGGTCGAGGATGACGTCGTAGCGCGTGCCCGGCGCGAAGGGCAGTTGCGCATGCACCGGCTCGAAGGTTTCGGTCGGCTGGCCGTCCACCGCCACGACCGCAGCCTTCGCGCCGTCGAAGCGCAGTCGCATGATGCGGGCGTTGCAGCCATTGGCGAGCCGGAGACGCACGCGCGATCCGGGCGGCAGCTTGACCGGCTGCGGCGGTGGCTTGCCGTTGACGGTGAGCCAGTTTCCGAGCCGGCCGGCGGCAGCCGAGCTCGTTGCCTGCAAGGCAAAGGGCAGGATCGCCTGGTCGTCGCCGAGCAGCCAGTCGTTCACGAACACCGGCAGGTCGAGATCGACGGCGGGCGGCTCGCGTTCCTCGACGATCAGCAGCCCGCTCAAGCCCCGCCCCGCCGGCTCGGACGAGCCGCCGATGACCAGCGGGCGATACAGGATGGTGCCCGAATCCGGCGGCGTCAGCCGGTATTCGATGCTGTCGCCCGGCGCGACCGGCGGCTGGCTGAAGCCGCCGACGCCGTCCTGCGCCGATGCGCCGCGCAGGCCCTGCCAGTGTAGCGAGAGGGGCGCGGCCGTCTTGTTCTCCAATTTCAGCCGCAGCGTCTCGCCCTGCTTGATTCGCAAGCTCGGCCCTGGCGTCGTGCCGTCGAAGGCCCAGATCTCGGTCTCGGCGGCCGGCGCCGGGCGCAAGCGGAGCTTGGCGGGGCCGGCGACCAGCGTTCTGACCGGAGGCTCCTCCGGCGGTTTTGTGTTGCCGGGCGGTGTCGGGCTCTGGGCGCGGCCGGGCAGGGGGGCGAGCAGGGCGGTGCTGCTCATTCCCGCCAGCCATTGACGGCGGGTCGCGGTGGTCGGGCGGTCTGGCGGCAGGCTCGTCATTCCCTCCGCATAATCCGGCGGGCGGGCACTGGCGAGAGGGCCTGGCGCGAAGCGTGCCGAAAAGTGGCGGCACCGGCATTTTGCAGAACCGTCATTTTTTTGCTGCAACCGCCGCCTGAAATGCGTATAGCACCGCGGCCCAATGATGGCCGCGCTGCGTTTGCTCGCGCGCAGCGCTATCGGGCCGGCGGGCGTGGCGGAATTGGTAGACGCACTGGTTTTAGGTACCAGCGGCGAAAGTCGTGGGGGTTCGAGTCCCTCCGCCCGCACCATCGGCCGAGATCATCGCGTGTCCTTCCGGATGCGGTAACGGTGATCGATGCGACTGTTATCGCATCGGATTTTCCGGAAAGTGGAAGCCACTTTTCGGTCCGATGCCGGAATTTTTCGCGAGCGCGGTGGCGGCCGGAACCGGCGTCGCGCTTTGGACATTGAGACGTAAACGAGCTGTTGGCGGTACAAAAATGAACGTGACCGAAACCCTGTCCCAGGGCCTCAAGCGCGAATTCCAGGTGGTGCTGAACGCCGCCGACCTGAAGACCAGGCTCGACGACAGCCTGCAGGACCTCCAGGGCAAGGCCAAGATCAACGGCTTCCGCCCGGGCAAGGTGCCGGTCGCGCATCTGCGCCGCCTCTATGGCCGCTCGGTCATGTCCGACGTCCTCCAGAACGCCGTCAACGAGGCGAACCAGAAGATCGTCGCCGACAACAACCTGAAGCTCGCCTTCGAGCCGCAGATCCGCTTCCCCGAGAACAAGGACGAGATCGAGGCCGCGATGGAGGCCAAGGGCGATCTCGCCTTCACCGTCGCCCTCGAGGTTCTGCCGAAGATCGAGCTCGTCGACATCTCCGACGTTTCGCTCGTGAAGCCGGTCGCCGAGGTTCCGGACGCCGATGTCGACGCCGCGCTGCTGCGCATGGCGTCCGGCAACCGCACCTATTCGGCGAAGGGCGAGGAGGCCAAGGCCGAGACCGGCGACCGCCTGATGATCTCCTATGTCGGCACCATCGACGGCAAGGCCTTCGAGGGCGGCACCGGCGAAGGCATCCCGCTCGATCTCGGCTCCGGCCAGTTCATCCCCGGCTTCGAGGAGCAGCTCGAGGGCGTGAAGCAGGGCGAGACCCGCACGATCAAGGTCACCTTCCCTGAGAACTACGGCGCGGCCCATCTCGCCGGCCAGGCGGCCGAGTTCGTGGTCACCGTCACCGAGGTCCAGGGCCCGGACGCGATCAAGATCGACGACGAACTCGCCAAGGCCTTCGGCATGGAGTCGCTCGATGCGCTCAAGACCGCCGTGAGCGAGCAGATCGGCCGCGACTTCGGCGCCCAGTCGCGCCGCAAGCTCAAGAAGAGCCTGCTCGACGCGCTCGACGGCAAGTACACCTTCGAGCTGCCGCCGACGCTGGTCGACCAGGAGTTCAACAGCGTCTGGAGCCAGGTCGAGGCCGACATGAAGCAGGCCAACAAGACCTTCGCCGACGAGGACACCACCGAGGACGCAGCCCGCGCCGACTACCGCAAGATCGCCGAGCGCCGCGTTCGCCTCGGCCTCGTGCTGGCCGAGATCGGCGAGCAGGCCAAGGTACAGATCTCGGATGACGAGGTCACCCAGGCTTTGATCGAGCGCGCCCGCCAGTTCCCGGGCCAGGAAAAGCAGGTCTGGGAGTTCTACCGCAAGAACCCGCAGGCTCTCGCCGAGATCCGCGCCCCGATCTTCGAGGAGAAGGTCGTCGACCATCTGCTCGGCCAGGTGAAGGTCGAGGATCAGACGGTGTCGCGCGAGGCGCTCTACGCCGACGACGAGGTGGAAGCCGCCACCGAGGCCAAGCCGAAGAAGGCTGCCGCCAAGAAGAGCAAGAAGGCCGAAGACAAGGCCGAAGACGCTTCCGCCTGAGCGTTCCGGCAACCTTAATGCCAGCCTTTGCGCCGCCGGCCTTCGCGACCGGCGGCGCTTCCCTTTTCAGCCACGTTCGGCGTGCTTATGTGAGTGTCTTCCGAGACACTGCCGATTCGACCTCGTCGCCCGATACGGCGCTTACTCCCAAGGATTGATCCATGCTTCGCGATCCGATCGAGACCTACAACAATCTCGTCCCGATGGTGGTCGAGCAGTCGAGCCGCGGCGAGCGCGCCTTCGACATCTATTCGCGCCTGCTGCGTGAGCGCATCATCTTCCTGACCGGCCCGGTCGAGGACTTCTCCGCTTCGCTGATCGTGGCGCAGCTCCTCTTCCTCGAGGCCGAGAACCCCAAGAAGGAAATCTCCTTCTACATCAACTCGCCCGGCGGCGTGGTCACCTCGGGCCTGTCGATCTACGACACGATGCAGTTCATCCGCTGCCCGGTGACGACGCTATGCGTCGGCCAGGCCGCCTCGATGGGCTCGCTGCTGCTGACGGCCGGCGCCAAGGACATGCGCTTTGCCCTGCCGAATGCCCGCATCATGGTCCACCAGCCCTCCGGCGGCTTCCAGGGCCAGGTCACCGACATCCTGATCCACGCCAAGGAAGTCGAGAGCCTGAAGAAGCGGCTCAATGAAATCTACGTGAAGCACACCGGCCGCAGCTACGAGGACATCCACGCTGCGCTGGAACGCGACAACTTCATGACCGCCGAGCAGGCCCGCGATTTCGGCCTGATCGACAAGGTCATCGAGAAGCGGCCCGAGGACGCGTGAGGTTGCGACGAGCGGTCCCGATCCTGTGGGTTGGCGTGGGCAGGTTGAAGGCCCATATTGAAAGCGGATCGGCCCCGTGTTTGCATGGGGTCGGGGTGAGCGGACGAGGCGCTTCATCATGATCCGATTTGGATCGACCCAGCGTATCCGGATGTATCGGAACGGGCCGTTAACCTAATCATCGTGATCTGAGCGCTTATTTTATGACGGAGAGACGACGGTTGCATCTGCCTCGGCTGGTGTGGTCCCGGGCTCCGGAACTGGAGATGGACAATGGCTAGCAAGCCCGGCGGCGACTCGAAGAGCACGCTGTACTGCTCTTTCTGCGGCAAGAGCCAACACGAGGTCCGCAAGCTCATCGCGGGCCCGACCGTGTTCATCTGCGATGAATGCGTCGAGCTCTGCATGGACATCATTCGCGAGGAATCCAAATCCGCGCTGGTGAAGTCGAAGGACGGCGTGCCGACTCCCAAGGAGATCCGCAAGGTTCTGGACGACTATGTCATCGGCCAGGAGCACGCCAAGAAGGTGCTCTCGGTGGCGGTCCACAACCACTACAAGCGCCTGAGCCACGCGACGAAGCACAACGACGTCGAACTGGCGAAGTCGAACATCCTGCTGATCGGGCCGACCGGCTCGGGCAAGACGCTGCTCGCGCAGACGCTCGCCCGCATCCTTGACGTGCCCTTCACCATGGCCGACGCCACGACGCTGACCGAGGCTGGCTATGTCGGCGAGGATGTCGAGAACATCATCCTCAAGCTGCTCCAGGCTTCCGACTACAATGTCGAGCGGGCGCAGCGCGGCATCGTCTATATCGACGAGATCGACAAGATCAGCCGCAAGTCGGACAATCCCTCGATCACCCGTGACGTTTCGGGCGAGGGCGTCCAGCAGGCGCTGCTCAAGATCATGGAAGGCACCGTCGCCTCCGTGCCGCCGCAGGGCGGGCGCAAGCATCCGCAGCAGGAATTCCTGCAGGTCGACACCACGAACATCCTGTTCATCTGCGGCGGCGCCTTCGCCGGCCTCGACAAGATCATCTCGAGCCGCGGCAAGGGCACCTCGATCGGCTTCGGTGCCAAGGTCCAGTCTCCGGACGACCGCCGCACCGGCGCGATCTTCCGCGATGTCGAGCCCGAGGACCTGCTCAAGTTCGGCCTGATCCCGGAATTCGTCGGCCGCCTGCCGGTGCTGGCGACGCTGGAGGATCTCGACGAGCCGGCGCTGAAGACCATCCTGACGGAGCCCAAGAACGCGCTGGTGAAGCAGTATCAGCGCCTGTTCGAGATGGAGGACACCCAGCTCACCTTCACCGACGAGGCCGTCAGCCTGATCGCCCGCAAGGCGATCGAGCGGAAGACCGGCGCCCGCGGCCTGCGCTCGATCATGGAGGGCATCCTGCTCGAGACCATGTACGAGTTGCCGGGGCTGGAAGGCGTCGAGCAGGTCGTCATCGGCCCGGAGGCGGTCGAGAACAAGGCCCGTCCGCTCTTCATCTATGCGGAGCGCGAGGACGAGAACAAGACGGCCTCTGCCTGACGCCCGCCGCAACATTGCGACAACAGGACGCGCGCCTCTTGGCGCGCGTTTTGCGTTTTGATGGGATGCGGCCCGGCCGCGGTTTCCTTCCGCGACAGGCCGGTTGAAAATTGAGACGCTGAACTCAAAGCCGAAAGGCAGGGATTTCTTCGTATGTCCGACAGGCAGGACAGCAGTGCATAGACCGGCTGCCTCGCTTGAAAGCCAGAAAGGAAGTCTCCACTTTAGGTGCACTTGCGAGAGTCGCATGCCTGATGAGGGTGCGATGCGCGAGGGCGGAAGGGCGAATGGTCCCCTGGCCGCAAACGTCCGATCGTTCCGCCCATCTCGGGGGTTCGCCGGGCGCAACTGCAAAGGATAAGTCAATGACGTCGACGCCCCGCGCTCCCTTCGTCTCTGGCGAGACCGGCACCTACCCGGTCCTGCCCCTGCGCGATATCGTCGTTTTCCCCCATATGATCGTCCCGCTCTTCGTCGGCCGCGAGAAGTCCATCCGCGCGCTCGAGGAAGTCGTGAAGACGGACGGGCTCATCCTGCTGGCGACCCAGAAGAATGCCGGCGACGATGACCCGCAGCCCAACGAGATCTATGAGATCGGCACGCTCGCCCGCGTGCTGCAGCTTCTGAAGCTGCCCGACTCCACCGTGAAGGTGCTGGTCGAGGGTGTCGGCCGCGCCAAGGCCTCCTCCTATTCGGCAGCCGAGTCCTTCTACGAGGCCGAGGCCACGGGCCTTGCCGAGGAAGAGGGCAAGAAGGTCGAGATCGAGGCGCTGGCCCGTTCGGTCGTCTCGGAGTTCGAGAGCTATGTGAAGCTCAACAAGAAGATCTCGGGCGAGATCGTCGCCGCCGTCTCGCAGATCGACGAGCCTGCCAAGCTCGCCGACACCGTCGCCTCGCATCTCGCGGTCAAGATCGCCGACCGGCAGGCCGTGCTGGAGATCACCAACGTCGCCCATCGTCTGGAGAAGGTCCTGTCGCTCATGGAGAGCGAGATGTCCGTGCTTCAGGTCGAGAAGCGCATCCGCTCGCGCGTCAAGCGCCAGATGGAGAAGACCCAGCGCGAGTACTACCTCAACGAGCAGATGAAGGCGATCCAGAAGGAGCTGGGTGACGGCGAGGAAGGCCGTGACGAGCTGGCCGAGCTGGAAGAGCGCATCGCCCGCACCAAGCTGACCAAGGAAGCCCGCGACAAGGCCACGGCCGAGTTGAAGAAGCTGCGCCAGATGTCGCCGATGTCCGCGGAGGCGACCGTCGTGCGCAACTATCTCGACTGGATGCTCGGCATCCCGTGGGGCAAGCGCTCGAAGATCAAGAAGGATCTGAACGCCGCCCAGCTCGTGCTGGACGACGATCACTTCGGCCTGGACAAGGTCAAGGACCGCATCGTCGAGTATCTCGCCGTGCAGCAGCGCGCCAACAAGCTCGCCGGCCCGATCCTGTGCCTCGTCGGCCCTCCCGGCGTCGGCAAGACCTCGCTCGGCAAGTCGATCGCCAAGGCGACGGGGCGCGAGTTCGTGCGCATGTCGCTCGGCGGCGTGCGTGACGAGGCCGAGATCCGCGGTCACCGCCGCACCTATATCGGCTCGATGCCCGGCAAGATCATCCAGTCGATGAAGAAGGCCAAGACCTCGAACCCGCTCATCCTGCTCGACGAGATCGACAAGATGGGCCAGGACTTCCGCGGCGATCCCTCGGCGGCCCTGCTGGAGGTGCTCGACCCCGAGCAGAACTCGACCTTCAACGACCATTACCTCGAGGTCGATTACGACCTGTCGAACGTGATGTTCGTGACGACGGCGAACACGCTGAACATCCCGCCGGCCCTGCTGGACCGCATGGAGGTGATCCGCATCGCCGGCTACACCGAGGAAGAGAAGACCGAGATCGCGCGCAAGCACCTGATCGCCAACGCGATCAAGAAGCACGGGCTCGACGGCAAGGAGTGGTCGATCACCGACGAGGCCCTGCAGACCCTGGTGCGGCGTTACACCCGCGAGGCCGGTGTCCGTAACCTCGAGCGCGAAATCTCCAACACGGTCCGCAAGGGCGTGAAGGACATCGTGCTCGGCAAGAAGGCGAAGGTGGTCGTCGACGAGCCGCTGCTCGAGGAATATCTCGGCCCGCCGCGCTATCGCTACGGCATGGCGGAGACGGAGAATCAGGTCGGTGTCGTCACCGGTCTGGCCTGGACCGAGGTCGGCGGCGAATTGCTGACGATCGAGGGCGTCATGGTGCCCGGCAAGGGCCGCATGACCGTCACCGGCAATCTGCGCGACGTGATGAAGGAATCGATCTCGGCGGCGGCGTCCTATGTCCGCTCGCGGGCCGTCGATTTCGGGATCGAGCCGCCGCTCTTCGACCGGCGCGACATCCACGTTCACGTTCCGGAGGGGGCGACCCCGAAGGACGGGCCGTCGGCCGGCATCGCGATGGCCACCGCCATCGTTTCGATCCTGACCGGCATCCCGACCAACCGCGACGTCGCCATGACCGGCGAGATCACGCTGCGGGGCAGGGTGCTGCCGATCGGCGGGCTGAAGGAGAAGCTGCTGGCGGCTCTACGGGGCGGCATCAAGAAGGTGCTGATCCCCGAGGAGAACGCCAAGGACCTGATCGACCTGCCGAAGTCCGTGAAGGACGGCATGGAGATCGTCCCGGTCTCGCGCATGGAGCAGGTGCTCCAGCATGCGCTGACCCGCCAGCCGGTTCCGATCGTCTGGGAGGAGGACGTCAATGCCGTCCCCCCCAAGGGCACTGAGGACGATGCGGCGGGCGTCGTCGCTCACTGAGTGAAGGCATCGCCTGACATGAGAGGCCGCCGGACCGAGAGGTCCGGCGGCCTTTTTCGTTTGAAGCACGCTTGTTTCGTTGAAGCACGCTTGGCGGTTCGGCTGTGGGCGGCCTGTCAGGCCGTCTTCGTCCGCAAGGCCCGGTCGAGGCTCAGATAGCCGCCGCCGGCCGTCACGAAATACAGGAAGGCGAAACTGAAGACGGCGGCGGCGAAGCCGCCGTTCTCGGTCGGGAAGAAGCTCTTGGGGAAATGCGCGAT
The DNA here is from genome assembly GCF_014764685.1 of Allobosea spartocytisi. Taxonomy (NCBI): domain Bacteria; kingdom Pseudomonadati; phylum Pseudomonadota; class Alphaproteobacteria; order Hyphomicrobiales; family Alloboseaceae; genus Allobosea; species Allobosea spartocytisi. Next base: position 428,178 of record NZ_JACXWY010000002.1, read on the forward strand.
GAAATAGGCGGCCGCCATCAGGCCGGAGAGCACGAACGCGGCGGCGCGTGTCTGGAAGCCGACGAGAAAGAGAAAGCCCGCGATCAGCTCGATCGATCCGGCGATCCAGGGCAGGGAGCCGACGGGAGGGGTGAAGTTGCCTGGGTGCAGGTGCAGGATTTTCGCCGTCCCGAATGAGAAGACGACGAGGCCGAGCGCGATCCTGAAGGCCGTCAGCGCATAGGGGCGAGCGCTATCGAGTGATCCCATGATGTGCGGTATCCATTTCCGTTGAACGCGACAGGGTTTTGCCCGTAGGGCCGGGCCGTTCAACACACGAATCGAAAACAATGCTGTGAAGGCCGGTCGCGACGGTCCGAAAACCGTGCCGGCAATCGGGCGCGCAACTCGGGCGTGGGGAGAACATCCGCGCCGCACGCGGCGTGAGCCGAAGAGTTTACCGGACGTGGTGATTCAAGCGATGGTGGGCGGTGACGGGCTCGAACCGCCGACATTCTCGGTGTAAACGAGACGCTCTACCGACTGAGCTAACCGCCCTCAGCGCTCGCGTTTAAGGCCTCGGCGCGCGTATCGCAAGCAGGCTCGGCAGCGTTGCCCGCAAAGCGCTGCGGTACGCAGCCGAATTCCGCCATCTTCGTCGGCACTGTTCCGGCCATGAGCTTCCGATCACGACATCCCGGTCTTGCCTTGCGGTGGCTGGCCGGCTTCGCCCTCCTCGCCGCGCAACAGGCGGCCGCGCAGTCACTCCTGCCCGATTCCTTCTTCGAGGGGCGCCCCGCCTTCTCCCAGCCCGAGCAGCCGGCGACGCCGGCGAGCTGTGAGAGCATCGCGGCCCAGCTCCCGGAATCGGTGCCGCGCGATTCGCGTGTCGATATGGCGATCGCTGGCCCCGTCACCCTGATCCAGACCGATGGCGCGGTCTGGTATGTCGCCGTCTGCGCGGATCCGGGCGTGCGCGTGCTCTGCGTGACCTATGGCGCCAACGACCTGAAGCTCGGCGATATGGCGGTGCTGCGCGGCGGCTACGCCCGCCAGAACGCCCGCCATGTGATGCTCGATCCCTGTCTGGCCTCTCGGGAATGAGTTTTACGGTCCGGCGCGGGGCGCGTCTTTTCGCGGTGCCGGAGATATTTTTCCACCGATTTGGTTTTGCCGGCATCGGGCGCTTGACACTTCCGGCCCGGGGCCATAATCCACACCTCGCTGACGGCCACCGCGCCTCAGTCGCCCAGCGCGGGCGTAGCTCAGTTGGTTAGAGTGCCGGCCTGTCACGCCGGAGGTCGCGGGTTCGAGCCCCGTCGCCCGCGCCATTTAAATCAAGGGTTTAACTCCGGAACCCTGACGCTTGTCGCATCGTCTTGCGCGCGGCCCTTACCCTTCTCGCTTCGATTTATTCTGTCCGAGCGTCGCCCGGACCGCTGGTCGATAGGTATCGACGTCGCGGATCACGGCGGTGTCGATCGGGCTATGACTCTGTTGAATCCGGCTTCCCGCTTGCCTCCATCGATCGAATGAGGTGCTGGCCTCGATCTTGCGGTTTGTTGTCTCGCTACGCCTGTGCCGGCCAAATCGAAACAAACCAGATCACCCGGGGCACATGATGCAGGATCCACGGAATCATCTTCGTTTCATTTCGCGCTTGGCGCTGGCCCGTAAGAGGCGCCGCCTGACGAAACCGACCACAGAGAGCAAAACGCCGACTTTGAAGCTCGTCTGGTCGTCCGACCGCCGCCCATCCGAGCCCAAGAAGTGAGAAGCGTCGGCTTGCGCGGAGGAGGGCTCATCGCGTCGGCGCGCGGGCTTGCCGATCTCGAGCGCCGCCGCCCGGTCGTTCCGGGCTCGACCGGGAAGCCATGTTGGAGCACGATCGAATGGAGCAAGCTCCAAAAATTGGCGATCTCGACCGACGGTGCCGGCCCGATAAGGCCGGCGATCCGACTGGCGCCATCAGGCGACGACCTCGCCGTGGCAAGGTCATGTGAGAAGGCGAGGCGAGCCGGAGCTCAGCCTCTCATCGTCCTTGAAAGGCTGTCGGCGCCACGGGCCAGGAGCACGGCGTCCGATCCGCAGGCGACGAAGGAGAAGCCCTCGGCGACGAGGCTCCTTGCGAAGGCGGGATCGAATACGAGGGTACCGACAGGGATGCCGGCCTCGATCAGTTTCCGCGCGGCCGGGCGGATGACATCCCAGACCGCCGGATCGCTCGGCTTCCCCAGCAGGCCGATATCGGCGGCGATGTCGGCGGGCCCGAAGAAGACGCCGTCGACGCCCTCGACGCGCCCGATCTCCAGCACCTGCGCGATCGCCGCCCGTGTCTCGACCTGGACGAGCACGGCCGTTTCTTCCTCGATCCGGCTGAAATAGTCGCTCATGCGCGCGAAGCCATTGGCGCGGGTGCAGCCGCTGACGCCGCGGATGCCATGCGGCGGGTAGCGCGTCGCCGCGACGGCCCGCCCAGCTTCCTCGGGCGACTGGACCATCGGGAAGAGCAGGCCGGGCGCCCCGATATCGAGCAGTCGCTTGACGAGGACCGGGTCGTTCCAGTCCGGGCGCACGATCGGGGTCACCGGATGAGCGGCGAGAACCTGAAGCTGGGTCAGGACGGAGCTCAAATCGTTGGGCGAATGCTCGGTATCGATCAGGAGCCAGTCGAAGTCGGCGCCTGCGACGGCCTCGGTCGCGTACCCGCTGGCAAGGCTGAGCCAAAGCCCGATCTGCGGCCGCCCGCTGCGGATCGACGCCAGGAATCTGTTGGAAGGCAGTTTCATCGCTCGGCTTTCATGAAGAAGGTGGAGACCATCCCGCCGGAGCGTTCCCCGAGCGGGCCTGAAGCCGGGTCCGATCAGGCTGAACCAACCTGATCGGATCGCGCATGCTCTAGCGAGGCAGTTCACCACGGCGCGATGTCGCAAGGACATCCGCCGCGCGGCTCTCGGTCAGGCCATAATCGACGCGGGCGGCATCGGCCGAGATGTAGCCCAGCGCCAGGTCACGCTCGATGCTGGCTTGCCCCCGCTCTGCAGGCGCGCCGTAGCCGGCACCGCCCGGGAAGGCCATGACGACCTTACGGCCATGCGGCACGAACTGCTTGCCCTTGCCCTTCATCGCGGTGCCGTCGTCGAGCGCGATCGTCGTCGGCGCGCCGCCGCCACCGCCGCGCCGGCCGCGGGCCGGATGGTGCACACGATCGAACATCGCCTGGATGTCGAATTCGTAGCCTTCCCAGGCGCCGACTTCCATATGCTGACCGAGCCCGCCGCGATGCTGGCCCTTGCCGCCGGAATCGGGCCGAAGCTCCTTGCGCCAGACGATGACTGGGCCGACCTGCTCGGTCGCCTCGACCGGCATCGTCATCACGCCGGACGGGAAGGCGGTTGCGTTCATGCCGTCGAGCGCAGGCCGTGCGCCCGAGCCGCCGGAGTTGAAGGTCAGAACCTCGGCGCGCACGGGATCGGCCGGCCAGGGTCCGTCGCTGCGTGGCCGCAGCGAGACCTGGAAGTTGCAGAGGCTGCCGGCGCCCTCAGCGGGCACCAGGCCGGGCAGCAGCTTGTCGAGCGCGTCGTAGATCGTGTCCGGCACCATGTGGCCGATGATGTGGCGCAGGGCCACCGGCGCCGGCCAGACCGCGTTGACGATGGTATGCTCGGGCGCCGTGATGCGGAAGGGCTCCAGCGAGGCCGCGTTGTTCGGGATTTCCGGCGCGATCGCGCATTTCAGCGCATAGCAGGTATAGGCCTTCGTATAGACCAGCGGCACGTTGATGCCGTTCTTGTCGACGCCGGAGGTGCCGGCCCAGTCGCAGAGCACGCCGTCCGGCTCGATCGAGATCTTCACCTTGAGGTCGATCGGCCGGCTATAGCCGTCGATCCGCATATGACCTTCCGCTTCACCGCGGGGCAGGGCGGCGATCTTGTCGAGCGTCGCCTGGCGGGAATTCGTGAGGATGAAATCGGAGATGCCGGCGAGGTCGGCAAGCTTGAACTCGACCATCATGTCGACCAGCCGGCGATGGCCGATCTCGTTGCAGGTCGCAAGCGCGTAGATGTCGCCGACGAGCTGGTCGGGCTCGCGGACATTGCCGCGGATGATCGTGACCAGTGTCTCGTTGACCGTGCCGCGGTCGACGAACTTCATGATCGGGATGTGCAATCCCTCTTCGTAGACCGAGTTGGCGTCGGCACCGAAGCCGCGCCCGCCGATGTCGACGATATGCGCCGTGCAGGCGAAGAAGCCGACATGGCGGCCCTTGTGGAAGGAGGGGCTGACGACGGTGATGTCGTGCAGATGGCCGGTGCCCTCCCAGGGATTGTTGGTGATGTAGACGTCGCCCTCGGCGATGTTCTCGCGCCCGATCCGGCGGATGAAATGGGCGACGGCATCGGCCATGGCGTTGACGTGGCCGGGCGTGCCGGTCACTGCCTGCGCCAGCATCTCGCCCTTCTCGTTATAGACGCCGGCCGAAAGATCGCCGGCCTCGCGTACCGAGGTCGAGAAGGAGGTGCGGATCAGCGCTTGCGCCTGCTCCTCGACGACCGAGATCAGGCGATTCCACATGACCTGATAGGCGACCTTGGAGATCTCAGACATGGGCGGGCTCCTTCCGCGCGGCGACGGCAGCGGCGGGTGCGGCTTCGGTGAGGCGGATGTCGATGCAGCCGTCGTTCAGCGTGACGGCGAAGCGGCTCGAGGGCAGGACGATGGTGGTCTCGTCCTCGGTGACGATGCCGGGGCCTGCGATCCGGCTGCCGGCCGGCAGGGCGTCGCGGCTATGGGCTTGCGCTTCCACCCGGCGGCCGAGCCCGGCATCGAAGACGGAGCGGCTGCCTTCGGCCGGCGCGTCGCGCATCTGAGAGACCGCCGCAACCGGGGTAACCGCTTCCTGCGGCGTATGGGCATTGACCGACCAGACGGTGATCTCGGCGGCGAGGCCCTTCACGGTGCGGCCGAAGAGATTGGCGTATTCGTGCTCGAAGCGCTTGAGGATGACGGCGGGATCGGCGGCGCGGGCTTCCTCCGGCGTCAGCGTGACCGGAATTTCCCAGCCCTGGCCGGCATAGCGCATGTAGATCTTGTACTCGGCCTCGATCGCGCCCGACCAGCCGCAGGAGCGCACCACCCGCGTCGCCTCTTCCTCCATCTCGTCGAAGAGCTTCGTGACGCGGCTCGTGTCGAACTGGGCGAGCCGCATGAACAGGGTGCGGTTGGCCTCGAAGCTGAACGGTGCCCGCAGGAAGCCGATGGCCGAGCCGACACCGGCGCCGGGTGGCACGAGGCAGCGGGCGATGCCGAGCTTCTCGCAGAGGCGGCCGGCATGGAGCGGAGCCGCGCCGCCGAAGGCGATCATCGTGTATTCCGAGAGGTCCTCGCCGTTCTCGACGGCGTGGACGCGGGCGGCATTGGCCATGTTCTCGTCGACGACTTCGGCTACGCCCCAGGCGCTTTCCAGGGCGTCCATGCCGAGCCTGCCGCCGATCTCGCCCGTCAGCGCTGCGGCCGACTGGTCGGCGAAGAGCGGGATCGTGCCGGCCGCGAAATTGTCCGGGTCGATCTTGCCGAGGATGACGTCGGCATCGGTCACGGCCGGGCGCTTGCCGCCGCGGCCGTAGCAGGCGGGGCCGGGCTCCGAGCCCGCGCTTTCCGGCCCGACGCGGATCTGGTTCATCGAGTCGACATGGGCGAGGCTGCCGCCGCCGGCGCCGATCTCGACCATGTCGATCACGGGAATCGAGATCGGCATGCCCGAGCCCTTCTTGAAGCGATAGGTCCGGGCGACCTCGAAGACGCGGGCGGTTTTCGGCGTGTAGTTCTTGATCAGGCAGATCTTCGCGGTGGTGCCGCCCATGTCGAAGGAGAGCACCTTCTTCAGACTGTGCCGCGCGGCGATGTCGGCGGCGAAGACGGCGCCGCCCGCCGGGCCGGATTCGACGAGGCGCACGGGGAATTCCGAGGCGCTTTCCAGCGAGATGATGCCGCCGCCGGAATGCATCAGGAAGATCGGGCAGGAGGCGCCCTCGGCTGCCAGCCGCCCCTTCAGCCGGACGAGATAGCTCTTCATCAGCGGCTTGATATAGGCGTTGGCGATCGTCGTGTTGAAGCGCTCGTACTCGCGCATCTGCGGCGAGACTTCCGAGGAGAGCGAGACCATCGCGCCCGGCAGGCGCTCGGCCAGAACCTCCTGGATCAGGCGCTCATGCGCGTCGTTGACATAGGAGTGCAGCAGGCCGACTGCGACGCTCTCGTAGCCGGCTTCGCGCAATTCATCGACGAGGCTCTCGACGGTGGCGCGATCGAGCGGGATCAGGACCTTGCCGCGCGCATCCATGCGTTCCCTGACCGTGTAGCGGCGGTTGCGGGGCAGCAGCGGCTCCGGCAGCGTCAGGTTGAGGTCGTATTGCTCGAAGCGGCTCTCGGTCCGCATCTCGATGACGTCGCGAAAACCCTCGGTCGTGATGAGCGCGGTCTTGGCGCCGCGCCGCTCGATCAGCGCATTGGTCGCCAGCGTCGTGCCATGGATGATCTGCCCGATGGCGGAGGCTGCGATGCCGGCCTTGGCGCAGACCCGGTGCATGCCCTCGATGATCGCATCCTCGGGCGCGGCATAGGTCGTCAGAACCTTGGTCGAGAACCGTTGTCCGCCCTGCTCAAGCACGACATCCGTAAAGGTTCCCCCGATATCGACGCCCAGGCGGGCCCCGAGAATGGACATGGCTTACGCGCCTCCGTTGTTCGAGAGGCGGAGGATGGAACGCGGCGTCGATGTCGTCGAATTATTATTTTCAATACTATTCGATAGAGAATGTTTATCGACGCAACGCTTCTGCACGCTGCCGCCGGGCTATTGTGTCATCGGCTCGACGATGTTGCCGCGATGCTGTTGCGCGGCCCGCTCCCCCGCCAGTTCGGCCGCCCGCTTGAGCAGGAAGCTGGCTGGCGTGTGGGCATATGATGCCGTGAAAATCAGAGGGCTGGGCTTCCATTCATAGGGGAATTCAACGAGCTCTCCGGCGTCCAGGTACTTTTCCACCAGCGTCCGCGACATCGGTGCGATGCCCAGCCCGTCGAGAGTCATCTGCAGGCTGGCGGCGAGGCTGCTCGACGGCACGATCCGAACCGGCCTCTCCCAGTTGTCGCGGAAATGCGCCGAGAGCTCGACGAAATGGCGTGTATTGCGCGCATGGGTCAGGATCGTATGCGAGGCCATCGTCGCAAGGTCGGAACCGCTGAGCCCAAGCCGAGGCGAGGCCACCCAGAGATAGGGCACGGAACCGAGATCGACATTGCTGATGTTGAAGTTGGAGATCGGGCCGTTCAGCAGGCATAGGTCGAGCGACCGCGAAACCAGCTCCTCGCGCAGGTTGATCGTCAGATCGACCCTGAGTTCGACATCGACATTGGGGAAGACCTGTCGCAGGTCGAGCAGATAGTCGCGCAGCCAGGTCTGGGCGATGAGCTCGGCGACGCCGAGCCTGAGGACGCCGACCTGCTGGTCCGAGCGGATCGATTGCTGCGAGAATTCCTCGGACGCTTGCAGCACCCGCTCGGCCTGCCCCAGCAGCGAATGCCCGATCGGTGTCAGCGCGACCGAGCCGGAGTCGCGGTGGAACAACCGCACGCCGAGGACCGATTCGAGCTGGGAGATGCGCACCGAGATATTCGGCTGCGTCGTATTCAGGCGCTCCGCCGTCGCCCGGAAGCTGCCGAGCTTCGCGACCCAGACGAAGCTTTCGAGCTGCTTCAGCGTCCAGTTCGGCATCGGCTCCCGCACCCTCAGACAAGCAATTTTTGGGCCGCTTTGCGGGCCGATAAACAAAATCTATCGCAACAACAGATAAATTCAATTGGATGCTATCGCGATAACGCGATGGACTGACCCTTGGCCGTCAATCGGGCTTCGGCACGGCTCCGGCTCCTAAACGCGCACGGTCTCTCCGCAGCGCGACAAGAACGAGGGGAACCATGAACCGTAGAGCTTTGATCGCCTCCGCCGCCCTTGCCCTGAGCATCGGGCTCGCCGCTCCTGCCGCTGCCCAGACCAACTGGACCATGGCCTCGGGCTATCCGGAGAGCAGCTTCTTCACCCAGAACATCCGGCAGATGATCAAGGAGATCGAGGAGAAGAGCGGTGGCAAGCTCAAGATCGACCTGCGCTCCAACGACAGCCTGATCAAACTCGATGCGGTCAAGCGCTCCGTCCAGTCCGGCCAGATCCAGATCGGCGAGATCCGCCTCGGCGTCTATGGCAACGAAGGCGCGATGTACAATCTCGACAACATTCCCGGCGTCGCGAGCAATTACGAGCAGGCGACCAAGCTGACCGAGGCTCAGGCGCCGTTCTTCGACGCCATGTTCAAGAAGGCCGGCATGCGCGCCATCAGCTATGTCGCCTGGCCGGGCCAGGGCTTCTACACGAAGGCGCCGCTGACGGGGCTTGCCGACCTCAAGGGCCAGAAGCTGCGCATCTATTCCAAGCAGACCCAGATCATGGGCGAGAAGCTCGGCATGGAGGCGCTGATCCTGCCCTTCGCCGAGGTGCCGCAGGCCTTCTCGACCGGCATGATCCAGTCGCTCTGGACCAGCGCCCAGACCGGTACGGACGTGCAGATCTGGGATTACGTCAAGCACTTCACCTATACCGGCACGATGCACAACAAGAACGCGATCCTCGTCAATGAGCGCGCCTTCCGCCAGCTCGACCCGGCGACGCAGAAGGTGGTGCTGGAAGCCGGCGAGGCCGCGACGAAGCGTGGCTGGGAGCTTTCCAGGAAGGCGGGCGAGGAGCGTGAGGCCGTGCTCAAGAACCACGGCGTGACGATCGCCCAGTCGCCGAAGGACGTTCTCGACGCCATCGAGGCCGCGGGCAAGGGCATGGTGGCCGACTGGCTGGCCACGGCCAGCGCCGAGGAAAAGGCCGTCTACGAGACCTACCAGAAGAGCCTCAACTAACCGGCCTTCCGCACGCCGCCCTTTCACATGAACCATGGCCAGCGGAGTGACCGGTGATACGTGGAGTTCTGGAGAAATTCTATGAGGCATGCGGCTATCTCGCCGCGGCCTTCCTGGTCGGCATCGGGCTGGCCATCGTCACGCAGATCGTCGGTCGCATGCGTGGCGTCACGCTCGACGCCACCGAGGCCGCGGGCCTGTGCCTGGCGGCGTCGACCTTCTTCGGCCTCGCCCATACCTTCCGGCGCGGCGCGCATGTGCGCATCAACCTGATCGTCGACCGGCTCCCCAAGCGCTGGCGACGCGGCGTCGAGCTTTTCAACTGCCTGCTCGGCGCGGTGGTGGTGTCGTTCCTCGCCTGGCATGTCGCGTCGCTGGCGCTGCAATCGCGCGAATTCAACGATGTCAGCCCGGGCCTGCTAGCCATGCCCTTCTGGATTCCGCAGGCCGGCGTCGCGGTGGGCGTGACGGCGCTCGCGATTGCCTTCATCGACGAACTCTTCTGGCTCATCGGCGGCGGCGAGCATCGTTACGAGACGCCCGACGAGGTCGAGCTCGACCGGCCGGTGGCATAGGGGCCAATGATGGATACGATCGTTCTCGCCTCGCTGGTCCTCGCCGGGACCCTGCTCCTGCTGCTCGCCAGCGGGGTCTGGGTGGCGCTCTCGCTCCTGACCGTCGGCATGGTGATGATGGGGCTCTTCACCACCGCGCCGATGGGCTCGTTGATCGCCTCGACGCTCTGGGATTCGAGCTGGGGCTGGGCGCTGACCTCGCTGCCGCTCTTCATCTGGATGGGCGAGATCCTGTTCCGCTCGAAATTGTCGGCCGACATGTTCCAGGGGCTGGCGCCCTGGGTGTCACGGCTGCCGGGCCGGTTGCTCCACGTCAACGTGCTCGGCTGCGGCATCATGGCGGCGGTCGCCGGCTCCTCGGCGGTGACCTGCGCCACCATCGGCCGCATCAGCGTGCCCGAGCTGGAGAAGCGGAACTACCCGCTCAACATGACCATCGGCACGCTCGCCGGCTCCGGCACGCTCGGCCTGCTGATCCCGCCTTCGATCATCATGATCGTCTATGGCGTCACGGCGGAGGTCTCGATCGCGCGGCTGTTCATTGCGGGAGTCCTGCCCGGCATCCTGCTGATGGCGCTGTTCATGGGCTATACGGCGATCTGGAGCCTGCTGAACCCCGAGAAGATGCCGCCGGCCGAGCCGGCGGTGCCGTTCCTGGAGAAGGTCTACCGCTCGCGCCGGCTGATCCCCGTGGCGCTGCTGATCGGCTCGGTCGTTGGCTCGATCTATGGCGGTATCGCCACGCCGACCGAGGCCGCGACCATCGGCGTGATCGGGGCGCTGATCCTGGCGGCGGTCGGCGGCGGTCTGACGCGCGCGAGCTTCATGGACGGGCTGATGGCGGCCATGCGGACCTCCTGCATGATCTCCTTCATCATCGCCTGCGCCGCCTGCCTGACCATCGCCGTCGCCTTCGTCGATATTCCCCGCTCGCTGGCGGGCTGGGTCGATGCCATGCATCTGTCGCCCTATGCGCTGCTGGCGGTGCTCGCGGTCTTCATGCTGATCCTCGGCTGCTTCCTCGAAGGCATCTCGATCATCGTGCTGACCTCGTCCGTGATGCTGCCGATGGTGCAGGCGGCCGGCATCGACCTGCTCTGGTTCGGCATCTTCGTGGTGATTCTGATCGAGGCGGCGCAGATCACCCCGCCGGTGGGCTTCAACCTCTTCGTGCTGCAGAGCATCACCGGAAAGGACATCCTGACGGTCACGAAGGCGGCGATCCCTTATTTCTTCGTGCTGATGCTGCTGCTGGTGCTGATCACGCTGTTCCCGCAGATCGTCACGGCGCTGCCAAAGATGATGACGGGGTAGGGGCAAGACCTGTCCGCTGGGCGCCTTCAATCGAATTCCTTGCGGAACTTCTCGCTCACGGTCGTGGCCGAACGGAAACGCCCGATCGCGAACGGCTCCAGCGGTGTCGGCGTCGCCCCGTCGAGGATCATCTCGCTGAGGCATAGGCCCACGCCGGGCCCGATCTGGAAGCCGTGGCCGCAGAAGCCGAAGGCGTGGAAGAGCCCGGGCGTCGTCTCGCTCGGCCCGATCACCGGGATCATGTCGGGCAGATAGGCCTCGATGCCGGACCAGACGCGGATGACATGGCACTGCGCCAGCATCGGCGCGACGCGCGCGAGCGCCTTCATCGCCGCCAGGGTCTTCAGAGGGGGGACCGGCGCGCGGTTGGCCTGCGCATCGGCCGCCGTGCGCGGATAGCCGGCGAGGATGATGTTGCCGCGCGGGATCTGGCGGAAGATCACCGAGCCGTCGATGGCCTGCACGGACGGGCCGATCAGGTAGGGAAACGGCTCGGTCACGAATTGCGGCGGGCCGGCGGGGAAGACCGGAGCCGTCTCGCCGAAGCGCTCGGCGATCTCCAGCGCCCAGGCGCCGGCGCTGTTGACGAGCGTGCCGCAGCTCAGTGTGGCTCCATCCGCCAGGGTCAGCGTGAAGCCGTCTCCCGAACGATCGACCGCGGCGACGCGCGTGTTCTCGCGGATATCGACGCCGAGCCGCGCGGCGGCGCGGGCCACGGCGGGCGTGACGAGGCGCGGATTGGCGGTGGCGTCGCGGGCCGAGAAGGTCGCGGCGACGGCCCGCTCGCCGAGCCAGGGCCAGCGCCGCCTGAGATCGGCGGGGCCGACGCGCTCGATGGCGAGGCCGTAGGATTCGGAGACCTTGGCGTAGCCTTCGAGCCTGGCGTGCTCCTCTTCGTCATAGGCGAGATAGAGGTGCCCGGTCTGCTCGAACTCGCAATCCTCGCCGATCAGCGCGTCGAAATCCTCCCAGAGCGTCTGCGACCGCAGCGACAGCGGATACTGGCCGGGAAAACGCCCCTGAAGACGCAGATTGCCGAAATTGACGCCGCTCGACTGCGCGCCGACGACGCCTTTCTCGATCAGGGTGACGCGCTGGCCGCGCCGGGCGAGGAAGAAGGCGGTCCAGGCGCCGATCAGCCCGCCGCCGACGATGGCGACATCGGTGGTGCGGCCGTTCATGCGCCGTCCCCGGCTGCCGTGAGTGCGATCGGCTTGACCGGGGCCTGGCCGCGCAACCGCCCGGCGGCGGCGTCGCCCCCGGCCTTTGCCGCGACGATCTCCTGCAAGGCGGGGCCGCAGACGCGGCCCTGGCAACGGCCCATCCCGCAGCGCGTCATCGCCTTGACCCGGTTGACCTCGACCGGGCCGAGCTCCTTCGCCATCGCGGCGCGGACTTCGCCGACCGTCACGTTCTCGCAACGGCACAGCATCACCGCATCCGGCAAGGCGGCGATCTGCGCCTTCGGCCAGGCGAAGGCGCGCGCCAGCCCGCGCTGGAAGCCGCGCAGGCGCTGGACCTGCCGGGCCAGTCCTCTCGTCGCCTCGATGTCCTGCGCCCGGCCGAGATCGGCGATGATCGCGTGGGCGGCGAGCGCGCCGCTGGCCTCGGCGGCATCGGCGCCGCCGATCCGCACACCGTCGCCGGCGAGATAGAGCCCCGGCCGCGCCCGGCCCATGCCGTCGATCCTGGGCAGGAACAGCCTGAAGTCGGCGTCATAAGCAAAGCCGGCCCCGGCGAGGTCCGCAAGCTGCGTCTCCGGTTTCAGCCCATAGCCGAGCGCGACCGCGTCGCAGGCGAAGCGGCGCTCGCGACCCCGGGCGTCGCGCAGAACCAGAGCCTCGACATGGGTTCCGCCTTCGACCGCGACAGGCGTCACCCCATGCAGCATCTCGGTTCCAGCACGAAGCGAGGCGCCCATATACCAGAGCCCCCGGAACAGCGTGCGCGGCGCCCGCAGCAGCGCAGGCGTTGCCGCCGCTTTGGCGGCGAACGGCGTCGTATCGGCGATCACCGCGATCTCGGCGCCCATGTCGCGATATTGCTTGGCGGCCAGCGCCAGCAGCGGCGAGGAGCCGAGAAACGCGACGCGGTTCCCGATCAGGCAACCTTGATCCTTCAGAACGGCCTGCGCGCCGCCGAGCGTGAACACGCCGGGCAGGGTCCAGCCGGGCAGCGGTGCGATGCGGTCCATCGCCCCCGTGGCGATCAGGAGCTTGTCGAAGGCGAGCGTCTCCGCCCGCCCGTCGCGCAGCAGATGCAGCGTGTTGCCATCGATCGCCCAGACCAGCGTGCCGGGGCGATAGTCGATGCGCGGCAGCAGGGCTTGGAAGCGCCGGTGGAGCGAAGCGTATTTCGTCGCCTCCGACCCCATCAACCTGTTCATGTCGAGGGCGAGATTCTCGGCCGGCCGGCGATAGCCCTGGCCGCCGGCCCGCGCGCCCTCGTCGATGAGGACGGGTTTCAGGCCCTCCGCGCAAAGCACTTCGGCTGCGCCGATGCCGGCCGGGCCGGCGCCGACGATGACGATGTCAGCCATGATTGCGGTCCATGGGCTGGCTGCCGATCGGAGGCTGCGGCTCGGTGAAAAGCGTCATCCCGTCGGCGACGGGCGTGGTGCAGGCCCTGATCCGGCCGCCTTCCGCACTCCAGACCCAGCAATCCTGGCAGGCACCCATCAGGCAGAAGCCGGCGCGCGGCTCGCCGCCGAATTCGAGGCGGCGGAGCAGGGCGCCGTTTTCCAGGAGCGCAGCGAGAACGCTGTCGCCCGCTGTCGCGCGAATGGGCGCGCCATCGAAGCTGAGCGTCGCCGGTTGCCCGTTACGGGCAGCCACGCGGCGGAACTGGGCTTTCGGAGGCTCCATGCGCACTCTCTGAATTTTATCTCTATACGATAACTATTCGTGTAATTTGATAAAGCGCGAGGTGGCTTGTCAAGCGAGCCGCGCACTTGCGGCTCAGACCCGCGAGATGGCGTGCGCGGTGGCGATGACGAGCGAGGAAAAGCGCTGGACCACCTCGGCATGGCTGAAGCGCGAGGTCGACGTGGCGATGTTGACGGCCGCCTCGGGCCGGCCGTGATGGTCGACGATCGGCGCGGCGATCGAGGCATCGCCGATATAGACCTCCTCGAAGGCCGTGGCGTAGCCTTGCGCCGCGGCCTGGTGCAGCTTCTCGCGCAGCGCATCGCGCTGCCACGTCGTCGAGGGGGTGTGGGCCTTGAGGTCCGAGGCGTCGATGATCGCCATCGCCTCTGCCTCCGGCAGGCGCGACAGCATCGCGATGCCCGGCGCCGTGCAATAGGCGGGCATCCGCGTGCCGATGATGACGTCGGTGTTCAGCACATGCCGGCTGAGGAAGCGCGAGACGAAGATGATCTCCGTGCCGTCCCGCACCGTCAGGTTGACCGTCTCCTCGGTCTCCTTGCTCAGATGCATGAGATAGGGCATCGCCCGGTCGAGCAGGCGGCTGCTGCGCACGAAATGGTAGCCGAGATCGAGCGTCTTCGCAGTCAGCTCGAAGCGCTTGGTCTGCGCATCCTTATGGAGATAGCCGAGCCTGGTGAGGGTGTGGGTGAAGCGCTGCGCGGCGCTGACATCCATGCCGGTCTCGGACGCCACCTGCGACAGGTTGAGCGTCTGGTGCTGGCGGCCGAAGGCGGACAGCACCCGGAATGCCTTCTCGACGGAATTGACCATCAGCGCATCGTCCTTGCGCCCCGGCCGGTCGGCTGGCGGTGCCGCGCTCTTGCGGCCGTTTTGTCGCGTCTCGGGCATCGTCATCGGACCTGCTCTCCTCGCTCGATCAATGGCCGTGGCCGGCTGCCTTGACAAGCTGGGCCATTCGCGCAGAATGTTCAATAGAATTTATCGCATTGTGATAAATAACCATCGGAGGGCGGTATGAAGGATTCAGTTCTGATCGAGGTGCGCGGTGCTGTCGGCATCGTGACCCTCAACCGCCCGCAGGTTCTCAATGCCTGGAACGCGCCAATGCGCGCGCGGCTCGTCGAATGCTTCGACGAGCTGGAGGCGAACGAGGCGGTGCGCGCCATCATCCTCACCGGGGCAGGCGACCGCGCCTTCGGCGCCGGCCAGGACCTCAACGAGACCAAGACCTTCGATCCGGACCGGGCCGAGGCCTGGATGCATGAATGGGAGCGTCTCTACGATCGTATCCGCTCGCTCTCGAAGCCGCTGATCGCGGCGCTGAACGGCGTCGCGGCGGGCTCGGCCTTCCAGGTCGCGCTGCTCTGCGACCTGCGCATCGGCCATGACGGCGTCACCATGGGCCAGCCCGAGATCAATTCCGGCATCGCCTCGGTGACCGGTCCCTGGATCATGAAGGAGATGATCGGCATCGCCCGCACCATCGACCTCACCCTGACGGGCCGGATGATGGATGCCGAGGAAAGCTTCCGCATCGGCCTGATCAACCGGATCGTGCCGAAGGAGAAGGTCATGGAAGCCTCGCTCGCCCTGGCGGAAGAGCTCGCCGCCAAGGCGCCCGTCGCCATGCGGCTCAACAAGGCGCGCTTCCGCGAGGTGACCGAGGCGAGCTTCCGCGAGTGCCTGGCCGCCGGCATCCGCACCCAGCGCGAAGCCTACGCCACCGGCGAGCCGGCGCGGATGATGGAGGCGTTTCTCGCCCAGCGCGCGGCACGCAAAAGCGCCTGAAACTCAGAGCGCCTGACGATCTGATCACCCACGGGGAAATGCGGAAAACCGCTTGAAGGGGAGAAGACGATGACGAGCAGAACCACGAATCCGACGAGGCGTACCCTGCTGCAACTGGCCGGCGGCGTCGCCGCCGGAGCGGTCGCCGCGCCCTATCTCATCGGTACGGCGCACGCCGCGACGCAGATCACGGTCGCCGATCCCGGCGGTCCGTTCGGCCCCGCCTTCCGCAAGGCCTTCTACGATCCGTTCGAAAAGGCGACCGGCAACAAGGTCGTCAACGTCGCCCGCGAGGCCGAGCCGACCGCGCAGTTCAAGGCGATGGTCGAGACCAAGTCCTATACCTGGGACGTGTGCACGCTGACCTTGTCGGCGCGCGACATCCTGAAGGCGCAAGGCCTGCTCGATCCGATCGGTTTCTCCCATGCCGATGTGCCGAAGCTGATGCCGGAGGCGATCTCGCCCGAATTCATGGGCACGGACGTCTATTCGACGATCTTCGCCTACCGGACCGACAAGGTGAAGAACGCGCCTGCGAGCTGGACCGACTTCTTCAACGTCGAGAAGTTCCCGGGTCGCCGCTCGATGCGCAAGAACCCGATCGACAGCATCGAGCAGGCGCTGCTTGCCGACGGCGTGCCGCTCGACAAGCTTTATCCGCTCGATGTCGAGCGTGCCTTCAAGGTCCTCGACAAGATCAAGCCGCATATCGCGGTGTGGTGGACGGGCGGCGCCCAGTCGACGCAGCTTCTGCAAAGCGGCGAGGTCGACATGACCACCGGCTGGAACGCCCGCCTTCAGGCCGCGATCGATGGCGGCGCGCCGGCCAGGATCATCTGGAACCAGGGACTCTACTCGATCGAGGGCTGGGGTCTGCCCAAGGGCGGCCCGAAGGCCGAGGTGGCGCGCCAGTTCATCCGCTTTTGTTCCGACCCGAAGCAGCAGGCGATCTATACCGAGGCGCTGGCCTATGGCCCGACCAATCTGGACGCCTACCAGACGATCTCGCCCGAGCGCGCCAAGCTGCTGCCGACCTCGCCGGAAAACCTGAAGCAGATGGCGATCGCCAATGAGAGCTGGTGGAGCGAGAATCGCGCCAAGGTCACCGAGCGCTTCAATTCCTGGCTCCTGACCTGATGGCGATGGCGACGAGCGCCGGGATGACCGTGACCGAAGCAAAACCGGCGAAGCTCGTGGTCGAAGGGCTGTGCAAGCGCTACGGCGCGACCACGGCCCTCGAGCCGAGCTCTCTCAGCGTTGCCGAGGGCGAGTTCCTGACCTTGCTGGGGCCTTCGGGCTCCGGCAAGACCACCTTGCTCCAGCTCATCTGCGGGCTGGTCGAGGTGAGCGAGGGCAGGGTGGTCATCGACGGCCGCGACCAGTCGGCGACGCCCGTCCACCAGCGCGATATCGGCCTCGTCTTCCAGCATTACGCGCTGTTCCCGCACCTCACCGTGGCGGAGAACATCGCCTTCCCGCTCAAGATGCGCGGTCGCCCGGGCGCGGAGGTCGCCAAGCGCGTCTCCGATGCGCTGGCGATGGTGCATCTCGGCCATCTCGCCGGGCGTTTTCCCCGCGAGCTCTCCGGCGGCCAGCAGCAGCGCGTCGCGCTGGCACGCTGCTTCGTCTACCAGCCCTCGATCATCCTGATGGATGAGCCGCTCGGCGCGCTCGACAAGAAGCTGCGCGAGCACATGCAGATCGAGATCAAGCGGCTGCACCGCGAAAGCGGCTCGACCATCGTCTATGTCACGCATGATCAGGAGGAGGCGCTCGCCATGTCCGACCGCATCTGCCTGATGAACCACGCGAAGATCGAGCAGCTCGGCACGCCGCGGGAGATCTATGAGCGCCCACGCACCGCCTTCGCCGCCGATTTCATCGGCATCTCCAACATCTTCCGCGGCCGCTGGGACGGCAACGGCTCGCTCGAGACCGCGCATGGCCGCTTCGCTCTGCCCAACGGCGCGCATTGCGAGAGCCGGGACGCGGCGCTGGTGATCCGGCCCGAGAACCTGCGCCTCGGCGCGCTGGACGGCAACGCCGTGAACGGCCGGGTCAGCGAGATCGTCTATGCCGGCTCGGAGACGCGCGTCATCGCGGCGCTCGAGGATGGCAGCCAGCTCGTGCTGCGCCTCGGCCCCGACGATGCGGTGCCGGCCATCGACGAGGCCATCGTCGCCGGCTGGCCGCGCGACAAGGCGGTGCTGGTCGCATGAGCGCCGTAAGCGTCACGAGCGCGCCGGCGCGTGCGGGCAGGCTGCGCCTCAACGCGCTCTGGCTGGCGGTGCCCGGCGTCCTGTTCCTCGCGGTCTTCTTCGTCTGGCCGGTCGCGCAGCTTCTGGGCCTGAGCGTCGTCGATCCGGACAATGGAGCCTTCACGGCGAGCTCCTATCAGCGCATTGCCGCGACCGACGTCTATCTGCGCGTCCTCGGCATCACCTTCCGCATCGCCGGCTGGACGGCGCTGTGGTCGCTGCTGATCGGCTATCCGCTCGCCTATTGGCTGGCGCGCCTGCCCGACATGTTCCGCGGCCGCATGCTGCTCTTCGTCATGGTGCCATTCTGGACGAGCTATCTCGTCAAGACCTTCGCCTGGATGCTGATCCTCGGACGCAGCGGCGTGATCAACTCCCTGCTGACCGGCGCGCATGTCGTCGACCAGCCGCTGTCGCTGATCAACAACCAGTTCGGCGTCATGGTCGGCATGGTCCATGCGATGGTGCCGCTGGCGGTGATGACCATGCTGCCGGTGATGGCCGACATCGACCGGCGGCTCGTCCAGGCGGCGCAGACGCTGGGCGCAGCGCCCGCGCGCGCCTTCTGGCTGGTCTATTTCAAGCTCTCGCTGCCCGGCGTCGCGGCGGCGGGCCTGCTCGTCTTCATCTCCTCGCTCGGCTTCTTCATCGTGCCGGCCTTCCTCGGCGGGCGGCAGGAGACGATGCTGGCGCAGCTCATCATCACCCAGGTCCAGGAGCTGCTGAACTGGTCCTTCGCGGGAGCCCTGTCGGCGATGATGCTGTTGGCCGCGCTGGTTTCATGCGTCGTCTACGACCGGATCTTCGGGCTCTCGACCATCGCCGGCGGCTCCGGGCAGGTCGGCACCGGCCGTATCCGCGATCTCGGCCTGGCGATCCTCTCCCTCATCGCGACGGGAGTGGGGCGGCTCGCTGAGGTCACGCGTGCGCTGCTCGGCAAGCGCCTCTGCGCGCTGCTGCTGCCCGGCTTCTGCTGGCTCGTCATCGCTTTCCTGGTGCTGCCGACGCTGCTTGTCATTCCGCTCGCCTTCACCTCCTCGCAATTCCTGGAATTCCCGCCGCCGGGCTACGGGCTGAGCTGGTTCCGGACCTATTTCGAATCGCCGCTCTGGATCCAGGCGACGATCCGCTCCTTCGCGGTCGCCTTCGTCACCGCCTTTGCGGCGACGGCGATCGGCGGCTTCGCGGCGCTGGCGCTGGCAAACAGCCGCACGCGCTGGGCCGGGCTGATCTTCGCCTTCTTCCTCGCGCCGATGATCGTGCCGCGCATCGTCATCGCGGTCGGGCTGTTCTATCTCTTCGCCCGGCTCGGCCTGATCGCGACCGATCTCGGCCTCGTCATCGGCCACACCGTGCTGGCGATCCCGTTCACGCTGGTCACCATCGCCGCCGTGCTGAAGACCTATGACCAGCGCCTCGACCAGGCGGCGGCGACCCTCGGCGCCAACCGGGTGCGGACGCTGACCGGCGTCACCATCCCGCTGGTCAAGGGCGGCCTCGTCGCAGCCTTTCTCTTCGCCTTCATCACCTCCTTCGACGAGCTGACCATTGCGATCTTCGTCTCGGGCGGCCTCAAGACGACGCTGCCGAAGCAGATGTGGGACGACATGATCCTGCAGCTCAACCCGACGCTCGCGGCGGTCTCGGTGGTCGTCTTCATCGTGGTGACGGCGATGCTGCTCGTCGCGGAACGCTTCCGCTCCTCTTCCCGACTCGACTGAACCGACGACGATGACCTCCTTCGACGACGATGGCTTCGTGAGCCTTCTGACGACACGCGCCGCGGCTGAGCCGGAGCGCGTCTATGCGCGCTTCTGCGGCGAGCCTGTGACCTATGCCGAGGTCGAGCGGCGCTCGGCCGCTTTCGCCGCGCATTTGAGAACGCGGGGCATCGTGGCTGGCGACCGGGTCGCCGTGATGATGCGCAATTCGATCGCGACCATCGCGGTGGTCTTCGGGCTCGCGCGGGCGGGGGTCGCCTGGGTGCCGGTCAACGCGCAGCAGCGCGGCGAGGGGCTGCGATACCTGCTGACCCATTCGCAGCCGCGCCTCGTCGTGGCCGACGCGGAGCTTGCGCCGCAGATCGCCGAGGCGATGGGACAGGGGGCGGAGCTGCCGCTGCTAACCCATTCACCGAGCGGGGAACTCGATGCGATCCTGTCAGGCAGGGAGCTCTTTTCAGAACCGGCCCCGTCCGCGGATGCGGTCTTCGCGATCATGTACACCTCCGGCACGACCGGGCGGCCCAAGGGCGTGATCGTCTCGCACCGCATGCTGCGTCTCGCGGCGGAAAGCGTGGTGCGGCTCTCCGATGCTGGGCCGGGCGACGTCTTCTTCGTCTGGGAGCCGCTCTACCATATCGGCGGCGCGCAGCTTCTGCCCCTGCCGATGATCAGCGGCATCACGCTCGCCATGGTCGAGCGCTTCAGCGCCAGCCGCTTCTGGGATCAGGTCAGGGAGGAAGGCGCGAGCCATATCCACTATCTCGGCGGCATCCTCCAGATCCTGCTGAAGCAGCCGCCGTCGCCGCGCGACCGCGAGCACGGCGTACGCATCGCCTGGGGTGGTGGCTGCCCGCCCGATATCTGGCCGCAGTTCCGCGACCGCTTCGGCATCGATATCCGCGAATGCTACGGCATGACGGAAGCCTCCAGCCTCACGACTTGCAACGTCAGCGGCGTGGTCGGCTCGGTGGGCCGGCCGATGCCTTGGTTCACGGTGAAGCTGCAGGGCGCGGATGGCCGGGCGGTCGCCACCGGCGAGCGCGGCGAAATCGTGATCGAGACCAGCATCCCCGGTGCGATCTTCCCGGGCTATCTCGACAATCCCGAGGCGACCGCGAAGGCCCTGCGCGCGGACGGCTTCCACACCGGCGATCTCGGCTCCCTCGACGCTGATGGCAACCTCTACTTCCACGGCCGCATGACCGACAGCGTGCGCTGCCGGGGCGAAAACGTCTCGGCCTGGGAGGTCGAGCATGTCGCGGCCGAGCATGAGGCGGTCGAGGATTGCGCCATGATCGGCGTCGCCGCCGATGTCGGCGAGCAGGACATCAAGCTCTTCGTCAAGCCGCGCGACGGCGTGATCATCGATCCGCAGGCCTTGTCCGGCTGGCTCGGGCAGCGCCTCGCGCCCTACCAGAACCCGCGCTACATCGCCGTCGTCGATGAGTTCGAACGCACGGCGAGCCAGCGCATCATGAAGCACAAGCTCTCGCCTCGGCTCGATGATTGCTGGGACCGCGCGGCGATGGCGACGGGGCGCTGACATGGCCGGCTGCGACATTCTGGTTTCCGGCACCGGCGGCTTCGCCGCGCGCATCGCCTTCGACATTGCCGCGACGGCGGACGAACCCGTCGCGGTCGTCATCGCCGGCCGCAACCGCGAGCGGCTGAACTGGCTGCGCACGGCCGCGAATGCCCGCGCCGCCCTGTTCGGCAAGAAGGCGCGCTTCACCACCCATGCGGTCGATCTGCTCGCCCCGAACGCCTCGGAGGAGATGCTCGCGGCGACCGGCCCGCGCATCGTCGTGCAGGCCGCCTCGATCCAGACCTCGCAGGTCATCGCCCAGAGCGGCAATGCCTGGACGCAGCTCGTCGCCGAAGGCGGCCTGAGTGCCACGGCGGTCTTCCAGGCGCTGCTCTCCTGGCGCGTCGCCGCGGCGATCACGCGCAGCGGCAGGGCGGTCACGCTGGTCAATTGCGGCTTCCCCGACGTGGTCAACGGCATGATCAAGGCGATGGGCCATGATGTCGCCTGCGGCATGGGCAATGTCGCGATCCTGTCCAATGTCTTCGCGGGCTCGGCCGCCACGCCTCCGGGCGCCGAGGTCAAAGTCCTCGCCCACTATCAGAACCTCGCAGCCTGGCGCCGCCGGCCGGAGGAGCGCGGGGGGCGGGCGCCACGGGTCTGGCTCGACGGCGCCGAGATCGCGGATGTCTACGCGCGCTTCGCCGATATCCAGCTCACGCCGGAGCCGGTCATCGAGATATCCGGAGCGAGCGGCGTGCCCATGCTGCTTGCCATGGCTTCCGGCCGCGTCTGGCACGGACATGTACCGGGGCCGAACGGCCTGCCGGGCGGCTACCCGGTCCGGCTGACGACGGATGGCGTCCTCGAACTCGACCTTCCCGCCGGATTATCGGAAGCCGAGGCCGTGGCCTGGAACGCCTCCTTCGAGGCTCAGAACGGCCTCGTCGTCTCGCCCGAAGGCCGGATCGGTTTCACCGGCATCCTCGGCGCCAGGCTCGGCGAGCATCTTCCGGCTCTGCGCGAGGGCTTCGCGGTGCGGGATCTGGAAGCGGTCTGCGAGGAACTGCTGCGCCTGCGCGATAGGTTGATGGGGCAGCCGCAGAGTTAGAGCCTGCTGCGTTTTCATCGAAACGTGGGTCATCCCGGCCGGAGCGAAGCGGAGGGCCGGGATGACGACGTGGTTCCGCGCAAAGTCAGCAGGCTTTAGCCGGGGCCTCGGGAAAGCGCTGACTCCTCAATCTTTGGCCTGCTGCGCCTCCCGGATCGCACGCCAGATCCGCGCCGGAGTGGCCGGCATGTCCAGATGCGTGACGCCGAGGGGCCGCAGCGCATCGAGGATCGCATGGATCACGGTCTGCGGCGCGCCGATGCAGCCGGCCTGTCCCGCCCCCTTGGCGCCGAGCGGGTTGGCATCAGTCGGCAATTCCACCATCGACAATTCGAAGGCCGGCAGGTCCATCGCGCGCGGCATGGCGTAGTCCATGAAGGTCGCGCTGAGGAGCTGGCCGCCATCGGGGTCGTAGCGGGCTTCCTCCATCAGCGCCTGGCCGATGCCCTGCGCCAGCCCGCCATGGACCTGTGCCTCGGTCAGCAAGGGGTTGATCAGCGTGCCGTAATCGTCGACGGCGACATAGCGCAGCAGGGTCACCTCGCCGGTCTGCGGATCGACCTCGACCTCGGCGGCTTGCGCGCCGTTGGGAAAGGTGAGCGGCGCATTGCGGCGGGCGCCATGGCTGGCGAGGGGTTTGCCGGTCGTCTCCGCGACATGGCGCGCGACGCTGCCGAGATCGACTTCGCCGGCACCCGGAGCGAGAAAGCGGCCGTTATGGAAGCTGACAGCTTCCGCAGCCGCCTGAAGCAGTTCGGCGGCTGCGGGCCTTGCCTTCTCGATCAGCGCATCGGCCGCCAGTGCCAGCGCGCCGCCGCCCATATGCAGCGAGCGGGCGCCGCCATGGCCGCCGCCGCTGGGGACGCGCGCCGTATCGCCCTGGATGAGGCGGAAACGCTCCACCGGCAGGCCGAACCGGCTCGCGAGAAGCTGGGCGAAGCTCGTCTCGTGACCCTGGCCGTTCGATTGGGTGCCGACCGTCATGTCGATGCCGCCATCGGCGCGGAACGACAGCCAGGCATCCTCGTTCGGCGCGCCGCGCGAGGTTTCCAGAAAGCAGCCGATGCCTAAGCCGCGCAGCTTGCCGCGTCGGCGTGATTCCGCCCTGCGGCGCCGGAAGCCGCCGCGGTCGGCCGCAGCCAGAACCTGGTCGAGATTGCTGCCGAAGCTGCCGCAATCGAGCACGGCGCCGAAGGGCTTGCGATAGGGGAAGCGGCGGATGAAGTTACGCTTGCGCAAGGTGGCGGAGTCGATCCGCAAGCGGTTGGCCGCCGCCTCCACCAGCCTTTCGATCAGATAGTTTGCTTCCGGCTTGCCGGCGCCGCGATAGGCGTCGATCGGGACGGTGTTGGTGAAGACGCAGCGGACATCCATCGTCATCGCGGGAATGTCGTAGAGCCCGCCCATCGCGGGCGTCGGCGCGGTGGTCGCGCTGCCCGGCCCGAGCGAGGAGACATAGGCGCCGAGATTGGCGGTGGTTTCGACCTGAAGCGCCAGGAACCGGCCCTTGGCGTCGAGGGCAAGCTTGCCGGTGGTCAGATTGTCGCGAGCATGGACGCCACCGGAGAAATCCTCGATGCGCTCGGCGAGCCAGCGCACCGGCCGGCCGAGGCGCTCGGCCGCGACGAGCACCAGCGCATATTCCGGATAGGTGACGTTCTTCATGCCGAAGCCGCCGCCGACATCGGGGCAGGCGACGTCGATCCGTTCAGGCGCGATGCGCAGCACAGCCGCGAGTTCCCGGCGGATGTCGTGCACCGAGGCGCCGCTGAGCGAGAGCCGGTAGCGGCCGCTCGCCTTGTCGAAGCGCCCGAGTGCCGCTCGCGGTTCGAGTGCCGCTGCCGCGATCCGGTTGTTGACGACCCGGCAGGTCACGACATGGGCGGCCTGCGCAAAGGCGGTGGCGACGGCCGCCCCGTCGCCGAGCCGATAGCGCAGGGCGAGGTTGCCGGGCGCCTGCGGCCAGATTTCGGGAGCGTCGGGGGCGTTGGCGGCGGCAAGCTCGGTGACCGAGGGCAGGATGTCGTAATCGACCGCGATCAACTCGCTGGCCTCGCGGGCAAGCTCGGCCGTCTCGGCCACGATGAAGGCGACGGGATCGCCGACATGGCGGACCCGTTCGCCGGCCAGAGGCGATCGGGGCGGCACGATCAGCGGCGCTTCGCCCGCGACCGCCAGCGAGCAGGGCAGGGGCGCGAGATCGGCGATCTCGGCAGCGGTGTAGACGGCGTGGACGCCGGGCAGGCCCCGCGCCGCTTCGGCGTCGATGGAGAGGATCGTGGCATGGGCATGCGGCGAGCGCAGCACCATGGCGTGCAGCGCATCGGGGACTGCCTCGTCGTCGAGATAGAAGCCCTGTCCCGTCAGGAAGCGCTCATCCTCGAAACGGCGCAGCGAGCGCGGATCTGTCGGTGTCAGCGCCGGGCCGAGCGTCTCTGCCCGGTGTCCGGGAATTCTCGCATGCATCAGGCCGTCACTCTTCCGTCGCGTATCGAGGCCCGGTTTCAATTTTCGAGCCAACGACCATGGCTACCATGCAAAAGGGCGCGGCCCCAGAGGAGACCGCGCCCTTCGGCATCTGAAAACCCGTTGGGGTTCGCGATGCGCTCAGCTTCCCGAGCGGCCGGCGAGCTGCGGCACGAACATGTCGCTCCACTTCGTCGGCTTCACCTTGATCGACCCGGCCTTGTGCATGAATTCGGCGAACTGCATCACGCCTTCGGGCGTGGCGGTGAAGCGGGCGTCCTTGTCCTCGATCATCTCCTGGACCTCGGCGGCGTCGATCTTCACCTTCGAGGCCTTGGCGAAGATCTCGGCCGCCAACTTCTTGTCCTTGGCGATCAGGGCGGTGGCGTCGTCCATCGCGTCGATGAAGGCCTGGGTCATCTTCGGATTGGCATCGACGAACTTCTTCGGCGCGAAGGTGACGTCAAGCGTCAGGTTGCCGAGATAGTCGACCGAGTTGAGCACGCGGTTGATGCCCGGGCTCTTCGCCTCGATGTACTGGAAGGGCGGCGAGGTGAAATGCGCCTTGATCTCGGTCTTGCCGCCGATCAGCGCGGCCAGCGCCTCCGGATGCGGCAGGCTCACCGTCATCGGGTCCATCTTGGCGTAGTTCGCGTCGCCGAACTCCTTGGCGGCGATCATCTGCAGCACGACGGCGGCAAGCGAGGTCTTGATGCCGGGCAGGGCGATCTTGTCACTGCTGGTGAAGTCCTTGAGCGACTTCAGCTCCGGCTTGTTCGACATCAGCCACAGCGAGGTCGAGCTCATGCCGGAGACGCCGACGACCTCGACGCCCGGAATGCCCTTGGCCTTCGCCCAGAGCGTGACGAAGCCCGGCGCGCCGGTGCCGGCGAAGTCGAGCGTCCCGGCCATCATCGCGTCGTTGATGACGTTGCCGCCGTCGAGCATCAGCCAGGTCACCTTGATGTCGCCGAGGCCGGCGGCCTTGGCGCGCTTCTCCAGGAACTGCTGATCCTGCATCACGAAGAGCGGCAGATAGAGGATGCCGAAGCCCTTGGAGATGCGGACTTCCGAGACCTCGGCGCGGGCCGGGGCGGCGAGCGCGGTGCCGAGTGCGACGGCTGTGAAGGCGGCGCGCAGGATAGTCTTGAATGCCATGGGTGTTTCCCTCCGAGTGACGGCCGTTCGGCCTTGTGGAACCAGAGCGTTTTCGAGCGAAGCGGATGCCGGTTCGCGTGAAGAAAATGCGATAAAGCCAGGAAAATGGAGCATTTCCACGTTTCAGAAGAAGGCGGAAATGCTCCGGGTCGTCAGTGCTGCATGCCCCAGCGCCGGATCGTCTTGCGCTCGATGGTGGCGAAGATGACGTTCTCGACGAAGAGGCCGATGAGGATCACGGTGAACAGGCCGGCGAAGACGTTCGCCGTCTCGAGCTGGTTGCGGTTCTCAAAGATGAACCAGCCGAGGCCGCCGGCGCCAGACGAAACGCCGAAGACCAGTTCGGCCGCGATCAGCGTGCGCCAGGCGAAGGCCCAGCCGACCTTGAGGCCGGTCAGGATCGCCGGGAAGGCGGCCGGGATCAGGATGAGCCGCACCAGCTTCAGGCCGCGCAGCCCGTAATTCTGCCCGACCATGCGCAGCGTGTTCGAGACCGAGCGGAAGCCGGCATGGGTGTTCAGCGCGATCGCCCAGAGCACGGAGTGGACGAGCACGAAGATGATGCTGCCGGTGCCGAGCCCGAACCAGATCAATGCCAGCGGGAGCAGCGCGATGGCGGGCAGGGGGTTGAACATCGAGGTCAGCGTCTCGAGCAGGTCGGCGCCGATGCGCGAGCCGATGGCCAGCGTCGTGAGCAGGGCCGCCAGCACGATGCCGATGCCGTAGCCGATCACCAGCGTCTGCAGCGAGACCAGCGTGCGCTGCGGGATGACGCCGCTGACAATGTTCTCGACGAAGGCCTCGACCGTCTGGCCGAAGGTCGGGAACAGCAGCGGATTGCCGAGCCAGCGGCCATAGAGCTCCCAGGCGACGGCGAGCACCGCGAGGATCACCGCCTTGCGGACGAAGCCGAGGCGATAGATGCGCTCGGCCAGGCCGATGGTCTTGGCGACGACCGGCGCGTCGCTGGAATGGACGTCGCGGATGATTTCCGGGCGGAAGCTGACGAGATCGGTCATGTCGGTCACCTCCGGTTCAATGATGCGCGAAGAGCATGTCGTTGATGCGGGTTTCGAGCGCGGCCTGCGTGCCCGTGCCCATCTCCGCGGCCGGCACGCTGTTGAGCTCGGCCTTGACCTCGCCGGGATGCGGCGAGAGCAGCAGGATGCGGGTCCCGATGCGGATGGCTTCCTCGATCGAATGGGTGACGAAGAGCACGGTGAATTTCGTGTCGTCCCAGAGCCGCAGCAATTCGTCCTGCATCTTGCGGCGCGTCAGCGCGTCGAGCGCGGCGAAAGGCTCGTCCATCAGCAGAACGTCGGGCTCCATCGCCATGCCGCGCGCAATGGCGACGCGCTGCTTCATGCCGCCGGAGAGCATATGCGGATAGCTGTCGATGAACTTGGTCAGGCCGACCTTGTCGATATAGGAGCGGGCGCGCTCCCCGGCCTCGGACGGCATCGCCCGGCCGGAGGCCGTCAGCGCGAAGACCACGTTCTCGCGCACCGTCTTCCAGGGCAGGAGCTGGTCGAATTCCTGGAACACCATCATCCGGTCGGGGCCCGGGCCTGAGACCTTGCGGCCCTTCAGGCTGATCTCGCCCTCGACCGGCGTGAGATAGCCGCCGATCGCCTTGAGCAGGGTCGACTTGCCGCAGCCCGAGGGGCCGAGCAGCACGAAGCGGTCGGACGGGTAGACGTCGAAGGAGACGCGCCGCGTCGCGGTCACCACCACGTCCGGCGTCTTGTATTGCAGCGTCACACCCTCCACCGAGAGCAGCGGAGTCGCGGATGCGGCGTTAAATGGGGCTAACATGCACCGTCCCTTGTTTTCGTTTCCCGAGCGCACTTATGGGCGCTTGCCGACAGTGATAGCCTGCGGGACTGACTCCAGCCTGACTCGAAAAACTAGAGGCCGATCCGCTTGCGCGTGCTCGTCGTGGAAGACACCGCCGACATCGCCGAAGCCGTGGTGATGCGGCTCGAGAAGATCGGCCACGCCGTCGACTGGGAGCAGGACGGCACCACCGCCGCCGAGCTGCTGGCGGTGCAGGCCTATGACCTCGTCATCCTCGATCTCAGCCTGCCGGGGCAGGACGGCCTCTCCATCCTGCGCCAGATGCGGGCCCGCCGGCTGGCGACGCCCGTGCTGGTCCTGACGGCGCGCTCCGCCGTGGACGAGCGCATCGGGGCGCTCGATCTCGGTGCCGACGACTACCTGGTCAAGCCCTTCGACTATGGCGAGCTCGAAGCCCGCGCGCGGGCGCTGTTGCGGCGCAGCGCCGGCCAATCCGACAACATGCTGCGCGTCGGACCGCTCGCCATCGACCGGGCCGGGCGGGTCGCGAGCGTCGGCGACAGACCCCTCAACCTGACCCGCCGCGAATTGACCGTGCTCGAGATCCTCGCCGCGCGCCCGGAGCGGATCGTGCCCAAGGAGGAGCTGATCGAGCAGCTCTTCAACTTCGACCAGGAGGCGAGCCCCAACGCCGTCGAGCAGTTCGTCGCAAGGCTGCGGCGCAAGCTGGCCAACGCCCCGGTGGAGATCCGGACCCTGCGCGGACTGGGTTATCAGCTTGCGGTTGTCTGACCTTCGCCTGTCGCTGCGCTTCCGCATCATCGCCGTGCTGGCGGCGGTGCTGGCGGCTGGTGCGGTCGTGCTGGGTGCTGCCGCCTGGCATTCGTCCTCGCTCGCAGCCCAGCAGGCCTATGACCGTTTGCTGCGCGGCGGCGCGGTGCAGATCGCCGAGAACGTCTATGTCCAGGGTGGCGTCGTCACGGTCGAGCCGCCAGTCTCCACGATTGCGACGCTCGCCGATTACGATCTCGTCTTCTACAAGGTGGTCGATCCGCGCGGCATCGTCGTCGCCGGCTACGAGGATCTCGTATCGGACGCCGATCCGGTGGAGACCCGCGCTGGCGTCGTTCTCGAAGACGGCACCTATCAGGGCCAGCCGGTACGGATCGCGACGCTTGCCCGGCAGATCGACATGCCCGGAACCAACAACTGGTCGACGATCGTCGTGGCCCAGACGACCGACGCCCGGCGCGCACTGGCTCGCGATCTGACGCTCAAGGCGCTCGGCGTCATCGCCGTGATGAGCGTGCTCGCGCTGTTGGCGGCCGCCTATGCGGTGACGCTGGCGCTGAAGCCGCTGACCCGCATCGAGCGCGAGATCGCGAGCCGGCGCCCCGACGACCTGCGCCCGATCGAAGCGGAGCCGCCGCTTGAAATCCGCAATCTCGTTCAGGCCATCGACGACTTCATGCGGCGCCTCTCAGAGCGGATGGCGATCATGCAGCGCTTCATCGCCGATGCCGCCCATCAGATTCGTACGCCGCTGGCGGCGCTCGATGCGCAGGTCGAAATCCTGATCGGTACCCCCGCATCGCGGCGCAAGGCGGATACCGTCAAGCGCATCCATGAACGGACGGCGGAGCTCGGCCGTCTCACCGGGCAGCTCCTCGACCATGCGATGGTGATCCACCGCAAGGATGTCGCGGTTGCGGCCGCCGTCGATCTCAACCAGCTCGCCAAGGGCGTTCTGGCAAAGGCGGTTCCGCTGTCGTTGCCGCGCGAGGTCGACATCGCCTTCGTGCCGGCGGAGCAGGCGCCGATCGTCTCCGGCGACGCCGTCAGCCTGCGCGAGGCGCTGAGCAACCTGATCGACAACGCCTTACGGCATGGCGCCCGCAGCCGGCTCGTCGTGACGGTGGGCGCCGATGGGGACGCCGCCTGGATCGAGGTCGCCGATGACGGCGACGGCTTTGCCGCGCCGCTGGCCGAGTTCACGCGTCCCTTCGCCAAGGGGCCGGAGTCGAGCGGCTCGGGGCTCGGCCTCTCCATCGCCGCCGAGGTGGCGCTGGCTCACAAGGGCGAGCTGGCGCTGTCCCGCGACAGCACCATGACGCGCATCCGCCTGGTTCTCGCGCGTTCCTGACCCTGTCGCGGCGCCGAAGCGTCAGGCGCCGTTCCTGATCAATTCCTTGGCGATGATAGTGCGCTGGATCTGGTTGGTGCCCTCGTAGATCTGCGTGATCTTGGCGTCGCGATAGAGCCGCTCGACCTCGAAGCCGCGGATGTAGCCGGAGCCGCCGAAGACCTGCACGGCATTGGCCGTCTGCGCCACCGCCATGTCGCTGGCGAAGCATTTTGCCATTGAGGAGGCGGAGGTCGCGGGCTTGTCGTGGTCGATCAGCAGCGCGGCGCGCTCGACGAGGGCGCGGGCGGCGGCGATGTCCTTGGCCATGTCGGCCAGCAGCCATTGCAGACCCTGATTGTCGAGGATCGGCTTGCCGAACTGGCGCCGGTCGCGGGCATAGGCCAGCGCCGCCTCCAGCCCCGCCTGCGCGATGCCGACCGCCAGCGAGGCGATGCCGACGCGGCCCTTCTCCAGCACGCTCATCATGATGTGGAAGCCGCGCCCCTTCGGGCCGAGCAGAGCCTCGCGCGGCACCACGACGCCATCGAAATTGAGCGCGCCGACCTGGCTGGCGCGCTGGCCCATCTTGTGCTCCTTCGGCCCGCGCGAGACGCCCGGCGCATGCAGATCGACCAGGAAGATGCTCATGCCGCGATGGCCGGCGGCGGGATCGGTCGAGGCCAGCACGAAGCCGAGATCGGCGACCGGCGCGTTGTGGATCCAGAGCTTGCCGCCGTCGATGACATAGCCCTCGTCCGTCTCGCGCGCGATGGTGCGGACATTCGAGAGGTCGGAGCCGGCTTCGGCTTCCGTCAGGCAATAGGCGACGCGGGTCTTTCCAGCGAGGATGTCGGGCAGGTGCTTGAGCTGCTCGGGCGTGCCGTAGCGGGTCAGCAGCGTGCCGATCAACTCGACGAGACCGCATTGGTCGGCGACGGAGGCATAGCCGCGCGACAATTCCTCCATCACGATGGCATAGGCGTAGGTGTCGAGGCCGGCACCACCATGTGCCTCCGGCACGGTGATGCCGAACAGGCCGAGCGCGCCCATCTGGCGGTAAATCTCGGTGGGAAAGGTCTCGTCGCGGTCGAGATCGTTGGCGGCGGGCCTGACGATTTCCTCGGCGAAGCGCCGGGCGGTCTCACGGATCTGGTCGTAGATTTCGGCGTCGAGCAAGGGGGCGTGCATGGCTTCCTCCTCAGGCGACGCCGTTGAGGGCGCAGAGATGTGCCATGCGGCGCGCTGCCAATTCCGGCTCGAAGAACAGCCCGGACTGATCGGCGAGGCGGAAAAGATCGGCGTAATGCAGGATGCCGCGCGCGGATTCGGCGCCGCCGACCATGCGGAAATGGCTCTGGAAGCCGTTCAGCCAGGCGAGGAAGACGACGCCGCATTTGTAATGCTGCGTCGGCGCCTCGAAGAGCCGGCGCGAGAGCGCGACCGTGGGATCGAGGATCGCGTGGAAGCCGGCGCGATCCCCCGCCTCCAGCCTGGCGAAGGCAGCGGCTGCAGCCGGCGCGATCGGGTCGAAGATCCCCAGCAGGCCGTGCGAGAAGCCCTGCTCGTCGCCGCCGATCAGCTCCGCATAGTTGAAGTCGTCGCCGGTATACATGACCACGCCTTCCGGCAGGCGGCGGCGCATCTCGATCTCCTTGCCGGCATCGAGCAGCGAGATCTTGATGCCGTCGATCTTGTCGGCGTGCTCGCGGATCAGGGTGAGCACCGTCTCCATCGCCGGCTCGAAATCGCGGTTGCCCCAGTAGCCGGCGAGCGCCGGGTCGAACATCTCGCCGAGCCAGTGCAGGATCACCTTGCCGCGGCACTGCCGGATCAGGCGGCCATAGACGGCCAGATAGTCGTCCGGTCCCTTCGCGACGCGACAAAGCGCGCGGCTCGCCATCAGGATGATCTTGCCGCCGTGCTTCTCGACATGGCCGATCTGCTCTTCATAGGCGCGGATGACATCGTCGAGGCTGTGCGCGACCTGCGGGTCGAGCTGGTCGGTGCCGGCGCCGCAGGCGAGGTCGGCGCCGGGCGTCGCCTTGGCCTCGGCCAGCGAGCGGGCGATCAGTTCGGCGGCGTTGGGCCAGTCCAGCCCCATGCCGCGCTGGGAGGTGTCCATCGCCTCGGCGATCTTGAAGCCGAGGCCCCAGAGATGGCGGCGGAAGGCGAGCGTCGCATCCCAATCCACGGCCGGGACGCGCCAGGGCTCCTGCTGCTTCAGCGGGGCGGCGACGACATGGGCGGCGGCATAGACGGTGCGGATGCCATTGGCCGGGGCCGTGCGCGGAAAAGGCGAGGGCGGCGAAAGCCTGTAACGCTCGCTGCTGCCGTCCGAGCGGGGCAGGGTGATCTCGGCCATCGCTTCCTCCAAATCGTTTATTGGAACGTTCCAGTTTTAGAAACGTGTTTCGAGTCTTATACAGCCGACATAAATCCTTTGAAAGAGGATATTGATTGACTTATCATTCGCTGATAATGGAACGTTCCAAGAAAAGAACAGCGCGATGCGCCTAGGGATGAAACGATGCCGCAGCCGCAGGGCAGCAAGGGGCAAGATACCAAGAAGAAGGTGACGATCATCGAGATCGCGGACGCCGCCGGCGTCTCGAAATCGACGGTCTCGCTCGTCCTCACCGGCCGCGGCGCGGTCAAGCCCGAGACGCGCCAGCACGTCCTCGAGACGATGGGCCGGCTCGGCTACGTCTATAACCGCGGCGCCGCCAATCTGCGCAATGCGCAGTCTCGCATCGTCGGGCTCGTCCTCAACGATCTCTCCAACCCGTTCTTCGCCGAATTCGCCATCGGCGTGGAGAAGGTGCTGCAGATGGCGGGCTATGTCGCCTTCATGGCCAACACCGCCGAGAGCGTGGTGCGCCAGGAGCAGGTGATGCGGATGATGCGCGAGCACGGCGCTGGCGGCATCATCCTTTGCCCGGCGCTGGATACGCGGCCTGAGCATCTCGACTGGGTCAGGGCTGCCGGTACCGCCCTGCTGGTGGCGATCCGCCGCCTGCCGGATGTGGCTGTGAGCCATGTCGTGCCGGAAAATCTGGCGGGGGCGAGCCGCATCACCCGCCATCTCATCAATCTCGGCCATGAGCGCATCGCCTTTCTCGGCGGCATGCATTCGATGGTGGTGCGGCAGGAGCGGCATGGCGGCTTCCTCGCTGCGATGGAGGCGGCCGGGCGCAATGTCGATCCGGCGCTCAACCTCGAAAGCATGCCGACGCGCGATGGCGGCTTCGGCGCGATGAGCACTGTGCTCTCGCTCGCCGACCGGCCGACGGCGGTGGTCTGCTACAACGACGTCACCGCCATCGGCGCGATGCTGGCGGCGGCGCGCCACGGCCTCGTCGTCGGGCGCGATATCGCCATCGTCGGATTCGACGACACCAGCGAAGCCCGACATGTCTCGCCGGCTCTGACCACCGTCGCCGTCGATCCCGTGGGCTTGGGCGAGCGCGCCGCCGCGCTGCTGCTGAAGCAGATCAACGACCCCGCCGCGGAGCCCGAAAGCTTCATCGGCTCCGCCAACCTCGTCATCCGTGAATCCTGCGGCGCCTATCAGCGCGCGCTCGCCGCCGCCGGCTGAGACCTCGAAGAGATAAGAAACATGGCTTTTCCCCGCATCCTCTCCGCCGACGAAGCCGCCGCCCTGATCCCGGATGAGGCGATCGTCACGGTCTCCTCCTCCTCCGGCCTCGGCTGCCCGGACGCCGTGCTGGCGGCGATCGGCCGGCGCTTCGATGTATCCGGGCATCCGCGCAACCTGACGACACTGCATCCGATCGCGGCCGGCGACATGTGGGGCGTCAAGGGCGTCGACCACATCGCCAAGCCCGGCCTGCTGGCGCGGATCATGGGCGGCTCCTACCCCTCCGGCCCGTCCTCGGCCGAGCCGCCTGCGATCTGGAAGATGGTCACGGGCGATGAGATCCCGGCCTACAACATCCCGAGCGGCATCCTGTTCGACATGCACCGCGAAGCCGCCGCCAAGCGGCCGGGCGTGCTGACCAAGATCGGCATGGACACCTTCGTCGATCCCAAGCACCAGGGCTGCGCCATGAACGCGCGCGCCATGGCCGAGCCGATCGTGTCCCGCGTCGAGTTTGACGGCGAGGACTGGCTCTATTTCCGCAGCATCGTGCCACAAGTCGCGATCATCCGCGCCACCACAGCCGATGAGCGCGGCAACCTCTCCTACGAGCATGAAGGGGGCTTGCTCGGCCCGCTCGATCAGGCACTGGCCGTGCGCAACAATGGCGGCATCGTCATCGCGCAGGTGAAGCGCGTGGTCGAGGCCGGCAGCCTCAACACGCAAGCCGTCTTCGTGCCCGGCATTCTGGTCGATGCCATCGTGGTCGCGCCAGACCAGATGCAGACCACGCAGACTGTCTACGATCCCGCCATTTCCGGCGAGGTGCGCCGGCCGCTGTCGAGCTTCGAGACGCCGGCCTTCGACGTCGCCAAAGTGATCGCGCGTCGGGTCGCGCAGGAACTGCGTTACGGCGACGCGGTCAATATCGGCTTCGGCATCTCGGCCAATGTCCCGCGCATCCTGATTGAGGAAGGCCAGCACGGCGCCGTCACCTGGGTGATCGAGCAGGGCGCCGTCGGCGGCGTGCCGTTGCTCGAATTCCAGTTCGGCTGCGCCTCCAACGCCGAGGCGATCGTGCCTTCGCCCTACCAGTTTACCTATTTCCAGGGGGCGGGCTTCGACATGTCGCTGCTCTCCTTCCTGCAGATCGACAGGCAGGGCTGCGTCAACGTCTCCAAGCTTGGCGTGCGTCCGCATGTCACCGCTGGCGCCGGCGGCTTCATCGACATCACCGCCCGGGCCAAGCGCATCGTCTTCTCCGGCTATTTCAGCGCTGCGGCCAAGCTTGCCATCACTGAGGGCAAGCTCGTCATCGAGAAGGAAGGCAAGGTGAAGAAGCTGGTCGAAGCCGTTGAACATATTTCTTTCTCCGGCCCTCGTGCCGTCGCCCAGGGCCAGGACGTGACCTACATCACCGAGCGTTGCGTGATGAAACTGACGGCGGACGGCATCGCCGTCACCGAGATCGCGCCCGGCGTCGATCTTGAGCGCGACATTCTCGCTCAGAGCGAATTCCCGCTGCTGGTCCCGAAGCCGCCGAAGCTGATGGACGCCGCGCTCTTCGACGAGGCGCTGATCGGCCTCGAACTCCCCGCGAGGGCGGCATGAGCGATCCCGTCCGCCTCGACATCGCCTCGGGCATCGCGACGATCACGCTCGCCCGGCCGGAAAAGCTCAACGCGCTCGACGACGTCATGGTCGGCCTGCTCGGCCGCTTTGCTGACACCATTGACGCCGACCGCTCGGTCCGTGCCGTCATCCTGACGGCCGAGGGCAAGGCCTTCTGCGCCGGCGGCGACATCGTCGCCTGGGGCGGGCTGTCCCCGCTGGAGATGGGGCAGGGCTGGGTCCGCTCCGGCCATCGCGTCTTCGACAAGCTCGCCCGGATGAAGCCGCCGGTCATCGCCGCGATGAATGGCCACGCGCTCGGCGGCGGGCTCGAGCTCGCCGTTACCGCCGATATCCGCATCTG
Organism: Allobosea spartocytisi; assembly: GCF_014764685.1. Lineage (NCBI taxonomy): Bacteria > Pseudomonadati > Pseudomonadota > Alphaproteobacteria > Hyphomicrobiales > Alloboseaceae > Allobosea > Allobosea spartocytisi. Next base: position 463,423 of record NZ_JACXWY010000002.1, read on the forward strand.
CGAGGCGCAGGCCAAGATCGGCCTGCCCGAGAGCGGGCTCGGCATGATTCCCGGCTGGTCGGGCACGCAGCGGTTGGTCAGGCGGCTCGGCGGGCAGGTGGCGCGCCGGCTTGCCTTGACCGGCGAGATCGTCACCGCCGAGACGGCGCTTTCGCTCGGCATCGTCGATCAGGTCGTGGAGAAGGGCGGGGCGCTCGCGGCCGCGCAGGCCATGGCCGAGCGCGTCACGGCACGCGGGCCGGTCGCGAATATCGTCGTCAAGCAGCTCATCAATGCGGCCGAGGGCGAGGACAGCGCCGCGATCATGGAGACGCTGGCGAGTTCGCTCGTCTCCTACACCGAGGATGTGAAGGAGGGCGTCGCGGCCTTCCAGCAGAAGCGCACGCCGCAATACCGGGGAGAATGAGATGAGCCGTCCCGTCGCCCTGATCACCGGCGCAAGGCGTGGCATCGGCCGCGCCATCGGCGTCGCGCTCGCCAAGGCGGGCCATGACATCGCCTTCACCGACATTGTCGAGGATGAGGCCGCGAGCGAGGCGTTGAAGCTCTTCGAGGCGGCGGGCGCTGCGGCTCGGTTCTTCAGGCACGATGTCGCGGCCGTTGCGAGCCATGCCGACCTCGTGGCGAACGTCAAACAGCGATGCGGCCGGCTCGATGTTTTCGTCTCGAATGCCGGCATCGGTGCGCCGGTGCGCGGTGACATGCTGGAGATCACGCCGCAGAGTTTCGACGTCGTCATGGACGTCAACCTGCGCGGCGCCGCCTTCCTGAGCCAGGAGGTGGCCAAGACCATGCTCGCGGACAGGCCGGAACGCCCGGCCATCGTCTTCATCACCTCGGCCTCGACCGAGCTGGTCTCGATCGACCGGGCGCAGTACTGCGTCTCCAAGCTCGGCCTCTCGATGTGGGCGAAGGCGCTCGCCGTCAGGCTCGCGCCGGAGGGCATCCCGGTCTTCGAGGTCAGGCCGGGCGTGATCCGCACTGACATGACCGCAAAGGTCGCCGCGAAATACGATGCGCGCATCGCCGAGGGGTTGATTCCCGCCGGCCGCTGGGGCGAGGGCGAAGATGTCGCAGCGGTCGTCGCCGCCCTGACGGGTGGACAGTTCGCCTATGCGACTGGAACAGTGATCAACGCCGATGGCGGCTTGCTGATTCCGCGATTGTAGGGATTCTGCTGCGGCCCCGGGCGAGAACCGGCGGCCCGGCCGGCCGGGAGGATTGATGAGGAAGGCATATGAAGGCAGCCCTGCTTTCGCCACCCGGAACGGGCGGCCCGCATGAGCTATGAATTCGATTTCGCCGATGTCTTCTCGGCATGGCCCGAGCTGCTGCAGGGGCTGCTCAATTCGCTGGTCCTGTCGGCACTGGCGATGGCGATCGGCATGGTGGTTTCGGTCGCCGGCGCGCTCGGCAAGACTTCGGGGCCGAAATGGCTGGTCCGGATCATCGACGAATATATCGAGCTGATCCGCAACACGCCCTTCCTGATCCAGATCTTTATGATCTATTTCGGCCTGCCCTCGATGGGCCTGAAGATGTCCTCGAACACGGCGGCGCTGCTGGCGCTGGTGGTGAATGTTGGCGCCTATGGCATCGAGATCATCCGCGCCGGCATCGAGAGCATCCAGAAGGGCCAGGTCGAGGCGGGCAAGTCGCTGGGCATGCGCCCGCTCCAGATCTTCCGCTACATCATCCTGAAGCCGGCGATCCAGGCGATCTACCCTTCGCTGACCAGCCAGTTCATCCTGCTGATGCTGAACACCAGCGTCTGCTCGGCGATCGCGGCGAGCGAATTGACGGCGGTGGCGGGCGACATCCAGTCGCGCACCTTCCGCAGCTTCGAGGTCTATTTCGTCGCCACCTGCCTGTATCTCGGCCTCTCCGTCTTCTTCTGGACGGTCTTCGCCGGGATCGAACGCGCCTTCCTGCGCAAGCCAACCCGGTGAGGTGACGACATGCGCACACTCGGATCAGGCGACATCATCTACATCATCATGGCGGTGCGCTGGACGCTGCTGCTCTCGCTCGTCGCCTTTCTCGGCGGCGCGCTGGGCGGGGCGCTGGTGGCGCTCGCCCGCAGCGGCGAATACAAATGGCTGCGCTTCGCCTCGGCTGGCTACATCAAGCTCTTCCAGGGCACGCCGCTGCTGATGCAGCTCTTCCTCGCCTTCTTCGTGCCCGGGCTGTTCGGCTGGTCGGTCGACCCCTGGACGGCGGCGGCGCTCGGCCTGTCGCTGCATGCCAGCGCCTTCCTCGGCGAGATCTGGCGCGGCGCCATCGAGGTCGTGCCGCGCGGACAATGGGAAGCGGCGACCTCGCTGGGCCTGCGCTACTGGCCGAAGATGATGCTCGTCATCGCGCCGCAGGCCGTCCGCATCGCAATTCCCCCGACGATCGGCTTCCTGGTGCAGCTCATCAAGGGCACCTCGCTCGCCTCGATCATCGGCTTCGTCGAGCTGACACGCGCGGCGCAGATCATCAACAACGCGACCTTCCGGCCGTTCACGGTCTTCGCGCTCGTCGCGCTGCTCTATTACGTCATCTGCAGGCCGCTCTCGGCCTACAGCAAAAGGATGGAGCAAAAGCTCCTCGTCGCCGCCCGCTGAAGGCGGCGATGCAATTCAGCCTGTCCCAGAGGAGAACGTCCCCATGTCCCTGTTTAAATCGATTTGCCGCCGCGGCCTCGGCACGCTGGTCTTCGCCGGCCTTGCCGCCGCCGCGCTCAACGTCGCCCCGGCGCAGGCCGCTACCCCTGACGAGATCAAGGCCCGCGGCAAGCTGATGGTCGGCGTGCTGACCGACTACCCGCCCTTCGGCGGCACCGACGCCCAGCAGCAGCCGGCCGGCTACGACGCCGATGTCGCGGCGCTGATGGCCAAGGCGCTCGGCGTCAAGCTCGAGCTCGTCCCGGTCACCGGCCCGAACCGCATCCCTTATCTGCTGACCAACAAGGTCGACCTGTTGATCGCCACCTTCGGCATCACCCCCGAGCGCCAGAAGCAGGTGCTGTTCTCCAACCCCTACAGCACGCTGACGATCTATGTGCTGGCTCCCAAGAGCGTGAACGTCAAGGCGCCGGAGGATCTGAAGAACGTCACGATCAGCGTCGCGCGCGCCTCGACGCAGGACATCGCGATCAGCAATGTCGCCCCTCCCGGTACCCCGCTGAAGCGCTATGACGACGACGCCACCGCCCTGCAGGCCCTGATCTCCGGGCAGGTCCAGGGCATGGGCGCCAGCAACACCATCCTCGCCCAGCTCAACAAGGATTATCCGCAGCTCGGCATCGAACCCAAGATCACGCTCAAGGAACAGGCCAACGGCATGGCCTTCCGCAAGGCCGATACCGCGCTGGCCGAGTTCTCGAACAAGTTCATCGCCGAGATCGAGGGCAACGGCGAACTGTCCAAGATCAACCAGAAATGGTTCGGCATGCCGCTGCCCAAGCTGCCGCCGATGCCGCAGTTCGAAGGCACCAAGTGGTGATCGCTCACGGGGCCTGACGGCTTCCGAAACCGGATGCGCCCGGTCCTGTGCCGGGCGCATCTCCAATCGAACCAGAACGGCTTTTGCAGATGTCCGCGACCGCTCCCTCCGCCGGCGACCATGAGATCGGCGACGTGATCATCGAGATGCGTCATGTCGACAAATTCTATGGCGACTTCCATGTGCTGCGCGATATCGACCTCACCGTCTCGCGCGGCGAGCGCATCGTCATCTGCGGGCCCTCCGGCTCGGGCAAGTCGACCCTGATCCGCTGCCTGAACCAGCTCGAGGAGCATCAGAAGGGCGATATCGTCATCGACGGCACGACGGTCCATGCCGGGCTGAAGGGCATCGAGGACATCCGCCGCGAGATCGGCATGGTCTTCCAGAGCTTCAACCTGTTCCCGCATCTGACCGCGCTGGAGAACTGCACGCTGGCGCCGATGAAGGTGCGCGGCATTGCGAGGGCTGAGGCCGAGGCGAACGCCCGCAGGATCCTGGAGCGCGTCCATATCCCGGAGCAGGCCAACAAATATCCGGTCCAGCTCTCCGGCGGCCAGCAGCAGCGCGTCGCCATCGCTCGCTCGCTCTGCATGAACCCCAAGATCATGCTGTTCGACGAGCCGACTTCGGCGCTCGACCCCGAAATGGTCAGCGAGGTGCTCGACGTTATGGTCGAGCTCGCCGAGAGCGGCATGACCATGCTCTGCGTCACCCATGAGATGGGCTTTGCCCGCAAGGTCGCCGACCGGGTGATCTTCATGGACGCTGGCGAGATCGTCGAGGTCGCGCCGCCCGAATCGTTCTTCTCGGCGCCGCAGAACGAGCGCACCCGCAAATTCCTCGGCCAGATCCTGAAGCACGGCGAGAGCCACTGAGCGGCGAACCGCGCCCGAAGAACACGGCGCTGCGATATCGGGCTGGACACGGCATGCGGCCCGCTATTGTAGAGTGCGCCGCCGTCCCATGGCGGCGCAGCAGGGAATGGAATGCGACATGTCTGCCAAAGCCGACTGGGATGCCAATCAGTATCTGCGCTTCGAGGACGAGCGGACGCGCCCGCCGCTCGATCTGATCCAGCGCGTCGGGCTTCGGGCGCCGACGCGGTGCATCGATCTCGGCTGCGGCCCCGGCAACAGCACGGAGCTCGTCGCGGCCCGCTTTCCCGATGCCGAGGTGACGGGGCTCGATTCCTCGCCCGACATGATCGAAAAGGCGCGCAAGCGCTTGCCGCAGCTCTCCTTCGTGCTGGCGAATCTCGATGATTGGTCGGCCGGCCCTGACTACGATTTGATCTTCGCCAATGCGGTGCTGCAATGGCTGCCGGACCATGCGAGCCTGTTTCCCCGGCTCGCGGGTGCGCTGAAGCCCGGCGGCCAGCTCGCCGTGCAGATGCCGAACAATCTCGCCGAGCCCTCTCACGTCGCCATGGCCGAGACCGCGGCGGAAGGGCCCTGGGCGGGGCGTCTCGTCGAGGCCGCCGCAGCGCGGGCGCCGATGGGCAGTTTCTCTGATTATCGCCGCTGGCTCGCGGAGGCCGGCTGCACCGTCGATCTCTGGCAGACCACCTATGTCCACGCGCTGGCTGGCCATGACGCGATCGTCGAATGGTTCAAGAGCACTGCTCTGAAGCCCTATCTCGACCCGCTGCCTGCGGATGAGCGCGAGGGCTTCCTCGCACGCTACAAGGAGCGGATCGCGCCCGCCTATCCGGTCGAGCCGGACGGCAAGGTGCTGCTGCGCTTCCCCCGCCTGTTCATCCTCGCGACCAGGGCCGGGGCCTGACCGACAGGCTGGCCCCGGCCATTGCCGCGCCGACTCACCAGGGCCGGCGCGGCCCGGTGTCGATATGGATCAGTCCGTTCCAGTAGACTTGGTTGCCGCCGACCTCCGGCAGTGACCGCGCCCACTCCAGCACGACGCGCGGCTTCACGCCGGGAACGCGGAAATCCATCGCCTCGCAGCGCTTGTGATAGGAGCCGCGCCGCGCCCGCCAGGGCGGCCGCCAGGTCGAGGTCACCTTCACCGCGCCGTACCTGTCGACGATCTTGCCGAGAATCAGCTTCAGCCGCTGCGGCAGGCAGGCGGTCGACGTGCCTGGATCGGTGGAGATGCCGGGCCTGTCGGCCTTCTCGTTCGGGTCGAATGCCGGCTCCGCGCCGGCCTTCTGCCCGGGGGTGAGCTTCGGCCATTCCGGCCCCTCATCCTCGTCCGGCCCGTCGGCCATGGGCGCGGTGCCCTCTGCGGGCGGTGTTTCCGATGCGGGCGTTCCGCCGGCTGCGGGCGTTTCCGTCGATGGCGCGGCCGGCGGCGTCTCTGCGACGGCGGGGCTTGCCGGCGTCTCCTGCGCCGGGCGCGGCGCGGGTGGCACGACGATCGGCGGCAGTTTCGGCGTGCCTGCCAGATCGAGATCGAAGGGACGTTGCGGCGGCTGGGGCGCACGCACGCTTTGACCGTCCTGGGCGCGGGCTTCGGCGGCAAGGAGCAGGGCGACGGCGAACGCCAGGCTCGCCGGCAGGCAGGCGAGCGGCTTCACGCCGGCCGGGCTCCGCGCGGTGTTGCGCCGCAGGATGGCCGGGAGGGGGAGCGCATGGAGGGCCTTTCAAAAAAAGCGTCCGCCCGCGGGCGATTCGGGCAGGGTGAACGAATTGCTGTGGGTTCCCAACGCGAAAAATACGCGCTTCCGGCCGAATTTTGCCTCATGGCCGTGGGAGGGAGAGCGGAGGCGGTGCGATTTTGCCGCATCCTGCGCCGCATACAACCCGCCCACGCGATTGTGCGGCGCGGCGGAGTCTTGCTTCATTCTAATCGAGGGTCTAAGCGAACGGGGCGGTGAGCCGTTGTGCGGCCGCGCGAAGCGAGTTCGACGATGCAAGCTCTTCCGGTGCATTCCCTTCTGACCGACTACCTGCCGCTGGTGCTGTTCATCGGCGTCTCGGCGGTGATCGGGCTAGCGCTGCTGATCGCCCCCTTCGCGATCGCCTATTCGAAGCCTGACGCCGAAAAGCTCTCGGCTTACGAATGCGGTTTCAACGCCTTCGACGATGCGCGCATGAAGTTCGACGTGCGGTTCTACCTGGTCGCGATTCTCTTCATCATCTTCGATCTCGAGGTCGCGTTCCTGTTCCCCTGGGCCGTCGCCTTCGGCAGCCTTGGCTGGTATGGTTTCTGGTCGATGATGGTCTTTCTCGGCGTGCTCACCGTGGGTTTCATCTACGAGTGGCGCAAGGGCGCGCTGGAGTGGGACTGACCTGATCGTGAGGCGGTTTTCCGTTTTCTGTCAGGCAGACTAGACGTTCACGAGGATTAGGACATGGCAGTCACAGCGATCGATCGTGGTGATCCGCTCGTCGCGCAGGCGCCGAGGGGTTTGCTCGGTCCGGACGGCAAGCCCGTCGGGGCGCGTGATCCCTTCTTCGTCGAGATCAACAACGAGCTGGCCGACAAGGGCTTCCTCGTCACCGCGACGGACGATCTGATCAACTGGGCCCGCACCGGCTCGCTGATGTGGATGACCTTCGGCCTGGCCTGCTGCGCTGTCGAAATGATGCAGCTCTCGATGCCGCGCTACGACGTCGAGCGCTTCGGCTTCGCGCCGCGCGCCTCACCGCGCCAGTCCGACGTGATGATCGTGGCGGGCACGCTGACCAACAAGATGGCCCCGGCGCTGCGCAAGGTCTACGACCAGATGCCGGAGCCGCGCTACGTCATCTCGATGGGCTCCTGCGCCAATGGCGGCGGCTATTACCACTACAGCTATTCGGTGGTCCGCGGCTGCGACCGCATCGTCCCGATCGACATCTACGTTCCGGGCTGCCCGCCGACGGCCGAGGCGCTGCTCTACGGCGTGCTGCTGCTGCAGAAGAAGATCCGCCGCACCGGCACGATCGAGCGCTGAGCGCTCCATCGGTCGATGCGGCAGGCGATGAAGGTGAGACGATGAGCGAAGCGCTCGAAAAGCTCGGTGAAGAGATCATGGCTGCGCTGCCCGGCGCGGTCACGGAGGCGGTCGTCGCTTTCGAGGAGCTGACGATCCATGCCGAGGCGGCTTCGATCGTCGAGGTCCTGCGCACGCTCTACAGCGACCCGCGCTTCCGCTTCGTGAACTTCACCGACATCGCCGGGGCCGACTATCCCGGCCGCGAGAAGCGCTTCGACGTCGTCTATCACCTGCTCGCGCCGCACCATAACCGGCGCATCCGCGTCAAGGTCCAGACCGACGAGGCGACGCCGGTTCCCTCCGTCGTCGACGTCTTCCCGGCGGCCAACTGGTTCGAGCGCGAGGCCTACGATTTCTACGGCATCCTGTTCACCGGCCATCCGGATTTGCGCCGCATCCTCACCGATTACGGTTTCGAGGGCTATCCGCTGCGCAAGGACTTCCCGCTGACCGGCTTCGTCGAGGTTCGCTATGACGACGAGCAGAAGCGCGTCGTCTACGAGCCGGTGAAGCTGAACCAGGAATTCCGCAACTTCGATTTCCTTTCGCCCTGGGAAGGCACGGATTACGTGCTGCCGGGCGACGAGAAGGCGAAGGGGGCGTGATGGCGTCCAGCCACCAAACCCTGTCCGGCGGCTGTCTCTGCGGCGCGGTGCGCTTCACCGCGACGCCCGAGAAGCAGGAGATGGATGTCTGCCATTGCGGCATGTGCCGGAAATGGAGCGGCGGCGTCTTCATGGCGGTGCCGTGCTCCGGCGTGTCCGTGGCGGACGAGCAGGCGCTCGAGGTCTATCCATCTTCCGACTGGGGTGAGCGGGTCTTCTGCAGGACCTGCGGGTCGAGCCTGTTCTGGCGCCTGCGCGAAGGTGCGGACGGCCATGTCGCGGTGGCCTTCCAGGCCTTCGACGACCAATCGTCCTTCGACTTCGTCGCGGAGATCTTCATTGATGACAAGCCGGCGCTCTATGCGTTTGCCGGCGAGCGGCCACGACTGACCGGGGACGAGTTCCTGGCCCGCGTCGCGGCAAAGCAGGGCGGCACGGCATGACCGAGCACAACATCCGCAATTTCTCGATCAATTTCGGCCCCCAGCATCCGGCTGCGCACGGCGTGCTGCGCCTGGTGCTGGAGCTCGACGGCGAGGTGGTCGAGCGCGTCGATCCGCATATCGGCCTGCTGCATCGCGGCACCGAGAAGCTGATCGAGGCCAAGACCTATCTCCAGGCCGTGCCTTATTTCGACCGACTCGACTATGTCGCGCCGATGAATCAGGAGCATGCCTTCGCGCTCGCGGTCGAGCGCCTGCTCGGCATCACGGTGCCGCGCCGTGGCCAGCTCATCCGCGTGCTCTATTCCGAGATCGGCCGCATCCTCTCGCACATCCTCAACGTGACCACGCAGGCGATGGATGTCGGCGCGCTCACGCCCCCGCTCTGGGGCTTCGAGGAGCGCGAGAAGCTGATGGTCTTCTACGAGCGTGCCTGCGGCGCGCGCATGCACGCGGCCTATGTCCGGCCGGGTGGCGTCCATCAGGACCTGCCGGTTTCGCTGATCCACGACATCGCCGAATGGTGCGACCCCTTCCTCAAGGTCTGCGACGACCTCGAAGGGCTGCTCTCCGACAACCGCATCTTCAAGCAGCGCAACGTCGATATCGGCGTGGTCGATCTCGAGACCTGCTGGAAATGGGGCTTTTCGGGCGTGATGGTGCGCGGCTCCGGCGCGCCCTGGGATCTGCGCAAGTCGCAGCCCTATGAATGCTACGAGGAGATGGAATTCGACATCCCCGTCGGCAAGAACGGCGACTGCTTCGACCGCTATCACATCCGCATGGAAGAGATGCGCCAGTCGGTGCGCATCATGAAGCAGTGCTGCGAGAAGCTGCTGGCGCCCGATGGTGGCGGCCCGGTCTCCTCGCTCGACGGCAAGGTCGTGCCGCCCAAGCGCGGCGAGATGAAGCGCTCGATGGAGTCGCTCATCCACCATTTCAAGCTCTACACCGAGGGCTACAGGGTGCCGGCCGGCGAGGTCTATGCGGCCGTCGAGGCGCCGAAGGGCGAGTTCGGCGTCTATCTGGTCTCCGACGGCACCAACAAGCCCTATCGCTGCAAGATCAAGGCCCCGGGCTTCGCCCATCTCCAGGCCATGGATTTCATGTGCCGCAAGCACATGCTCGCCGACGTCTCCGCGATCCTCGGCTCGCTGGACATCGTGTTCGGGGAGGTCGATCGGTGAGATTGGCCGCTGCCTCGATGGGTCTGGTTGGGTGCGCGATCGCCGCGAGTGGCGCGTCGGCGCAGGGCCGTCCGACCTATCAGCAGCTTGAGAAGGCCGGATTTCGCTATGTTGCCAAGGATCAGCCCGGCTATGTGAGCTGGTGTTCCTGGATTTATGTTCGCCGTTGTACGGATCCGGTCTTCAGCTGCAGCTGCGGCGGCCAGGATCCGAATTATGGGCGTTGTGTGCCGGCTCTGCCGCGTGCCGCCGCCCAATATCGAAGCTATTGCCAGGGTTGAGAAAGCCGAATGTCCGTCCGTCGTCTCGCACCTGATCCTATCCAACCGGCCTCCTTCGCCTTCACTGCGGCGAACGAGAACTGGATCGACCAGCAGATCGCCAAGTACCCCGAAGGCCGCCAGGCTTCCGCCGTCATCCCGCTTCTGTGGAAGGCGCAGGAGCAGGAGGGCTGGGTCTCGCGCGCCGTGATCGAGACCGTCGCCAAGCGCTTGGGCATGGCGCCGATGCGCGTGCTGGAGGTCGCGACCTTCTACACGATGTTCAACCTGCAGCCGGTCGGCGAGTATTTCGTCCAGCTCTGCGGTACGACGCCCTGCGCGCTGCGCGGCGCCGAAGCGCTGAAGAAGGTCTGCGAGGACGTCATCGGCCCGCAATCGACGGTCACCGCCGACGGCAAGCTCTCCTGGCTCGAAGTCGAGTGCCTTGGCGCCTGCTGCAACGCCCCGATGGCGCAGATCAATGTCGATTACTACGAGGACCTGACGCCGGCGAATTTCCGCCAGCTTCTCGACGATCTCCGCAATGGCCGCGCCACCAAGCCCGGCCCGCAGAACGGCCGCACCGGCTCCGAGCCGGAAGGTGGTCCGCAGACCCTGACCGACAAGGCCCTCTATGACGGCTCGATGATCGGCGCGGGCGACTGGCAGAAGCGCATCGCCGAGCAGCGTAAGGCCGCGGCCGAAGCCGCAGCCGCCAAGGCCGCCGCCGAGGCAGAAGCCAAGAAGGCCGCCGAAGCCGAGGCCAAAAAGGCCGAGGCGACCCCGGCCGCCGTTGCCGAGAAGCCCGCGACAGAGACGGCCGCTGCCGCACGTCCGCAGCCCTCGTCGCCGGCCCAGCCCTCCAGCGCCGCGAACGACACACCGGCTGCCAAGGGCAAGGTCGAGAAGAAGGACGTCGCCGAGGCTGCCAAGCCTGCGGCAGCGGACAAGACCATCGCGACCGACGAGAGCAAGCCCGAGCTGCTGACCGCCGCGCGCGACGGCAAGGGCGACGATCTCGAACTGATCTGGGGCGTCGGGCCGAAGCTCGGCAGGATGCTCAACGAGATGGGGGTCTGGCATTACGACCAGATCGCCAAATGGACACCGGCGGAGCTCGCCTGGGTCGATGCACGGCTGACCGGCTTCAAGGGCCGGGCGCTGCGTGACGACTGGATTGCTCAGTCGAAGAAGCTCGCGACGGGCTGGCGCCCGGAGTCGAAGCTTGGCGACAAGCCGGCAGAGTGAGGCACTAGGACATGCTCGCAGATCGCGACCGCATCTTCACCAATCTCTACGGCCTGCATGACCGCTCCCTGAAGGGCGCGATCCAACGCGGCGGCTGGGATGGTACCAAGTTCATCCTGGAGCAGGGCCGGGACTGGATCATCGACGAGATGAAGAAGTCCGGCCTGCGCGGTCGTGGTGGCGCCGGCTTCCCGACCGGGCTGAAATGGTCATTCATGCCCAAGCAGAGTGACGGGCGCCCGCACTACCTCGTCGTCAATGCCGACGAGTCGGAGCCGGGCACCTGCAAGGACCGCGAGATCATGCGCAACGACCCGCATACGCTGGTCGAGGGTTGCCTGATCGCCTCCTTCGCCATGGGCGCGCATGCGGCCTATATCTACATCCGCGGCGAATACATCCGCGAGCGCGAGGCGCTGCAGCGCGCCGTCGATGAGGCCTATGAGGCCAAGCTCATCGGCAAGGACAATGTCCACGGCTATCCCTTTGATCTCTATGTGCATCATGGCGCCGGCGCCTATATCTGCGGCGAAGAGACGGCGCTGCTGGAGAGCCTCGAAGGCAAGAAGGGCATGCCGCGGCTGAAGCCGCCTTTCCCCGCCAATATGGGCCTCTATGGCTGCCCGACCACGGTGAACAACGTCGAGTCGATCGCGGTCGCCCCGACCATCCTGCGCCGCGGCGCCGCCTGGTTCTCCTCGATCGGCACGCCGAACAATGTCGGCACCAAGCTGTTCTGCGTCTCCGGCCATGTGAACAAGCCCTGCAACGTCGAGGAGGCGATGGGCATCCCGTTCCGCGAGCTGATCGACAAGCATTGCGGCGGCATCCGCGGCGGCTGGGACAACCTGAAGGCGGTTATCCCCGGCGGCTCCTCGGTGCGCATGGTTCCGGCCGAGCAGATCATCGACACGCCGATGGATTTCGATTCGCTCTCCAAGCTGCGCTCCGGCCTCGGCACGGCGGCGGTGATCGTGATGGACAAGTCGACCGACATCGTCCGCGCCATCGCCCGCATCAGCCATTTCTACAAGCATGAGAGCTGCGGCCAGTGCACGCCCTGCCGCGAGGGCACGGGCTGGATGTGGCGCGTCATGGAGCGCATGGCCGAGGGCCGCGCCCAGAAGCGCGAGATCGACATGCTGCTCGACGTCACCAAGCAGATCGAGGGCCACACGATCTGCGCGCTCGGTGACGCCGCGGCCTGGCCGATCCAGGGCCTGATCGCGCATTTCCGTCACGAGATCGAGCAGCGCATCGACGACTATGCCGCCAACCCGCACAGCGAGCCTGTGCGCCTGATGGCGGCGGAGTGAGACCATGACCAAACTCGTCATCGACGGCATCGAGGTTGACGTCCCGGCCGATTACACGGTTCTCCAGGCCTGCGAGGCGGCTGGCGCCGAGGTGCCGCGCTTCTGCTTCCACGAGCGCCTCTCCATCGCCGGCAATTGCCGCATGTGCCTCGTCGAGGTGAAGGGCGGCCCGCCGAAGCCGCAGGCCTCTTGCGCCATCGGCGTGCGCGATTTGCGCCCCGGCCCGAACGGCGAGCCGCCGGTCGTCTCGACCAAGTCGCCGATGGTCAAGAAGGCCCGCGAGGGGGTGATGGAGTTCCTCCTCATCAACCACCCGCTCGATTGCCCGATCTGCGATCAGGGCGGCGAATGCGACCTGCAGGACCAGGCCATGGCCTTCGGCGCGGAAACCTCCCGCTTCGCCGAGAACAAGCGCGCGGTCGAGGACAAGTATATCGGCCCGCTGGTCAAGACGACGATGACGCGCTGCATCCAGTGCACGCGCTGCGTCCGCTTCACCACCGAGGTTGCCGGCGCCTCCGATCTCGGCGCCATCGGCCGCGGCGAGGATATGGAGATCACGACCTATCTCGAGCAGGCGATGTCGTCGGAGCTCCAGAGCAATGTCGTCGATCTCTGCCCCGTCGGCGCGCTGACCTCCAAGCCCTACCAGAACAAGGCCCGGCCCTGGGAGCTCTCCAAGACCGAGAGCATCGACGTGATGGATGCGGTCGGCTCGGCCATCCGCGTCGACTCGCGCGGCAAGGAAGTGATGCGGATCCTGCCCCGCCTCAACGAGGCGGTGAACGAGGAGTGGATCTCCGACAAGACCCGCCATATCGCCGACGGTCTCAAGACCCAGCGCCTCGACCGGCCCTATATCCGCGAGAACGGGCGCTTGCGCCCCGCGAGCTGGACGGAGGCCTTCGCTGCCATCGCCAACAAGGTGAAGGCCGCGAGCCCAGAGAAGATCGGCGCCATCGCCGGCGATCTCGCGGCCGTGGAAGAGATGTTCGCGTTGAAGGCGCTGATCGCCTCGCTCGGCTCCGCCAATCTCGATGCCCGCCAGGACGGCACCAGGCTGCATCCGAAGTTCGGCCGCGCCTCCTACGTGCTCAACGCCGGCATCGCCGGCATCGAGCAGGCGGATTCGCTGCTCATCATCGGCTCGAACCCGCGCCGCGAGGCGCCGATCCTGAATGCCCGCATCCGCAAGCGCTGGCTGCGCGGCAACTTCAAGGTCAGCGTCATCGGCGAGAAGGCCGATCTGACCTATGCCTATGATTATCTCGGCGCCGGCCCGGAGACGCTGGCCGATGTCGTGAAATCGGCCCAGGCCGGCGAGGGCAAGGCGATGGTACTGGTCGGGCAGGGCGCTCTGACCCGCACTGACGGTGAGGCTGTGCTCTCGCTCGCCGCCAAGGCGGCACAAGCGCTCGGCGCTGTCCGCGAAGGCTGGAACGGTTTTGGCGTCATCCACACCGCAGCGTCGCGTGTCGGCGCGCTCGATCTCGGCTTCGTGCCCGGCGAGGGCGGTTTGGACACCGTTGCGATGGTCCAGCCGGGCGCGCTCGATGTGCTCTTCCTGCTCGGCGCCGACGAGATCGAGGTGCCGGAAGGCGCTTTCGTCGTCTACCAGGGCACGCATGGCGATAAGGGCGCCCATCGCGCCGACGTCATCCTGCCGGGCGCGGCCTATACCGAAAAGTCCGGCACCTATGTGAACACGGAAGGCCGTGTGCAGATGGGCGACCGCGCCACCTTCCCGCCGGGCGATGCCCGCGAGGATTGGGCGATCCTGCGCGCGCTCTCCACGACGCTCGGCAAGACGCTGCCCTTCGACTCGCTCGCCGGCCTGCGCAAGGCGCTCTATGAGGCGCATCCGCATTTCGCGGCGCTCGACGGCCTGCCGGCCAATGACGCTTCGGAGATCGGCAAGCTCGCCGGCCTCGGCGGCAAGACCGACAAGGCGGGCTTCGTCTCGCCCGTCGCCGATTTCTATCAGACCAACCCGATCGCGCGTGCCTCCGCCATCATGGCGGAATGCTCGGCGCTGGCCTCGGGCCGGCACCAGCAGGCGGCGGAGTAACCGGCCATGAACTGGGACCTCGTCCTCGATATCGCGATCGTTCTCGGCAAGAGCCTGCTGCTGCTGGTCTGCCTGCTGGTCTTCATCGCCTACATCCTGCTGGCCGACCGCAAGGTCTGGGCGGCGGTGCAGCTCCGCCGTGGCCCGAACGTGGTCGGTCCCTGGGGCCTGTTCCAGAGCTTCGCGGACCTGATCAAGTTCGCGCTCAAGGAGCCGATCATTCCGTCCGGCGCCAACAAGGGCATCTTCCTGCTGGCGCCCTTCATCTCCTGCCTCTTGGCGCTCGGCGCCTGGGCGGTGATCCCGGTGGCGGAAGGCTGGGCGATCGCCGACATCAATGTCGGCGTGCTCTACATCCTCGCGATCTCCTCGCTCGGCGTCTACGGCATCATCATGGCCGGCTGGGCCTCGAACTCGAAATACCCGTTCATGAGCGCGCTGCGCTCGGCGGCGCAGATGGTGTCCTACGAGGTCTCGATCGGCTTCGTCATCATCACCGTGCTGCTCTGCGTCGGCTCGCTGAACCTCTCGGCCGTGGTCGAGGCGCAGCAGAACCGGGGCCTTGCCCATGCGCTCGGCGTGCCGTGGCTCTCGATCCTGAACTGGTACTTCATCCCGCTCTTCCCGATGTTCGTAGTCTTCTTCGTTTCGGCGCTGGCCGAGACGAACCGGCCGCCCTTCGATCTGGCGGAAGCGGAATCCGAACTCGTGGCGGGCTTCATGGTCGAGTATTCCTCGACGCCGTACCTGCTGTTCATGCTCGGCGAATACGTGGCGATCATGACCATGTGCTCGCTGACCACGATCCTCTTCCTCGGCGGCTGGGCGCCCCCGGTCGCGCTGCCGCCCTTCACCTGGCTGCCCGGCGTGTTCTGGTTCGCGCTCAAGGTCTGCCTGGTGTTCTTCATGTTCGCGCTGGTGAAGGCCTTCGTGCCGCGCTACCGCTACGACCAGTTGATGCGCCTGGGCTGGAAGGTCTTCCTGCCGTTGTCGATCGCGAGCGTGGTGATCGTGGCGCTGGTGCTGCAGCTGACGGGCTGGGGCCCGGTCGGCGGATGATCAACCCGGCGATCGTGGGCCCGGCTGCGGGCATGGTCGTCGGCGGAGTATGTTACGTGGCTTGTGTCCTGCGGGTTCTCCGCGGGACTGCCGCAAAGGATATTGAGGCTTTCATCGTCGGACTCGCGGTCGCGGCTTTCGTCGGTGGGTTCCTCGGATACAAGAGCGTCGTCTGGCTTGGGCTGCTGGCGACATGAACATGGCGGGTTGGTTCGGCGCCCTGATCGGCTTCGGGCTCGGCCTGCTGGAATACCGGCTGATCTCGGCCGTTGTGATCGGCGCGCTCAGGCGCACGGATCGCTCGGAGATGCAGGCCGAGAAGGATGATTACGAGCGCCGTATCCGCATCTTGCGGGTGGTGCTGGTTGTGATGACGATCGGCGTCACGCCGATCCTGGGTTTCGTGATCGGCCGGACGCTGTTCGGCTGAGGATGGAAGGACGAAGGCGATGTCACTCGCGCAAGCCGCAAGGGGCCTGCTGCTGAAGGAGTTCGTCGGGGCGATCGGGCTCTCGATGCGCTATTTCTTCAAGCCGAAGGCGACGCTGAACTACCCGTTCGAGAAGGGCCAGCTCTCGCCGCGCTTCCGTGGCGAGCACGCGCTGCGCCGCTATCCGAACGGCGAGGAGCGCTGCATCGCCTGCAAGCTCTGCGAGGCGATCTGCCCGGCGCAGGCCATCACCATCGAGGCCGGCCCGCGCCGCAACGACGGCACGCGCCGCACCACCCGTTACGACATCGACATGACGAAGTGCATCTATTGCGGCTTCTGCCAGGAAGCCTGCCCGGTCGATGCCATCGTCGAGGGGCCGAATTTCGAGTTCGCGACCGAGACCCGCGAGGAGCTGTTCTACGACAAGGACAAGCTGCTCGCGAACGGCGCGCGCTGGGAACGCGAGATCGCGCGCAACATCGCGATGGACGCGCCCTATCGATGAGATGATTTGCCCCTCCGGCGTCATCCCGGACAAGCCGCGAAGCGGCGTCGATCCGGGATCCACCGGAGGGAACTGCGCTTTACGATGGATCCCGGGTCTGCGCTTCGCTTGCCCGGGATGACGTTGCAGGGTGCGATTGAGTTCACAGACCCGCCGTGCGGTTGTCCCGCCCGGCGGGCCTGATTATAGACGCTCCAAATTGCTCGGGGTCTTTTGAGTCCCGAAGCACGAACCAAACGAGGACCGCGCCGAAAAGGGGCGGGAAGGGCTGGCCGAGATGAATGCCGCAGCGGCTTTCTTCTATCTCTTCGCAGGCATCACCGTGGCATCCGCCTTCATGGTGGTGACCTCGCGCAATCCCGTGCACTCGGTGCTCTACCTGATCCTGGCCTTCGTCAACGCGGCCGGGCTGTTCATGCTGCTCGGCGCCGAGTTCCTCGCGATGCTGCTGGTCGTCGTCTATGTCGGCGCGGTCGCGGTGCTCTTCCTCTTCGTGGTGATGATGCTCGACGTCGATTTCGCCGAGTTCCGCCAGGGCTTCCTCAACTATCTGCCGATCGGCGCGCTGATCGGCTTCATCTTCGCCGTCGAGCTCCTGATGGTCGTCGGCGCCTGGGTCATCAACCCGCAGCTCGTCAAGGCGCCGGTCGCTGCGATTCCCAGCGGGATCACGAATACCGAGGCGCTCGGCCGCGTGCTCTACACGCAGTACATCTACTACTTCCAGGCGGCCGGCCTCGTGCTGCTCGTCGCCATGATCGGCGCGATCGTGCTGACGCTGCGCGAGCGCCACGGCATCAAGCGCCAGCACGTCCCGACCCAGAACGCCCGTACCAAGGCCGCGGCGATGGAGGTCAAGCAGGTGCCCTCGCGCGCCGGCGTTCCCGAGGAGATGGCATGATGATCGGACTGGGCCACTATCTCGCCGTCAGCGCGATCCTGTTCACGCTCGGCGTGCTCGGCATCTTCGTCAACCGCAAGAACATCATCGTCATCCTGATGTCGGTCGAGCTCATCCTGCTCTCGGTCAACATCAACTTCGTCGCCTTCTCGAGCTTCCTGGGCGACATCGTCGGCCAGGTCTTCGCGCTGCTCGTGCTTACGGTGGCGGCGGCGGAGGCCGCGATCGGTCTCGCCATTCTCGTCGTCTACTTCCGCAACCGCGGCTCGATCGCGGTGGAAGACATCAACATGATGAAAGGCTGAGCGTCGCAAGGCGCCTGGACCTCACGGACATGTATCACCTGATCGTCTTCCTCCCCCTCATCGGCTTCCTGATTGCCGGGCTCTTCGGCCGGCTGATCGGCGCGCGCGGCTCCGAGATCGTCACGACCTCGCTGCTCATCGTCTCGGCGGTGCTGTCCTGGGTCGCCTTCTTTCAGGTCGGCTTGGGTTCGGGCACGACGCGCATCCAGGTCGCGAACTGGATCTCCTCTGGTGCCCTGCAGGTCGACTGGGCCTTCCGCATCGACACGCTGACGGCGGTGATGCTGGTCGTCGTCAACACGGTCTCCTCGCTCGTGCACCTCTATTCCATCGGCTACATGCACGAGGATCCGCACCGGCCGCGCTTCTTCGCCTATCTCTCGCTGTTCACCTTCGCCATGCTGATGCTGGTGACGGCGGACAACCTCGTCCAGATGTTCTTCGGCTGGGAAGGCGTCGGTCTCGCCTCCTACCTGCTGATCGGCTTCTGGTACCAGAAGCCCTCGGCCAATGCCGCGGCGATGAAGGCCTTCATCGTCAACCGCGTCGGCGATTTCGGCTTCCTGCTCGGCATCTTCCTGATCTTCGTGCTCTTCGGCGCGGTCACCTTCGACTCGATCTTCCCGCGCGTCGGCGAGATGGTCGGCAAGCCCTTCCATTTCCTCGGCTATGACTGGAATGCGCTGACGCTGACCTGCCTGCTGCTGTTCATGGGCGCCATGGGCAAGTCGGCGCAGTTCCTGCTGCACACCTGGCTGCCGGACGCGATGGAAGGCCCGACCCCGGTCTCCGCCCTCATTCATGCCGCGACGATGGTCACGGCCGGCGTCTTCATGGTCGCGCGTCTCTCGCCGATCTTCGAATATGCTCCGGTCGCGCTCACCGTCGTCGTCGTCATCGGCGCCACCACGGCCTTCTTCGCCGCGACGGTCGGGCTGGTGCAGAACGACATCAAGCGCGTCATCGCCTATTCGACCTGCTCGCAGCTCGGCTACATGTTCGTCGCGCTCGGCGTCGGCAATTACGGCGCCGGCATCTTCCACCTGTTCACGCACGCCTTCTTCAAGGCGCTGCTCTTCTTGGGCGCCGGCTCGGTCATCCACGCGATGCACCACGAGCAGGACATGCGCCATATGGGCGGCCTGCGGAAGCATATCCCCTTCACCGCCGCCGCCATGACCATCGGCACGCTGGCACTGACCGGCTTCCCTGGCTTCGCCGGCTACTTCTCCAAGGACGCCATCATCGAGAGCGCCTATGCCTCGGTGGCGCATGGCGGCTTCGCCTCGTCCTACGCCTTCGTCCTGCTGGTCGTCGCGGCCTGCATGACCTCCTTCTACTCCTGGCGGCTCTATTTCATGACCTTCGAGGGCGCGCCGCGCTGGGGCCATGGCCATGGTTCACATGGTCACGACGATCAGGCGCACGCCGCTCACGGCCACGATGACCATGCGCATGACGATCACGGCCACGGCCATGATCACACCCCGCATGAGAGCCCCTGGGTGATGCTGCTGCCGCTCGCCCTGCTTTCGCTGGGCGCGGTCGCTGCCGGCTACGTCTTCAAGGAGTACTTCATCGGCCACGACTTCGAGCATTTCTGGAAGTCGGCGCTGTTCATGGGCAAGGACAACCACATCCTGCACACCATGCATGAAGTGCCGGGCTGGGTGGTCTGGTCGCCCTTTGTGGCGATGGCGATCGGCTTCGTGCTGGCCTACTGGATGTATGTCCGCCGGCCGGACATCCCGGGCAGGCTCGCGGCAGCGAACCCGGTTCTGTACCGGTTCCTGCTCAACAAATGGTACTTCGACGAGATCTACGACTTCCTGTTCGTGCGTCCGGCGAAGTGGCTCGGCCGCTTCCTTTGGAAGAAGGGTGACGGCTTCGTCATCGACGGATTCGGTCCGGACGGCGTCTCGGCCCGCGTCGTCGACGTCACCAACCGCGTCGTGCGCCTGCAGACCGGCTATCTCTACCACTATGCCTTCGCCATGCTGATCGGCGTCGCCGGGCTGGTGACCTGGTATCTCGTGACCCGCGGGTGAGATGATGTTCGGTTTCGGTATTCTCACCGGTCTCCTGATCCTGCCGCTGGTCGGCGCTGCCTTCATCCTGGCGCAGCGCGGCGACGAGGCTTCGGTCGCTTCCAACGCCCGCTGGGCGGCGCTGGTCACGACGGTGCTGACCTTCGTGCTCGCCTGCGTCGCCTGGAGCCGCTTCAACCCGGCCGATCCCGGCTTCCAGCTCGTCGAGAGCCATGGCTGGATCTCGGAGTCGATCCGCTTCAAGCTCGGCGTCGACGGCTTCTCCTTCCCCTTCATCGTGCTGACGGCGTTCCTTATGCCGTTCTGCATCCTCGCTTCCTGGACCTCGGTCGAGAAGCGGGTGGCGGAGTACATGGTCGCCTTCCTGGTGCTGGAGACGCTGATGATCGGCGTCTTCGCGGCGCTCGACCTCGTGCTGTTCTACCTGTTCTTCGAGGCCGGCCTGATCCCGATGTTCCTGATCATCGGCATCTGGGGCGGCAAGCGGCGCGTCTACGCCTCCTACAAGTTCTTCCTCTACACGCTGCTCGGCTCGGTGCTGATGTTGCTGGCCGTGATGGCGATGTACTGGAACGCCGGCACCACCGACATTCCGGCGCTGCTCGCCCACCAGTTCCCGGCCGGCATGCAGAAATGGCTGTGGCTCGCCTTCTTCGCCTCCTTCGCGGTGAAGATGCCGATGTGGCCGGTTCATACCTGGCTGCCTGACGCCCACGTCGAGGCGCCCACCGCAGGCTCCGTCATCCTGGCGGCGATCCTCCTGAAGATGGGTGGCTACGGCTTCATCCGCTTCTCGATCCCGATGTTCCCGGAGGCGTCGCATGATTTCGCGCCGCTGGTCTTCGCGCTCTCCGTCATCGCCATCGTCTACACCTCGCTGGTGGCGCTGATGCAGGAGGACATCAAGAAGCTGATCGCCTACTCCTCGGTGGCGCATATGGGCTTCGTCACCATGGGGCTGTTCACCCTGACCCCGCAGGGCATCCAGGGCGCCATGTTCCAGATGATGAGCCACGGCCTCGTCTCGGGCGCGCTCTTCCTCTGCGTCGGCGTGATCTACGACCGGATGCACACCCGCGAGATCGCCGCCTATGGTGGGCTGGTGAACCGGATGCCGCTCTACGCCGTGGTCTTCATGGTCTTCACCATGGCCAATGTCGGGCTGCCCGGCACGGCCGGTTTCGTCGGCGAGTTCCTGACGCTGCTCGGCGCCTTCCGCGCCAATCCCTGGGTCGCCTTCTTCGCGACGTCCGGCGTCATCCTCTCGGCGGGCTATGCGCTCTGGCTCTATCGCCGCGTCGTCTTCGGTGAACTGGTGAAGCCCGAGCTCAAGGACATCAAGGATTTGAACGGCCGCGAGATCGCGATCCTCGCTCCGCTGGTCCTGCTGACGATCTGGTACGGCATCCAGCCCCACACCATCCTCGACGCCTTCGCGGCGCCGACCGAAATGCTCATCAAGAACTATCAGGCCGCGCTGACCGTCGCGAAGACGGCCATGCTCGCCGCGCAGTAAGGTCTCGGACATGGCTCTGCCCGCTCTCGGCCCGGCCCTGCCGGAAATCATTCTGGCGCTCGGCGCCATCGCCATGGTGCTGATCGGCGCCGTCCGCGGCGAGCGTGCCGGCCGCCTGCTGGAAGGCCTGGCGCTTGTCCTGCTAGCCGTGGCGCTCGTGGTGGTCGTCTCGGGCGAGGGCAGACTCCTGACCTTCAACGACGGCTTCGTCGCCGACGGCTTCGCCCGCTTCATGAAGGTGCTGACGCTGCTGGGGGCCGGCGCGACCATCCTCCTGGCCTCGGAGACGCTGCGCCGTCAGGGCGTGATGCGCTTCGAGTTCCCGATCCTGATCGTGCTCTCGACCATCGGCATGATGATGATGATCTCGGCCAACGATCTCATCAGCCTCTATGTCGGCCTCGAATTGCAGTCACTGGCGCTCTACGTCGTCGCCGCCTTCGATCGCGACAATGCCCGCTCCACGGAAGCCGGCCTCAAGTACTTCGTGCTCGGCGCGCTCTCCTCCGGCATGCTGCTCTATGGCGCCTCGCTGACCTATGGCTTCACCGGAACGGTGACCTTCCCGGGCATCGCCGCGGCGACGCAGGGCGGCCATGCCGGCCTCGGTCTCGTCTTCGGCATCGTCTTCATCGCCGCCGGCGTCGCCTTCAAGATCTCGGCCGTGCCGTTCCATATGTGGACGCCGGATGTCTATGAGGGCTCGCCGACCCCGGTCGCCGCCTTCTTCGCCTCGGCGCCCAAGATGGCGGCGATGGCGATGGTGATCCGCGTCTTCATCGGCGCCTTCCCCGGCGCGATCCATGACTGGCAGCAGATCATCATCTTCATCTCGATCGCCTCGATGGCGCTCGGCGCCTTCGCCGCGATCGGCCAGCGCAACATCAAGCGCCTGCTCGCCTATTCCTCGATCGCGAATATGGGCTTCGCGCTGGTCGGCCTCGCCGCGGGCACGGCCGGCGGCGTGCAGGGCGTGATGACCTATATGGCGATCTACCTCGCCACCACGCTCGGCGCCTTCGCCTGCGTGCTGATGATGCGCCGCGACGGCAAGCTGGTCGAGGATATCAACGAGCTTGCCGGCCTCTCCCGGACGAACCCCTGGATGGCCTTCGCGCTCTCGATGATGATGTTCTCGCTCGCCGGCATCCCGCCGCTGGCCGGTTTCTGGGCGAAGTTCTACGTCTTCCTCGCCGCGATCGACGCCAAGCTCTACACGCTCGCCGTGGTGGGCGTCCTGACCAGCGTCGTCGGCGCCTATTACTATCTGCGCCTCGTCAAGGTGATGTATTTCGACGATCCGAAGCCGGCCTTCGAGCGCTCGGATCTTGGCGTGCGCACGGTGCTGTTCGTCTCGGCCGTCTTCGTGCTGGCGCTGTCGCTCGTGCCGGCACCGCTCTTCGACTCCGCTGCGGCTGCGGCGAAGTCGCTGTTTTGAGTGATGCGGGCCGTCATGCTCGGGCTTGACCCGAGCATCTCGCGAAGGAGAGGCGGCTTTTCCGGCCTGAGATTCTCGGGTCTGCTCTTCGCTTCACCCGAGAATGACGGGGGCATGTCGTCTCCGTGCGTTGCGCGCCATGCTCGGTGAAGCCGCCCGCGCTGCCGGCTACCGGCTGATCATCCGCGACGAGGTCGGCTCGACCATGGAGGAGGCCCGCCGCGCCCTGCATCAGGGTGAGCCGGGCAAGCTCTGGATCGTCGCCCGCAGCCAGAAGGCCGGGCGCGGGCGTCACGGCCGGCAATGGGGCTCGCCGCCCGGCAATCTCTACGCCAGCCTGCTGCTGACCGACCCGTGCGAGCCGGCGCTGGCGCCGCAGCTCGGCTTCGTCGCCGGGCTCGCCTTGCATGATGCCGCCTCGCAACTGCTCGGCCCCGCCGCTGGCGGGCTCAAGCTGAAATGGCCGAACGACCTGCTGCTCGGCGGCGCCAAGACGTCGGGCCTGCTGCTCGAAGGCGAAAGCCGGGCAGGGCGGCTCAACGTGATCCTCGGCTGCGGCGTCAACATCGCCTCCTGCCCGACGGACACGCCCTATCCGGCGACTTACCTGAAGACCGCCGCGCCCCGCGCGAATGTCGAGGCGATGCTGCTCGCACTCAGCGACGCCTGGGCGAAGCGCCACGCCGTCTGGTCGCAACCCGGCGGTTTCGGCCCGATCCGCGCCGCCTGGCTCGAGCGTGCCGCCTTCCTCGGCGAAACCATCACGATCCGTTTGCCGGAAGGGCCGCTTGCGGGCCGTTTCAACGGCCTCGATCCGACCGGCCGCCTCGAGCTCGAAACCGAAACCGGCCGACGCCTGATCGATGCGGGCGATCTGTTCTTCGGGGCGCCCTGAGGTGGCGGGCGGCAATGCTGGCCTGCCGCGACGCGACCGTGCTAAAGGACATTTCCGGTTCAACGCGGTCATCCCGGACGGCCAAGGGACGACCCGGGATCCACCAGGAAGCTGCGACCGGCGTGCGATGAGGCATGCCGCTGGCGGCTCTCCGTGCCTGCAGGATCATCCGTGACCCGTTCCAGCGACCAGCTTGTTTTCGTTCCCCTTGGCGGCCTCGGCGAGATCGGCATGAACGCTGCCCTCTACGGCTTCGGGCCGGAAGGGCGGCGAAAATGGATCCTGGTCGATTGCGGCCTGTCCTTCGCCGGGCCGGAGGCGCCGGGCGTCGACATCGTCCTGCCCGACCTGCGCTATATCATCGAGGAGCGGGCGAACCTCATCGGCATCGTCATCACCCACGCCCATGAGGACCATATCGGCGCGCTCGCGGCGCTCTGGCCGAGCCTGCGCGCCCCGGTCTACTGCACGCGATTCGCCGCCGGCCTGCTCGGCACGCGCCGCCTCTCGGAGCCCGGCGCGCCCAAGGTCGAGATCAATGTCGTGCCGCAGGGCGGGCGCATCACGCTCGGCCCCTTCGACATCGAGTTCGTGCCCGTCGCGCACTCCATCCCCGAGTCGAACGCACTTGCCATCCGCACCCCGGCCGGCCTCGTCGTCCATACCGGCGACTGGAAGATCGACCCGACCCCGCGCGTCGGCCTGCCGACCGATGAGAAGCGCCTGCGCGAGCTCGGGGAGGAGGGCGTGCTCGCCCTGATCTGCGACTCGACCAACGTCATGCGCGACGGCACCAGCCCGAGCGAGGCCGATGTCGCGGCCAAGCTGAAGGAGCTGGTCGCCTCCGCGCCGGGCCGTGTCGCCGTCACCACCTTCGCTTCCAATGTCGCAAGGCTGCGCGCCGTCGCCGAAGCCGCGATGGCGAATGATCGCGAGGTCGTCGTCGTCGGACGCGCCATGGACCGCGTCATCGATGTCGCGCGCGAATGCGGCTATCTCGACGGCATCCCGTCCTTCCGCCCGGTCGATGCCTATGGCTACCTGCCGCGCGACAAGGTCGTGGCGCTGGTCACCGGCAGCCAGGGCGAGCCGCGCGCCGCGCTCTCGCGCATCGCCGCCGATGACCATCCCGAGATCGCGCTTTCGGCCGGCGATCGCGTAATCTTTTCCTCGCGCACCATCCCCGGCAACGAGAAATCGGTCGGCAACATCCTGAACGCCCTGGCGCGCGACAACATCGAGATCATCACTGACCGCACCCATCTCGTGCACGTGTCCGGCCATCCGCGCCGTGAGGAGATGGCCAGGCTCTATGGCTGGCTGAAGCCGCAGATCGCGATCCCCGCCCATGGCGAGGATCTGCACCTCGCCGAGCATGAGAGCTTCGCCCGCAGTCTCGGCGTCAAGCATGTGCTGCGCACCGTCAATGGCGATGTCGTCGCGATCTCGGCCGAGGGGGCGCGGAAGATCGACGAGGCGCCGCATGGCCGGCTCTATCAGGATGGCAGCCTGCTGGTGAATTCGCTGGAGAAGACGATTGCCGAGCGCCGTCGGCTCTCCTTCGCCGGCATGGTCTCGGTCGCGGTCGCGGTCGACGAGAAGGGTGGCATCGCCGGCGAGCCGGAGATCGCCATCCTCGGCCTGCCGCCGCGCACGCAGGACGGCACGGATTTCGAAGAATACGTCGCCGACACCGTCGCCGAACTGCTCGACGGCATTCCCAAGGCCCGCCGCCGCGACCCCGAGGCTCTGCGCAATGCGCTGGAGCGCGGCGTCCGCAGCGCCGTCAACGAGGAATGGGGCAAGAAGCCCCAGGTGCATGCGCTGGTGATCGAGGTCTAGAGTACGATCTCGTACGGTCACGCACCGTCATTCCGGACGCAGCGAAGCGGAGATCCGGAATCCATCATAAGGCGAGACATCGCCCTTCGATGGATCCAGGATCGGCGCGGCTGCGCCGCTTGTCCGGGATGACGTAGCGTTTCCGAGGATGGGTGTGAGCGGGAAGAGAGACATGATCGGACGCCTCAACCACGTCGCCATTGCCGTGAAGGATCTCGCGGCCTCGACGGCGCTCTATCGCGACACGCTCGGCGCGCGCGTCTCGCAGCCGCAGCCCGAGCCGGAGCACGGCGTCACCGTCGTCTTCGTCGAACTGCCCAATACCAAGATCGAGCTGCTCGAGCCGCTCGGCGCCGATTCTCCGATCGCGAAGTTCCTCGAGCGCAACCCGGACGGCGGCATCCATCACATCTGCTACGAGGTCGACGACATCCTCGCCGCCCGCGACCGGCTGAAGGAGCAGGGCGCCCGGGTGCTCGGTTCCGGCGAGCCGCGCATCGGCGCCCATGGCAAGCCGGTGCTGTTCCTGCACCCCAAGGATTTCCTCGGCACGCTGGTCGAGCTGGAGCAGGCCTGAATCATGTCCGACATCGTTTTTCTCGGCCAGCCTGAACCCGGCTCGCCGCGCCCTTTCAGCGCCGCGACGGTTGCCGGCGGCCTCGTCTTCGTTTCCGGGCATTCCGCGCCGCATGATCCGGCGCGCGGCATCCATCGCGGCGCGACGCCGGCCGAGGAGGTGCGCAACGCGCTGGGCCGGGTCGCCGAGATTCTGGCAGAGGCGGGCAGCGCGCTCGATCGCGTCGTCCAGATGACGATGCTGATCACCGATCCGGCCGATTACGTCGCCTGCAACGCCGAATATGTGAAGCATTTCCCGAACGGCCTGCCGGCGCGCCACACGGCCCGTTTCGGTGTTCCGACCGAGGCGCGCGTCGCCTTTTCCTGCATCGCGCTGACAGGGACCACGCCATGACCATCGCCAGCGCGCTTGCGGTCTATTTCATCATCTGGTGGACGGTGCTGTTCGCGGTGCTGCCCTTCGGCATCCGCAGCCAGCAGGAAAGCGGGGAGGTCGTCGACGGCACCGAGCCCGGCGCGCCGGTCCTGCCCGGGCTGCTGAAGAAGGCGGCGATCACCTCGGTCATCGCGGCCGTCATCTTTGTCTTCGTCTGGTATATCTGGGCGAATTACGACTTCTGAAGCGGCCGCTGCGTTCTCAAGCGCGCTTTTCAGCTCGGTCGTCGTCATCGGGTGTCGTTGCAGAATTATCTCATCCGGCGGCTCTTTCCCTCGGGCGCTACCCGGGGCTCCCGCTAGCACCGATCACCTGCTATCGCTGGCGTCGAAGAGCTTTGGCGCCTCGAGGTAGACTTTGCCTAAGTAAGTCCGGTCTCAATCCAGTTCACCCGTACAGCCGATGGTGGAACGCCGTCGGCGTATCATTGCGTTCGTCGGGTGGTGGCGAGAGACCGGTTTGGCACTGTTCAAATGCGCCAGCACAGCTCCCGCTGTCTCTGCTCTTCGACCATCACGACACCGCCATACCGCGCCCGGCAAGGGTCTCTCACGCGCCATCTTGGTGAACTTCCGAACTGAAGACCAAGACAACTATGTGCAGAGCACTTCGGGTCCGTTGGACCATCACGCCCAAAACCGCCCCCCGACCTTGGATTGCTTGTAGCGGTTGCGGCGGGCTGAAAGCCTTCCAATCCAGTGGGAAGATCCGGCTCAACGCCAATGGCCGCAAGCTCGACGCCTGGCTCATCTACAAATGCGTGGATTGCGAGAAGACGTGGAATCGTCCGCTCTTCGAGCGACGCAATGTTCGCGACATCGATCCTTCGGTTCTGGAGGCGCTTCAGTCCAACGATCCGCAATGGATCCGGGCAGAAGCGTTCAACCTCGATGCATTGAGGCACAAGTCGCAACGCATCGACGAGTTCCCCGGGTACGACATCTCGAAGGCTGTCATAGGCGAAGCTCCTCGTTGGACGGAGTTGGAGATCGAGTTGGCGGTGCCGCTTCACGTCGGCACGCGCCTCGATCGCCTGCTGGCGTCCGAGCTGGCGGTTTCGCACACACGGCTTCAGGAATTCCACGACCTGGGCAGGCTTCGGATCGATACGCAGCGCAGCGATGCTCTGCGACGTCACATCCGAACCGGGACCGTGGCAATTTTTGATCTGTCGCCGGAGCCCGATCGAGAACGGCTCTGGAGATCCCGCGCGACGGGAGCCGTGCTGTAGTTCTTGGCGCGGGTGCCGGTTTTCGAGCCCCCATGCCTTCCACGGCTTCGCCATGATCGGGAAACGGCTCGAGCGACGGAGGCTGCGGCGTCTGCTGCGAAAAGGGCTCGCGGTTCGAGCCCGCCATTCGCAGTCGCCATATCGATTCAGGCTGGGGCGTCGCTCACGCGGCGCCTCAACGGGAGCCCCAAAAGAAAAAAGGCAAGGCCGCAGCCTTGCCTTGGTGAGTCCGCCTTTTTCCGCAGTATCGGCGTACGTCTATGTGCGTACGACTTGCATACTAGCGGGCGTTCGTTCCTCCCGAGACCTGGTCCGCGGCGCCTTGCCTTAACAAAGCGTGCCCAGCGCAAGAAGGATTAGCCGATTGTGACGGAGTTGTCATCAGTTTAGGCACCTCCAGCCTCAACTTTTTGCAAATTCATTCTCGGCTGCACTTGTGCAGTGCAACAAGGCTGGATTCTCGGCCGCCGCATGCCTTGTTCCGGTCAAAGGATATCGCTACTGACCGAAAGGTCGCCGCCTCATTTGCGGCCATGGAGATCTTCATGCTGCGCAGCTCGCTCGCCGCTTTTGCCCTTCTCGCCTCGCTCGGCTTTGCCCAGGCACAGACTGCCGCGCCGAAGCCCGATCCCGACAACACCGTGGTGCTGACCACCAAGGACGGCCCGGTGACGATCCGCCTGCGGCCCGATCTGGCGCCGAAGCATGTCGCGCAGATCAAGGCGCTGGTGAAGCGCGGCTTCTATGACGGCGTCGTCTTCCACCGCGTCATCGACGGCTTCATGGCCCAGACCGGCGATCCGACCGGCACCGGCACCGGCGGCTCCGACCTGCCGAACATCCCGGCCGAGTTCAGCCAGACGCCCTACAAGGTCGGTTCCGTCGGCATGGCGCGCTCGCAATCGCCGAATTCCGCCAATTCGCAGTTCTTCATCTGCTACGAGGGCTGCGGCTCTCTGACCGGCAGCTACACGCTCTTCGGCGAAGTCGTCTCCGGCATGGATGCCGTGCGCAAGATCAAGAAGGGCGCGCCCGGCAGCGGTCAGGTCACGAACCCGGACAAGATCGTCTCCATGCGGATGCAGGCGGACGCCAAGTAAGCGGACCGAGTAAGCGGGCCAGGTCGGGCGTGAGCGTCTCCGGCGGATGGGGCAGGCTGGTGCAAAGGAGCAGGCCATGCGCCCTCTCGTCTTGACTGCCTTTCTCCTCGGCGCGGCGCTCGCGCCGGCCGCCGCGCAGGAAACGCTCGATCTCGGCCGGCCACCGCCCTCGGGCTCGCAGAATCCGGTTCTGCCGCCGCCTTCCGGCTCGCAGAACCCGATCCTGCCGCCGCAGAGCGG
This sequence comes from Allobosea spartocytisi, assembly GCF_014764685.1. Taxonomy (NCBI): domain Bacteria; kingdom Pseudomonadati; phylum Pseudomonadota; class Alphaproteobacteria; order Hyphomicrobiales; family Alloboseaceae; genus Allobosea; species Allobosea spartocytisi. Next base: position 492,507 of record NZ_JACXWY010000002.1, read on the forward strand.
CCAGCGCTACGCTCCGGGCGTCGGTGGGCCGTTCAGCGGCAACGACATCCCCGGCATCGATCAGCGCCGGATCGGCCCGTCTCGCCTCAGGGGCGGCGCGGGCGAGATCGGTCTGATCGGCGACGTCTCGCCCCAGACGCCGAACGAGCCGGACGAGGCTGTCGACAAGCTCACCGACATCGCGCCGGCCCTGCGCCGCTGCTGGCAGCCGCCGCCGCTGCCGGGCGACCTGACCGGCGCGATGGTCTCGCTCCGCTTCAGCCTGCGGCGTGACGGCACGCTGTTCGGCCAGCCGCGCGTGACCTGGGAAACCCGGCGGGGCGATCCCGCGTTCCAGAGACGCTTCAGCGAGTCCGCCGTTGCCGCCGTGCATGCCTGCACGCCGATGAGGTTGTCGAAGGGCCTCGGAGCGAGTATCGCGGGGCGACCCTTCATCATACGCTTCCACGGCCACGTGCCGCTTAACGAAAGGCAGAGCTGATGTCGCTCGATCCAGAAAACACCATCGTCATGGAGACGACCAAGGGCAAGGTGGTCATCAAGCTGCGCCCCGACCTCGCTCCGGGCCATGTCGAGCGCATCAAGACGCTCGCTCGCGAGGGCTTCTATGACGGCATCGTCTTCCACCGCGTCATCGACGGCTTCATGGCGCAGGTCGGCTGCCCCCATGGCACGGGCACCGGCGGCTCGGACTATCCTGACCTGAAGCAGGAATTCAACGCCGAGCCGCATGTCCGCGGCATCTGCTCGATGGCCCGCTCCCAGAACCCGAACTCGGCCAACAGCCAGTTCTTCATCGTCTTCGACGATGCCCGCTTCCTCGACAAGCAGTACACCGTCTGGGGCCAGGTCGTCGAAGGCATGGAGAATGTCGACAAGATCAAGCGCGGCGAGCCCGTGCGCGATCCCGACTCCATCGTCTCGATGAAGGTGATGGCCGACGCGGCCTGATCGCTTCGCTCAACCCGAGCCCTCGTTCCGGGAGATGCGGCGCCAGCCGCGTTCGACGCCCGGAATGAGGGCTCTTTGCGTTTGAAGAGAGATGTAGACCGATGGATGTCGGCCTCTTCGATTTCGATCTGCCCGAGGACCGTATCGCACTGAGGCCGGCAAGCCCGCGCGATGCGGCGCGTCTGCTCGTGGTGCGTCCTGACTCAGCCCGGCCCTTCGCCGATCTCGGCATCCGTGACCTGCCGTCCCTGCTGCAGCCGGGCGACGCGCTCGTTCTCAACGATACCCGCGTGATTCCCTCGCGCCTGCGCGGCCGGCGCTATCGCGGCGAGGATTCGGCACGCGTCGAGATCATGCTGCACAAGCGCGAGAGCGAGGATCGCTGGCGCGCCTTCGCCCGCCCAGCCAAGAAGCTGGCATTGGGTGAGACCGTCATGTTCGACGCGGATGGCGCCAGCAACGCCTGCGAGCTCGGCCGCTTGCAGGCCGAAGTCCTGGAGAAGGGCGAGGGCGGCGAGGTCGAGTTGCGCTTCAGCCTGACCGGCGCCTATCTCGATGAGGCGATCGCGCGGCTCGGCGAATTGCCGCTGCCGCCCTATATCGCCGGCAAGCGGCCCGCCGACCCCGCCGATGCCCGCGATTACCAGACGTCCTACGCCCGTCATGAGGGCGCCGTCGCGGCGCCGACGGCTGGCTTACATTTCACGCCGGAGCTGTTCGCAGGCCTGGAGGCGCGCGGCATCTCCCGCCATTTCGTCACGCTGCATGTCGGCGCCGGCACCTTTCTGCCGGTCAAGGCCGAGGACACCGACGAACACCGCATGCATGCCGAATGGGGCACGGTCTCGGCGGAGACGGCGGCCGCGCTCAACGCGGTGAAGGCGAGGGGCGGGCGCATCGTCGCCGCCGGCACGACCTCGCTGCGCCTCCTCGAAAGCGCGACCGGCGAGGACGGGGCGATCCGGCCCTTCTCCGGCGACACGGCGATCTTCATCACGCCGGGCTATCGCTTCCGCGCGGTCGACGTGCTGATGACCAATTTCCATCTGCCGCGCTCGACGCTGTTCATGCTCGTCTCCGCCTTCTGCGGACTCGACGTGATGAAACGTGCCTATGCCCATGCGATCGCTGAGCAATACCGCTTCTACAGCTATGGCGACGGCAGCCTGCTGTTCAGGGCGGGCTGACCGCAGCCGTCATGCTCGGGCTTGACCCGAGCATCTTTGAAACCGGTGCTTTCTCGTCCTGAGATTCTCGGGTCTGCGCTTCGCTTCGCCCGAGAATGACGCTCCCAGTCTCTTACTTCCCCGGCAGCGGCGGCACGCCCTTCTGCCATTCCGGCCAGTCCGTCACGATGTGATCGACGACGCGCGAGCCCGCCGCCTCGATATTGGCGACGGTTTCGGCGAAGCCGCCGGCGGTCTGGCCCGGCGCCGGGTCGAGATGCTGCAGCGTCGTCTCGTTCGGGTTGCCCTGGTCGAAATTGACCGCGCCGCGCAGGCTCAGGACACGGTCGGTGCCGAATTGGCGCTTGATCACCAGCGTGATCGCCGCCGCCTCCATCTCGGTGATGACATAATCGTCGGCGCCGTAGAGCTTGGCGATGTACTGGGCCTCCTTCGACAGGCCGGGGCCGTGGAAGAAGGTGTCGCCGGTCATATGCGTGCCGGTCGTCACGGCCGGCGCAGCCTGCGCGCGCTTCTCCGGATAGCGCATGCGGTATTGCCGCGCCGCATCGGAATCCTGCAGGTTGGTGCCCTGGCTCAGCTTGACGGCCCAGCCGACCAGCGCCGGGTTGAGCTGGAAGAGGCGGTAGCTCTCATAGCCCTTGCGCGGCATGAAGACCGGCTCGCCCGGCTTGCCTTCCTCCGGCGCCCAGCGATGGCCGAGATCGTAATCGACGAGCCAGCTCGCCCAGGAGACGTCGCCGATGGTGCCGCGCGAAGGCGGCGTGCCGGCGACGCCGCTCAGGATGAAATAGGCCTGCGAGAAGTCATAGGCCGGGTCGAGCAGGATCGCCTGCATCGAGGAGGAGGAGTTGACTTTGCCCATGCCGAGCACGGCCCCGCAGACGCCGTCATCGTTGCAATAGACCGGCTTCAGCGCGCCTTTGACGGCATGGGGCGGGCTTTTCACCCAGTAGCGCTCGTACCAGTGCTGGAATTCGCCGGCGCGATCGCCCGTATTCTCGCCGATCTCGAACATCGCCGCGACGAAGACCTTGACCTTGATCGGCTCCGAGGCGGCTCTCGCCGGCAAGGTGATGGTGCCAAGGGCAAGGGTGGCAAGGGCGAGGGCAGCGATGCCGCAACGCGAGATGATGTTCTGAGCCATGTCGGCCTCCGCAGCGGCGATCTGCCCGCTTTCCAGCGAGTCACAGCAAGCCTCGTGCCGTGTTCTGCCATGGCGGCCGCCGGGCCGTCCACGTCGATGCTGCAATCTGCGACGCCACGGTCGTTGAACCGGCTCGCATTCCGGCCGTGAAAATGCTACCGGGCTCCCAACAGGGATTTTGACAGTCAAATGGCCGATATTTTTCGCGAGATCGATGAGGAAGTCCGCCGGGACAAGGCGGCGCAGTTCTGGAAGAAGTACGGCTGGGCCGCTGTGGCGCTGGCCGTGCTTGCCGTGATCGGCATGGCCGGCTGGCAGTTCTGGCAGCACCAGCAGAATCAGGCGGCGGCGGCCGTCGGCGCTCGCTTCGAGGCGGCGCTGAAATCCTCGCGCGACGGCGATAGCACCCAGGCTGAGTCGATCCTGAAGGAGCTCGCCGCGGGTGCACCGGCCGGCTATCGCGAGATCGCCCGCTTCCGTCTCGCCGCCGAGACGGCCAAGAACGATCCCGCCGCCGGCGCCACCGCCTTCGACGCGCTCGCCAATAACGGCTCGCTCGACCAGAGCTATCGCGACCTGGCCCGGCTGCGCGCCGGCATCCTGCGCGTCGATCTCGTTCCCTATGCCGAGATCAAGCAGGCGCTGGAGCCGCTGGCGACGCCGCAGGGCATCTGGCGCCATTCCGCGCGCGAATTCCTCGGCGTCTCGGCCCTGAAGAACAACCTCTTCGAGGATGCCGGGCGCTGGTTCGACGCCATCGTCACTGATCCGGCGACACCGCAGGCCGAGCGTCAGCGGGCCGACCTCTACCTCGCGCTGGTCCGTGGCGGGCCGGTGACGGTGCAGAACTAGAAAAAACCCTTATCATCGCGCGCGTCATCCCGGCGACCGCAGGGAGACCCGGGATCCATGCCTGAGCGTTTCCAGCTAAGGTTCAGGCAATGGATCTCGGCTCTGCGCTTTGCGTGGCTGGGATGACGACGGAAGATGTGAAGCGAATGACAGCCATCGTTGCCCTCATCGGGCGCCCCAATGTCGGCAAGTCGACCCTGTTCAACCGGCTCGTCGGCAAGAAGCTCGCGCTGGTCGATGACCGCCCGGGCGTGACGCGCGACCGCCGCGAGGGCGACGCCTCGCTCGGCCATCTGCGCTTCAAGGTCATCGACACCGCCGGTCTGGAAGAGGCCGACAAGGATTCACTTTTGGGCCGCATGCGCGCCCAGACCGAGACGGCGATCGCCCAGGCCGATGTCGTCGTCTTCATGATCGACGCCCGGCTGGGCCTGACGCCGATGGACCAGCCCTTCGCCGAATTGGTGCGCCGCTCCGGCAAGCCGGTGATCCTGCTGGCCAACAAGGCCGAGGGCAAAAAGGGCGCGGACGGCATCATCGACGCCTATTCGCTCGGCCTCGGCGATCCCGTGCCGTTCTCGGCCGAGCATGGCGAGGGCACTTCGGATCTGCTGGAAGCGCTCGCCCCTTTCATCGACGACGAGCCCGATGAGGATGGGGAGGAGAGCGAGGCCGCCTGGGAGAACGTCGCAGGAGAGGGGACCGAAGAGGATATCGATCCGGACCGGCCGCTGCGCGTCACCATCATCGGCCGGCCCAACGCCGGCAAGTCGACGCTGGTCAACCGCATGATCGGCGAGGAGCGGCTGCTCACCGGCCCTGAGGCCGGCATCACCCGCGACACCATCTCGGTCGACTGGGAATGGCGCGGCCGCAAGGTCAAGCTCTTCGACACGGCCGGCATGCGCAAGCGCGCCCGCATCGAGGAGAAGCTGGAGAAGCTCTCAGTAGCGGATTCGCTGCGCGCCATCCGCTTCGCCGAGGTCGTGGTCGTACTGCTCGATGCGACCATTCCTTTCGAGAAGCAGGACCTGACGCTGGTCGACCTGACCGAGCGCGAGGGCAGGGCCGTCGTCATCGGCCTCAACAAATGGGACCTCGTCGCCGACAAGCAGGGCCTGCTCGCCGAGCTCAAGGAGAAGGCCAACCATCTGCTGGCGCAGGTGCGCGGCGTGCCGATCATCCCGCTCTCGGGCCTCGCCGGCGAGGGCATCGACCGGCTGATGCAGGGTGTGTTCTCGGCCTATGAGGTGTGGAACCGCCGCGTCTCGACCGCGCGCATCAACCGCTGGCTCGAAGGCGTTCTCTCGGCCCATCCGCCACCGGCGGTGGCCGGGCGCCGCATCAAGATCCGCTACATGACGCAGGCCAAGGCCCGACCGCCGACCTTCGCTCTGTTCGGCAACCAGCTCGACCACCTGCCGGTGTCCTACACCCGCTACCTCGTCAACAATCTGCGCGAGGCCTTCGAGCTGCCGGGCACGCCGATCCGGCTGCATACGCGCGGCGGCCACAATCCTTACGACAAGGAACGCAAGGGCTGATGCGTATCGCGGTCGTGGGCGCCGGCATCGCCGGTCTTTCGACCGCCTGGTCGTTGAACCGGCGCGGGCATGCGGTACGCTGTTCGAGCAGGCACCGCAGATCCCCAACCCCTACGCCGCGTCCGGCGACCAGCACCGCGTCCGCCCACACCTTCACCGCCGACAAGAGGTTCCTCTCGCGGCAGATCGGCCGGGCCACGGTCGTCTCGGCCTGTTCGGGCCACGGCTACAAATTCGGCGCGGCCGTGGGCCGGCGGGTCGCTGCGGCGGTCGAGAGCGACGATCAGGCCGGGCTGCTGCGCTGGCTCAGGGCCGAGTGACGCCGGCCGGTCTGCCCGTGTCGCGCGCCGACAGTTCCTTGGCCTTCGCCTCGTCTGCCCGAGCCCCGTCCTCGTCTTTTGCCGCATGCCGGGCCGCGGCGCGGAACCGGTAATTCGCGTCCGATTCGGGCGCGAGGCGGATCGCCTCGCTGAAGTCGGCGATGGCACGGGCCGTATCACCCCTGTTGAAATAGGTCAGGCCGCGGACGGTGCGCGCCTTTTCCAATCCCGGGGCGAGGGCGACAGCGCGATCGAGATCGGCGAGCGCCTTGTCGGATTCACCGAGCGAGGCCTGGATCGAGGCGCGCGTTACGAGGAACTCTGCTTGCGCAGGGTCGAGACGGATGGCGGTGTCGAGATCGCTCAAGGCCCGCGGAAGATCCCGCATGTAGAATAGATGGGCCTTTCCGCGCTTCCAGAAGGCGACCGCGAGCGTCGGCGCAAGCGCGATGGCGCGGTCGTAATCGGCGAGCGCTCGCGCGTAGATTGCGCCCGTCCCCGGCGCCAGCAGGTCCGCGCGATCGAGCAGGGCCGCGGCAAGCGCGTCACCTGCGAGACCGCCCTTGTCGATCAAGGCATTGCAGGCCGCCAGAGCCCGGTCATGGCGGGCGATGCTCTCCAGCGGATCGAGGGCCGCTTCCGTGAGGCCGGAGCGACAGGTTTGGCGCAAGTCCGAAATGGCCGGGCGAGGAGATGCCGCCCCGTCATCGGCAAGAGCATGTCCGGTGGTCAGGACCATAGCCGCGCCGAGGGCCGGGAGGGAAAGCGGACGCCAGACGAAACCTGCGAGCATTCTGCCTCCGATGGTCGGGAGCGGCGAGACGCTCTCAGGCCGGCATCTGCGGCGCCAGCACCCTGCCTTGCGGGAAGTCGAAGATCTTGCCGCTGTCGGCCCAGTCCGGCGAGGCCAGCGTGACGAGATGCGGCGCGAGGTCCCCCGGCGTCTTCAGCGTCGCCGGGTCTTCGCCCGGCATCGCCTCGGCACGCATCTTGGTGCGCAGCGGGCCGGGATTGACCAGCATGACCTTGACCGGGGTCGTCGCCGTCTCGGCCGCATAGGTGCGCCCCAGAGCCTCCACAGCCGCCTTGGAGATCGAGTACGGCCCCCAATAGGCCAGGCATTTATGCGCCGCGCCCGAGGAGAGCAGGATGACGCGTCCAGCGTCGGAAGCGCGCAGCGCCGGATCGAGCGACTTGATCAATCGCCAGTTGGCCGTGACGTTGATGTCGAGCACCTTGGCCCAGTCCTTCTCGGTCACGTGGCCGAGCGGGGAGAGGGAACCGAGGACGCCGGCATTGGCGAGCAGGATGTCGAGCTTGCCCCAGCGCTCCAGCAGGGCAGGACCGAGCTTCTCGAGCCCGCCCGCATCGGCGAGGTCGAGCGGCACCAGCGTGGCGCTGCCGCCGAGCGCGTTGATCTCGTCGTCCAGTTCCTCGAGCGCGCCTGTGGTGCGGGCGAGCGCCACGACATGGGCGCCGGCTGCGGCGAAGGCGAGCGCCGCCGCACGACCAATGCCGCGCGAGGCGCCGGTGACGAGCGCGATACGCCCCTGCAAAGGCTTGGACATCAGACGCCGCCGGTTCAGCCGGCTTCGGCCAGCAGGGAGATCTGCTGCTTGGCGCTCTCGCCGATCACGTCGGTCAGCGAGGTCGGGTAGTCGCCGGTGAAGCAGTGGTCGGTGAATTGCGGCCTCAGCGGATCGCGCCGCTCATGACCCATGGCGCGATAAAGCCCATCCACCGAGATGAAGGCGAGCGAGTCGGCGCCGACGAACTGCCGCATCTCCTCGAGGGAATGCGTCGCGGCGAGCAGCTTCTCGCGGTCGGGCGTGTCGATGCCGTAATAGTCGGGATGGGTGATCGGCGGCGAGGAGATGCGGAAATGCACCTCGCGGGCGCCGGCCTCGCGCATCATCTTGACGATCTTGAAGGAGGTCGTGCCGCGCACGATCGAATCGTCGACCAGCACGATGCTCTTGCCTTCGACCACCGAGCGGTTGGCCGAGTGCTTCAGCTTGACGCCGAGCTCGCGGACCTTCTGCGTCGGCTCGATGAAGGTGCGCCCGACATAGTGGTTGCGGATGATGCCGAGCTCGAAGGGGATGCCGCTGGCCTGGGCATAGCCCAGCGCCGCCGGTACGCCCGAATCCGGCACCGGCACGACCACATCGGCGTTGGCGGGGGATTCCTGCGCCAGCACGGCGCCCATCGCCTTGCGGCGCTCATAGATGCTGCGGCCCTTCACGATGGAATCGGGCCGGGCGAAGTAGATGTATTCGAAGATGCAGGGCCGTTCCGCGATCGGCGGGAAGGGCTTGTGGCTTTCGATGCCGCTCTCGGAGACGATGAGCACCTCGCCGTTCTCGACCTCGCGGATGAACTTGGCGCCGATGATGTCGAGCGCGCAGGTCTCGGAGGTCAGGATCGGACAGCCGTCGAGCTCGCCCAGCACCAGCGGGCGGATGCCAAGCGGATCGCGCGCACCGATCAGCTTCTTGTTGGTCATGCCGACGAAGGCATAGGCGCCCTCGATCTGGCGGATGCCCTCGACGAAACGGTCGACGAAATTCTGCTTGCGGCTGCGCGCCACCAGATGCAGCAGCACCTCGGTATCGGAGGTCGACTGGTAGATCGCGCCGTCGCGCACGAGGTTGCGGCGCAGCGTCAGCCCGTTGGTGAGGTTGCCGTTATGCGCCAGGGCGAACCCGCCGCCATGCAGCTCGGCGAAGAGAGGCTGGACGTTGCGCAGGATGGTCTCGCCCGTCGTCGAATAGCGGACATGGCCGATCGCCTGCTTGCCCTTGAGCTTGTCGATGACGCTCGCTTCCGAGAAGGCATCGCCGACGAGGCCGAGCCGCCGTTCCGAGTGGAAGCGGGTGCCGTCGAAAGAGACGATGCCCGCCGCCTCCTGCCCGCGATGCTGGAGCGCATGCAGGCCCAGCGCCGTCAGCGCCGCGGCATCGGCATGGCCGTAGATCCCGAAGACGCCGCATTCCTCCCGCAGCCGGTCGGCGTTGGGATCGAAGGCGGTCTCCGTCTCGGTCGGCGAGATCATGGCGAGCTCCACACGGGGTTTAGAGGCGAACTTTCTACGCGCTAATTAGGGACGGGTTGGGGCAGGCGCAACGGGCGCCGGCGTGCCCGGAGCGCGGGGCTCCTCTGCGGGCGCTTCGGGCGCGGCCTCGGTGCCGGGCTTCTTCAGCAGGTTCTTGATGAAGTCGGCATTCACGTCCTGCGGCAGCATCGCGATCAGCGAGCGTCCGGTTTCCTCCAGCATCGGCTTGGCCTTGGCCTCCTTGGCCCAGACCGGCATCTTCTCGTTGCCGACCAGCGCCGCGAAGAAGACGTAGCCGATCACCGCCAGCAGCAGCCCGCGCGCCGCGCCGAAGACGAAGCCCAAGGTGCGGTCGAGCGCGCCGATGCGCGAGTCGAGCACGAAGTCGGAGATGCGCGCCGTCAGCAGCGAGACGACGATCAGCGTGCCGAGGAACAACAGCGCGATCGAGGCGACCAGCGCGATCGTGCCCTGCGCCGAGCTTGCCGGAATGTATTGCTGGATGAAGGGCACGAGCTGCGGATGGAACACCCAGGCGACGGCCGCCGCGGCGATCCATGAGACGATGGCGAGCACTTCGCGGGTAAAGCCGCGGACCGCGGCCAGCAAAGCCGAGATCAGAACCACGCCGATGACGACGAGATCGAGAATGGTGACAGGCATTGGGAAGGCCGCTTTGCTGATGACTCACGACGGCCGGCCCGCCGACGGACCACCGTTTCGGTTTTGCTATACGCGTTCCTCGCCCCTGCGTCACCCTGCCGGCGATGTCATTTCACACTCTTGCGTGGCGCGCGGGCGGCGATATCGGCAACGAGTTCCGTCACATGGCCGAAACGGCGCAGCGACAGGCCATTGCCGTCGCCATGGTCGGCACCGCCCGCCGGCATGAGCGCCGCCTCGAATCCGAGCTTCGCCGCCTCCCTGAGTCGCGCCGCCGCGACCGAGACCGGCCTGACCGCGCCCGACAGCGCGATCTCGCCGAAATAGACCGCCTCCTGCGGCAGGATCGCGCCCGTCAGCGAGGAGACCAGCGCCGCCGCCACCGCGACATCCGCCGCCGGCTCGTTGACGCGCAAGCCACCCGCGACATTCAGATAGACGTCGTGCTGGCCGAGTCTGAGGCCGCCGTGGGTTTCGAGCACCGCGAGCACCATGGCGAGCCGGCTGTTCTCCCAGCCCACCACGGCGCGCCGCGGCGTGCCCAGCGCGGTCGGCGCCACCAGCGCCTGGATCTCGACCAGCACCGGCCGCGTGCCCTCGATGCCGGCGAAGACGGCCGCGCCCGGCGCCGGCTGGTCTCTGCCCGCGAGGAACAGGGCGGAGGGGTTGGTGACCTCCGACAGCCCCTTGCCGGTCATCTCGAAGACGCCGATCTCGTCGGTGGCACCGAAGCGGTTCTTCTGGCCGCGCAGGATCCGGAACGAGTGCGCACCTTCTCCTTCGAATGAGAGAACGGCGTCGACCATGTGCTCGACCACGCGCGGGCCGGCGATCTGCCCGTCCTTGGTGACATGGCCGACCAGGATCAGGCAGACGCCGCTGGTCTTGGCGTAGCGGATCAGCGCCTGGGCCGAGCCGCGCACCTGCGTCACCGTGCCGGGCGCGCTTTCGACCTCGCCGGACCACATGGTCTGGATCGAATCGATCACGACGAGGGCAGGGCGCTCACCCTGGCCGAGCGTCGCGATGATATCCTCGACATTGGTTTCCGCCGCCAGATCGACCGGCGCCTCGGCCAGCCCCATGCGCTCGGCACGCAACCTGACCTGCCCGGTCGATTCCTCGCCCGAGACATAGACGACGCGCCGCCCGCCCAGCGCCAGCGCGGCGCAGGCCTGCATCAGGAGCGTCGACTTGCCGATGCCGGGGTCGCCGCCGATCAGCAGCACCGAGCCTGGCACGAAGCCCCCGCCCGTGACGCGATCCAGTTCGCCTATGCCTGAGACGATGCGCGGCGCGTCCTGCGTCTCGCCCTTGAGCGTCTCCAGCGCGAAGACGCGGCCCCGCGCCCTCCCGCCGGACGAGGGGCGCCCGCCGCCCGGAACCGGCGCCGCTTGCGCTTCCTCGACGAGCGAGGACCATGTCCCGCAGGCGTCGCACTTGCCCTGCCAGCGGTGATAGACGGCCCCGCAGGCCTGACAATGATAGGTCGGGCCGCGCTTGGCCATCAGCCGCCCAAATACCGCCGCTCATAGCGACGGCCGAGGCTGGTCAGGATCTCGTAGCCGATCGTCTTGGCACCGGCGCCGACGGACTCCAGATCGAGTGGCCCGCCGATCAGCGTGACGCTCGCGCCGCGCTGGGCGGCGCCCGCGGGCGCATCGGTCACGTCGATGATGATCAGGTCCATCGAGACCGAGCCGACGAAGGGGCAGGCCACGCCGGCGACGAGGGCCGAGCCGCCGGTGATCGTGTCGGTCCAGCTCCCGTTGCGCGGATAGCCGTCGGCATAGCCGAGGCAGATCGTGGCCAGCTTGCGCTTGCCCTTGGCGGTCCAGCGGCCGTTATAGCCGACCTGGGTCCCATCCTCGACCTCGCGGGTCTGGATGATCGTTGCTTCGAGCCCGATGACGGGCTGCATCGGATTCGGCCGGCCCGGCGTCGGATTGCCGCCATAGAGCGCGTAGCCCGGCCGGGTGAGCTGGTAGGACGGGCAGTCCTTCAGGAAATGTCCGGACGAGTTGAGGAGCGAGGCCGGCAGCTCCGGGAAGACGGCGGCGATCTCGGCGAAGGCGGCGATCTGGCGGGCATTGGCCGGGTCGGCCTCGTCCTCGGAAGAGGCGAAATGGCTCATCAGCAGGCCGATATCGGCCGCGGCGAGGGTGCCCGATTTCTCGCGGGCGAGGTTCAGCCCTTCGCCGGGCCAGAGCCCGAGCCGGTTCATCGCCGTGTCGACATGCAGCGCCGCCGGCCGGACTTTCGCGCCGGTCTGCCGGAACGAGGCCCATTCCAGCAATTCCTCATGCGAGCCGAGCACGGGCGACAATTCATGCTCGGCATAGATCCCGCCGCTTCCGGGCAGCAGCCCGTTCAGGATGTAGACCGTCGCCCCGGGTGCCACCTTGCGGGCGCGGATGCCTTCGGAGAGATGGGCGACGAAGAAATTGCGGCAGCCCGCCCGGCTCAGAGCCGTCACGGCCGGCTCGATGCCGATGCCGTAGGCGTCCGCCTTGACGACGGCGCCCGCCTCCGTGCCGGCGCGCTTGCCGAGAAGCCGCCAGTTCGAAACCAGCGCATCGAGGTCGATGGTCAGCGTCGCGCCATAGGCGCCGGATTCAGGCGATTCGACAGACATCATTCACGGTCCGGGAGGCGAAGGTCGTCGGCGCGGTCGGAGAAGCGCGTCACATCGGCGTCGAACTGGAGGGCGATCGTCCCGGTCGGGCCATGGCGCTGCTTGCCGATGATCAGCTCGGCGACGCCATGCGCCGCCTCCATCTCGATCTGCCATTTGTTGTGTTCTTCGGTGCCGGGGCGCGGCTCCTTGCCCTTGAGGTAGTATTCGTCGCGATAGACGAACATGACCACGTCGGCGTCCTGCTCGATCGAGCCGGATTCGCGCAGGTCCGAGAGCTGCGGGCGCTTGTCGTCGCGGCTCTCGACCTGGCGCGAGAGCTGGGACAGCGCGATGATCGGAACCGAGAGCTCCTTCGCCAGCGCCTTCAGGCTGGTCGTGATCTCGGTCAGCTCCTGCACGCGGTTCTGGCTGTTCTTGGAGGAGCCTGACAGAAGCTGGAGGTAGTCGATGAACAGGACATCGAGCCCCTTCTGCCGCTTGAGTCGCCGGGCGCGAGCGACGAGCTGCGCGATCGAGATGCCGCCGGTCTGGTCGATATAGAGCGGGATTCGCTCGATCTGCGCGGCGACATCGGTCAGCCGGGCGAAATCGGCCTCGGTGATGCGGCCCTGCCTGATCTTGTAGGAGGAAATGCCGGACTGCTCGGCGACGATACGGGTCGCGAGCTGGTCGGACGACATTTCGAGCGAAAAGAAGGCCACGACGCCGCCATCGACCGTCTTGATCGTCCCGTCCGCCTGCCGCTCGCCGCGCCAGGCCTTGGCGATGTTGAAGGCGATGTTGGTCGCCAGCGAGGTCTTGCCCATGGCCGGGCGGCCGGCGAGCACGATCAGGTCGGAGGGCTGCAGGCCGCCCATGCGCTGGTCGAGATCGCGCAGGCCCGACGAGATGCCCGACAGGCCGCCGGCGCGCTGATAGGCGCTCGCCGCCATGTCGATGGCGAGACGCAGCGCCCCGTCGAATTTCTGGAAGCCGCCCTCGTAGCGGCCCTTTTCGGCGAGTTCGTAGAGCTTGCGCTCGGCTTCCTCGATCTGCTCGCGCGGCGCCATCTCGACGGGGGCGTCATAGGCGACGTTGACGAGGTCTTCGCCGACGCCGATGAGCAGGCGGCGCACGGCGAGTTCGTAGATCGTACGGCCGTAATCGCCGGCGTTGATGACGGTCGTCGCCTCGGCGGCCAGTCGGGCGAGATACTGGCTCGGCGTGATGTCGCCGAGATCGAGGTCGTTGACGAAGGTCTTGAGCGTGATCGGCGTCGCAAGCTTGCCGGAGCGAATCAGGCTGGAGCTCAGCTCGAAGACGCGCTGATGGATAGGCTCGAAGAAATGGTCCGGCAGCAGGAAGTCGGAGACGCGGTAGAAGGCGTCGTTATTGACCAGGATCGCGCCCAGCAGCGCCTGCTCGGCCTCGATGTTGTGAGGCTGGACGCGGTATTCCGCCTCGCGGTTGTCGAGGCGTGCGACGAGGGCTGTAGCGGTGGCCATGGCCGTCCCGATAAATCGATGCTGATTGATACTTCAAGCCGACATTCGGCCGCTGGATACGAAACGCGCGGCGGCTGATTCGGAAGACTCTTAGATTACCACCCCGCCATCTCCTGCCAGCAGCGTGATGCGTGATCCACTCCTTTGCACAGGCCACGGAACGAAAAAGGCGCCGTGTTGCCACGGCGCCCTTGACTCGTCGTCCGAGCGGTTCGGCTCAGCGATCGTCGTCGCCGGCCTCGGCCAGCGCCGCGCCGACCTCGAGGCCGAGATCGTCGAGGTCGAACTCCTCGCGGGCGGTGACGTCCTCGCCGGCGGCCTGGCGATGAGCCTCTTCGGCCGAGCGGGCGACGTTGACGGTGACCGTGACGGCGACTTCCGGATGCAGCACGACCGGGACGGTGTGCAGGCCGAGCGTCTTGATCGGGGTGTTCAGCGTCACCTGGCTGCGGGCGACGTTGAAGCCGTCCTTGGTCAGGGCCTCGGCGATGTCGCGGGTCGAGACCGAGCCGTAGAGCACGCCGGACTCGCCGGACTGGCGCAGGATGGTGACGCTCTGGCCGTTCAGGCGGGCGGCGACGGCATCGGCTTCCGACTTCAGCTCGAGGTTGCGGGTCTCGAGCTCGAGCTTCTGGCTCTCGAAGCGCTTCTTGTTGTCCTCGGTGGCGCGCAGCGCCTTGCCGCGGGCGAGCAGGTAGTTGCGGCCGAAGCCGTCGCGGACGCGCACGACATCGCCCATCTGGCCGAGCTTGGCGACGCGTTCGAGCAGGATCACTTCCATTTGTCTTCTCCTTACAGGTCTGGTCTGGTTTTCAGGATTGGGTAGGCGGAGGCGGCGACGCTGAACGCTTGCGCAGGCCGAACAGCGTGTCGGCGAGCCCGATGAGCGCGAGCAGCGGCGTTAGCAGGGCCTGCATCACGACGAGCGCGACATAGACCGAGATCAGCATCGGCGCCCGCCAGGGGCGGCCGCGCGAGATGTCGTGGAGCAGGCTCAAGCCGCAGAACATGAAGGCGGCGAGCAGGGCGCCCGTGAGGGCCATCGCCGCGACGCCGACGAAACTGCCGAGCGTGGCGAGGAAGGCAGAGGCGAGCAGGAGCAGCAGCGCGGGGCGCGGCAGCGTCGTGGCCGGAATGAAGGGCCAGGGCCGCGGTAGCCGGCCGGAGACCTTCACCGCGCGGGCGGCGAGCCAGAGATTGGCCGTGATCGTGGTGACGAAGGAAGCGCCGATGCCGAGCGGCACGGCGGGCGCGAGGCTCTGCGCCAGCTCGCCGACCTCGATGCCGGCGGGCAGGGCGATCAGACGGCCGCGTACCATCTCGTTCAGCAGGTTCTCGATCATCCGCGCGATCACCGAGCGATAGGTCTCGTAGTCGGTGGTCATCACCAGCGCGCTGCCGACGGTCGCGAGCGCGGCGGTGGCGGCGATCCAGACCATGAGATTGCCGAGCGGGTACCATTCCGTCGTGCCCTGCGCATCGCCGCGTGCGAGCAAGGCGAGATAGCCGATCCACCAGGCCGGCAGGCCGATGATCAGGGCGAAGGCGACGCCGCCCGTCGGCGCCAGCGCCACCGCGACGGCGAGCGCGCCCGCGGCCGTGGCGAACAGCCCGGAGCGGTGGTTCCAGCCCAGCGAGGCGATGAAGATCGGGAGAGGAGCGGCCGAGTACAGCAGTGCAGACAGCGGCGATCCGGTGATCACCACTGAGAAGAGCAGGGCCGCAACGAGGCCCGCGCCGATGCCGACAATCGGAATCATGGTCCGTCCTGCTGTCCCGCTGCTCGCTGGCCGTTCTGGCCCGGCAGGGTGAGAGGCTTCTCGCCTCAACGAACCCGGGGGAGTCTCACCGCCGGGCGACTGGTTGATCTTGAACGTGAAAGCCGGAGGCGCCGGGGCGCCTCCGGAAATTCCGAAATCCGCCTAGCGGATCAACGGATGACGTAGGGCAGCAGGCCGAGGAAGCGGGCGCGCTTGATCGCCTGGGCGAGCTCGCGCTGCTTCTTGGCGGAAACCGCCGTGATGCGGGACGGCACGATCTTGCCGCGCTCGGAGATGTAGCGCGAGAGCAGACGGACGTCCTTGTAGTCGATCTTCGGCGCGCCCTCGCCCGAGAACGGGCAGGACTTGCGGCGGCGGAAGAAGGGGCGGCGGGCGCCGGCAGATGCGGTCGACATGGATCAGGCCCCCACTTCGGCGGTTTCGGTCACTTCGTCGTCACGACGCGGACGGTCACGGCGCGGGCCGCGCTCGAAACGGTCGCCGCCACGCTCGGGACGGTCGTCGCGATCACGCTTCTGGAGCATGGCCGACGGACCTTCCTCCAGCTCTTCGACCTTGATGGTCATGAAGCGCAGGATGTCTTCGTTGATGCGCATCTGGCGCTCCATCTCCAGCACGGCGGCGGAGGGGCCCTCGATGTTCAGCAGCGTGTAGTGCGCCTTGCGGTTCTTCTTGATGCGGTAGCCGAGGGACTTGACGCCCCAGTACTCGACCTTGCGGATGGCGCCGCCATTCGCCTCGATCACGCCCTTGAACTGCTCGACAAGAGCTTCGACCTGCTGCGCGCTGACATCTTGCCGCGCGAGCAGCACATGCTCGTACAATGCCATCTAGATTTGGCCTTTCTGTTTCACCCTGCTTCGCCCGGCGCGGAGCCCTCCGAGCCCTGGATAAGGCCCGACAGGATTTCATCGAAGGCGGAGACACAGGATGACGACTCCATCGAAGTCTGCGCGGCCTTCAAAAAGGCACGCGCCATCCGTTCAGCCTCCGGCCGAACAAACAGGAGGCGGTCGTTACAGTGTCCGGACCGCCATGGCAACCGGAATCTGACGGTAAAACCCGCCCAAGGAGCGGAAAAGCTGGGCTCCGTGCTTGACTTGGCGGCGAAACCGTTGTGACAGCCGCGTCATAATACAAAAGTTTTGCAGGACGAGGCGTTCCCGACATGACGACAGCGTTGATCTTTCCCGGCCAGGGCTCCCAGGCCGTCGGCATGGGCAGGAGCCTGGCCGACGCCTTCCCGGTCGCGAAGGCGGTGTTCGACGAGGTCGACGCGGCCCTGTCGCAGAAGCTCTCTACCTTGATGTGGGAAGGCCCCGCCGAGGAGCTGACGCTGACGGCCAACGCCCAGCCGGCGCTGATGGCAGTCAGCCTCGCGGTGGTCCGGGTGCTCGAGGCCGAGGCCGGGCTCGATCTCGGGCGCGATGCCGCTTTCGTCGCCGGCCACTCGCTCGGCGAGTATTCCGCGCTGGCTGCGGCCGGGACCTTCTCGGTCAGCGACGCGGCCCGCCTGCTGCGCATCCGCGGCGATGCGATGCAGAAGGCCGTGCCGGCGGGGCAGGGTGCCATGGCGGCGCTGCTCGGCGCCGAGCTCGACCTCGCCCGCGAGATCGCCGCCGCGGCGGCGCAGGGCGAAGTCTGCGAGGCGGCCAACGACAATGGGGGCGGGCAGGTCGTGCTCTCCGGCGCGAAGGCGGCGATCGATCGCGCCATCGCGCTCGCCACCGAGCGGGGCGTCAAGCGCGCCATGCTGCTGCCGGTTTCCGCGCCCTTCCATTGCGCGCTGATGCAGCCGGCTGCCGAGGCGATGCGAGAGGCCCTGTCCAAGATTGCGATGCGGGCGCCGGTCGTGCCGGTGATGGCCAATGTCGGCGCCGCGCCGCTGAGCGACCCGGAGGCGATTCGCGCCTCGCTGGTGGCGCAGGTGACGGGAACCGTGCGCTGGCGCGAATGCGTGCAGGCGATGGCGGCGGCTGGCGTGGACGATTTCGTCGAGCTGGGCAGCGGCAAGGTTCTCGCCGGCCTGGTGAAGCGCATCGCCGCCGGGACCGCCACGGCCTCGGTCGGCACGGCCGAGGACATCGCCGCCTATAAGGCTCGCAAGGGCTGATCGGAAAGGTCCGGAGGAAATCCGGACGCTAAGACGGCAGAACGCCGGAAACGGGGAGTGGACATGTTTGATCTGACCGGCCGCAAGGCCCTGGTCACCGGCGCGACCGGCGGCCTCGGCGGAGCCATTTCGAGAACCCTTCACGCCCAGGGCGCGACCATCGCCATCTCCGGCACCCGGGCCGAAGCGCTGGAGGCCCTGGCGGCAGAACTTGGCGAGCGGGTCGTGATCGCGCCCTGCAACCTCGCCGACAAGGATTCGGTCGAGGCGCTGCTGCCGAGCGCCGAGGAGAAGCTCGGCGGGCTCGACATTCTCGTCAACAATGCCGGCATCACGAAGGACAACCTGTTCCTGCGCCTCAAGGACGAGGATTGGGACGCGGTCATCGCGATCAACCTGACGGCCGCCTTCCGGCTGTCGCGCGCGGCGGTGAAGTCGATGATGCGCAGGCGCTACGGCCGAATCGTCTCGATCGGCTCCGTCGTCGGCACGATGGGCAATCCCGGGCAGGGCAACTACGCCGCCGCCAAGGCCGGTCTCATCGGCATGTCCAAGGCGCTGGCGGCGGAGGTGGCGAGTCGCAACATCACCGTCAATGTGGTCGCCCCGGGCTTCATCGAGTCACCGATGACGCAGGCCCTGAACGAGAAGCAGCGCGAAGGCATTCTCTCGGACGTGCCGATGGGGCGGCTCGGCGCGGGCGCCGATGTGGCGGCGGCGGTCGCCTATCTCGCCAGCACGGAAGCCGGCTACGTGACCGGACAGACGCTTCACGTTAACGGTGGAATGGCCATGATCTGAACGGGTTGCGGCGCATTCTGGAAGCGTTCCAGAAGCCGTTCGACGCTCTCGCCACTGTGGACAGGGTGTGTTAACTAGCGCCGTCGCGCTGCCTTTCCGGCTCCTGGGGACTTGACGAAAACCCGGTTGTTGCGTTTGTGCAGGCTTCAAGCTTTCCGGATCGCGTGCATCATCACGATGGCGCGGCGGGTCGGAATGAAGATCCATATGCGCGTCGCAGCTCTGCGGTGCGTTTTCAGTTTCTAAGGAAGAGACCCATGAGCGATGTCGCCGAGCGCGTGAAGAAGATCGTGGTCGAGCACCTCGGCGTCGAGCCCGAGAAGGTCGTCGATAGCGCCAACTTCATCGAGGATTTGGGTGCGGACAGCCTCGACACCGTCGAGCTGGTCATGGCCTTCGAGGAAGAGTTCGGCGTCGAGATTCCGGACGATGCTGCCGAGACGATCGTGACGGTCGGCGACGCGGTCAAGTTCCTCTCGGCCAAGAGTGCCTGATTAGGCGCCTGATCGGGCGCTGATCGACCCAAGGGTCGTTTCATACAGAAAGTCTCATGGCTCCTCGTAGTGTTTCGATGCGGCGCGTCGTCGTGACCGGGCTCGGCATGGTGACGCCGCTCGGTTGCGGCGTCGAACCGACCTGGACGCGGATCCTTGCCGGCGCCAGCGGCGCCGGCCCCATTACCAGCTTCGACGCCAGCGACCTGCCGGCGCAGATCGCCTGCAACATCCCGCGGGGTGACGGCAGCGACGGGACCTTCAATCCCGACGACTGGATGGAGCCGAAGGAGCAGCGCAAGGTCGACGACTTCATCGTCTTCGGCATGGCTGCCGCCACGCAGGCGCTGGCGGATGCGGGCTGGAAACCGGAAAGCTACGAGGACCAGACCCGCACCGGCGTCGCCATCGGCTCCGGCATCGGCGGCCTCGGCGGCATCTATGAGGCCTCGCTCCTGCTCAAGGAGCGTGGCCCGCGCCGCCTTTCTCCCTTCTTCATTCCCGGCCGCCTGATCAACCTCGCTGCGGGCTATGTCTCGATCGAGCACGGGTTGAAGGGGCCGAACCATTCGGCCGTCACCGCCTGCTCGACCGGCGCGCATGCGATCGGCGACGCCGCGCGCATGATCGCGCTCGGAGATGCCGACGTCATGGTGGCTGGCGGCGCCGAATCGGCCATCAACCGCATCGGCATCGCCGGGTTCTGCGCCTGCCGGGCGCTCTCCACCAGCTTCAACGACACGCCCGAAAAGGCCTCGCGCCCCTACGACAAGGACCGTGACGGCTTCGTCATGGGCGAGGGGGCCGGCGTCGTCGTGCTCGAGGAGCTGGAGCATGCCCTGGCCCGCGGCGCGCGCATCTATGCCGAGGTCATCGGCTACGGCATGTCGGGCGACGCCTACCATATCACCTCGCCGGCCGAGGACGGCGACGGCGCCTATCGCTGCATGAGCATGGCGCTGGACCGCGCCGGCATCGCGGCTTCCGACCTCGATTACGTCAATGCCCACGGCACCTCGACGCCGCTCGGCGACGAGATCGAGCTGCGCGCTGTCGAGCGGCTGCTGGCGAACGCGCCGAAGCGCCCGTCGATGTCCTCGACGAAATCGGCGACCGGCCATCTGCTGGGTGCGGCGGGTGCCATCGAGGCGATCTTCACCGTGCTCGCCATTCGCGACCAGGTCGCGCCGCCGACGATCAATCTCGACAATCCCTCCGTCGAGACCGACATCGACCTGGTGCCGCATGTCGCCCGCAAGCGCGAGATCGAGTACGCTTTGTCGAACTCCTTCGGCTTCGGCGGCACCAACGCCTCGCTGGTGCTGCAGCGTTATCGGGCCGACGGCTGAGGCTTTCACCGGCCGGCTCGATCACGACCGGGAGGCACCGTGCTCGGGCTCGACCCGAGCATCTTGCGGCCTAGAGGCGCCCTTCTCGGCCGGAGATTCTCGGGCGCCGCGATGCGCTGCCCGCGGCCTTGCCCCGTCCCGACAGCGCGGTTTCGCCATAATCTTGGGTAGAGTTTGCGGCTGATGCTGCTGAAGGCGTGATTCCGCGTTCACAGCGGCGACGAAACCGGCTCTAATGCGGCCCTGGAGCCGATATGCCCGGTTCTTCATCCGGCACGATGCGGACGAAAGCATCGTGCCGAGGTCGTCTATCCCGTGCTGCGAGCGCTGAAACTGTGAACGATACGCCCCGCGTCGCCCCAAAAAGCCCGAGCGAGGCCCTCAAGCCCGTAGCGCCACCGGCGCCGCCGCCGAAGGTGCGCCACCGGCGACGCAGCCCGTTCCTCTCCATGCTGAGCGGCTTGTTCACGCTCGCCCTCGTCGGCGCCGGTGTGGTCGGGGCCGGCATCGCCATCGTCTCCAACCAGAGCAAGTCGCCGGGTCCGCTGGCAAGCGACCGTGCGCTGATCATCCCGAAGGAGAGCGGGCTCACCGAGATCGCCGAGCTTCTGCAGCGCGAAGGGCTGATCGAGCATCCGCTCACCTTCCGCATCGCCGCCATCATCGGCGGCGACTGGCACAAGCTCCAGGCCGGCGAATACCTGTTCAAGGCGCGCGTCAGCCCGCAGGAGATCCTCGGCATCATTTCGAGCGGCAAGGTGGTCGAGCATTCGGTCACCATTCCCGAGGGGCTGACCAGCGAGCAGATCGTCGAGCGCCTGCGCGAGAACGATCTCCTGACCGGCGACATCACCCAGGTGCCGAAGGAAGGCTCGATCCTGCCCGACACCTATCGTTTCCCGCGCGGCTTCTCGCGGCAGGCCATCCTCGACCGCATGGCGCGCGACCAGCGTGTGATCCTCAGCCGGATCTGGGAGCGTCGCCCCGCCGACCTGCCGATCAAGACACCGCAGGATCTCGTCATCCTGGCTTCGATCGTGGAGAAGGAGACCGGCCGCGCCGATGAGCGTCCGCGCGTCGCCGGGGTCTTCATCAACCGCCTGAACCAGAAGATGCGGCTGCAATCCGACCCGACGATCGTCTACGGCCTCGTCGGCGGCAAGGGCACGCTCGGCCGCCCGATCCAGCGCAACGAGATCACACAGGCGACGCCCTACAACACCTATGTCATCCCCGGCCTGCCGCCGGGACCGATCGCCAATCCTGGCCGCGCCGCGATGGAGGCGGTGGTCAATCATTCGCGCACGAAGGAGCTCTTCTTCGTCGCCGACGGCACGGGCGGCCATGTCTTCGCCGAGACGCTCGACCAGCATAACCGCAATGTCGGCCGCTGGCGCCAGATCGAAACGACGCGCCAGCAGCAGACCGGCAAGCCCCCGGCGGACAGCGTCGACAAGGTCGAGCCGCCTGCGGGCCCCGACAACCGCACCGAGGCGCCGGCGAGCGCCCAGCCAGTCGCCGCGGGCGACGGCTCGGCTCCTGTCGCCCTGCCGGCCGGCGGCGTGGCGGGCACCCGAGCCCGGGCTTTCGACGCCTCGGAAGGCACCCCGCGCGATCCGCTGCTGAACAAGACCTTCGATCTCAACTCGCCTAAGCAGTTGCCGCAGCTCAAGATGCCCTGAGACATTCCCGGGACGGCTCGCCGTCCCCATCTTCCGCGCCGCTGTGCTTGCGATGGCTGCGTCGCGCCACTACGGTCCCGCCGCATCGCGCCTGGCAGGGTGGCGGCAAGCGGATCGCAAAGCGGGGATTGAATGGGCATCGAGAGCATGACGGGCTTTGCCCGCGCGGCGGGGACAGCCGGCGTTCACGCCTGGGCCTGGGAAATCCGCAGCGTCAACGGCCGGGGACTTGATCTGCGCGTGCGGGTTCCGCCCGGTTTCGAGGTGCTGGCCGAGGCGGCCCGCAAGCGCCTGACGAGCGCCTTCTCGCGCGGCACGCTCCACGTCAATCTCTCCGTGACCAGCGATGCAGGGCCGGCGCGCCCCCGCGTCAACGAGACGGTGCTCGCGGCCCTGCTGGAGGCCATCGAGAAGCTGCCGCCGGCTGCTGGCATCAATCCGCCGACCTTCGATGGGCTGCTCGGCATTCGCGGCGTGGTCGAATACGCCGATGAGGCTCAGGATGCGCTCGGCGCCATCGAGAAGCCGGCACTCGCCGGCCTCGAATCGATTGCCGAGGCGCTGAAGGAGGCCCGTTCCGCCGAGGGACGGGCGCTGGAGGCGATCGTGCTCGGCCAGGTCGAGACGATCTCGCGCCTGACGACGGAAGCCGAGCGGCATCCTGCCCGCAGCCCGGAGGCCATCCGTGCCCGGATTGCCGCCCAGGTCGAAGCCCTGCTGGGCGCGGCCAACGGGCTCGATCCGCAACGCCTGCATCAGGAGGCTGCGCTCGTCGCGGTTCGCTCCGATATCCGCGAGGAGATCGACCGCCTCCACGCCCATGTCGGGGCGTTGCGGGAGCTCCTGGCGAAGGGCGGTCCCATCGGCCGCAAGCTCGATTTCCTCTCCCAGGAATTCGGCCGTGAGGCCTCGACGCTCTGCGCCAAGGCGAATGACCCCGGCCTCTCGCGGATCGGCCTCGACTTGCGCACGGTCGTCGACCAGATGCGCGAGCAGGTCCAGAATGTGGAGTGAGAGATGACGGCCGAGAGCCATCGCCCGGCCCGACGCGGCCTCATGCTGATCCTGTCCTCGCCCTCGGGCGCCGGCAAGACGACGCTCACCCGTAACCTCAAGAGCGAGAACAATCTCGATCTCTCGATCTCCGTGACGACGCGGCCGCGGCGCCCGTCCGAGATCGACGGCGTGCATTACCGCTTCATCGACCGCAACGCCTTCGACGCCATGCGCCAGCATAACGACCTGCTGGAATGGGCCGAGGTCCACGGCAACGGCTACGGCACGCCGCGCAAGGAGGTCGAGGCTTCGCTGGCGGCCGGGCGCGACGTGCTCTTCGACATCGATTGGCAAGGCACGCAGCAGATCGTCAAGAAGGCGCGCGCCGATGTGGTGACGATCTTCATCCTGCCGCCGTCGATGGCGGAGCTGCGCTCGCGCCTCGTGCGCCGCGCCGAGGATGCGCCGGAGGTCATCGCCAAGCGGCTCGCCAACGCCCGCGACGAGATCGCGCGCTGGAGCCAGTACGACTACGTCATCGTCAATGACGATCTCGACGCAGCCTACGAGTCGATCAAGGCGATCCTGACGGCGGAGCGCCTCAAGCGCAGCCGCGCGGTGGGGCTCGGTGCCTTCGTCGATCAGCTTCTGGCCGAGGAGCTGCCCTGAAGCTCTGCGGCGAGCGCGTTCGCGAGTCGCACGAAGCCGGAAACCGGCACTTCCTCCGCCCGCGCCGTCTCGGCGAGGCCGGCCGCCGCGAGGATGGGCGCCGGGTCCGGCAGCACGGCCTTCAGACTCTGCCGCAGCATCTTGCGGCGCTGGCCGAAGGCGGCCAGCGTCACCCGCTCCAGCAGGCGCCGGTCGCAAGGCTCCGGCTCCTCGCGCGGCAGGAGCTGGACCACCGAGGAGGTGATCTTCGGCGGAGGCACGAAGGCGTCGCGCGGCACGTCGAACAGGATCTTCGTCCGGCAGCGCCAGTTCGCCAGCACGGCGAGCCGGCCGTAATCCGCCCGCTCTTCCGGCGAGGCGACGATGCGCTCGGCGACCTCGCGCTGGAACATCAGCGTGAGCGAGCTCCACCAGGACGGCCAGGGCTCGAGACTGAGCCAACCCACCAGCAGCGGCGTGCCGATATTATAGGGCAGGTTTGCGACGATGCGGGCGCGTTCGCCCTTCAGATGGGACGAGAGATCGACGGCAAGCGCATCGCCATCGACGACCTCCAGCCGCCCCGGATAGCGCGCCGCGATCTCGGCCAGCGCCGGCAGGCAGCGCCGGTCGCGCTCGATGGCGATGACCCGGCCCGCCCCGTTGGCGAGCAAGGCGCGGGTCAGGCCACCGGGGCCGGGGCCGATCTCGACGATCGTCTCGCCGTCGAGCGGGCCGGCGGAGCGGGCGATCCGGCTCGTCAGGTTGAGATCGAACAGGAAGTTCTGGCCGAGCGCTTTCTGGGCCATCAGCCCGTGGCGCTCGACCACCTCGCGCAGCGGCGGCAGATCGTCGATCTGGCTCATGGCTGGCCCGCCGCCTCATGGGCCGCGTCCCGCCGTCCGGCCATGCGCGCGGCAAGCCGCAGAGCGGCGCAGAGGCTGTCAGGCCTCGCAATGCCGCGCCCGGCGATGTCGAAGGCCGTGCCGTGATCGGGAGAGGTCCGGATGAAGGGCAGGCCGAGCGTGACGTTGACGCCTTCGTCGAAGGCGATGGTCTTGATCGGGATCAGCGCCTGGTCGTGATACATCGCCAGCGCCGCGTCGTAGCCCGCCCGCGCCCGCGCATGGAACATCGTATCGGCTGGATAGGGCCCGCGCGCATCGATACCCTCGGCCTGGAGCTGCGCGATGGCCGGCTTCACGATGTCCTCGTCCTCGCGCCCCATCGTTCCGTTCTCGCCGGCATGCGGGTTCAATCCGCTGAGGGCGAGCCGGGGGCTGGCGATACCGAATTGTTGACGCAGACCCGCCGCGACAATCCGGGCCGTGTCGACGATAAGCTTCGTCGTCAGCAGCTCCGGCACCCGTTGCAGCGGCACATGGATCGTGACCGGGATGACGGCGAGCTCCTCGCACCACAGCATCATCACCGGCAGAGGCTCGACCCCGCCCTCGGCCGCGAGATGAGCGAGATATTCCGTATGTCCGGGATGCTTGAAGCCGGCCGCGTAAAGCACTGATTTAGCAATCGGATTGGTCACGACTGCGCCAGCCTGTCCGGCCCGGACCGCCGCCACGGCCCGGTCGATCGAGGCGATCGTAGCCGCAGCCGAAACGGGATCGGGCTTGCCGGGCAGGACGTCGGCCGCCTGTGCGAGCGGGATCACCGGCAACGCCTCTTGGAAAACCGCGGGGGCCTCCTCCCAGGAGCATTCCCGGATCGGGATCGGCCATCCCAGCCGCTCGGCGGTTCGCGCGAGCTGCTCCGCATTCGCGATGCAGGCGAAGGCCGGCAGCGCGCGCTCTTTGCGTTCTTGCCAGGCACGCAGGCTGAGTTCCGGCCCGATGCCGGCGGGGTCGCCCTGGGTCAGCGCTAGCGGCAGGGTCGGCAAGGGACGCTCCGATGTCGCGGAAGCGCGGGCCATTGGGCAGCCCGCGTCGCTTTGCTTGAGCCGGATCCGATCAGGTCGAAACAACCCGATCGGTGCATCCGCCTCTCAGATATCGATGGGATCACGCGTTCTAGTTCGAGCCGCCCACGCCGTCGCCGGTCGAGGTTCCGCCGAGGTTCTGGGAATAGCTGATCTCGCCCAGGGTCCGCAGCTCGAGCCGAAACATGACGGTGCGCGTATCCTTCGTCGCGCCGGCCTGCCGGTCGGCATAGCTTTGCGAGTAGCTGATGTCGAAGACCGTGCATTCGTCGGTGTAGTTGATGCCGAGCGAGGTCGAGGCGGTCTGGAACGGCCCGGTTGTCGGATAGGCCGGGATGGCCGTCGACGCCGCCAGGGCGGCGGCATAGGCGTTCCGCCAGAGCTCGCGGTCGTATTTGTACTTGTCGAGGTCGAACAGTACGCCGGCCCTGACGCGCCAGTTCGGGGTGACGAGCAGGGAGCCGTTCAGCGAAAGGCCTTCGCGGCGGCGAGGGATGCCGAGATCAGGCTGCGGCTCGTAGCGGGCATAGCCGACCGAGGCTGTGACGACGCCGGTCGAATAGGTCGCTGCCGCATCGATGCGCTGCGCCTCGAAGGTCGTCGAGTTCAGGCGCGTGGCACCGGTCAGGAAGAAGCCCTTCATCGGAGAGATCTGGGCCCGGGCGACGATGTCGGAACTATCCGTCTGGAGACCGGAATCGAGGCCGGTATTGAGCAGGTCGCCGGTCGCGTAGGAATTGCGACCACCGAGCTGGAACGACTGGCCGACCAGGAGGTTGGCATAGGCTTCCTTGCCGAAGCGGCCGGTATAGAGCGCGCCAACATTGGCGCGCGTGCCGCCCTCGACGCGGTCGTAGCCGGAGAACTTGCCTTGCCATTCGAACAGGTTGTTGGCGTCGAAGACGAGGCTCTGCGAATCCTCGTTGGCGACCCGCAGGCTGTTCGTCTCGTTCGGGCGAGCGACGATCTGCGCCACCGGCTCGATGATATGCGTGCCCCAGTCGGTCTTGGCGACGAAGGGGTAGCGGTACATCAGGCCGATCGCCGGCATCACCCGGCCGAAGACCTCGTCCGAGCTGTCGGCGATCGTCGCGACGCGCGAATTGATGATGCCGCTGGTATCCGGGTTGATCGCGAAGACGTCGGCCCGCAGCGAGGCATAGGGCGTCCAGATCTGCCCGATCGGATCGATGATGTTGCGCCGCCACGAGACCTGCGCGGTCGCGCGGGACACGTTGCCCGCCAGCCCGCGCACGAGGCAGTTGTTCTTGTCGTAGACCGCGCAGCCGTCATAGAGCGAGTAGCCCGATCCGGTGATCAGATAGTTCTTCTGTACGGGCAGCTGGGTGAAGGCGGCCGTATCGCGGGTCAGGCTGGTGACGTTGACGTTGAACTCCAGCTCGCCGCCCAGGAAGGACGGCTTGTGGATGCGCTTGTCATAGTCCAGCACCGGCAGCACCACGGGCTGCTGCTTCTGCCAGTCCTGATAGTTGAGCGGCTGGAAATAGTAGCCGCGCAGGTCGAACCAGGCGGTCGGGCTCTGGCCGTTCAGATAGGCCGTCGAGATCGATTCCTGCAGATAGGTGGTGTTGCTGAAGCTCTCGTTCAGGATGCGGTAGTTCTTGTAGAACCAGCGATCCGTCGACATGGCCGCGTTCCAGCCGACGGTCCAGCGCGGGTTGATGTAGAACTTGCCGGTCGTCTCGACCGAGCCGCGGAAGCTGTCGTCGCCGGGACCGAGCGGGCTGGCGAGGAAGGCCCCCTTGTCCTGCTGGAAGATGCCGGAGGCGCGGATCGTGTAGGAGCCGTTCAGCAGCCGGTGGCGCCACTCGACCTGTCCCAGCACGCCCTGGCGCGTGAGGAAGGTCGGCGTCAGCGTGAGGTCGTAGTTCGGCGCCAGATTGAGGAAATAGGGCAACCCCACGCCGAAGCCGAGCGACGAGGTGTTGATGAACTTCGGCGCCAGGAAGCCGGTCTTGCGCTTCACCGTCGAATCCGGCCCCGACATGTAGGGGATATAGGCCATCGGGATGCCGGCGAATTCGACGCGGGCATCCTCGTAATAGATGGTCTGCTCGGACTTCTTGTGGATGATGCGCGCCGCACGGACCTGCCAGAGCGGCGGCCGCTCCGGGTTGTCCTTACAGGGCTCGCAGGCCGTGTAGATGCCCTTGTCGAAGACGAAGGTCTCGCCGTCCGTCCGCTCGGCGCGGGGCGCCGAGAAGCGGGTCTTGTCGGGGTTCACCACCCTGAGCGAATCGATGAAGCCGTCACGGAAATCGTCGGTTAGGTTGAAGCGGTCGCCGGTGATGACGCTACCGTTCGATTCGGTGATGCGTGCATTGCCGATCGCCGTGACGCGCTTGTTCGCCTGGTCGTAGATGACCTTGTCGGCTTCGATCGTGCGGCCCTGATAGAGGATCTGCACGTCGCCGACGGCGGCGACGGTCTTCTTGTCGTTGTCGTAGACGAGTTCACGCGCATCGACGACCATGCGGTCCTGCGGCTTGGCAGGCGCTGCGGCTCCCGCCGCCGGCTTGCCGCCTGCCGAGGGCTTGCCCTGGGCGAAGCCCGGGCCGGCCAGCAGGAAGGCGAGGCTGGAGGCAAGCGCCGTCGCCGCAGCAAATCGTGCCACGCTCGTCACGCCTTGACCCATCCGTGAAACGCAAAATTAACCATAGGCACAGTAAGATTTACCCGTCTTCCTGATGGAGGAGGGCGAGAGCGCCCAGCATCGTCCCCAATGCTGCGGGCAGCCACGCCGCGACGACCGGATTGACGATTCCCGACGATCCGAGTTCCTCCGACAGTTGTGTCGCCACATAGAGCACGAACCCCGCCGCGACGCCAGCGATCACCAGTTTCGTGACACCACCAAAGCGGAAAAATCTTAAAGAAACGGATGCTGCCACCAGCACCATGGCGATCAGCAGCAGCGGGCGCGCCATAAGCGATTGATATCGCAGCTCATAAGGCGTCGTGTCGAGGCCGGCGCGCTTCGTCCGCTCGATGGCCGTCGGCATGGACCAGAAGCCGACCGCCGCGGGCGGTGTGAAACTTTGGCGCATCTGATCCGGCTCCAGCGTCGTCGCGAGATCGTAGTTCTTGTAATTCTGTGGCTCTTCCGAGGCGGAGATCACGCGCGCATCGGAGAGTTGCCAATGCCCGGGTCGCAGGATGGCCTGGCGGGCATCGATTCGGTCCCTGAAGGAGCCGTCCGGGTTGAAGTTGAAGATCGCGACCTGCGAGAGCCCGTCCTCGTCCGGCAAGGCACCGGCGGCACGGATGATCGCCTGGCCGTCGACGCTGCTCTGCCGCAGCCAGATTTCCGGCACGCTCGCGGCCGCCGGTCCGCCCGTGCGCACGAAGAGCCGGGTCTCGAGGGCGGTGGCGCGGCGCTTCATCTCGGAGGCGAGCGGGTTGTAGACCGTGATCGAGATCAGTCCGATCACCCCCGCCACCACGGTCGCCGGCTGCAGGAACTGCCAGGCCGAGACACCGACCGAACGGGCGACGACCAGTTCGAGCTTCCGGCTCAGCGTCAGCAGCGCGAACATGCCGCCGAACAAGGCCGCGAAGGGGAAGATCTGCTCGGCGACGCTCGGAACGCGATAGAGCGCCAGCATGATGATGCGCGGCGTGGTGGCGATCGGCGAGTCGCCGGCCCGGCGCATCAGCTCGACGAAGTCGAGCGTACCGATCAGGAAAAAGAAGGTGCCGAACACGCTGATGATCGCGCGGGTGAAGCGCAGCGTCAGATAACGGCCGAGGGTTGTGAAGAGCAGCATCAGGCGCGCCGGAACCGGGCCGCCAGGTTGACCAGCGGCAATGTCAGCGGGGCCGTCATCCGGGCGAGGACCGGTCGCAGCCGCTCGCCGTAATAGATGAGGGCTACCGCCAGGATGATGGCGAGGAGAGGCAGGATATAGAGCATCGCGGCGGCGACGGGCGAGCGCACGCTCGCCGTCCAGGCGGCATAGGCTGCGATGCGCGTCGCGCCGACGATCATGATCGCCGCCTGGATCGCCAGGGCCCGGCCCTGGCGCGTGGTGCGCGCCTCGCCGATGGCTGCGAAGGCGATCAGCATGAAGGCGAAGGGGTAGAGCGGCGCCGAGAGGCGGTTATGCAGCTCGGCCCGGAACCGGCCTTCCTGGATCTTGTAATAGGCCTCGTTCGGGTTCTGGTTGATCAGCTCCCAGGTCGAGCGCTCGCGCGGCTTGTAGACCACCTTGTCGCCGTCGCCTTCGCCGGCCCCGCCGGTCGGATCGCCGGTCAGCGCCGAGAGATTGAGGGCGTAGCGCTCGAAGGAGATGATCGAGGTCGTGTTGGTGTTCTTGGCCTCGCGCTGGATCGTGCCTTTTTCCAGCATCAGGAAACTCTGGCCCTCCGCCTCGACGGTGCGTCCGCGCTCGGCGAGGTAGATCGAGGGCTGCGTCGGGTCGCGCCGGTCCTGCATGAAGATGCCGACCAGCGAGTCGCCCACCTTTTCGCGGTAGTGGAAGGTCACACCGGAATCGAGCGAGACGAACTGGCCTTCCTTGACGACGTTGGTGACGAAATCGGCCCGGATCAGGGTGATGAGGTCGCGCAGCATCCGGAAGCTTGCCGGCATCACCGACACCGTCATCCAGGCGACGACGACGGCCGTCGCCACGGTCAGGACCAGGAAGGGGCGCGTGACGCGGTGCGGCGCGATGCCGGCCGCATTCATGACGATGAGCTCGGAATCGCCGTTGAGCTTGTTCAGCGTGTAGAGTGTCGACATGAACAGCGCGACCGGCGCGATGCCCGCGACCAGCGCCGGCAGCGAGAGCAGGGTCACGGTCAGGAAGATCAGGACCGTCTGGCCCTTGCCGGTGATGAGGTCGACCTCGCGCAGCGCCTGTGTCACCCAGATCACGCCGGTGAGGCCGAGCAGCAGCACGATTGCCGCGCCCGCCGCGGTCTTGAGGATGTATCGGTCGAGGCGGTTCAGGAACACGCGTTGCTTTCCGGCAGGCGGGGAACCTAAGGGCCCCGAGGTGGTTCGTCGAACTCACCCTATGGTATAGGCGGATTTGCGGCGCAAACGGGAATCGTCCGCGCCGTGTCCTCCAACTGTCTCTTCCAAGCTATTTTCGCAAGATTGTGAGCGGATCATGTCGCAGCGCCTGAA
Organism: Allobosea spartocytisi; assembly: GCF_014764685.1. Classification (NCBI taxonomy): domain Bacteria; kingdom Pseudomonadati; phylum Pseudomonadota; class Alphaproteobacteria; order Hyphomicrobiales; family Alloboseaceae; genus Allobosea; species Allobosea spartocytisi. The sequence goes on from NZ_JACXWY010000002.1 coordinate 523,300, forward strand.
GCTCGAGATCAAAGCCCCGGATACGGTCGAGGGGCACGATCTCGTCGTCCTCGTTTCCGATGCGCTGACCCTTTCGGGAGCGGCGCAGGAGGCTGCGGGGCCGGGCGCGCAGGCTTTGCTCGCGCGTGCGGCTGCCGCCGAGCGCTTCAAGGGCAAGGCCTATGCCGGGCTGACGCTGCCTGCGCCCGAAGGCGCCGCCTATGAGCGGCTGATCGCGATCGGCACCGGATCCGCCGCCGATCGCGGCGAACTCGATTTCGTGAAGCTCGGCGGAGTGATCGCAGGCCGGCTTGCCGCCGGTCGTAGCGCGGAGATCGTCCTCGCTCTGCCGGAGGGCATGGTGGAGGCGAACCAGGCCGCCGATCTGGCGCTGGGCCTCAGGCTGCGGAGCTATGTCTTCGACCGCTACAAGACGAAGAGCAAGGACAAGGACGAGACCGGCTCCATCGCGGTCACGCTCCGGGTGGCCGATCCCGCGGCCGCGAAGAAGGCCCTGAAAGCGGCGGATGCCATCGCTACCGGTGTCGTTCTGGCGCGCGATCTCGTCAACGAGCCGCCGAACGTCCTTTATCCGGAGGAGTTCGCCGATCGTGCGAAGAAGCTCGAAAAGCTCGGCGTCGAGGTCGAGATTCTCGACGAGAAGGATCTGAAGAAGATCGGCATGCGGGCACTGCTCGGCGTCGGTCAGGGCTCGCGCCGCGAGAGCCGCGTCGTCGTCATGCGCTGGAACGGCGCCGGCAAGGACGAGCAGCCGGTCGCCTTCATCGGCAAGGGCGTCACCTTCGACACCGGCGGAATCTCGCTGAAGCCCGGCGCCGGCATGGAGGACATGAAGGGCGACATGGCGGGCGCGGCCTGCGTCGTCGGCCTCATGCATGCGCTCGCGGCCCGCAAGGCGAAGGTCAACGCCATCGGCGTCATCGGCCTCGTCGAGAACATGCCGGATGGCAATGCCCAGCGCCCCGGCGACATCGTGACCTCGCTCTCCGGCCAGACCATCGAGATTATCAACACCGACGCCGAGGGCCGGCTCGTCCTGGCCGATGTGCTCTGGTACGCGCAAGGGCGCTTCAAGCCGCGCTTCATGATCAACCTGGCGACGCTGACGGGGGCGATCCTGGTCGCGCTGGCGCAGGAGAATGCCGGCCTCTTCACCAATAGCGACGAGCTGGCGCAGCGCCTGACGGCGGCCGGCCTCGCGACGGGCGAGACGGTCTGGCGCATGCCGCTCGGCAAGGCCTACGACAAGATGATCGATTCGAAATTCGCCGACATGAAGAACTCGTCCGGCCGCTATGCCGGCTCGATCACCGCAGCGCAGTTCCTGCAGCGCCACGTCAACGACACGCCCTGGGCTCATCTCGACATCGCCGGCACGGGCATGGCGGCCAAGGACAGCGAGATCAACCGTTCCTGGGGACCGGGCTGGGGCGTGCGCCTGCTCGACCGGCTGGTAAAGGACCATTACGAAGGGTGATTCGCTTTCTCAGGAAGTAGCGGTAAAGTTTTGGGTCGCAGGGGTTTTTATGGCTGAGATCCTGTTCTTCCATCTGCAGTCGCGCCCGCTCGAGCAGGTCCTGCCGACCATCCTCGACCGGGCGCTGGCGCGTGGTCAGAAGGTCGTGGTGGAGGTCTCCAGCCAGGAGCGGATGAGCGTCGTCGACGACCATCTCTGGACCTATGCCGATGAGAGCTTCCTGCCGCATGTCACGGCGATGGAAGCCGACGCGGCCAAGAACCCGATCGTGGTGACGATGCAGGCGCATAACCCCAATGCCGCGCAGGTGAGAATCTGCGCGGATGGCGTTCGCATTCCGGACGCAATGCAGGACTACGAGCGCGTCGTTCTGATATTCGATGGTGACGATCCCGAGGCGCTTAGTGCCGCTCGCGAGGATTGGAAGAAGGCGAGGGCTTCCGGACATGCCGCCAGCTACTGGCAGCAGGACGAGGCCGGCCGCTGGGAGAAGAAAGCGTGAGACTGCCTGTCCTGTTCCTCTGCGCCGCGGCGCTCGGCGGCTGCTCGGTCGACATGGGCGGCTTCGCCTTCCAGTCGGAGACGAAAGGTGGCGTCACCACCACGACGACGACCACCGGCAGCGCCGGCATCTCGACGCGCGAGCCGGTGCTGACGCCGGAAGGCGAGTGCAGCGTCGGCGTCTCGCTCGACCCCTCGACACGGCCGCTGCCCAAGGAGATCGCGCCCGGCATCACCGAATGCGAGCTGGTCAAGCTCAAGGGCAAGGCCCCGACCGACGTGCTGATCGGCGAGAGCGGCAAGGGCCAGCGCGAGGTGCAGGTGCTCTATGCCGAGCCTGGTGGCCGCGAGCTTTATCTGTTCACCGACAACAGGTTGGGCCGAATCGTGAAGCCGGGCGGGGAGGGCTGAGCGGCGTCTGCTCGGCCGTCATCCCCGGGCTTGCCAGTCGAGCCCGGTGACGGCACTCTCAATTCAACAAGGCGTTCAGCGGATCTAGACCGGCGTATGTTCTCGTCGGGCAGCAGGACATGGGAAGCGACCAGAGATGATCATGGACGGTAGGAATGCCGATTCCGGCAAGATGGACGAGATTGCTCTGCTGGAGCGTCGCGCGGGGCTTCTCAACCGCCGGTCGTTTCTGGCCGGCTCCGCCATGGGGCTCGGCGCGCTGACGCTGGGCGGTTGCGCGATCTCCGACGGCATGAGCCTCGCCGAGGCGGAGAAGGTCTACGGGCCCGTGCCTGAGGAGAAATTCCCGATCCCGGCGGTCGACGTCACCAAGGTCGATCCGAAATATTTCCGCAAGACCGTGCGCTACGAAACCAAGGAAGCGCCCGGCACGATCATCGTCGATCCCGGCAATTACTACGTTTACCGCATCGAGGAAGACGGGGCCGCCACACGCTACGGCGCCAATGTCGGCCGCGACGGGTTCCGCTGGAACGGCGACGCCTATGTCGGGCGCAAGTCCGAATGGGCGACCTGGACACCGCCCAAGGAAATGATCAAGCGCCAGCCCGAGGCCGCCAAATACGCCCGCGGCATGCCGGGTGGCCTCGACAACCCACTCGGCGCCCGCACGCTCCATCTCTATCAGAACGGCGTCTACACGCTCTACACGATCTATGCGTCGAGCGATCCCGAGTCGATCGGCTCGGGGGTCACGAGCGGCTGTGTCGGCCTGCTCAGCCAGGACATGATCCACCTGTACAATCGCACGCCGGTCAAGACGAAGGTGGTCGTCCTGCCGGCCTAGGCGCCAGCGTCAACCCCCGGTTTTTAGCACTGCCGGTGCGGGCAGCGGGCATTTGATGCTCGCTGCGGCGCCGTCGATGGCGGATGCCCGGACCTCAGGCAGCCACTCCGCTGCCATCCTGGCCCGCAGGAGGCTCCGGCAGCCATGTCGCCAACGCGCTGCGGCCTGTCTCGGTCAGCGCGTAGACGCCGCGCTCGGAGCGCTCGAACCAGCCATAGACATTCCGGCGCAGGATCTTCTGGGCATCGGGGAAGGATCGCTTGAGATCGCGCGGCCGTTGCGGCGCCGATGTCATCGCTGCCGCGCAGGCGAGCGCCTGCTGGCGATAGGCCGTCATGATCGGCTTGCGCGTGCCTCCGCCGGCGGCGGGGTCGCCCTGGCGTCGTTTATGCTCCTCGACCAATCTCGAGCGCCGGCGCGGATCCTTCCGGGGCGTCGGCGCGGTGGGAGACACCAGGACGTCGACGCGGCCGGATGAGGAGACGCCCAGCAGTCCAAAACCGAGGCGCCGGCAGAGATTGCGATATCGCGGATCGCTTTCGCGGCCCTTGCCCTTGGCGGAAAGCTGGGCGGCCAGCCAGATCTCGTCGCCGAGGCTCATTCTGTCCACGCCCTGCAGGACGAGCTCCAGATTGAACGTCAGCTTGAGCTCGCCGATGACCACCACGGCCGGATCGTCATCCCGCAGCCCGACGAGATCGCAATGCCCGATTTCGCCCTTGACGCTATAGCCGAGGCCCTCGAGGAAGCGTTTGACGGGTAGATAAAGGGACGTTTCCACATCGGATCTCCGGGCAACCCGTCGAGCATGCCCCGATAGTCGTTTCAGAGAGGCAAACGCCGCCGCGAAAGGGCGCACGGCATGCGCCGCTTGCCGGATATATGCGTTCCTGGCGCGACCGATGTTCGTTCGGCCCGAAGCGAGCGTTCGCGCTTTGCCGAGCTATGTGGGAGCGCGTGCTTCAGGCGCTCTCCAACTCCTCGCCCAGCACCAGCCATTCCTCCTCCGCCGCCGCGAGCGCTTCCGCCAGCTCGGCCCGCTGGCGGGAGAGCTGCAGCGCCTTGTCGGGCTCGCGCGAAAAGGCGCCGTTGGCGAGCGCGGCATCGACCTTCTCGATGAGGCCCGTCAGCTTGGCGATGCGTGCCTCGGCGAGGTTGAGCTTCTGCCGGAGCGGCCCTTGCGCCACGCGCTTCGTCGCCGCTTCCTTGCGCTCGTCCGCTTTCGGCTTCGCAGTGGCCTCCGGCGCCGGCTTGCCGCGCCTTTCGGCCTTGGCTGCGCCGAGCACATAGGTGCGGTAGTCGTCCATGTCGCCGTCGAAATTCTTCACAGTCCCGCCCGCGACCAGCCAGAGCCTGTCGGCGCAGGCCTCGATCAGGAAGCGGTCGTGGCTGACGAGCATGACGGCGCCGGGATAGTCGTTGATCGCATTGACCAGCGCCGTGCGGCTGTCGATGTCGAGATGGTTGGTCGGCTCGTCGAGGATCAGCAGATGCGGCCCGTGGAAGGTCGCGAGCCCGAGCATCAACCGTGCCTTCTCGCCGCCGGAGAGCAGCTTCACCGGCGTATCCGCCTTGGACGCGGGGAAGCCGATCTGCGCCGCCTTGGAGCGGACCTTTGCCTCAGGCGCATCCGGCATCAGATCGCGCAGATGGCCGACCGGCGTATCCTCGATCCGCAATTCGTCGAGCTGGTGCTGGGCGAAATAGGCGGTCTCCAGCTTGCTCGACTTCTTCATCTCGCCGGACATGGCGTCGAGCCGCCCGCCGATCAGCTTGCAGAAGGTCGACTTGCCGTTGCCGTTCGAGCCCAGCAGCGCGATGCGGTCGTCGGGCGCCAGCGACAGGTTCAGCCGCGACAACACCTTGCGCTCGCCATAGCCGGCGCTCGCATCCTCCAGCACGATCATCGGCGGCGAGAGCGGCTTCTCGGGGCCCGGGAAGGCGAAGGGCTGGACGTCGCGGTCGACGATTGCCGCAATCGACTCCATCTTCTCCAGCCGCTTGACGCGCGACTGGGCCTGCCGCGCCTTCGAAGCCTTGGCCTTGAAGCGGTCGACGAAGGCCTGGAGATGCTTGCGTTCGGCGTCCTGCTTCTCCTTGGCGCGGGCGAGCTGCATCTGCTTCTCGGCCCGCTGCTTCTCGAAGGAGGAATAGCCGCCGCGATAGAGCGTGAGCTTGCCCTGGTCGAGATGCATGATGTGGTCGACCGAGGTGTCCAGCAGTTCGCGATCATGGCTGATGACGATCACGGTATGCGGATAGCGCTCAAGATAGTCGTAGAGCCAGAGCGTGCCTTCGAGGTCGAGATAGTTGGTCGGCTCGTCGAGCAGCAGCAGGTCGGGCTCGGAGAACAGCACGGCCGCGAGCGCGACGCGCATGCGCCAGCCACCCGAGAAATCGGAGCAGGGCCGCTGCTGCGCCTCCTCGTTGAAGCCGAGCCCATGCAGCACCATCGCGGCGCGGGCCGGCGCGGAATGGGCGCCGATATCGGCGAGCCGCGTCTCGATCTCGGCGATGCGATGCGGATCGGTCGCGGTCTCGCTCTCCTTCATCAGGGCGGTGCGCTCGATGTCGGCGGCGAGCACCACCTCGATCAGCGATTCCGGCCCGCCCGGCGCTTCCTGCGCAACGCCGCCGATGCGCCGTCCCTTCGGCAGGCTGATATTGCCGCTTTCGGTACCGAGATCACCGGTGATGATCTTGAACAGCGTCGTCTTGCCGGTGCCGTTGCGGCCGACGAAGCCGACGCGCGCGCCATCGGGAATTGCGGCGCCGGTGTGGTCGAGCAGCAGGCGCTCGCCGAGGCGATAGGTGATGTCGTTGATCGTCAGCATTCCGGCGATGTAGGGCGGTCGGCCGGAAAAGCCAATCGAAAGCGCGAAACGGGGCAAACGTCACGATTTCGTCACGATCCTGCCGCGGCGCGGCCCGCTGGCGCCTTCACCCAACGGAAATGCAGTAATTCTTCGATTCGCGAGGCTGTCTTCGATGCATGCCTACCCGTTCCAAGTCGCGTCCCGCCCTGTTTCCTTCCTGGCGCCCCTGATGATCTGCGTCGCGATCATCCTCGGCAGCGTTGCGGCGCTTACGGCGATCGTTCCGTTCTCCTGATCCTGTTGCGGCAACCGATGCGGCGGCGCGCGGCTTTGCAGCCGGCGGTGCTTGTCGCCGGCGATGCCAGCCGCTAACGCTGGATCATGACGCGCACCGCTTTCTACACCGGCTCCTTCGACCCCGTGACCAACGGCCATGCCGACGTCATCGCTGCCGCGGCAGGGCTTTGCGACAGGCTGGTCGTCGCGATCGGCGTTCACCCCGGCAAGGCGCCGCTTCTCCCCGTCGAGCAGCGCGCCGATCTGGTGCGCGCAGTCGCATCCCCGCTGCTGGCGGCGAAGGGGGCCGTGCTCGACGTCGTGACCTTCGACGATCTCGCCGTCGACGCGGCCCGTCGCGCGGGCGCCACGCTCATCATCCGCGGCCTGCGCGACGGCACTGATCTCGATTACGAGATGCAGATGGCCGGCATGAACGGCACGATGGCGCCCGATGTGCAGACGGTCTTCCTGCCGGCCTCGCCCGGCGTGCGCCACATCACCGCGACGCTGGTCCGGCAGATCGCGGCGATGGGCGGCGATGTTTCGGCTTTCGTGCCGCCGCCGGTGCTGGCGGCGCTGAAGGCGCGCTTCGCCAAAGGCTGAAGCATAAACGGCCGTCATTCCGGATCATGGCCCGGAATGACGGATCCGGTTCCAGCTCGGCCGACGGGGCAGGGCGCAAGACACATAACTTCGCCATCTTCCGCCGCTTTCTGCCGATTTTGGTTTGCATTTTGCCGAGAGCGATGGTGTCTCTCAGGTGAAGCGACTCGTCGCGCAGGGCCCTGCGCGACGCCCTCCGACAGGTTTTCCGATGCGTCTTTCCCGCTATTTCCTGCCCATTCTGCGCGACACGCCCAAGGAAGCGGAGATCGTCTCGCACCGGCTGATGCTGCGCGCTGGCATGATCCGCCAGGAATCGGCCGGCATCTATGCCTGGCTGCCGCTGGGCCTGCGCGTGCTCGACAAGATCTGCAAGGTCGTGCGCGAGGAGCAGAACCGCTCGGGCGCCGTCGAGATCCTGATGCCGACCATCCAATCGGCCGATCTCTGGCGCGAGAGCGGGCGCTACGACGCCTATGGCAAGGAGATGCTGCGCATCAAGGACCGGCATGATCGCGACATGCTCTACGGCCCGACCAATGAGGAGATGGTCACCGAGATCGTCCGGGCCTACGTCAAGTCCTACAAGGACCTGCCGCTCAATCTCTACCACATCCAGTGGAAGTTCCGCGACGAGGTGCGCCCGCGCTTCGGCGTGATGCGCGGCCGCGAATTCCTGATGAAGGACGCCTATTCCTTCGACCTCGACAAGGACACGGCCCGCCACGCCTATAACCGCATGTTCACCGCCTATCTGCGCACCTTCGCGCGGCTCGGCCTGAAGGCGATCCCGATGCGCGCCGATACCGGCCCGATCGGCGGCGACCTGTCTCACGAGTTCATCGTTCTGGCTTCGACGGGCGAGAGCGAGGTGTTCTGCCACAGCGACTATATGAACTTCCAGACGCCGGCGGCCGACACCGACTTCGACAGCGTTCCGGGCCTGCAGGGCGTCGTCGACAAGTGGACGAGCCTTTATGCCGCCACGGAGGAGATGCACGACAAGGCCGCTTTCGAAGCGATTCCCGAGGAGAAGCGCGTCTCGGCGCGCGGCATCGAGGTCGGTCACATCTTCTATTTCGGCACCAAATATTCCGAGCCCATGGGCGCGAGCGTGGCCGGGCCGGACGGCCAGCCCGTGCTGCTGCATGGCGGCTCCTACGGCATCGGCCCGAGCCGCCTCGTCGCGGCGCTGATCGAGGCCGGACATGACGATGCCGGCATCGTCTGGCCCGAGGAGATCGCACCCTTCGACATCGCCGTCATCAACCTCAAGGCTGGCGACGCCGCAACCGACGGCGCAGCCGAACGCCTCTACAAGGACCTGCTCGCCAAGGGTTACGACGCGCTGCTCGACGACACCGACGACCGGCCGGGCGCCAAATTCGCCACCGCCGACCTGATCGGCGTGCCCTGGCAGATCATCGTCGGCCCCAAGGGGCTGGCCGAGGGCAAGGTCGAGATCAAGCGCCGTGCCGGCGGCGAGCGCGAGCTCGTCTCGCTGGAGGCCGCTCTCGATCGCTTCAAGGGCAAGGCGGCGTGACGGGATATCGGGCAGCGGGATATTGGGCATGAGCGCCGTCGCCGAAAGTTCGGACATCCCGACCGGCACGAAGCCTTTTGCCGGCTTCGAATGGCTGCTCGCCGGGCGCTATCTCCGGACGCGCCGGCGCGAGGGCTTCGTCTCGGTCATCGCCGGCTTCTCCTTTCTCGGCATCATGCTCGGCGTCGCGACGCTGATCATCGTGATGTCGGTGATGAACGGCTTCCGCAAGGAGCTGCTCGAGAAAATCGTTGGCGTGAACGGCCATATCTTCGCAACCCCGATCGACCGGCCCCTCGACGATTACGACAGCGTGGCCGAGCGGCTGCGCAAGATCACCGGCATCCAGCTCGCCATCCCGCTGGTCGAGGGCCAGGCCCTGGCATCCTCCCAGACCGGCAATAACGGCGTGCTCGTGCGCGGCGTGCGCGAGGCCGACATCAAGGCGATCCCCTTCATCGGCGGCAACATCAAGTCCGGCACGCTCGATGGCTTCGATGCCGCTCCACCCGGCGTCGCCATCGGCATCCGCCTCGCCAATGCGCTCGGCGTCCAGGTCGGGGACACGATCACGCTGGTGACGCCGCAGGGCGCCTCGACGCCGTTCGGCACGGCGCCGCGCATCAAGGCCTACCCGGTCAAGGCGATCTTCTCGATCGGCATGACCGAGTTCGACGGCACCTTCGTCTACATGCCGCTCGCCGAGTCCCAGGCCTATTTCAACCGCGACGGCGATGTGAACGTCATCGAGATCTTCGTCGACAATCCCGACAACACGCAGAAGGTCCGCGACGCCATCGAAGCGGATGCGCCGCGCCCGCTCGTCCTCTCCGATTGGCGGCAGCGGAACCGCAGCTTCTTCAATGCGCTGGAAGTCGAGCGCAACGTCATGTTCATCATCCTGACGCTGATCGTGCTGGTGGCGGCGCTCAACATCGTCTCCGGCCTGATCATGCTGGTGAAGGACAAGACCGAGGACATCGCGATCATGCGCACCATGGGCGCGACGGCCGGCACGGTTCTGCGCGTCTTCCTGATCACCGGCGCGGCCATCGGCGTCGTCGGCACGCTTGCCGGGCTGATTCTCGGCGTTCTCTTCTCCCACTACATCAAGTCGATCATGGCCGCGCTGAACTGGATCACCGGCGCCAATCTCTGGGACCCGACGGTGCGCTTCCTCAGCGACATCCCTTCGGTCCTCGATTGGCGTGATGTCGTGAACGTCGTCCTGATGGCGCTGACGCTGTCGCTGCTGGCGACGCTCTATCCGGCCTGGAAGGCGGCGCGGCTCGACCCCGTCAAAGCGCTGAGGATGGGCTGATGGCGCAGGAAACGCCCGCGCTCTTCCTGTCGCAGGTCGAGCGTTTCTATCCGCAGGCGGATGCGCCGCTCGAAGTGCTGCGCAAGGCCGATTTCGCGCTCTGGCCGGGCGAGGTCGTCGCGCTGGTGGCGCCGAGCGGCACCGGCAAGTCGACCCTGCTGCATGTCGCCGGCCTGCTGGAGAAGCCGGATGGCGGCGAGGTCTTCGTCGGCGGGCTGGCCACCACCAAGCTCGACGACAAGGGCCGCACGCGGCTGCGCCGCACCGAGATCGGCTTCGTCTATCAGTTCCACCATCTGCTGCCGGAATTCACGGCGCTGGAGAACGTCGTGCTGCCGCAGCGCATCCGCGGGCTGGACCGGGATGTCGCGGAGGAACGGGCGGCGGAGCTCCTGAGCTTCCTTGGTCTCGGCCAGCGGCTCGACCATCTGCCGGGCGAGCTCTCGGGCGGCGAGCAGCAGCGCGTCGCCATCGGCCGCGCTGTCGCCAACGGTCCGCGTCTGCTGCTGGCGGACGAGCCGACCGGCAATCTCGATCCGCAAACCGCGCAGCATGTCTTCGGCACGCTGATCGCGCTCGCCCGCGCCTCCGGGCTCGCGGCGCTGATCGCGACGCACAACCTCGATCTCGCCCGCAAGATGGACCGCCAGGTCACCATCCGCGAAGGGCTGGTCGTGCCTCTGGCTTGAGAGTCTGCCGCCATTCCCGGGCGCCGCGGAGCGGCGACCCGGGGCTCTCCTGCCTGATGAACTGCGGAACCACCCCGTCATTCCGGCCGCAGCGAAGCGGAGCGCCGGGATCCATGATAGGGCGCTCCGCTCTACGATGGATCCCGGATCTACGCGGCTTCGCCGCTTGTCCGGGATGACGGGGTGGTTCCGCAGTTCATTTTGCCAGAGATGCTCGGGTCGAGCCCGAGCATGACGCGGTTTTACGCCAGGCGAGGCGCCACAAGCGTCAACTGTTAAGCAATCGTTGACTCTTCAAGAAGGCTGGGCCGGTCCCTTTCGCCTCGGCAATTGACGAGAACAAAAGATGAACTAACATGAACCTATCGAGAACAACGGAGGTTCGCTATGACTGCAGCGCGTAAATTCGCCGCCGGCCTGGCCGAGATCGCCTCGCTTGCGGTCTTCCTCGGCATGATCTGGCTCTGGGCCGCTCTTCTCTCAGGGCCGCAGGTCTGATCATGGCAGGAGGGGGCGGGAACGGCCCCATCCACAGCCGGCCCGAAGAGACTATCGACGGGGCCCCTGGGGAGTTCCATAAGAAAAGGCACGGGTGAGCGAGTCGCGGCGCGGCGGCGGGAGAGGGACATGGGACGGGACGCAGGCGAGACACGCATCCTGTCGGACATCGGCTTCGTCCATCTCCATGTCCATTCGAGCTATTCCTTGCTCGAAGGCGCGATGACGGTCACGACGCTCGCCAAGATGGCCGCCGCCGACGGCCAGCCGGCGCTGGCGCTGACGGACACTGACAATCTCTTCGGCGCGCTGGAATTCTCCGAGAAGCTCTCCGGCTCCGGCTTGCAGCCGATCGTCGGCGTGCAGCTCTCGGTCGATTTCGCCGATGAGGGCGAGGGCGGCCGCAGGCCGGTGCAGCCGCAGCGCCTGCCGCATATCGTCCTGCTCGCCATGGACGAGGCGGGTTACGGCAATCTGATGAAGCTCGTCAGCGAGGCCGCGCTGGCGACCGGCGGCGCCGGCCAGCCGGTGACCACGATCGAGCGCCTTGCGGCCTATCATGACGGGCTGATCGCGCTGACGGGCGGCAGCGAAGGGCCGGTCGATGCGGCGCTGCGCAATGGCCAGATTCCCGTGGCGGCGGCGCGGCTCGCCACGCTCGCTCAAATCTATGGCGACCGGCTCTATGTCGAGATCCAGCGCCATGGCGGCGAGAACGAGGCGGCGCTGGAGGCGCATCTCCTGCGCCTCGCCTATGATGCCGATCTGCCGATCGTCGCGACCAACGAGCCCTTCTACGCCAAGCCCGCCGATTTCGACGCCCATGACGCGCTGCTGGCCGTGGCCGAAGGGCGCCTCGTCTCGGATGGCACGCGCCGCCGCGTCACGCCCGAGCACTATTTCGCCTCGCGCGCCGAGATGAAGCGGCGCTTCGCCGACCTGCCCGAGGCGCTGGCGAGCACGGTCGAGATCGCGATGCGCTGCCACTGGCGCGTGACCACGCGCAAGCCGATCCTGCCGCGCTTCGGCGAGGAGGGCCGCGACGAGGCCGAGGAATTGCAGGAACAGGCGCGCGCCGGTCTTGCCGCGCGGCTCGCCAAACATGGCCCGGCCGAAGGCTTCTCCGTCGAGGATTACGAGAAGCGGCTCGATTTCGAGCTCTCGATCATCACTCGGATGAAGTTCCCGGGTTACTTCCTGATCGTCTCGGACTTCATCAAATGGGCCAAGGCCCAGGATATCCCGGTTGGCCCGGGCCGCGGCTCGGGCGCTGGCTCGCTCGTCGCCTATGCGCTGACCATCACCGACGTCGATCCGCTGCGCTTCGGCCTGCTGTTCGAGCGCTTCCTCAACCCGGATCGCGTCTCGATGCCGGACTTCGACATCGACTTCTGCCAGAACCGGCGTGAAGAGGTGATCGACTACGTCAAGCATCATTACGGGCAGGAGCGCGTCGCCCAGATCATCACCTTCGGCACGCTCTTGGCGCGCGGCGTGCTGCGCGACGTCGGCCGCGTGCTGGAAATGCCTTATGGCCAGGTCGACAAGCTGACCAAGCTGGTGCCGCAGAACCCGGCCAAGCCGATCTCGCTGAAGGACGCGATCGAGGGCGAGCCCAAACTGCAGCAGGCGGCCGAAGAGGAGCCGATCGTCGCGCGGCTGCTCGAAATTGGCCAGAAGCTGGAAGGGCTTCACCGCCATGCTTCGACTCACGCTGCAGGCGTGGTGATCGGCGACCGACCGCTCGAGCAGCTCGTTGCGCTCTCGGTCGATCCGCGCACCGGCATGCGCGTCACCCAGTTCAACATGAAATGGGTCGAGCAGGCCGGGCTGGTGAAGTTCGACTTCCTCGGCCTGAAGACGCTGACCACGCTGACCACGGCGGTGAAGCTCATCGCCCAGCGCGACATCCAGATCGACCTCGCCCAATTGCCCTTCGACGACCCGCCGACCTACGCCATGCTGGCGCGCGGCGAGACGGTCGGCGTGTTCCAGGTGGAATCGGTCGGCATGCGCAAGGCACTGGTCGAGATGAAGGCCGACCGGATCGAGGATCTGATCGCGCTGGTGGCGCTCTACCGTCCCGGCCCGATGGACAACATCCCGACCTATTGCCGCCGCAAGCTCGGGCTGGAGGATCCGACCTATCTCCACCCCGGCATGGAGCCCTATCTGCGCGAGACGCACGGCATCATCGTCTACCAGGAACAGGTGATGCAGGTCGCGCAGGCTCTGTCGGGTTATTCGCTCGGTGAAGCCGACCTGCTGCGCCGCGCCATGGGCAAGAAGATCAAGGCGGAGATGGACGCTCAGCGCGACCGTTTCGTGAAGGGCGCCATCGAGGGCGGCATCAAGAAGGACATCGCCTCCGAGATCTTCGACCTCCTGGCGAAGTTCGCCGACTACGGCTTCAACAAGAGCCATGCGGCCGCCTATGCGGTCGTCGCCTTCCAGACCGCCTATCTCAAGGCGAACTTTCCCGTAGAGTTCCTCGCCGCGTCGATGACGCTCGACATGGGCAACACCGACAAGCTCTCGGAATTCCGCCGCGATGCCGAGCGGCTCGGTATCAAGGTCGAGCGGCCGGCGATCAACCATTCCGGCGTCGAGTTCGACGTCGCCGAGGGCAAGATCTTCTACGCGCTCGGCGCCATCAAGGGCGTCGGCCGGGCGGCGGTCGAGGCGCTGGTCGCGGCGCGCCAGTCCGGCGGTCCCTTCCGCGATCTCGCCGATCTCGCGCGCCGCATCGACACCAGGCTGGTCAACCGCCGCACGCTGGAAGCGCTCATCGCCGCCGGCGCGCTCGACGAGCTGCAGGAGGACAGGGCCCGCGCCATGGCCGCCATCGATGGCATGCTGGCGCTCTCCAACCGCACCCGCGACGAGGCGGCCGCCGGCCAGTTCGACCTGTTGAGCGGCGGCGTCGTCCAGGAAGCCTTCCGCATCCCGCAGGTCGAGCCCTGGGCTCCGGCCGAGAAGCTCAAGCGCGAGCACGAGGCGGTCGGCTTCTTCCTCTCGGGCCATCCGCTCGACGATTACGAGCATGTGCTGAAGCGCCTGCGCGTGCAGCGTTATGCCGATTTCGCCCAGACCGTGCGCGCCAACGGCACCGGCGTCGGCAAGGTCGCGGTCTCCGTCATCGACAAGTCGGAGCGGCGCACCAAATCCGGCAACAAGATGGGCATCGTCAATCTGTCGGATCCGAGCGGCCAGTTCGAGGCGGTCCTGTTCTCGGAAGGGCTGATGCGCTACCGCGATTTGCTGGAGCCGGGCAGGGCGCTGGTGCTGCGGCTTTCCGCCGTGCTCGACGGCGAGGAGGTGCGTCCGCGCATCGAGGATGTTGAGGTGCTCGACGATCTCGCCTCGCGCCAGAAGCAGGACCTCCTGATCTATCTGCGCGACGACAAGGCCGTGCCCTCCATCGCCGAGCGCATCCGGCCGCGCGGCGAGGCTTCGCGCTCCGACGGCAAGGTATCGATCGTCATGATTCTCGACGATGGTGCGCAGGAGGTCGAGATCGAGCTGCCGGGCAAATACCCGGTCACCCAGCAGGTCGCCAATGCGGTGCGCGCCGCTCCCGGTGTTGTGAGCGTCGAACTGCGTTGAGACCTGCCGGCCGGCCTGTTTCCCGCCTTGCCGGCACTTGCCCGCGGCATGGGGTTGAAGCACGCTGTAGACCGCAAGGAGGGCGGCCATGGCTGGACCGTTCGAGATCGACAGGCGCATGCTGATCGCGGGGGCGACGGTGCTGACCGTTGCCGGTGCGCCGCGTGGCGCCCGGGCACAGGAGACACCCGTGATCGACGAGCGCGCCGTTCTCATCGTCGTCGATGTCCAGAACGATTTCTGCCCCGGCGGCAACCTTGCCGTTCCCAGAGGCGACGAGGTCGTCCCGGTCATCAACGCGCTGGCGAAGCGCTTCTCGAACATCGTGCTGACGCAGGACTGGCACCCGGCCGGGCATTCGTCCTTCGCCTCCAGCCATCCCGGCAAGAAGCCGTTCGAGACGGTCGAGATGCCTTACGGCCGGCAGGTGCTCTGGCCGGATCACTGCATCCAGGGCTCGAAGGGGGCGGAGTTCCGCGCCGATCTCGACGTTTCCAGCGCACAGGCGATCATCCGCAAGGGCTATCGCCGCGAGGTCGACAGCTATTCCGGCTTCGTCGAGGCCGACCGCAAGACCCCGACCGGCCTCACCGGCTATCTCAGGGAGCGCGGCATCCTGCGCGCCGTCATCGTCGGGCTCGCCACCGATTTCTGCGTGAGCTGGACGGCGCAGGATGCGTCCGCCGCCGGCTTCGAGACCTATGTCGTCGAGGATGCCTGCCGCGCCATCGATCTCGAAGGCTCGCTGGAGAAGGCCTGGGCCGAGATGGCCGAGAACGACGTCACCCGGATCAGGGTGAGCGACCTGCCGGGCTGAGCCGCGTCGGTGTCGCGCGCCCAGCGCCTGCTCGATCTCATCCAGCTCCTGCGCCGCCACCGGCGTCCGGTCTCCGGTCGCCGGCTCGCCGATGAACTCGGCGTCAGCATTCGCACGCTCTATCGCGATATCGTCACGCTGCAGGGGCAGGGCGCCCCGATCGAGGGCGAGCCCGGCCTCGGCTATGTGCTGAAACCGGGCTTCATGCTGCCGCCGCTGATGTTCGGCGAGGACGAGATCGAGGCGCTGCTGCTTGGCTCGCGCTGGGTCGCGGACCGCGCCGACGGCCCGCTCGCGCTCGCGGCGCGCGATGCCATGGCGAAGATCGTCGCCGTGCTGCCACCTGACCTGACGCGCCGCGTCGAGGATGCGGTGCTGATCCTCGGGCCGGGGCGGGCGATCGCCGCCGGAGAGGGCATCGATCTCGCCGCCCTGCGGCGCACGATCCGCGCCGAGCGCCGGGCTCGCATGGCCTACGGCGACGGGCAGGGGCGGGCGAGCGAGCGCATCGTCTGGCCGCTGGCGCTGTCCTTCTTCGATCATGTCCGCGTCCTCGTCGCCTGGTGCGAACTGCGGCAGGATTTTCGCCATTTCCGGGTCGATCGTATCGACCGGTTCGAGCCGCTGGATGCGCGCTATCCGCAGCGGCGCGCAGTGCTGCTCAAGGCCTGGCGCGAGAAGGAGGGCATTCCGTCGCCGCAGTGACGGACACTGCCGGAAATTGGCAGCATCTGATTCTACGGTCTGCATCGTCGAAACCGCCGAAGACGAGCCCTGGAGGCCAATCATGTTCGATGCTCATTTCATCCTGCTGCATGTCGAGAGCCCGGCAGCGAGTGCGCGCTTCTATGCCGATCTGATCGGTCAGGAGCCGAAGGAACTGTCGCCGACCTTCGCGATGTTCGCGCTGCCCTCGGGCATCCGGCTCGGGCTCTGGTCGCGCCATACGGTCGAGCCTGCCGCGACCGCGCAGGGCGGAGCGGCCGAGGTCGCGATGATGGCGGCGTCTGCCGCGGCCGTCGATGCGACCTGCGCGGCGTGGCGTGGGCGTGGCATCGCGATCCTGCAGGAGCCGACCGATCTCGACTTCGGCCGCACCTTCACGGCGTCCGATCCCGACGGTCATCGCCTGCGCGTGTTCTGGCCGTTTCCGGCGGAAGGCTGAAGCGTCCGGCAGGTGTTTCCCGGAACCTGCCTGGCAAGAACCGCTTGGCAAGAACCGCTTGGCAGGAACCTGCCTGGGTGGTCGGTCCTTCAGGAGCCGCCCAGCAACGGTTTCCGGCCTGGCACGAACGGCATGCGTGCCGTTCGGCAGCGGGGGTTGTCGGCATGGGCCGGGGCGGCTAGGCACGAGG